>JANOCB010000059.1:0-27409 GCA_031411975.1 Gemmatimonadaceae bacterium
CAAAAATTTTTGGCAAAAAATTTCCCCGCGGTGCGCCCGCCCCGTGGGGCCCGCCCGACCCGCTGACATGCGATCGATGATCAGTTCACGAGATACGAGGTCCAGCCCTGCCACCACTTCGCACCGGCGGGATCGGCCGCGCCGCGGTAGGCCGTCCCGGTGACCGCCGTGCCCGCGCGGGTCAGGAGCGAGCCAGTGAAGGTCGCCAGGCCACCCGTGGCGGCAGCGGTGCCGGCCGGCGGTGCCCAGTCGAACGTCGCGTTGTTCGCCGGCAGGCCTACCGGGAAACTCGTGAACAGCGACGCCGTGGCGGTCGCGGTGGTGAAGAGTGCATTGGCCGTGGTGTCGGCCGTGTACTGCCGCGTCGAGCTGATGACACCGGCGGTGAAGAGCTGCGGATCGAACACGCTGCCATTGCTGGCCATCAGAATGTTCTTGATCTCGAAGTTGCCTTCGGTCTGGCGGATGAAGGTGGTGGTGTCGCGGAACGAGATGGCCGCGCGCGGCCAGCTGGCGACGACACCGTTCACGTAGTGACCACCGGTACCACGACGGAGCATCATGCCCCGACCACCGTTGGCCGGCAGCGTCACGTTGTTGGCCGTTCCCACACCGACGAGCGTGAAGTTGGCAACGACCGGGATCGTCAGCGGGGTGGCGTTCTGTCCACCGGTGCAGCCGGCGCCGTCGCAGCCGTCATTCTCGATGCCCTGCGGGTCGTTGGACGGCAGGCCCACGGCACCGGCGCGCGGCGGGATGATGCGACTCTGGTAACCGATCAGGAACTGCAGGCGACCGACATACCCTTCGGACATGTCGAAGTGGTCGTCGCCGGCGTCGTAGCTGACCCAGTTCTTTCCATCCACGGCGCCACCGAAAAACTCGAAGTGGTCGTCGAGTCCGGCCGAGGCCTGCAGGAACTCGAGACGCGTGCCGCTGCCGACCGCAGCGAACGTGAACGTGTTCAGCTCCTGGTTCGGCGCTGTTGCGTAACCGGCGAACTCGACACGCACGTAGCGCAGGATGCCACTGTTGTCGGCGTTGTTGTCGCCGCCGCTGTAGGTCTGCGCCACGTTCGCCGCCGAGTTCCCCGTGCCTTCGATCGTAATGGTGCCAGTCTTGTTGATGATGCCGTTGCCGATGATGATGATCCCGCCCCAATCACCCGGCTGGCGCTGCCCGACGGCCCGCGACGACGTGAAGACGATCGGGTTCGATGCCGTGCCCTGCGCGTCGATGCGGGCGCCGCGAGTGATGAACAGCGACGAGCCTTCCGTGGCGAAGTCTCCCAGGATTCGCGTGCCAGGCTGAATCGTCAGCGTGGCGCGGTTGGACACCTGAATGAAGCCCTGCAGGGTGTACACCGTGTCGGCGAACAGCGTGCGGTTGGCCGTGATGTTCGTGTTCAAAAGCCCGGCGACCGTACCGGCCGGTCGCGTGGTGACCGAGACTTCGGTGCTGAACTGCGACGGGCCGGACGGCCGGATGGCCTGCACCCGATACCGATACGCCGCATTCGGCTCGAGACCGCCGTCAAGCAAGGTTACCGCCGTGAGTGTCGCCGGCGAAATCGTGGTGAACGTGCCACCGCTCGCGCCAGGGGCACGCTGCACGATGTAGTTCGTGGCACCAGCGACTTCCGCCCATGTCACCGTGACCGACGTTGCCGACTGCGCGGTCACGGCTGCGTTCGTGGGCGGCAGATCCGTCGGTCCGGTGCTGCCATCGCTGCTGCATGCCGACATGACGAGCGTCGTCGCAACAAGCGCGGCTCCAGTCATGGAACGCCAATTGAACATCATGAGTCTCTCGTCCGAGAAGGTAGGATAAATTTGACGACAAGCTGCCCAGCACATGAGCACCCATCAATGTCCCGTGATGGTGTCATGGCTCGTCAACATCGCGGTCACGGTCAGGTCACAGCGTGACGGGCTCACCGGAACGTGAACGCGCCCGTGTGCAAGCACACGGGCGCGTCGAACGACCAACCGCGCTCAGGCCTACGGCTGCCAGTTCAGTCCGACCGAGAAGGTCCGGCCGACGAAGTACGATTCGCGCGTGACCGGGCCCTGTTCGATGCGATACTGGGCGTCGAGCAGGTTGCGGGCGTCGAAGCGTCCGGCGAAGCCGCGCAGGATCGGGAAGCGCAGCGAGAAGTCCACCACCTGGCGGGGCAGTTCCTTGGTGTCCGGGAGTGGTACCACGCCCGCATCGATGATGCGCGGTCCGACGGTGTTGTACAGCAGCGTGCCGCTGAGCGCACCGCTGGTGTTGCTCCAGGTCACACCGGCGTTCACCATGTACGGTGCCTGGCCCACCATCGCGCGGTTGGCGCTCGTGACGCTGGCGTTCCCCTGCCGGATGGTGATGTCGCTCTGCATGAACGTGGCATTCGTGAAGAGGCTCACGTTCTCCAGCTTCGGTGCCAGCGTGCCGAGGCCCGTCCGCGCCTCGAGCTCGACGCCGACATTGTTCGCGCGCAGAGCGTTCTGGTACGACACGATACGCGTGCCGGAGGTGCCGAGATAGATCCGCTCGATCGGATTCTCGAACTGCTTGCCGAACAGCGACACGCTGAACACCTCGGTGCGCGTGGGGAACCACTCCCAGCGGATGTCAGCGTTCTTGATCAACGAGCGGACCAGGTTGGCATTGCCAAGGAAGTTGTCGCCACCCAGCACGTCACGAAACTGCAGTGGCGCCAGCTCGCGGTACTCGGGGCGCGCGAGTGTCTGTGACACGCTGACCCGGACGTTCTGGTTGTCGCTCGCCTTGTACGTCACCGACAGTGATGGCAGGACGTCGTTGAACGAGGGGTTGGTGGTCACCGTGGCGCCGCTGGTCGGGGTGGCCACGACGGTCACGTCGGAGCTCTCGAATCGTGCGCCGGTCACGACGTTGATGCTTGGACGCACCTGCCAATTGAACATCAGGTAGCCGGCCGCGAGACGGTCGGCAGCCGTGTAGCTGCCACCCTGCGACAGCGGCACGATGCGCAGGTCGTCGAAACCAGGTCGCGTGAAACGGCCGTCGAAGATGCTCTCCGGCGACAGCTGCCGCTCGGCGTTGGACAAGCCGAAGCCCTGCACGCTGTACACGTTGTTCGCCGCATTGCGATCGGTGCGGCGGTACAATCCACCGAACTTGACCTGCAGCGCACGCGACGGATCGAAGAATGACATGCTGTAGTTCGCCGACCCTTCGTAGCTGTTTTCAGCCAGATCGCCGAAGGTGCGCACGGCACCTTCGGTGCCGATGGCCAGCCATTCCGGCGTGGCGTCACCGTCCTGCGTATAGACGAATTCAGAGCGGTCGGGCTCACTGCGCGTCACGCCGGACGCCGTCAGGGCCCAGTCGAACTTGTGCGCGCCATTGAACAGCGAGTGCTCCGTGGCCAGTTGCGAGCTGCGGATCATGCGTTCCACGTACTGCAGGCGCGTGATGTTCAGGCGCGATCCGAGATTCTCGCTCTCGCCCGATTCCACGCGCGCATCGTTGTCGCTGGTGCGGTTGTAGGTGTTGTTGAACGACACCTTCGTGTTGCGCCCGAGGAAGGTACTGAAGTTGGCCAGTCCGCCCCACAGCACACCGGTGCCGGCGGAGGTGCCTTCGAAACGATCGACCTCCTCGGTACCGTTGCGGGCCAGCGCATAGGCGCGCACCTGACGGTTCTTGATGTTCTGCTGCACGCCGTAGTTGCCGCTCACCAGATAGCCGATCCGCTGGCCGAGCACCGGGTCGCTGCCGCCCACCGACAGGCCAAAGCCGCCGTTCGGCGCACCGGTCGACGGCAGCGCACTCCAGCGGTTGCGGAAGGTGCTGATCAAACTGTTCGTCAGCCCCTGCCCCGGCGCTGAACTGAAGTTGCCCTGCGCGGCGATCAGCGCCGGCAACTCCCGACGTGTCGACCCGAGCGCAAAATAGTCGCGGCCGTTCGTGCCGGCGGTGATGGTGTTCTTGCCCGTCACGGTCGGGTTATAGCCACTGGACGTCGAGAACACGACAGTGCGCCTCGCCGGGAACTCACGGGTCTGGATGTTCACCGCCGCGCCGGCGAAGTCGCCAGGCTGGTCAGGCGTGAACGTCTTCGATGTCGTCACGCTCTGGATCAGCCCCGCCGGGAAGAGATCGAGCGGCACCACCTTGCGCTCAGGCTCCGGGCTGGGCAGGCGAGCCCCGTTGAGCGACGCCGTTGTGTAGCGATCGCCGAGGCCGCGCACGAACACGTACTTGCCATCCTGCACGCTCACGCCGCTGACACGTCCGACGGCGGCCGCTGCGTCAGCGTCCGGACTCTTGGCGATCTGTTCGCTGGTGACGGAATTGATCATGGCCGCGGCGGTGCGCTGACGATCGAGCGCCGAACTCACCGAGCCACGCTCTTGCGTGGCCGTGGTGGTCACCGCCGCGAGCTGCATCGTCGCCGGCGCCATCGCGATGTTCTGCTCCGTCGTTTCGCCGGCGCGCACCACGATGCCGGTCACGGTCTTCGAGGCGAAGCCGATGCGGCGTGCGAGCAGCGTCACTGTGCCCGCAGGCACGTTCGCGATCGTGAAGCGACCATCCACGCCAGAGAGTGCGCCGGCCGTGGTACCAACGAGCTGGATGCCGACGTCCGACATGCCAGCGCCCTGCGGATCGAGCACACGACCGGTGACCCGGCCGCGCGCGCCAGTCGGCGCCTGTGCCGACGACTGCTGCGACATGCCAACCAGCGCGACGCACAACAACACCAGCCGGCGAACGAAAGTGAGCGACATAGAGATTCGCGAATCGATTCGGGGAAACGATGGGCCAGGGACCACGCCCATCCGCATGCTCGCGCATGCCCCGTTACGATCACTTCCTTCTGTGACAGCCACCCTGCATTCGTGCAACGGACGTGTAACGCGCGTAACTGCGTGCGAGCCGGAATGGCCGTTACGCAGTCGTGACAGGCACCGGCCAGGTGGTCGTGATCGTCGTCCCGACACCGAGGGTGCTCTCGGCCGTGACCGTGCCGTTGTGTGATTCCACGAGGTGGCGAACGATGGCCAGCCCCAGCCCCGTGCCGCCCTGTTCGCGTGAACGGGCCGGGTCCACGCGATAGAACCGCTCGAAGACACGCTGCAGGTGTTCCGCCGGAATCCCGATGCCGGTATCGGTCACCGCCAGCGTCAAGCGGTCGCCCTCCCGACGTGCCACCACCCGGACACTACCCTCCGCGGTGTGACGCACTGCGTTCTCCACCAGGTTGCCCAGCACCTGCCTGAGTGCGGTGGGGTCGGCAAAGAGGCGCTCCGCCTCCGGGGCGATGTCGGCGCGCACCGCCAGCTCCTTCGCGCTGGCCGCCGGCCTGACGGCCTGCATCACGTCACCCACGACATCCGGCACACGGCACCACGTGGGGTTGGGACGCCAGCCCCCCGACTCGATACGGCTGAGGTCCAGCAGGTCATCCACGATCCGCTGCATGCGCCGGGTGTTAGAGAGGATCGTCTGCAGGAACGCCTGACGGCTCGCCACGGGGACGTCGGCATCGTCCACCAGCGTCTCGGCGTATCCGCCCACGATCGTCAGCGGCGTACGCAGTTCATGGCTGACGTTGGCCACGAAGTCGCGGCGCACCTGCTCCAGACGACGGATCGGCGTCAGGTCATACATCGCCAGCACCGCACCGCCATCGGTCAGCGGTCGCGCTACCAGCGACACCGAGCGCTGATTGAGCAGGACTTCGCGCGGTTCGACGATCTGGCCGGACAGCGCCCGCTGCAGCGCATCGCGCAGCTCGGCATCATCGGGGAGCCGGTCCACGGGGAAGGGAACCTCACCGTCGACACTGGCCAGCACGCGACCGACGTCGTTGATGCGCATCACCTGCCGACTCGAATCGACGGCGATCGCCCCTTCGGTAAGCGAGTCGAACAACTCCGTGAGGAGCGATTCCTCCGCCTCCAGCGTGGCGAGACGCGCACCCAGCTGTTCGGCGAGGCGGTGGACGGCACGGGCGAGATCACCGACTTCCCCCGGCGCCGACAGGGAGGGACGCTGCGACAGATCACCCGCTGCCAGCGATTGCGTCACGTCGCGCAGCGCGATGATCGGCCGCGAGATCGAGCGCGAGAAGAAGAAGCCGAAGACCGCCACCGCCATGATCGCACCGACACCGACGAGCAGGATGTCGAGCCGTGACCGGGCGAAGAGTTCCTCGACATCCCGTGTGCGCACCGAGACACGCGAAATGCCCAGCGGCATGCGCACCGCCACGTACAGCTCCTCATCGCCGGCGGAGGCCGAGACGCGACGCGACTGCCCGGTGCCGACGCGCAATGCCTGACTGACCTCCGGCCGCGTGCGATGGTTCTCGAGCGCACCGAGCCGTGGGGTATCGAACTCCGAATCGCCGAGGACCACGCCATCGGCGCTGATCAGCGTGACGCGATGTCCCGTGGCACGGCCTGCGGCGTCGGCGACTTCGTCAGCCGTGGTGAGATCGGTCCATTGCGCCGCGAGGAGGCGGGCTTCGCTCTGGAGCTGCAACACCTGCTGCTCGCCGATGCGCGCGTACAGGCGGCGGTCGAGCACAGCGATCACGGCCGCCAGCAGCAGTGACACGCCGAGGACGAGGCCGAGCAGAAGTCGGGTCGTGAGCCGCACAGCCGGAACTTACGTGCGGGGGTGACGCGCCGTGCCGGTCAGCCGGCGGCGCCCTTCCGCATGCGGTAACCAAACCCGCGTACCGTCTCGATCAGGTCACCGGCATCGCCGAGCTTCGTGCGGAGCCGCTGGATGTGCATGTCCACGGTACGCGTCTGGATGTCGGGTGCGGCTTCCCACACCGTTTCGAGCAGATGGCCGCGGGCTTGCACCCGGCCGCTGCGCTCGGCGAGCGTGATCAGCAGCTTGTACTCGGTGGGGGTGAGTTCCACGTCCCCCGACGCGATGGCCACGCGATGGGCCGCGCGATCGATGCGGATCGGGCCGATCTGCAGCACGTCGGATGGTGCCTCGACCGTGCCGGCGGTGCGCCGCAGGATGGCGCCGACGCGCAGCACGAGTTCCTGTGGGCTGAACGGCTTGGTGAGGTAGTCATCGGCACCGAGCGAGAGGCCGCGGATGCGATCCTGCTCCTCCTTGCGGGCCGTGAGCATGAGCACGGCGATGTGCCGCGTGCCCTCTTCGGCGCGGATGTGCTCGAGCACGTCGAAGCCGCTCATGCCGGGGAGCATCAGGTCGAGCACCAGCAGTGAGGGGCGCTCGCTGCGCGCGATGGAGAGTGCGTCGGTGCCGTTGGATGCCGTGGACACACGATAGTTCGTCTTCGCCAGATGGTAGGCCACCAGGGCGACGATGTCCGGCTCGTCATCGACGACGAGGATGCGTTCCTGAACATGCGGTGCGGGAGCGGTCATCAGAGCATCCCCTCGATGGCGGTGTGCATCCCGGTCACGCTCTGCCGGCGTTCGTCGCTGACCATCGGAATGTGTGGCGCGCCATTGAGTGCAACGCGCTGCCGGATCTTCGCCAGAATCATTTCAATCGCCACCGTATTGTGACCGCCGCGCGGGACGATGACGTCCGCCCAGCGCTTGCTTGGTTCGATGAACTGCAGGTGCATCGGCCGGACGGTATTCACGTACTGTTCCAGGATTTCCTCGAGCGGTCGTCCGCGCGAGGCCATGTCGCGCTTGATGCGCCGCACCAGTCGGATGTCGGCATCCGCGTCCACGAACACCTTCACGTCCAGCCGCTGCCGCACCCGTTCGTCAGTGAACAGCAGGATGCCGTCCACCACCACCACATCGACCCGCGCGATCCGCACCGTCTCATCACTGCGGGCGTGCATCGTGTAGTCGTACACCGGCTTCTCCACCGGTTGTCCCGCCGCCATCGCATCCAGGTGCTCGACGAAGAGCTCGATGTCGAAGGCATCGGGATGATCCCAGTTGATCCGGTGCAGCTCCTGCATCGTCTTGCCGGTGAAGTTCCGGTAATACGAGTCCATCTCGACGAACGCCATCGACGAATCGGCAAGCGCGGCGGCCAGACGCCTGGCCACGGTACTCTTGCCGGAGCCAGTGCCACCGGCAATGCCGATCATCAACGGGCGGTTCGCCACCAGACCTCCATCGTCACGAGCGTAGAGTGAACCGTGACTGTGTGAATCTTCGTGATGATCCGGTCACGAATCCGTATCGGCGCTCTCGGCTGGCAGCGTCCCCGCGCGGGCCAATCTACCCGGTCGGGGCCGTGCGAGGTCCGCTGCCGGGCCCGGGCCGGGGGCACTAGGTTCCCTCCATGAAACTCATGGCTTTCCGCCGCTGGCCTGTCGTGACGCTGGCGGGGTGTTTGATGGCGGTCGGCTCGGTCGGCGCGCAGGGAGCACCGGCCACACGATCGCTGGTCGTGGTGGCGACCACCGATGTCCATGGCCGCCTCCGGGGCTGGGACTACTACGATGCGCGCCCTGACTCCGTGCGGAGCCTGGCCGCTGCCGCGACCATCGTCGATTCGGTGCGAACGGCCCATCCCGGTAACGTGCTGCTGGTGGATGCAGGCGACCTCCTGCAGGGCAACCCGCTGACCACGGTTGCCTCCCGCACCCGCTCGGCCGACTTGCACCCGGTGATCGCCGCGATGAACGCGATGGGCTACGATGCCGCGGCGGTGGGCAATCACGAGTTCAACTACGGCTTGCCGGTGATGCAGCGCGCCTTCCGCGCCGCCCGGTTCCCCTTCCTCTCTGCCAATGCCGTGGCCACCCGGGCCGCCGATGCCCTGCCGGCGTTCACGATCGTGCGGCGTGGCGACCTGCGCGTGGGTATCATCGGCGCCACCACGCCCGGCGTGATGGTCTGGGACCGGGACAACGTGAAGGGCCGGATCCGCTACACCGACATCATCCCCGCGCTGACGAACGCTGCCGCCCGCGCACGCCGCGCCGGCGCCGATGTGGTCATCGCCGTGGTGCATGCCGGGCTGGACGGGGCGGCGAGTTACGACACGGTGAGCACCGGGCTCCCCGGCGAGAACGTCGTGGCGCAGATCCCGCACCAGGTCGAGGGGCTCGACCTCGTGGTGTATGGTCACTCGCACCGCGAGATGATCGACACCGTGGTCAATGGCGTGCGACTGATGCAGCCGCGCAACTACGCCGCCACGGTCGCCATTGCGACGCTGGACATGGTTCGCCGCGGTGGCCGGTGGACGGTGACCGCCTCTCGCGGGCAGTCGGTGAAGATCGCAGGACATGCGGAGTCGCCGGCGGTCCTGCGTGCGACTGAAACGGCGCATCGCGCCGCGGTGGCGTACGTGGCCGAGTCGATCGGCGTCTCGCCGGTGGCGTGGCGCGCGGACCTCGCACGCGTCACCGATATGCCGATCACCGATCTGGTCGGCGAAGTGATGCGTCGCGTGTCCGGTGCACAGCTCGCCGCCAGCCCTGCCTTCTCGCTCGACGCGAGTCTGGACAGCGGCACCGTGACCGTGGCCGAGATCGCGAAGCTCTATCCGTTCGAGAACACGTTGCGGGCCGTGCGCATCAGCGGCGCGCAGCTTCGCGCCTTCCTCGAGCACAGTGCGCGCTACTGGAAGACCTGGTCGCCGGGCAGCACCGGGTCGTTGGTGAACACCACCGTGCCGGGCTACAACTTCGACATGGTCGTGGGTGCGCAGTATGAAATGGACCTGTCGAAGCCCGTGGGCCAGCGAATCACGACACTCTCGGTGAATGGCAAGGCCGTTGCCGATGGTGATTCGTTCACCATTGCCCTGAGCAACTATCGTCAGACCGGTGGTGGCGGTTTTGCCATGCTGGCCGGTGCGCCGCTGGTGTACGAGTCGAAGGGCGACATCCGCGACATGATCGTGGACGCGGTGCGGAAGGCGGGCCGTCTGGTACCGGCGGACTGGGCGACGCCGAACTGGCGCATCGTGCCTGCGGCAGCAGGGGTGGCGGCCCGTGCGTCGTTCCAGGCGGCGGGGACTGCGGCCGTGCCGTCCACCCGTTTCCGTGTGATCGGCCTCAATGATTTTCACGGCGGCTTCGAGGCACGTGTCGGGCCACGTGGTGTGCGCTTCGGCAGCGCGGGTGCACTTGCCGCAACGATTCGTCGCGCACAGGCCGAGTGTGCTCCACCCGCATGTTTTTCCGTGATCGTCGATGGCGGCGACGAGTTCCAGGGCACGCCAGCCTCGAACCTCGCCTACGGCCGCACCGTGGTCACGCTCTTCGACTCGATCGGCATCACCGCGGCGGCGCTGGGCAACCATGAATTCGACTACGGGCAGGACACGCTGCGTGCACGGATCCGGCAGGCGTCGTACCCGATCCTGAGTGCCAACCTGCGAGACACACTGGGCAACGTGCCGCCATGGATCAGGCAGGACGTCATCGTGCAACGTGGTCCGTACCGCGTGGGCATCATCGGCATCAGCACCATCGAGACGCCAAAGACGACACGCGCGATCAACGTCACCAACCTGCGCTTCATCGATCCTGCGCCCGTGGTCAGCGCACGCGCAAAGGTGTTGCGGGCGCAGGGGGCGAACGTGATCGTCGTGACGGGACACGTGGGTGGGTTCTGCACGCCGGAGGGTGTCTGCACCGGCGAGATCTTCGACATGGTCAACCGGCTCACCGAACCGGTGGACGTGGTGGTGAGCGGCCACTCGCACAGTCTGCTCAACACGCGGTTGCGTGGCGTGCCGATCGTGCAGGCGCGATCCAGCGGCGGCGCGATCGATGTGGTGGACATCGCCGTCGGGGACACCAGTGAACGGAAGCCCGGCGACATCGCGGCGTCGCGCGTGGTGCGCAGCGAGGTGCTCGACGTGCTCGCCGACAGCATCACCCCCGATGCGCAGGCCGTGCGCATCGCGACGGCGGCGCTGAACGCCGTGGCCCCGCTGATGGCCCGTCCGGTGGGCAGGGTGCTGGCCGACATGAAGCGCGATGGCAGCCAGTACGCACTCGGCAATCTGGTGGCCGATGCCATGCGCGAGGCGGCGAAGAGCGACATCGCCGTGATGAACAACGGCGGCATTCGCGCCAATCTGCTGGCCGGTGAGGCGAATTTCGGTCGACTGTACGAGGTCCAGCCGTTCGGAAACACGCTCTACACGCTGCGCGTTCGTGGCAGTGATCTGCGTGGGTATCTCGCGCGACTCGTTGCCGGCAACGCGCCGCGTGCGCACGTGAGCGGCGTGCAGCTGCGCTACGACCCGTCGCGGCCGGCCGACGACCGGCTGACCGACGTTCGCGTGGCTGGCAGGCCGATCGACCCGACTCGTATCTACACCGTGACCCTGAACGACTTCATGGTGACCGGTGGCGACGGGCTGGGCCTGACCGGTGTCGCGCTCGAAACGAGGGCCAACGACATCGTCGATCTCGACGCGCTGGTGGCCTACATCCGTGCCCGGTCGCAGGGCGTTGCCCCACCTGCCGTGGATCGGATCCAAGCCGTGACTCCATGACTTTCCCCGTATCACCATGACTTCCGTTCGTGTGTTCGTGAATGCCCGCGGGTACGACGTGCCATCCGCTGCGACCGCCATCGAAGCCGTCCGGGTGGCTGACGCCGTCGAGGCGGATGCGGTGCAGGCCGGCACGCGCCTGATCACCGACAGCCGCGGGTTGCCGGTGCCGCCAGAAACGCCAGTGTACGGCGGCGTGATCTATCGCGTGGTGACCAACCGGACGCGTGACGCCGAGGCCACCACGTGAGCCCGTCGCTGGTCGCGACCGACCGGGCGCTGCTGCGGCGGCTGCCCAAGGCGGAGCTGCACTGTCATCTCGACGGGTCGGTGCGACCCGAAACCATGATCGAGCTGGCGCGGGAGTATCGCGTGACCTTGCCCTGTGACGACGCCGATGCGCTGCGCGACTTCATGCGCGTGGACGACGCCCGCACGCTCGAGGATTACCTCATGCGGTTCGACACCACGCTCTCGGTGATGCAGACCGAGGAGGCACTGGAGCGCATGGCATACGAGCTGGCGATGGACGTGGCAGCCGAGGGTGTGCGGTACCTCGAGATGCGCTTTGCACCGCCGCTCAACACGCTGCAGGGGCTGACGCTGGAGCAGACGATCGAGGCGCCGTTGCGCGGCATTGCGAAGGCCCAGCGTGAGGCTGACGTCACCGCACGCGTGATCGTCTGCAGCCTGCGTCACTATGACCCGGCACTGTCACTGCAACTGGCGCGGCTCGCCGTGGCGTTCAGTGATCGCGGGGTGGTCGGATTCGACCTCGCCGGCGGCGAACTTGGCAACCCGGCCTCGCGTCATGCGGCCGCCTTCGAATACTGCAAGGAGCACGGCATGGCCTGCACCTGTCATGCGGGCGAAGGCGATGGTGCCGATTCCATCCGGCAAGCCGTACACGACTGTCATGCCCACCGCATCGGCCACGCCACACGCCTGCTCGAAGATGCCGATCTGGTGGAAGAGATCCACGAGCGTGGCATTGCCCTCGAGCTCTGTCTCACCAGCAATGTGCAGACGCGCGCCACCGAGCGGTACGAAACGCATCCGTTGCGGCAGTTCCTCGCACGTGGCATGAACGTCTGCCTCAACACCGACAACCGGTTGATGTCGGGGACGACGCTGGTGGACGAGTACCATCATGCGGCGACGCACTGCGATTGCACCTTCGATGAACTGGCCGGCATGGCGCTGGATGGTTTCCGGAGCAGCTTCTTGCCCGAGGCCGAGAAACTCGCGATGGTGGCGCGCATGGAAGTCGAGATCGATGGGATCCGGGCCGGAGCATTGGCATGAGTCACCATCGCGAGCGCGAGAACGCGATGCCGGATGACGAGATGGCCCTGCAACTGTCGTACGGGGCATCGGCGGCGAAGGCGGCCGCCGATGTCATCCGCGAACAGGCCGGCCGGGCGTTGCCGGAGCCCGTGGCCGCCATCGTGCTCGGTTCAGGGCTCGGTGGGCTGGCAGAGCAGATCACCGACGCTGTGCGCATCCCGTTTCATGACGTGCCGGGCTTTCCCCCCGCCACGGTGGAGGGGCATGCGGGGGCGCTGATCATCGGACAGCTCGGTGGCAGGCCGGTGATCTGTCTGGCAGGGCGTTTCCACCTGTACGAAGCGCACCCGGCAGCGGTGGCCGTGTTTCCGGTGCGTGTGGTGCATGCGCTGGGTGCCCGGACGCTGATCGTGTCGAATGCGGCGGGCGGCATCCGTCGCACGTTCACGCCGGGGACGTTGATGCGGATCGAGGATCACATCAACCTGATGCACCGGCATCCGCTCGCGGGTCCGTCACAGCCGGGTGCACCGCGGTTTCCCGACATGTCGGCGCCGTACGACCGGGTACTCGGCGCGCTGCTGGACGACGTGGCGCGCGCGATGCAGGTGCGCCTCGACGTGGGCGTCTACTGCGGCCTGCTCGGCCCGACCTATGAAACGCCGGCCGAAGTGCGCATGCTCGAGAAGCTGGGTGCCGATGCCGTCGGCATGAGCACCGTGCCCGAGGTGATCACGGCGCGCGCGCTCGGCATGCGCTGCGTGGGCGTGAGCCTGATCACCAATGCGGCGGCGGGCTACACCGCCAACCTGCTGAATCACGCCGAGGTCCTGCACGAGTCGAAGGAGGCCGCGTCGCGCTTTCAGTCGCTGATCACGGCGTTCGTGTCGAAGCTCCCGTAGCGCTGCGGGAGATCGTTACCGGCCCCCCGCCGGCGTGGGCGTCTGCGGCAGCGACCGGAGACGCGCCTTGAAGGCCTGGAAGCCGGGCGTGTCGCGTGTGAGGCCGGTCATCGATCCGGCGGGCAGCGCGGCGATCTCGCGACGGGTGGCCGCAATGCGATCCTCTTCCATCGGATGTGACGCGAGGAAGCTGCCGCTGCCGCCGTTCTTCCTGTCACGCTCGGCGAGCATGATCTCGAACATTTCCGGCATGCCCCGCGGATCGATGCCGGCGCGAACCGCGTACTTCACGCCGTAACGATCGGCCTCTTCCTCGTCACCGCGGCTGAACTTCGCCATCATCGCGGTGGCCCCGAGGTTCAGCAGGTCGCCACCACCATTCTGACAGATGGCGGGCTGCAGGATGCAGGCGAGTGCGGCGCCGATGCCGACCTTCTTCCCTTTCTCCATCCGTTCCACGCTGTGTCGCTGCGTGACATGGGCGATCTCGTGCCCGATCACGCCGGCCAGTTGTGACAGATTCTGGGCGCGCATGATCAGCCCCTTGTTCACGTAGATGTAGCCGCCGGGCACGGCGAAGGCGTTGATGTCGGGGCTGTCCACGATCGAGAAGCGCCAGTTCCGGCCCTGATCATCGACCAGGACCGCGAGGGAGTCGCCCAGCCGGTTGACGTAGGCGTTGACGTCGGGGTCGCGCACGATGGGCAGTTGCGCGTTAATCTGCTGCGCATAGTTGGTGCCCATCTCCGTTTCCTGCTGCGGTGAGATGCGCAGGCAGGCCGTGGCCGCACAGGCCAGGGTGACACCGATGGCGATGGTTCGTGTGGTGCGCATTCCGACAGTCCCGAGTGACAGAGGTCGTGCGTGAGTTTGCTGACCGTAGCCCGCGACCTGCAGCGTCGCAAGGCGAGAGAACGAAGCGGACGATTCGTCGCCGAAGGGATGCGAACCGTCGAGGAATTGCTGCGCAGTTCACTGACCATCGACGGCGTTCTCGTCGCGGATGACGTGATGACGCAGCCGCGAGTGGCTGCGCTGCTGGCTACCGCACACACCCGTGGACTGACCGTACTGCCGGTCACGCCGAAGGAATTCGACAGCGCGGCCGGTACCGAGGCCCCGCAGGGGGTGCTGGCGGTGGCCGTGAGCCCGGTCTGGACCCTCGACGCCCTTCCATCCGCGCCGCTCCGCCTTCTCGTCCTCGACGCCCTGCAGGACCCGGGCAACGTGGGCACCATCCTGCGCACCGCGGCGGCGTTCGACGTCACGGCCACGATCGCGCTGCCGGGAACTGTTGACCTTTGGAACGCGAAGGTCGTCCGTAGCGCGATGGGCAGTCACTTCGTCCACCCCACGATCACCAGTACCGCCGATGCGCTTGCCCCGTTCCTTCGGGAGCGCGGGATTCCCCTCTGGGGCGCCGACGCGGCCGGGACCCCGATCCCGGAGGTGGTGGTGCCATCCCAATGGGCTCTGGCCGTGGGCAACGAAGGGGCTGGCCTTTCTCCTGCCACGCAGCCGCTGGTCGCCCAGACCGTCGCGCTGCCGATTGCCGAGGCCGTCGAGTCACTGAACGTGGCCGTCGCCACCGGCATTCTCCTGTTCGCCCTGCGCTGACCCCCACCCGTGGACGCACCCGTCTTCGCCCTCATCGCCTTTGCGCTCCTCGGCGCCTGCTTCGGGTCGTTCCTGAACGTCTGCGTCTCGCGCTGGCCTGCCGGCCTGTCGGTGGTGAAGCCTGCCAGCCGCTGCCCCAAGTGTGAGCGCGAGATCCGCTGGCACGAGAACGTCCCCGTGCTGGGCTGGCTGCGGCTGCGCGGCAAGTGCGCGGGCTGCGCCCTGCCGATCTCGATCGAGTACCCGCTGGTGGAACTCGGCGTGGCGCTGCTCTGGGCCGCTGCGGCACATCTGGGCGGTGGCGGCCTCGACTCCGTGCGTCTGGCGACGTTCGCCACGATCATGCTGGGCATCACGCTGACCGACGCCAAACATTACGTGATTCCCGACGGATTCACCGTCTTCGGGTTTCTGTTCGTGCTGGTGACGAGCGTCGTGGCCTTCTTCAACGGCGGCACGGAACAGTGGTTCGTCGCCCCGGTCGATGCCTTCTACGGCGCCTGCGCCGGTGCCGGCTTCATCGCGATCATCGGCTGGCTCGGCGAGGTGGCGCTGAAGAAGGAGGCGATGGGTTTCGGTGACGCGACGCTGATGGCCGTCGTCGGTGCGGCCATCGGACCGACCCGGTCGATCATCACGGTGTTCGTGGCGGCGGGGCTCGGTGCCGGCGTCTTCCTGCTCCTCGTGTATCCTATCGCGTGGATCCGGGCCAAGCGCGAGGGCCGCGAGTTCGAGCCGCCGCTGGTTCCGTTCGGCGTGTTTCTGGCACCGGCGGCCGTCGGCATGCTGCTCGCGGGGCAGTCCCTGATCGAGTGGGGTAGTACGTTGCTCGGCGTCCCACCGCAGTAGTCGCTGCGCCGTCGTCCCCGACCCCATTTCCGTGCGTCGATTCGTCCTGCTCTCGAGTGTCGTTCTGGCCGCCGCGGCGTGTGATCGCAAGCCGATGCCCAAGGCGGGTGACCTGCAGGGTGAGGTCGCAGCCCTTTTGCCGAAGGTGGAAGAGGCGGCCGGCCTGACGTTCAAGCAGCCGCCCAAGGTCGCGTCGCAGTCGTCGCAGCAGGTGCGCACGTTCCTCATGGAGCAGTTCGCCAAGCCGAGGGTCCGCGACGATCTCACCGCCAAGATCAAGATCTGGAAGCGGCTCGGCGTGGTGCCCGATACCGTGGATGTGATCGGTCTGCTCACCAGCCTGCTCACCGAACAGGTGGTCGGCTTCTACGACCCGAAGAGCAAGACGCTGTACGTGGTGGAGGGGCGTGCCGGCGTGGAGCGCGAGACCGTGATCCGTCACGAGCTCACGCATGCGCTTCAGGACCAGTATGTCAATCTCGACTCGATCCAGAACACGCAGGGTGACGACGATCGTGTGGAGGCGGCGCAGGCGGTGCTCGAAGGCCACGCCACGGTGATCATGATCGGCAACGCGGCACGGACCATTGCCTGGGACCGGGCCCGCGAGAGCATTCGCGAAGCGCGGGCCTCGAATCCGATCTTCAATGCGGCACCGGGTTTTCTTGCCGAAGGCCTGCTCTTTCCGTATCTCGGTGGCGCCGAGTTCGTACGGACGGCGATGGCCGACGGGGTCACCAGCGCACAATTGCTGAGCGAACTGCCGACCAGCACGTCGCAGGTGTTGCACCGCGAGAAGTACGGGCCGCGTGGCAACCCCGCCGAGATCGTGCGCATCACCGCGCCCGCCGGCATGACGATCGAGTACGAGAACAGCTTCGGCGAGTTCGAGACGCGGCTGGCGCTGGCCGAGCTGCTCGGTGACGTCGGGCGTGCCGCTGCCGCAGCGCGCGGGCATGACGGCGACCGACTGGCCTGGCTCGGCATGCGGTCTGGCGAGGGACTGATTTGGGTGTCCGCATGGGACACGCCACTCGACGCCGAAGAGTTTGCGGAGACCTCGGCCACGGCGTTCGCGAAGCGGTATGCGACCACGGTTCAGGTCACCAGCGGTCGTCGCGAGGTGCTGGGGCAGGGGCGTCGCCTCACGGTTCGGACCGACAAGTCCGGCACGCGGGACATCGTGATCGTGGAGGATCTGCCCGCATCGGCAGCCTCGCCGGCACTGCCGGCGTCGGCTGTGACCATCACGCCGCGCTGAGCCTGCGGAATCGAGCGGAATCGTCACGCCATCCGTAGTCAAGCGGTGGCGCGCCAGTGGTTTCGGGTGACATTGAAAGCACAGGTGCGCCGCCGGCCAAACCGGTGCTGATCCGCCACTGGAGACCGGATGTCCCGGTGTCCCGGCGATCCCTCCATCTTTCCCCGTATGACTGCTCCATCCAACGAACTCCTGGCGAAGGTCGAAGTCCTCGCGGACCTCGAGTCCCTCGTCGATGAACTCATGGTCGCCCACGAGTCGAAGCGTGTGCTCTGGTATCCCAGCGAGTTGCTTGCGCCGGCGCCAGGCACGGACCCCGACGTCTACGTGCAGCAGCTCCGCGAGCGCAGCCAGGGCATCTCCACGCCGGCGCGCGTCGCCCTCGCCCTGAACCTGCTGACCGAGGAAGGTCTCCCGCACTTTCACCGCCTGCTGGCGGTGTACCTCGGCAACGAGTCGTTCTGGCACAAGTGGACCAACCTCTGGACCGCCGAGGAAGATCGTCATGGCGCGGTGCTGCACGACTACATGCACGACAGCCGCATCCTCGACAATCCGGTGCTCGAGCGGATGCAGTTCGAGTACCTCAAGGCCGGTTTCGCACCGGCATGGGATCGCGATCCCTATCGCGTGTTCGTGTACACGTCGCTGCAGGAACGCGCCACGCAGGTGAGCCACGCCAACACCGGAAAGCTGGCCAGCGTGAACGAGCCGCTGATCGGCGAAGTGCTGTCGAACGTGGCCAAGGAGGAAGCGCGCCACTACACGTTCTACCGCGCGATCTTCAAGGCCGTCATGGAGCGCGACCCGAACAACGCGATGGTCTCGGCGGCCGAGATCATGCCGTCGATCGAGATGCCGGGCGTCGCGATGCCACACTTCCGTGACATGGCCGATGTGGTGCGCCGCGCCGGCATCTATGGTCCACGCGACTATCTGCGGATCGTCGAGGAGCTGATCAAGTTCTGGGCGATCGGTGCGGTGACGGGCCTCGACGACATCGGGCGCAAGGCACAGGAGAAGATCATGGCGGTGCCGGCGCGCCTGCTGCGCGTGGCCGACATGATGGAAACGCGCAGCAAGGCGAAGACCTTCTCGTTCGACGTGGCCTTCGCCCGAGAATTCGCGATGGATTGAGTCCGCGGCGGCGGACGGTCAACAGCGCGCGACCGCATCCGCCGTCGCGCGCTGTGCATGCGGGCACCGCGATGGGCCGCAGATGCACCGCCGCGCTACGGCAGTGCGCGGATCGCCTGTGAGATGAAGAACGTGCCGACGCCGATGAAGGCGCCAAGCACGAACCCGAACTTGATGATGAGGTTGAGCTCGCGCTGCGTCACGCCGCGCACGATCTCTTCCACGCGCTCGGTGCTGAACTCGTTCACCTTGCGCTCGATCAGCGCCGGCACGTCGAACCGCTGCACCAGCGCCGGCAGCGACGTGACGATCCACTCCCAGATCGCCGGTGCCAGCACGGCCGCCAGCCGTTCGTTGGCGTGCGCCGGCAGCCAGCGCGCCGGTCGTCCAATCGGCGCATCGAGCGCCTTCTGCACCACACGCTGCGCGGTGTCGCGCACGAACTGCTGCGTGGCGTCGCCGCGCAGCCCTTCCAGCACCCAGCCGGCGATCGTCTCGTCACTCACACCCGCCAGCAGGTCGTCGAGCCTTCGATGTGCGACGCCCTCGAACGCCGACTCGATTTTTCCCGCGACGAAGTTCTGCGTCGATTCAGCGCGCAGCAGCCGCAGCGCACCATTCGACAGGCCCTCGGCGAGCGCCGTCACCCGAGCCGAATCGGCGGCGCCGACGATGTCCTTGAGCGGCTTCTTCAGCAGTGACTCCACACCATCGCGCACCGCACGCGTGACCTGGTCGCGGATCGCGGGTTCGCGCAGCAGCGCCGAGAGTTCGTCCACCCCTTCGCCACCCAGTGCATCGAGCGCCTTTTCCACGGCGCGCTCCGTCACCAGGAAACGCGCCAGCACCCGTTCGTGGAAGCGCAGTTCGGTGACGAACTTCGACATCACTCCCTGCAGCGTGCGCTTCACGCGCTCGCGACTTTCGCCCTGCGCGAGCCACGTGCCCAGCCGGTCCACGGCCACCGGGATGTAGGCATCGACGGCCTTGTCGAGCATGGCGCTCAACTCGGCGGGCATCGCTTTCAGCAACGGTTCGTCGCGTGTGAGCAGCGACTCCGCCTGCGCGCGCACGCTCCCGGCCACCGCCGAGGCGACCGTGTCGCTGTGCGACAGCGTGAGTGCCAGTGCACGCCCCTGTTCCACCAGTGCCGCCCGCCGGTCAGGCGGCAGCACGTCCGACAAGGTCTGGTCACCGATCGCGAGGCGCAGACGCGCCACGAACGTGATCACCGCCGGACGTGCCTCCTCGCTCTCCGCCCAGGTTTCGACGCTGCCGGCCACGGTGGCCGCCACGGCCTGCAGTGCCGTTTCCAGCTCGTCGCTCATCGACTCCGGTACGAGACTGCGCAGCGAGCCACGCTCGGTCTCGAGCAGCGACTGCACCACCTCCGCCACCTTGCCGTTGAACGCATCGCGGATGCCGCCATGCGTGAGTTCCTTCAGCATGTCGTCGGGCGTCAGCAGCTTTTCGCCGACCACCTTGCCGATGCTGGCGGCCAGCCGCGCCTTGTTCTTCGGAATGGCGCCCTGCACACCGAGAAACGGCTTGTGCGGGTTGAACAGCATCCACACGGCCACCGTGTCGGTGAGACCACCGGCCAGGCTGTGCAGAACGACGTTGAGCGCGAATTCGCGCCAGAGATGGGGTTCCATGCTACCGGATTCTACGCACGACGCGCCGCCTGTGTGTCAGGCGGCGCGTGCGGGTGTTGCGAAGCACCCCGGCGTCCTTACGGCCCGCTGCGTGCCGCCACGCTGACGCGGTCGGGGAAGGGCAGCACGACCTGCTGCGAATCCTCGATGCGGTCCACCGATTCCGGCGTGAGGCGCACCGACGGCTCCAGCGGCAGCATGGCGCGGTCGAGCACCTCGTCCATGGTCTGCACGAAGGTGAACGTCATGCGTTCGCGCACCTCGGCAGGAATGTCGCGGAGATCCTTGGCATTGCCCTGCGGCACGATCACCTCGCGCAGCCCCGCACGGTACGCGGCCAGCACCTTCTCCTTCAGCCCGCCGATCTCGAGCGCCTTGCCGCGCAGCGTCACCTCGCCCGTCATGGCGAGGTCGCGCCGCACACGACGGCCACTCAGTACGCTGGCGATGGCCAGCGTCACGGCAAGACCGGCGCTCGGTCCATCCTTCGGAATGGCGCCGGCAGGGAAATGAATGTGCAGGTCGGTATCGCGGAACTCCTCCTCCGGAATCTCCAGCAGCCGGCTGCGCGAACGCACGTACGAAAACGCGGCATCCACCGATTCGCGCATGACTTCACCGAGCTGGCCCGTCACCGTGAGGCGACCGGTCCCCGGCATCTTGAGCGCCTCGATGAGCATCAGCTCACCGCCGTTCGGCGTCCAGGCAAGGCCCGTCACCACACCCACTTCCGGCTCCTGCTCGGTTTCCTCCGCTGCAAACTGCGGCACGCCGAGCAGTTCTTCCGCCTTCTGCGGCGTGATGGTCCAAGGCTCCAACTCGCCTTCCGCCTTGCGCCGGGCACGCTTGCGGAGCACGGCGGCCACCTGGCGCTCGAAGTTGCGCAGCCCGGCCTCGCGGCTGTAGCGCGCCGCGATGAACTGCAGCGCCTCGTCGGTGAACACCGCATCCTCCTCGGTGAGTCCGTGCTCGGCGCAGAGCTTCGGGATCAGGTAGCGCCACGCGATCTGCACCTTCTCCTCGGACGTGTATCCCGCGATGCGGATCACCTCGAGACGGTCGCGCAGCGCGGCCGGAATGTCGTAGAGGTTGTTGGCCGTGCAGATGAACAGCACCGAGCTGAGATCGAACGGCTGGTTCAGGTAGTGATCCACGAACGAGCGGTTCTGCGACGGGTCGAGCACCTCGAGCATGGCCGCCGTCGGATCGCCGGTGGCGCCACCCGTCCCCATCTTGTCGATCTCGTCGATCATCACGACCGGATCGCGGACCCCCGTGCGTCGGAGCGCCTGAATCAGCAGGCCGGGCATGGCAGCCACGTAGGTGCGACGATGTCCGCGCACTTCGGCTTCATCGCGCACGCCGCCCACGGAGATGCGGTGAAACTCGCGCCCGATGGACGTGGCGATGGCTTCACCCAGTGACGTCTTGCCGGTCCCTGGCGGTCCCACGAAGCAGAGAATCGGGCCGGCCGGATCACCACCACGCAGCTTCCGCACGGCGAGATACTCGATGATGCGTTCCTTCGCCTCGCCGAGTCCATAGTGCCGCGTATCGAGCGCCGATCCCACCTTGTCGAGCGAGATGTCGCGATCCCCGGACTTCTTTGACCAGGGCAGTGACAGCACCCAGTCGAGGTAGGTGCGCAGGACCTGATACTCGCTGCTCGCGGGCGAGAGCATGCGCAGCCGCTCACACTCGCGCCGTGCTTCGATGGAGACTTTTTCGGGGAGGTGCGCTTCGTCGATGCGTCGGAGCAGTTCCGTGCTTTCACGCTCGCCGGGATCGGTCTCGCCGAGTTCCGTCTGGATGGCGCGCAGCTGCTGCTTGAGGAAGAACTCGCGCTGGTGCTGCTCGATCTTGACCTCGGTGGTCTTCTTCACGTCTTCCATGACGCGGGCGCGGGCGACTTCGCGCTCCAGGCGGCCGAGGATGAAGCGGAGCCGGTCACCGACGTCGAGCTTCTGCAGCACGTCGTCCTTGTCGGCGATCTTGAAGTTCAGGTTCGTGGCCGCGAGATCGGCGAAGCGACCGGGGTCCGAGACGTTCATGCGCAGGATCGCCGGGATTTCGCCCGGAATGCGATCCACGAGGCTGGCGAGCGTTTCGGTGGCGCTGACGATGCGCGTGACGAGCTCCTCGACTTCGTACGCCGACGGCAACACGTCCCACGCCGGCGCGACGGCGGCGACCACGAACGGCGACGACTGATCGATGCGCTGGATCGTGATCCGTCGCAGTCCCTGCAGCGTGATCTGGACTGTGTCGCCGGGGAGGTTGATGCGCTCGTGCACCCTCGCGGCAACGCCGATCTTGCCGATGAACTCCTCGGCGTCGGGTGCATCCTCGAGCTCGCCACCCGCGACCACCAGTGCCACCACCACCCCGGGCTCATCGAACGCGCGCAACAGCGCGAGGTTTTCCGGACTGCCCATCTGGACCGCGATCGTCCCGAGCGGATAGACCATCGTCGAGCGCAGGGCCATCAACGGCAGCGTTGGCGGCAACTCGGCGCGAAGGATCTCGTCCCGGCGTTGGGAGTGAGTCATCGGTATCCGACAAAGGGTAAGCGCGGTCTCATCCGCCTTTCTGGGCAGACGCTAAGAATCACGGAGCCTCCCGCATTCCGCCACCCATCGGGTGCCGGAAATCACGGAAGGGATCCCACCACAGTGTCGGCCGGACGCCCTGAACCTGTCGCGTCGGTATTCTCGGCAAAACCGACGGGCTGCGGTCCCTCGAGCTCAACCGAACTGATCCATAAGGTGTGGTGTTGCAAGGACTTCACCCGTTTGCGCCGCGCTCCCGATGACGTCGCAACGCGGTACTCGTCACGCCCAGTCTCGTTCAGCGAACTCTGCCTTTTGCTTGGAGCTGGTGTTCCGTTCTGCGTCCTGCCGTTGCAGTTGCCGTTTGAGCCGCCGAGGAGCGCTAACTGGTTCAACGGACGCAGGTTGCGTAGTTTGCCGGTCTATGTTTGACGAGCTCAGTGAAAAGATCGGTGCCGCCTTCTCGAAGCTTCGCGGGAAGGGTGTGCTCACCGAGGCGGACATCAAGGACGGCCTGCGTGAAGTGCGCCGCGTGCTGCTGGAGGCGGACGTCAGCTTCGGGCTGACCCGCGAATTCCTCGAGCGCGTCGAGAAGAAGGCCGTCGGCCTGACGGCGCTCAAGACCGTTCGCCCCGAGCAGCAGCTCGTCAAGATCGTGCACGAGGAACTCACCGCGATGCTCGGTGAGCGGCGCGAGGGGCTGAAGCTGAGCACCGTGCCTCCCACCGTCGTGCTGATGGTCGGTCTGCAGGGCTCCGGCAAGACCACCACCACGGCCAAGCTCGCGCTGCGCATGCAGAAGGAGCAGCGGCAGGTGCGGATGATCGCGGCCGACGTCTATCGACCCGCCGCCATCGACCAGCTGGAGACGCTGGGCACGCAGCTCAACGTGCCGGTCTTCGCCAGGCGCGACACGAAGGATGTCGTGCAGATCGTGCGCGACGGGCTCGAAGTGGCGCGGCGCGAGCGGGATCGCATCGTCTTCATCGACACCGCCGGTCGCCTGCAGATCGACGAAAACCTGATGGACGAGCTGAAGCGCGTGAAGGACGCGGCGCGCCCGGACGAGATCCTGCTGGTGGCCGACGGCATGACCGGTCAGGACGCCGTGAAGATTGCCGAGGGCTTCAACAACGCGCTGGGCATCACGGGCATCATCCTCACGAAGATGGACGGCGACGCGCGTGGTGGTGCCGCGCTGTCGGTGTATGGCGCGACGAAGAAGCCGATCAAGTACATCGGCGTCGGCGAGAAGGTGGATGCGCTCGAGGAGTTTCATCCCGACCGCATGGCCGGCCGCATCCTGCAGATGGGCGACGTGCTGTCGCTGGTGGAGAAGGCGCAGGAGTCGTTCGACGCCGACGAGGCGAAGAAGCTGGAGAAGAAGGTCCGCCGCGAAGGGATGGATCTGAACGACTTCCTCGGCGCCATGAAGCAGATCGAGAAGCTCGGGCCGCTTGAAGGCATCCTGAAGATGATTCCCGGGGTGAACACCAAGGCGCTCAAGCAGGCCAAGATGGACCCGAAGCGGATGAAGCACGTGGAGGCGATCGTGCTCTCGATGACCATGGCCGAGCGGAAGAAGCCGGAACTGATCAACGGCTCGCGGCGCCTGCGGATCGCCAAGGGGTCGGGGCGGACCGTGGCCGAAGTGAACCGGCTGCTGGACCAGTTCCGCGACATGCAGAAGATGATGAAGAAGGTGACCGCTGGCGGCGGCAGGAACCCCTTCGGGCGGTTCTGAGCCAGTCCCCCATCCCGTTTCGGGCAGGGACGCAATAGCTTTCGAAGCTCGATCCGAACAGGTCGAGTCTGGCAGGATCAGCAGGACCCCCCGGGTGCGCCGGTCGAATGGTCGATCAGCGCGAGGAGCCCGGGCCGGTGGAGGATGAGTCAGTGCTCTGGCTCCTCGTCGCACCGTGTACGGCGACCCTCGCGGTCGGCCGTGCGACTTCACGTCCCCTCAGAGGATGCCCGAATGGTTCGTATCCGTCTCCGCCGCGTCGGCCGCAAGAAGGCCCCGGTGTACCGTATCGTCGTTGCCGACAGCAAGAGCCCGCGCGATGGCAAGTTCATCGAGATCATCGGCACGTACTCGCCGCGTCTCACCGAGGGTGCCGTGACGGTCAAGATCGACCGTGCCAACCACTGGCTCGACGTCGGCGCGCAGCCGTCGGACACCGTCCGTTCGCTGCTCCGCAAGGGTGGCGTGCTGAAGGCCCGTCATGAATCCCGCCTGGCGAAGAAGCTTTCCGCCGCGGCCGTGCCGCTCGCCGAAGGCGACAAGGCGTAATCGCATGGACACGCCGGCGTCCGCGCTCATGATCGTGGGGCGCGTCCGCAAGGCACATGGCATCCGGGGCGAACTGCTCGTGGAGCCGATCACCGACGCGCCCGATGCGGTTTTCGTATCGGGCCGTCGGTTTTTTGCCGGGACCGCCACTGGCGATCCCTCGCCCGATGGCCAGCAACTGCACGTGACGGCGGTGCGGCAGCACATGGACTCCATCCGCCTCACGATCCGCGGTATCGCCGATCGCACCGCGGCTGATCTCTGGCGTGGTCGCTTCCTGCTGGCGCCGAAGGACGAACTGCCGCCGCCCGCCGAGGACGAGGTCTATCTCCACGACCTGCTCGGCATGCGCGTGATGCACGAGGATGGCCGCGCGCTGGGCACCGTGGCGGACACGTACGACCTGCCGCAGGGGCTGATGCTCGACGTGCGCCCGGTGACCGGGGGGACGACGTATTTCATCCCATGGCGCGACGAAATCCTCGTGGCGGTGGACGAGGTGGCGCGCGTGATCACGGTGAACCCGCCGGAAGGCCTGCTGCCGGAAGGGCTGCTGCTGGCGGAAGGGCATCCGCTCGACGACGCCTGACGATGTCAGGCGCCGGGCAGCCTGAAGACGGTGCGCGCCGCGACGAGTCGTCGTCCCCCGTCACGCCGGATGACCTGACGGCGCGTGCGCCGCTGCGCGTCAACATCGTCACGATCTTTCCCGAGTTCTTCACGGTGCCGCTCGGCATCAGCATCCCGTCGAAGGCGGCGGCCGCGGGCAGTGTCGTGTACAACGTGGTGGACCTGCGCAGCTTCACGCACGACAAGCACCGCACGGTGGATGATTACCCGTACGGCGGCGGTCCCGGCATGGTGATGAAGCCCACGCCGTTCTTCGAGGCGGTGGAAGCGATCGGTGCCACGGCGCCGATCGTGCTGCTGTCACCACGCGGCAAGGTGTTCTCGCAGACCGACGCCCATCGCTTTGCGGCCGGCGCGGAGCTGACGCTGCTCTGCGGTCATTACAAGGATGTGGATCAGCGCGTGGCCGATTTTCTCGCCACGGAGGAAATCTCGCTGGGTGACTTCGTGCTGAGTGGTGGTGAGCCGGCCGCGCTGGCCATCGTCGATGCGGTGGCGCGGCTGCTGCCGGGTGCAATGAGCGATCACGATTCCGCGGCCACCGACTCGTTCTACGCGGGCGCCGGCGTGAGCGCGCCGAGCTACACGCGGCCCGAGGAATACCGTGGTCATCGTGTGCCCGATGTGCTGCTGTCCGGGCACCACAAGAAGATCGCGGAGTGGCGCCGGCTCGAAGGTGAGCGCCGGACGTCGTCGCGCGGGGAATGAGCGGGTGCGACTGGCGCTGCTGCTGATTGCGGGTGTGGCGCTGGTCGCGGCGTGCCGGGGTGACGACGCGCCAGTGAAGGTGCCACCGGCCGCGGCGGTGATGGCGCCGGTGGAGTCCGTCGCACCACATCCGCCGCTGACGATCGACACGTCCGCAGGCGTGCTGCTCGAGATCTGGCCGGTGGACGTGGACCGCAACACGCAGGCCGATGAGACACGTCGTCTCGTGACACACCTGCAGGCGGATCTGGCGTTGCTGCCGGGCTTCGGCTCGGCGACGTTGCTCGCGAGCGGCGACGGGTCGACGCTCGTGCTCGCCGTGGCGTGGGACGACAGCGCGGCGGCGGCCCGGGGGGACACGATGCTGGCGGGGTGGCTGCGGATTCCGTCCGACACCGCGCTGCGGCGGAAGCAGGACGGGACCCTCACCCCACGGGTGGTGGTGCGCCAGGTCACCGGGACGCCGCCAACGCTGTTCGACGGGGCGATGGTGCAGTTCACCCGCTACGTGATGACGCCGGGCCACTCCTTCGGGGCGCTGGCGACGCTGGCCGACAGCAACCTGGCGATGCGGGTGTTGCAGGACACGGCGGCGCAGGGCGGGGCATTGCTGGCGGGGGCCGACAGCGGGGCGCTGTACATGGTGCTGCAGGCCCGGACCGCTACGGCGCTCGATCCCGGCAGCGGGTCGTCGACGGTGTCACTGCCGTTCTGGGCGCCGTTCGCGGTCCGTGAGGAGTTGCTGCTGGCGGTGGTGGCGATCGTGACGCGGCCGTAGACGGCCACTACCATCCCAGCGCCGACCGGGTTACCCTTCACGGCTCACCAAGACAACCCCAGCCGGCGCCGCAGTTCGCAGGCGCCCCGCAGAGCGTGATATGCACCCGTTCATCGAGACCCAGAAAGAGTGGATGCGCGAAATTCCCCCGTTCCGCGCGGGTGACACGGTTCGTGTCAACGTGCGCGTGAAGGAAGGGGAAAAGGAGCGCCTCCAGGCCTTTGAAGGCACGGTCATCGCCCGCCGCGGCAGTGGCGTGAGCGCGACCTTCACGGTCCGCAAGATC
>JANOCB010000060.1:0-72640 GCA_031411975.1 Gemmatimonadaceae bacterium
AGTGTGGATCCGGTCGGTAGTCTGCCCTTCGGCGGCTGCAACGATGCCGATGACAGCGGCGTGTTGCGGTACATCCGCATCGAGTACGCCGAGCGTGGGCTGCACCTCGCCGGCGCGGGCAGTGGCACGGTCGTGGAAGACATTCAGGCCAACCGTACCCGCAACGAAGGATTGCTCGTCACCGGCGGCACCGTCTCGGTCCGCGAGATGTTCCTGACGGCGAACGGCACGGGGCTGCGCTGGACCGGTGGCTGGCGCGGACGTGCGCAGTCGGTTGCCGTGCAACAGGACGTGCTGCGATTTGCGGCCGGCATCGTGGGCCAGAACGGCACGACGTCGAGCACGGCGGCCGCCGATGCCCTCCCCCGCTCACAGCCGACGCTCTTCAACGTCACGATCATCGCACAAAGCGCACCGGCCAACCCGAGCAACGCGACGGCGCGCGCCCTCGTGCTCGAGCGCGGCACGGCGGGCACGTTGCGCAACATCTTCCTGTACGCGCCCCGCATCGGGCTCGACATCGGCGGCAGCAGCACCTGCACGCAGTTCGCAGTGGGGACACTCACGCTCCGTAACGTGTTGACGGCCGGCGCATTCGCCCTGGGGGAAGGGAGCACCGGCGTGGGTTGCCCGAGCACCGAAGCGGCCTACCTGACCTCCGTGACTGACCAGAACGCAGCGCTTCCCGGCGTGGCAGGTCAGCTGCTGAGCACGAACGACCTGTTTCTCCCTGATCTTCGCCCCGTCGCGGGCTCGGCACTCGCGACGAATGCGGCCGCAGCGCTGCCAGGTGACGGTTTCTTCCGAGGCCCTGCGTTCATCGGTGCCGTACCGGCACTGTCGGGCCTGAATTCGATTCCCTGGTTCTCCGGCTGGACATCACCCGCCCCGCCCCCTGCACCGATTCCGACCGGAACACTTGCCGGTGTGGTCAGCTCACCGCTGCGCGGACTTCTCGGCCTCGTGCGGGTCACCGAAGCGACGAGTGGCGAAACCACACAGACGTCGGCCGGCGGCGCGTACTCGCTCACGGTCGCTGCCGGCACCGCACTCCTCGACGTGTCTGATCTCCCGACCGGATGTTTCGTTCCCCAGACACGCGCCGCGCTGGTGGAGCCGAGCATCACGGCCACGGTGAACTTGACGATCAACTGTCCGCCGCTGCCTGGTACGGCGCGCGTGTCCGTCGGAGACGGATTTGCATGTGGTCTCTCGGAACAGGGGACGTTCTGCTGGGGCGACAACTCGGCCGGGCAGCTCGGAAACGGGACGACCACCTCGACGACATTGCCTGCCGTGGTTGCCACGGCGTTCACGAGCATCAGCGTCGGCGCCCGGCATGTGTGTGGCATCTACGTGACCAGCGAGGTGCGCTGCTGGGGTGCAGGTACGCAAGGCCAGCTCGGAGACGGCGCAGGGGTCTCGCGAAGCCTCCCTGTTTCTGTGCCGGGTGGCCCGTATCTCCTCGTGACGGCCGGTGGCACGCACAGCTGCGGCCTGGCGACGGATGGACGTGCGTTCTGCTGGGGCGCGAATACGCATGGGCAGCTCGGCACCGGAACAACGACACCCGCAATGAGTCCGGTCGCGGTGAGTGGTTCGCGACAGTTTGCGACCATTGCAGCCGGCCGCGACCACACCTGCGCACTCGATTTCTCTGGCGCGGCGTGGTGCTGGGGCGCCAACACGCAGGGCCAACTCGGCGACGGTACGACGGCCGACCGCGCGACGCCGGTGCCCGTCACGGGCGGTCATTTCTATCTCGCACTCGCCGGTGGGGGTGACGCACACACGTGTGCCACCAGTCCCACGTCGATCGTGCGTTGCTGGGGCGCGAACGCAGCAGGTCAGCTCGGCAATGCTGGCACCACCTCGAGCGCGATACCGGTGACCGTCGCCGCACCCGGTGGTGGGTTGTCGCGGGTCACGCTCGGCCGGCAGCACAGTTGCGCGATCGGGCCCGAGGCGGTGGCGTACTGCTGGGGTGAGGGCGCCGAGGGACAGATCGGTGACGGTGCCAGCGCATCGCGCACAGTGCCAACCAGCGTGCAGGCCAGCGCGAAGTTCAGCTCACTCGCGGGGGGCAGCGGCACGTCGTGCGGCATCACGTTCGGTGCGGTCACCACCGAAGACAATACGGTCATCATTTCACGCCGGTCACTGCTCTGCTGGGGCAGTAACGCGACGGGGCAGTACGGCCGCGGCTCGACGATCTCCGCCACGACACCGGCGGCATCGGCGACGGGGTTGACGTTCCCCTGAGAAGTTGCGAGCTGGCCGCCACAGCGACGACCAGCCCGCAGCCGACTACTTCGGGAAGTAGGTGATCGTCCCCGGCTTCCGCGCCCGGCGTCGCGTGACCGACGCACCACGCTGGCTGCCCTCGTCGGTGCTGCCCGACTGCCGGTCGAACCAGGCCGCTGCCGCAACGACGACCGGGTGATCGGACGCGAGCCGCAGATGCCGGTCACAGAGCATCACGCGGACCGACTCAGCATTCGGGGCATCGCCGCCGACATCGGCGGCGTGGCGCGCCGCGGCCGCGATCAGCAGGTCGGCAGTGGCCGACGCGACCACCGGATCGGCCAGCAGCGGATGCCGCAGGATCGACGACATCCACCCCGGATACCGTGCGACGGATGGGAGCAGACGGAGATACTCGGCGCCACTGAGCGGCGCGAACGTGAGGCCACCCGACATCAGCACCGACGCCGCATCACGGCAGCCGGCCGGCCCGTTGAAGTCACACTCCGCGAACAACCGCTCGCGCCAGACAGGCCACCGATGGGTGGCGTGGCCCGAGGCGGCGAGCTGCACGAGGATCGCGGCAGCCCCGTCGCGGTCGGCACGCTCGCCCGGTGCGTTCGCGTCCGGTTCGTCGCACATCCGACCGACCGCCGCCGCACCGAGGGCTTCCCATGCGTCGGAGGTCAGTCCCGACTCCACGGAGTCGGCCTCGAGCACGGTGTTCATCCACGGACTGAGGCTGTCGGCCGTACGAACCACCGCATCGACCAGCGCCGGTGTGAGATAGGTGGCCGAGTTCGCGCAGACGGTCGCGAGACCCATGATGGCGTCGGCGGAGCGTGCACCGATGCTGGCATAGAGCGAATTGATGCAGGTCACGCCATCACGCAACAGACGCTGCGCCTGTCGCGCACCGGGCGCATCATCACCCAGTCGGCGAAAGCGGTCGTCGAATCCCGCCAGCAAGGCGGGACCGACGCAGCGGGTGCACTCGTCGCGACTCACCGCCGCATCACGCAGAATCGTGGCGGTGGTGCGCTCGCCGAAATCGTCGATCGAGTAGAGCTGCCGGTGCATGGACGGTCCCGTGTGGATGCACCACGCCGCACCCCGCGCGACCGTGGCGGGACCGGAGTCAGTGCAGGACGGTGCGGGCCACGACGACGTCAGCCAGGATCATGGTGGCCGGGCGGTCGGGACGTTCGCACGGAGAAACACGATCGGCGTGCATCTGCCAGTGTCGGCCGTTCACCGCCGCACCGACACGCCTGCCTGCTGGACTCATCCGAAGGGCTTCGGTCACGTTCCAGGTAGCCACGTGCGCCGTGAGCCATGATGAGTCCCCCGCAGGCGAGGCGCCCCGTCCACGACGCCCGGCACCACAGCCCAACGCGGTCTGGCCGTGTCGCGCGTGACCGGCGTCCCGACGGCTGACGAGTTCTGGGGCCACACCAACTTCGCCTCGGATGCCGGCGGGGGACTGCAAGAACTGCAGCGCGGTGCGACCCGCGGTGCAACGGGGTGGGAGGCGGCGACGAACTACGATTTCCGCTTCGTCTTCACGGCGAGCGCGTTGCAGGTGTTCGTCAACGGGACGCTGGAGCTCGACATCCTCGGTGCGTTCGCCGATGGCAGCATGGCGTTCTACAACTTCTCGCAGTCAGGCGTGGTGTACAGCGCGTTCACGCGCACCGCGCTGCCGCCCACCCCGAATCCCTCGGCGGTGCCGGAACCCTCCACCTACATGCTGTTCGCCACAGGGCTCGGACTCCTCGCCGTGATGCGACGCCGTCGTCGCCTCAACGGCTGACGACCACGACCCGCACACAAGATCAAGGCGCCGGACAACGTCCCGGCGCCTTTTTCGTGGCCGCTGCCGCCGTCAGCGACGTCGCGTCATGACCGATCGCTGCATCCTCGACGAGCATCCGGTACGGACGCAGGCCGCGCTGAGTACCGCGTTCCGAATCCTCATTGCCAGATCGACTTGAGGGCCGAGACATTCGCATACCGCAGGCGCACGGCGTCGCCCTTCACGACGAGCCGCATGATGCTGAAGTCCTGCGCGGGGAACACGATGTCGGTGAGCGCGGTCGCACCACCGTCGGCGAACAGCTCAACGGAGGCACGGTCGACGAACAGGTGCATGCGCACCACCGAATCGGTGACGATGCGCGGTGCCCAGTGCACACCGGTCGCGAACTTCGGCGAGAATCCCTTCGGCAGCGCATTACGATCGCTGAAGAATCGTCGTGTGGCCTGGTCGAAACCGACGCGATACGTCTCACCCGCCGCGTTGGAGAGCTCGATGGCGACATCCGCGGTATCTTCGGCCGTCACCAGAAACTCGAGATCGATCTCCGACTGCGCCGCCATGCCGCCATCCGGCACGCGCAGCGGCTGCACTCCGCTGACGCTCCGGTCCTTCATCGTGACGGTCTCGCCGCGCAGCAGCCGCAGTTCGCTGACGGGTGTGGACATGAGCCGGAGCCCCGCCGGCGTGCGGCGCAATGTGAGCGTACGCGGCACCGTCATCGCACTGCGCCACGCCTCGGTCGGGACTTCCCGGGCGTAGTCCCAGTTGCTCATCCAGCCGATGAAGAGGCGGCGACCGTCGGTGCTGGGGATGTCGGACCAGGTCACGCCGGCGTAGTTGTCGCGGCCATGATCGATCCAGATGCCGCGATCGGGTTCCTTGCCCGCCGCCCCGACCCCACTGGCGAACTGCGGGTCGAGCGTGAAGGTGGTGCCATCGAAGTTTCCGACGAAGTACTGCGTGGCGGAACCGCCATTGGGCCCACCGGGATTGATGCTCACCAGCAGCACCCAGCGCGTCTCGTTCGTGCCTTCGATGCGAAGCGGGAAGAGGTCGGGACATTCCCATACCCCGCCATGCGCACCGAGCGCGGCGCCGAATTCGCTGGCCGGCTCCCACTCCCTCAGGTTGTACGAGGCGTAGATGCGGATGCGATCCGCAGCGGCCAGCACCATGATCCAGCGCTGTGACGCTTCGTGCCAGATCACCTTCGTGTCGCGAAAATCACGGATGCCGGGATTCGGGATCACCGGGTTGCCGGCATACTTGGTCCACGTGCGACCACGGTCGGTGCTGTAGGCGAGTCCCTGCGTCTGGAACGTCTTCGTCCCCGCCTTCTCGCCCGCCATGTCGTGATACGTGAACATCGCGACCATCGGCGGCTTGCCATCCACGCCGAATCCGCTGGTGTTCTTCCAGTCGATGACCGCGCTGCCGGAAAAGATCAGCCCCAGCGAATCGGGGTAGAGCGCAATCGGCAGGTGCTGCCAGTGGACGAGGTCCGTGCTGATGGCGTGGCCCCAGTGCATCGGGCCCCACACGGAGCTGTCGGGATAGTGCTGATAGAAGAGGTGATACTCGCCGTCGAAGAAGACCATCCCGTTGGGATCGTTCATCCATTTCGCCGGCGGCGTGAAGTGGAACTGCGGGCGATGTTGCTCGGCGAACTGCTGCTGGGACACGGCGGTGGCGGGTCGCGGCGTGGCGGATCGCTGGCAGGCCACGAGGGCGAGGGCAGCGACGGCGATCGTGACGAAGCGCATCATGGCAGCGGGCAGGGCTGGTCGGCTGGGACGGTGTTACGGGAGTCCATGCCGGAATGATGCCACGCGGACAACCGCGCCGCGCACCGTCGGGCGGCGGGCGCCCGCGTACGCCGTCAGCGGCGCGTCGCCGGCGAACGCGCGTCGAGGGCCAGCGAGTCCTGATCGCGGAAGGCCAGCAGCACCAAGGCCGCCGCCACGATGATCAGGGACGGATAGAAGATCAGGTTGCCCCCATCCATCAGCAACTTGAAGGGATCGACGATCGACTTCCAGACGGCGACGAGGGTCGTCCCCGTGATCGCCAGCAGCGCGGGATAGGTGACCCGACGCAACAGGCCGATCATGATCAGCACCCCCAGCAGCAGCTGGACCACTCCGAATCCCTGCATCAGCGTGGTCGCCACCGCCACGCCACCGTAGAACTTCTCGGCGACCGTCACGCCGTGCGCCACGTTGAGCAGCTTGTCGATGCCCCAGTACGCCATCAATCCGCCGAGCGAGATCCGAAGCAGGAGCAGGGCGGAACGTTGCATGGTGACCGGGGCGAGGGTGACGAGAGACGGGGCTCAGTGAGCTATCCGCATCCGTCCCGACGGGTTCCCGGGCCCGCAGCGTGGAACCGTCGCCGCCTCCGCTCCGGCACATGGAGTCAGATACTGTAACGCGAGGCAGCGAAGGGAGCAGAGGAGCAAGCGCTGTCAGCCGATCGGCGGCTTCGGCTTGACGAACACGCTCGGGATGCCCAGCCCCTGCAGCATCTCGTTGAACTTGCGGATGTCGTCCTGCTCGATGCGGTCCATGGCCTTCAGCTGCACGTCGAGCTTGGTCGAGAGATCGTTGTAGATCTCGCCATGCTGCTGCGTCGGGGCATAGGCGCCGGTCTGGATCTGTGAATTGAGCGTGATGAACCAGTTGTACAGGCGCACCGGCATGTCGAGCGTACACTGGTCCACGTGGCAGCCGATCTCGTACAACTGCTCGCGCACCACTTCGAGCTTGGCACGGGCCGCCTTGGCCGCGTCAGCCACCTGCGCGGCATAAGCCTGATCCTTCGTCTGCTCCACACGCGCGTCCAGCTGCGACTGCAACTCCTCCAGACGACCCACCCGCTCGACGATTTCGTTGATCCGGCCGCGCACGCGCTGTGCCGCATCGAACTGCGCGACGAGATCGGCGGTGGTGGCTGTCGCGCGCGGGTCGGCGAGCACGGCGAAGGTGCGCGACGACGTGTCGCGGCCGACGATCAGACGCACGGAATACGTGCCGGGCGACACCTTCGGCCCCGACAGCGTCCCTTCATCGACCACGGTGTTCGGCATCTGGCGTGCATCGGGATACCGCAGATCCCAGAAGAACCGATTCGTGCCTGCCTTGAGGCGTGGGATCGAATCGGCGGCGTAATAGGCAATGCTGTCGGTCTGGACTTTCCGCGCCGCGATGGTGTCGGTGGCCGCCGTACTGTCGTGACGCACCGTCGTGCTGAAGGTGCGGATCACCGCCCCCTTCGCATCGGCGAACTGCACCGACACCGAGGTGCCGGCGGCCGGCGCCTCGCGCAGCCAGTAATCCAGGAGTGCGCCGGGTGGCGGGTTCTCGCCTGCGGCTCCGTTGCGCTGCCATCCACGTCCATCCCACAACAGTGCCGTCGCCGGCTGGAACAGGTGCACCGGCTTCTTCATCACCACCTCGCTGAGCTCACGCAGCGGCGACAGGTCGTCGATCACCCAGAACGCCCGACCATGCGTGGCGGCGATGAGATCATTGCCATGCACCGTCAGATCACGCACGCTCACACGGGGCAGGTTGAGCTGCATGGGCTGCCACGTGGCACCATCGTTCATGCTGGTCCACACCCCGATCTCGGTGCCGGCATACAGCAGCCCGCGACGCACGGGATCCTCACGCACCACACGCGTGAACGCGGTCCCGGGGATGCCCGTCACGATCTTCGTCCACGTCTTGCCATAGTCCGCACTCTTCCAGAGGTACGGTGCGTAGTCGTCCTGCTGATAGCGGTTGGCCGCGACGTAGACCGTGGCGGCATCGTGCGGCGACGCATCGATGTGCGACGTGCGCGTGAACTTGCCGTAGCCCGGTGGCGTGACGTTCTCCCAGCTGGCGCCGCCGTTCTTCGACACGTGCAGCAGCCCATCGTCGGAGCCGGCCCAGAGCACACCCTTGGCCTTCGGGGATTCGGCGAAGGCGTAAATGGTGGCATACCACTCGGCGCCGGTCATCTCACCGTGGATCGGGCCACCGGTGCGGGTCAGCGTCTTCCGATCGTGCACCGTGAGATCAGGGGAGATCTTCTCCCAGCTCGCCCCCTCGGTGCGCGAACGCCAGACATGCTGCGACGTGACGTAGAGTGTGGACGGGTCGTGCGGCGAAATCAGCACCGGAAAGGTCCACTGAAACCGCTCCGGCACGTCGGCCGCGCCCCAGCCATCGTAGTTGCGCAGCGTGACGGAGATGTCGCGCGACTGCCGACGGGCATGGTCGTAGCGCTCGAAGGCGCCCATGTAGCAGCCGCCATACGTGATCATCGGGTTGCGCGGATCCACCGCCACGGTGGCATTCTCGCAGCCCGCCGTGCTGAAGTAGTCACGCTCGCCGATCACACCGTCGTCGGACCGGCTCGCAATCGAAATGGCGCTGTTGTCCTGCTGTGCGCCATAGATGCGGTACGGGAACTGGTTGTCGGTGGTGACATGGTAGAACTGCGCCGTGGGCTGGTTCATGATGCTCGACCAGGTCGCGCCGCCGTCGAACGTGACGGTGCCACCGCCGTCGTTCGAGTTGATCATCCGGTTGCCATCCTTCGGATCGATCCACATGGCGTGCGTGTCACCATGCGGCACACGCACGGGGGTGAAGCTCTTGCCACCATCGATCGACTTGTACACGGTGAGGTTCATCACGTACACCGTGTTCTCATTCACCGGATCGGCGGCCACCTGCGAGTAGTACCAGGCCCGGACCCAGAAGCGCGCGTCGGTGTTCATCCGGCGCCAGCTTTCGCCGGCGTCGTCGGAGCGGAAGATGCCACCCGACGAGTCGGGGGCTTCGATGCTGGCGTAGAGGCGTCGCGGATTGGCCGGCGACACGTCGATGCCGATCTTGCCGAGCGGGCGCTTGGGGATGCCAGGGCGGAACGTGAGCTCACTCCACGTGTCGCCGCCATCGACCGTCTTCCAGATCCCGCTGCGACCGCCGCCCGCGTCCATCGACCATGGCGTGCGCTGGAACTTGTACATCGAGGCGTACATGATCCGCGGGTTCTGCGGATCGATGGTGAGATCGTTGGCCCCGGTCGAATCGTTGATGAAGAGCACCTTCTTCCATGACGTGCCGCCATCCAGCGAGCGGAAGACGCCGCGTTCCGCATTCGGCCCGAAGGCATGCCCCATCGACGCCACGTACACACGATCCGGGTCGCGCGGATCGACGATGATGTCGGCGATCTGGTACGAGTCGGTCAGACCGAGTCGCGTCCAGGTGCTGCCGGCATCGGTGGAGCGATAGATGCCGGTACCGTGCGTGAGATCCTCGCGCAGTTGCGACTCCCCGGTGCCGACGTAGATCACGTTCGCATCCGACGGCGCGATGGCGATGGCCCCGACGCTGGAGATGTCACTCTTGCCGTCGGTGATGTTGTTCCACGACTGCCCACCGTTGGTGGTGCGCCACATCCCGCCGTTCACGCCACCCATGTAGAAGGTGAGCGGCTTGTTCGGATCACCGGCCACCGCATTCGCCCGACCGCCACGCGTCGGGCCCACGTTGCGCCACCGCAGCGACTTGAAGATGCCGCTGGTGGCCGAGGGCGAACTGTAGAGCGTGGGGTCGTACGCGGGTGCGGCGACAGGGCGCGGCGTGGTGGTGCGCTGGGCACCAGCCTCGGGGCCGAAGAGCGCAGCGACAACGGCGACGGCAACGAAGGTCTGGCGGGAACAGGCGAGCCGCATCGGGAAGTCCGGGAGGGTGGGAGTCGGGCACGACGACTCCCAAACTTCCCACATCGGTCCGCCGGGCGCGAGGGCTGGCCCCGTCGCGCGCCGTCAGGGGACGGTACGCTCGATGTCGAAGTACTCCGAGGCGATGAAGTATCCCAGCGCGAGCCGCCCGGGGCGGGTGACGTTGGCCACGTTGCCGCGAATGCTGCTGACCGGCACCCCGAAGGGGGATCCGTTGTTGCGCGTCTGCTCCGAGAGCGCCTCGTAGAATCGGTACGTCTGCGAGGAGATCGAGAGCTGACGGATGCGCACCACCTGTCCCGCTCGCACCACGATGCCGTTGTATGGCTTGAACTCGCGGATCAGGGCCCCGTCGATGATCTCATCCGAGCGAACGGCGCGGGTGAATGCGCCACTGTCGGGCGTGACCTGCCGCACACCGTCCACGAACTGCTCCCACAGATAGAAGTTCGTGATCGCCTCCGGATCGATGAACCAGATGGCAGCGCGCAACCCGGGACCGAGCCCCGGACGAACGCCCCCCTCCGTGAATCCGAGTGAATCGATCGGCACCGCGCGCTGCATCGTCTCGCGAGACTGATACTGATCGCCGTTCCAGGTGATCTGCAGCGTGACCGACTGGTTCACCGGCAGGTTCATGGGCGCCGTCGCGACGTACACACCTGGCTCGGTGGCCGACTCGGCAAAGGCAACGCTCACACCGGCCGCATCGACCACGCGCACCACCGCACCGCGTGCCGGCGGTGGATCGGTCTCGGTGAACACATCCTGCGTGGTCGTGAGGCGAATGCGCTGCAGCGGACCACGGCGATTGAACGGCCGCTCCAGCCGCGCCTCCACGACGAGCCGCGGCTCGAAGGACGGGGCCTCGACCGACACGACCCGCTCACAGCCTGCCAGGCTCGTGGCAAGCAGCGCAAGCAGCAGCAGGCGCTGGCGCCGTCGTTCAGAAATGAAACGCATACGCCACGCTCGGGACGATGCCGAAGATCGAGGTCTGCACCGCTTCGGTGACCCGCGGGTTGGCCACCTGCTGACGGAAGCGAAGCGACTGCGCATTGAAGCGGTTGTACACATTGAGCACGCCGAACTGCAGCTCACCGCGACGGAACTGTCGCGTGGCGTTCAGGTCGAGACGATGGTAGAGCGGCAACCTGCCACCGTTCCGCGGTCCGAACTCCGTGACCAGCAGGCCATCGATGGTGTAGCGGGCACCGGGGAAGGTGGTGGGCAGGCCGGTGGCGAGCATGAAGGTGCTGCCGATGGTCCACTTCGGGCCGAGTGGTCGCAACACGACGACCGACAGGTTGTGCGTCTTGTCGAAGGGGCTCGGATACCATGCGCCATCGTTGATGCCGCCGGTCCCACTGCCCCCGGAGCGTGCGGGCACGGGAAATCGCTGTTCGCTGCGCGCGAGGGTGTAGCTCACCCAGCCGGTCGTGGTGCCTGCCGTGCGACGCAGCAGCATCTCGAGCCCATACGCGCGGCCACTGCCCTGCACCATCTGCGTTTCGATGCGGGGGTTGAGCAACACGTCCGATCCATCGATGAAATCCACCACGTTCGTCGCGCGCTTCCAGTACCCTTCCACCGAGAGTTCGTAGCCGTACCGGTTGGCGCTGTAGCCGAGTGCGTACTGATCGGCGCGCTGCGGTTCGATGTAGGGCCCCGCCGGCTCCCAGACATCGAGCGGACTGACGGAGTTGGTGTTGGACACGAGCAGCAGGAACTGCTGCGTCCGTGCATAACTCGCCTTCAGGCTCGAGTTCTGTCCCAGCATGACGCGGCCCGAAATGCGGGGTTCGAACCCACCGGCTGACGAGACCGTGCTGCCGCTGGTGTAGGTGATGCTGTCGGATACGACCCCCGGTTCGTACCGCGACAGCGATTCGTTCCAGACCACGGGCGCGCCGTTGCGATACTGATAGATCGTCGCGGCACCCCGTCGCACGTAGCTGGCATACCGCAGGCCGTACCGCACCGAGACCCGCGCGCCGAGCTGCAGTTCCTGCCCGAGATACAGCGCCGGCAGCTGTGCCTGCCGCGGCTGGATGCGGCGCTCACGGAACGTCTCGGTGGCAGTGTTGGGAATCAGGTCGCCCGGGCGGATCTGCTGGCTGGTGAACTGTGCGCCGAATTCAAGGGTGTTCGTGGGCGAGAGATACAGGGTCTGGTCGATCTTCGCGTCGAGGCTGCGAATCTGTGAACGCCAGGTGAGTGAGTCATCCAGACCGGTCACGACATCGATGCGATAGTCGTAGGTGCCGGCGGCCAGCGTGACCTTCGAAAAGAGCCGGTTGGCGAACGCCTGATTCCAGCGCAGTGTCGTGGCCCGGTTGCCCCAGCCGGCACCGAAGTCGGTGCCGCCGGTGAAGCGATCGCGACCCAGATAGCCCGACAGCAGCAGCGCCCCGTTGCTGCCGAGCCGGATGTTGGACTTGGCGTTGAGGTCGTAGAAGTAGGCGCGAGTGTCGCGGATGGCGGTGTCGCTCGCGAGCGGCGCGAAGAGATCGGCGTACGAACGGCGCGCAGCGATCATGTACGAGCCGACCTTCTTCGGCAGCGGACCCTCGAGTGTGCCCTTGCTGGCCAGCAGGCCGATCGACGCCGACCCGACGAATTCGTTGGCGTTCCCTTCACGCTGCCGCACGTCCACCACCGACGACAAGCGGCCACCGAACCGTGCAGGAATGGCACCCTTGTAGAGTGTGAAGTTGTCGACGGCGTCCGCATTGAAGGTGCTGAGGAACCCGAGGATGTGGCTCGGATTGTAGACCGTCGCCTCGTCCAGCAGGAAGAGATTCTGGTCGGCCGCACCGCCTCGCACGCTGATGGCGGTGCTGGCATCACTGGACATGCTCACGCCGGGCAGCAGCGTGAGGCTGCGGATCGGATCCGGTTCGCCGAGCACCGTGGGCAGCAGCTTGATGGCCCGCATGTCGAGGCGCAGCACGCTCATGTCGGGCGTGCGCGGATCGAGATCGGGACGATCCCCATTGGCGTCGGCCTGCACCGTCACGGCCGAGAGCGTGACCTGGCGCGAGGTCAGGCGGAAATCGCGCGACGCACTGGCGGTGAGACGCAGCGTGGTGTCGAGCGGTGCGAAGCCGATGGCGCGGATGCGAATGCGGTGCGCCCCGACCGGCAGCAGGATGGAATAGAACCCTTCCTCATTCGACTCCACCCGCACCGCGCCGTCATCGGCAAGGACTTCGGCGCGGCGGATCACTTCACCGCTTGCGACAGTGCGGACATAGCCGCTGAGGCGCACACGCGCTGCCGGGGGAACCTGCGCCTGCAACGGCAGTGCAACGAGCAGCACCAGCGACAGCACACGACACACCGTCACATGGCCACGCTACCCGACACCTGCTTCACGAGTTGGTAGAGGAAGTCGAGCCCTTCGTAGAAGGAGCGGGTGCGCAGCTTTTCGTCGCGGCCATGGGCGTTGGTTTCACCCGGCACCGAGAAGATGCCACTGACCCCGAAGGTCGGGATCCCCGCCGCGCGGAGCGGGCGGCCATCGGTGGCGCCGGTGCTCATGGTCGGAATGACGGGAATGTTGCCCCACATCTGCTTCGTGAGTGCCGTGGCGCTGGCGAGCAGCCCCGGATCGATTGGATCGGGGGTCGACGCCGTGCGCCCTTCACCGCGCGACGAAACCTTGATCCCGGTGTCGCCGATCACGCGGATGAGTGCGGCCTTCACGTCGTCGGGCGACGACGTCGGGGCGATGCGGCAATTCACGTTGGCCGTGGCCGTCTGCGGCAACGCGTTGTTGGCATGCCCGCCCGCCAGTCGCGTGGCCACGCAGGAGGTCCGCAGCATGGAGGCGTAGCGGGCATCCTTCGAGATGATCGCGGCGGCCGCGCTGTCCGACGGATTCGCCGCGACCGCGCGCATGGCGGCGGCCATCTCGGGACGCTCGACCTTTGCGGTTTCGAGGAAGAACGGCTTCGTGACCGAGTTGAGCGCCACCGGGAAGGTATGCTTCGACACCTGCATCAGCGCCTGCGACAGCTGGTAGATCGCATTGTCCGGACGCGGGACGCTGGAGTGCCCACCGGTGTTCGTCGCAGTGAACGTGAAGTCGGTGTACACCTTCTCGGCGGCCTGAATGGAGTGGAACACCGGCTTGGCGCCATCGGCGCTGAGGGTGCCACCGCCCCCTTCGTTGATGGCGTATGCGGCATCGATCAGGGCGCGGTGGTTCTGCAGGAGATACGTCACACCGTTGGAGCCGCCCCCTTCCTCATCGGCCGTCAGCGCGAGGATCAGGTCACGCGATGGCACGTACCCTTCCTTGCGGTAGCGCAGCAGGTTGGCGACGAACATCGCCGCCATCGCCTTGTCGTCGGCCGTGCCGCGACCGAGGAAGAAGCCGTTCTCCTCGCGCAGTTCGAACGGATCGTTGGGCCAGTCGCTGCGCAGCGCTGCCACCACGTCCAGATGTGCCAGCAGCAACACCGGCTTCTGTGGTCCACCGCGTCCCCGGTAGCGGACCACGAGATTGCCCTTGGTCGGCTTGCCCGGGGGCACGATCACGTGGATGTCACCGGCAGCGAATCCCGCCTCGCGGAATCGCGCCGCCATCGCTTCGACGGCTGCGGTGACCGATCCGACGGAGTCGACGGTGTTGATCTCGACCAGCTGCTCGTAGACGTCACGCGCCGCCTTCTGGTGCGGCGTGAGTGCGGCCTGCGCGTTGGCCGCGACGGGGAGGAGGAGGCACGCGAGAATCCGACGAATGCTGGGCATGGTCCGGTCCGGGGCGGAAATTGGCAGAAGGGGCACCGCGTGGCGCCGTCCCGGGATTGTAGCGGCCCACCGCGTGTGAGGCCAACGGCTCACCTCGTCAGACGCGCGGAAGCGGCTGGTGTCCCGAGCATCCAGACGGAGTGTCGGTGTCGTGCCAGACTGGCATCGGGTGCACACGATCAGCCACTGCTGCATATTCTCGCGGAGGTGGGCGATGGCGCCCGCCAGCACCGTGGCCTCCCTTCCATCATCCCGCCATGTCCTCGCGCCGCCACTTCGTCGCCGCCTCGTCCGCTGCACTCACCGCCAGCGCCTTCGGCTTCACCGCCACCCGACAGGACAGTGTCGCGCCGCCCGATGACACGGCGCTGCCGGAATCGATCCGGTCGCTCCGGCCGATGACGGCCGGTGTCACGCCGATCAGCGTGGAGGAACGCCGCGGACGTCTCGAGAAGGCGAAACGGCTGATGCGCGACAACAAGATCGATGCGCTGGTACTGACGGGCGGCACGTCGATGGAGTACTTCACCGGCATCCGCTGGGGGACGAGCGAGCGATTGCTGGCGGCGATCATCCCGGTGAAGGGCAGCGCATTCCTCGTCACCCCGAAGTTCGAGGAGGAGCGCGCCATGGAACAGGCGCGCACGGGGCCGCTCGGGAGCGAGGCGCAGGTGTTTGCGTGGGAAGAGGACGAGAATCCGCATGCGCTGTTCGCCAGGGGGCTCCGCGATCGTGGCCTGGCAACCGCAACCGTCGGTGTCGAGGAGACGGTCAAGTTCGTCTTTCACGATGGCATGGCGAAGGCGTTGACGGGTGGACGATTCGTGAGCGGCACACCGGTCACGGCCGGCTGCCGCGTGGTGAAGGATGCACATGAGATCGAGCTGATGCAGCATGCCAGCAACGTCACGCTCGCGGCCTACGAAGCGGCGTACCGGGCGCTCGCCGACGGCATGACGCAGTCGCAGTTTCAGGACCTCGTCGAGGCGGCACACGAGAAGCTCGGCTACAGCGGCAGTGCCGGTGCACAGGTCGGCGAATTCTCCGCCCTCCCGCACGGCTCGGCCAAGCCCCAGGTGATCCGTGAAGGCTCCATCGTGCTGATCGACGGCGGCTGCAAGGTGGAGGGCTACTGCTCCGACATCTCACGCACATTCGTGCTCGGCAAGGCCACGCAGCGCATGAAGGATGTCTTCGAGATCGAGCTGCGCGCGCAGTCAGCGGCCCTCGCCGCGGCAAAGCCCGGCGTGCCGGCCGAAGCCGTGGACGCCGCGGCACGCAAGGTGATCAGCGACGCCGGCTTCGGCCCCGGCTACAAATACTTCACGCACCGCGTCGGGCACGGCATGGGGATGGATGGACACGAATGGCCCTACCTGGTCAAGGGCAACACGCTGCCACTGCAGCCGGGCATGACCTTCTCCGACGAGCCGGGAATCTACATCCCGGGCGAATTCGGCATCCGGCTCGAGGACGACATGGTGATCACCGAGAGCGGCGCACGACTCTTCACGCCGCAATCCCGCAGCCTCGAGACGCCGTTCGCGGTGGTATGAGTCGGCGCGATTGACACTGCGTGACGCAGAAGCGCAGAGGAACGCAGGGGTCACAGACACTGCAGAGGGGAATAACTGCCGCACCTTTGGCGCTGTTCCTCCCATCACTCCTGCGACTTCTGCGCCTCTCTGCGCTTCTGCGTCACGCAGTGTCGGTCAGCTCTTGCGCTGCGCGAGCAGTGCGATGCGCTCGCGGGTCGAGACGACCACGCCACCGGCAGGTTCGACGGTGACGGCGAACAGCACGGCCTCGCTCACCGGCACGCGCGCGTCGATCGGGACCAGGACTTCGGTCTGACCTGCAGGAATGTCGAAGACGCCGCCATCCACCGGGTACTTCTGGTCGCGCGTCTTGTCGAAGATCCAGAGCTGATATTGCCAGCGCTGACGGTCGTTGGGCTGCAGGCCCGCGATCCGCATCACGCCGCGCTGGGCCCGGCCACTCCACACCACGTCACCACTCGCGCCTGCGGCGCTGCTGTCCGCCGTGGCGGTCCAGTCGAGACGCGTCGAGGCTGAATCGGCCGAAAGCAGCGAGTCACGCAGCATCGCCACCGTCCGCACCGGCTCGACGGCCCGTCCACTCACCTCCGAGGCGCGTGGCGCGGCGAACCAGAGCACCAGTGCGGCCGCGGCAGCCATCCAGCCGCTCCACGCCAGCACGTTCGGGCGCGCCGACGCCATTGGCCGCACCACAGCGGATGGCGGTGCCGCCTGAGGTTCCTGCGCCCGCACGAGGCGCTCGCCGGTGGCGATGATGCTGGCCGCGAGCGCCGCTGGCATCGGCTCGCGTGCCGCCGGGTCGTCCGCCGCGAAGGCAGCGGTCAGCTCGGCGGCCGCACGTTCCCACCGCGCGACCTCACCGGGGGGCAGCGCTGCCAGTGCCCGCTCCAGCGCATCGGCCTCCGGCGCGCTCAGTGCACCCGTCGCGCGCTGCATCAACAGCTCGCCCAATCGATCATCTTCCATCTCGTGCTGCACTATGCCTCTCCTGCGTCGTGCGTGGTCCGTGCCGCCAGCAGGTCGCGGGCTCGTTGGAGCCCACGCCGGATGTGCGATTTCACGGTGCCCAGCGGTGTGTCGGTCTCACGGGCGATCTCGTCGTGCGTCTTGCCATGCACCAGCGAGAGTTCCAGCATGCGGCGCTGCGATTCGGGGAGTTCACGGAGGATCGCCCGTGCCTGTTCGGCGCGCCATTCCCGATCCAGGTCACGTTCCGACTCGCTGGCCACGTCGAAGCCTTCGGGGATCGCCTCGAGCACCGGCAGTCGCTCGCGGCGGCGTGCGCGATCGATCAGGCGCCGACGGGCGATCATCGCGACCCATCCCGCCTCGCTGGTGCGCGACACGTCGTAGCGCGCCGCCGTGCGCCACAGGTCGATGAAGATCTCCTGCACCGCGTCTTCGGCATCACCACCATCAGGCGACCAGCGGCGCGCCAGCGACCAGACCAGCGGCCCATACCGGGTGACGGCGTCGCGCACCGCCCGCTCGTCACCGGCGGCGATACGCGGCAGCAGCGGCTCGAGCGGAGCCACACCCGTACTGGCGACATCCGTCACCAGCGCCAGGTGTGCACGCGCCGACTCACCGCCTCCTCGCGTCGTCAACTCATCCATCCGTGCGGGTTGCCCCATCTGCCAGTCTGCTCCAAATCGGCCTCGTCAGTCCCTGTGTCGTGAAGGTATTCGCGCGTGTGACGGTTTCGGATGCAGCGAACGACAGCCGTGCCGCGCGGTGCATCCAGCCCGAAACATCCGGCGAACCGGAGGTCATCCGATCGTTCCGTTCGTTGCGTTTCCCCTGCACTGGAGCCCGACCATGCGTTTCTCCTCACGACTTGCCCTCCTCGCCGTGCTGGCCAGCACGCCACTGTCCACGGTCACGGCCCAGCATGGCTCCTCCGCCGCCTCGATCCCGCAGGTCGCGAAGACTGCCGGACAGTTTACCACGCTGCTGGCCGCCGTCGATGCCGCCGGCCTCACAGAGACCCTCCTCGGCCGCGGACCATACACCCTCTTCGCGCCCACCGACGAGGCCTTCGCCAGGCTCCCGAACGGCACCGTGCAGGACCTGCTCAAGCCGGAAAATCGCGACAAGCTGCGCACGATCCTCACCTATCACGTGATCGCCGGACGCATCACCGCCTCACAGGCCCGGAACGTCAGTCGTGCCGGTACCGTAGCAGGACAGGATGTGCGCATCAGCCAGCGCAACGACGAGTTACGCATCAATGACGCCACCGTGCGCATCGCCGACATCCCGGCCAGCAACGGCATCATTCATGTGATCGACCGCGTGCTGATCCCGGCCGCCGACCGCACGACCGGAACGTCCGGCTCGGCGATCGAGCTGATCGACCTCGCCATTCGTCGCGGTGTGCCACTCTTCAACAACGGGCAGCCCGACGCCACCGTCGCCATCTACGAAGTGGCCACCACCGCCCTGCTCTCGCTCGGCAGCACCGTCCCATCGGAGGCGCAGCGTGCGCTCCGACAGGCCCTCGGCGACACCAGCGGCAGCGTGCGGGATCGCGCGTTCACCCTGCGCGGCGGGCTGGATCAGGCGCGTCGCACCATCACGGGCCAGACGCAGATGGCAGGAAATCGCTGACGCCGGAATTGCGGCGCGATCGCACCAACCCGATCGCGCCGCTGCCGTTCACCCGATGATGGCGTCGAGGGTCTCGCGCAGCCGCGCACGCAGCGACGGCGGTGACAGCACTTCGGCGTCAGGGCCGTACTGCAGCACGTGCCGGACGGCCCAGTCCACATCGGCGAGTGCATGATCCAGCACCAGGCTGCCGTCGTCCGCCAGGGCCCGCAGCTCACGTTCCGCGATCCAGCGCGCGATGGTGGGCGAGTACCCGACGAGCATCGTGTCGTGCTCGCCACCCATGAACACGCGACCATCACGGGTGATGTCATCCAGCGTGTATTGCGGTGGCGTGAACGCTTCACCAAGCAGCTCGACATCCGAGACCCGATCCATCCGGAAGATGCGCATGCCGGCAGCGCGATCACAGTGTGCCACGAGGTACATCATCCCATGCGACACCAGCAGTCGGCAGGGACAGATCACACGTGAATCCACCGCGCTGCTACCCGACTTCCGGTAGCCGATCCGGATCTTGCGCTGCAGCCGCACGGCGTCACGCACCTCAGCCATCCCCGTCATGCTGCCGAACTCCCCCTGCGAAACGCTGAACAGCGCATCAGGCACCGGATCATCCCGCAGCGCCACGATCACCCGCTGCAGCCGGCGCCGCGCACGATCCAGCACCCCGTGCTCATCGGGCGGGCGATGATTTCGCAGCACACCAAGGCCGAGATCGAGCGCACACAATTCACTGCGGGTGAGTCGCATCGGGCGCCGGAGATGCCTCGATTCGGCCGACACGGTGCTCGCCGTGAACAGAATCGTCACCTTGTCAATGAAGCCGCCGGGAACATCGGTGCGCGGCGCCAGCGAGTGCAGATCGGCGGCCAGCGTCTCCACGTCGCACCCCACCCTCGCCGCCACGTCGGCAATGCTGTGCTCCTCACCGTCGGCGATCTGTGGCATCACCACCATCAGGCGCTTGAGCTTCTCGGCGGCAGTCCTGGCTTCGAATGGCTTGCGCTTCGCCTTCGGCATCGCCGCCATTGCGGCGGGTTCGGCGACCTGAGCCTCCGCATTGTGGGCGTACAGCGCGCGCGTCGCCACGGCGAGTGCGGTCACGTCACGCTGCAGCGATTCGGGTGAGACGACCCGCACCTCGCCCGCGAACGACAGGATCCAGCGAGCGAAGGCATCTCGGCGACGCACGGCAAACCGACGCAGGGATGGGTGGCCATCCACGGCCTGACCGAGTGCTGCCGCAGCCAGCGTCGGGCCCGACTCGCCATCGAACGACACCAGCACATCCAGCGGCTCGTCGTCGCCGAGCTCCCAGGCCTGACGGAGACGTGAATGCTCGCGCAACGAAAAGGTCGGGGGAACGGTGAAGTCATGCGACGCCTGCTTCGTGTTGACTTGCACGACATCCTGCATGCGGAGCAGACGGAAATTGCGCACGCTGTCGGATTCGGCATCGCGGCCGACCAGATACCAGTGGCCGCTCACGAAGAACAACCCGTACGGGTCCACGCGCCGCGTCGCGACACGATCGGCGCTCATCGAGCGGTAGGTGAACGTCACCGTCTTGCCCGATTGCAGCGCCCGGCTCAGGAGTGCGAACACCTTGGCATCGGGCTCCACGCGGTCGGTGACCAGCAGCGGCAGGTCCGGTGACTGCGGATCGAACTCCACCGGCAGGTCCACGGCCAGCTTCCGCAGGGCCGACTGCACCTCAGCACGCAACAGCGTGTCGCCGAGACCGCGAATGCTCGCGGCGGCATGCACCACGGCGGTCAGTTCATCGGGTTCGAACGCCAGTTCCTGCAGGGCGCGGTAGCCATCCGGCTTGCCGTGTGCCGGTGTCGCAGCCGTGCCGGAGGGTGCCACCAGCGAAAGGTATGGGAGATAGAACTCCTTCGGGTTCAGGCGGTAGAGCGAGCCTGTCGCCTTCCCGTCGTCGTCCTTCTCATCGAGGGTCTCGATCGGAATGCCGAGTGCACGCAGCGCTTCCTTGTCACGTTCGAAGGCTCGCTTCACCGATTCGAGCTTGGTCGCCGCCGCCTTGCCGGATAGTTGCCTCCAGGCCTCGATGTCCAGCGCAAACTCGGGCACGTCACTCACCAGATCGTCGAACGAAATCGGACGCTGGCGACTCAGCAGCGCGGCGAGGATATCCACCCAGCGATGCAGGCGGGCGTCCCCACCATCGCCTGCGGTGGTGGGGAATTCGTCGTCGTGAGCATCGGGTGTCAGCATCGGGCGCGTGGCATCGGCGGGGTGACGTCAGTGTGCAGCCGCGAGTGGCTGGCTCCCAATACTCGCCTCCCCCCCTGACACGCGGAACCGCCTCTCAACAATCAGCCGCAGGCGATGGGTTCAGCGCCCGCGCCGCCGCGGCATCAGCCACGTCACCCGCTCGGTCTCCCGTTCAACCCGGGCGCGGGAGTACACCAGCGGAAAGAACTCGTCGCGCCCCCACAGCGTGAGCAGATCGCTGTAATGCGGGCTGCGCGGGTCGGCCGATTGACCGGGCACGTTGGTCACGATCGACCGGTCGAAGTCGGCCAGGTCGATCACCTCGCGGAACGAGGCACCCGCGGTTTGCTGGAAGTTCGCACCGCCGGTGGCATTCACCGTATTGCCATCACCGCTGCGTGACGCTGGAGGCAGATCGTACTGCGACGACAGCGGATGCCGGAAGCGCGCCTGATGCACGGCCCCCCAGCGCAGCCTCTCCTGATTGCCGTCGGGAGCGAGCGCCTGCAGCTGCGGCGCGATGTCCTGCAGTGCGCCCATCAGCATCGAGTCCACCGCCGCACTCCCCCGCTGCGCCTGGAGGTACGTCTCGAGCCAGTCGTACTCCGGCCGCGCCGCCAGCAGTGTGCGGATCCCGGCGGGCTCCGGCACCTCACGCGCCATCACGCGGCGCCAGAGCGCCGGCGCCCACGCCGAGAACACCGTTGGCGCCACCTGCTCGCGCGACATGCGCAGGTCCCACGACGTCAGCAGCTTCACCCGGGCGTCATCGAGCTGATTCATCCGCTGTGCGGCCGCCTGCAAGGACGGAATCAGCGCAGCCGCCAGCAGCGACTTGTCGTCATGCTGCAGCTGTCCGAAGTCGGTCACGCTGAACTTCCGCTTCTCGCTCAGCACTTCACGCACGCGGTCACCCCGATACCGCGTGGCCCACTCGTACGAGATCGGCGTGGTGTACCCCGGCGGCAGGATGTTGTCGTTCGAGGTGTTGATGAAGCCCGTGGCCGGATTGTACGCGCGCGGCAGCGCACGCCCCGGCACGAAGCCGCTCCATTCGTGCGACCCCGTACCAGGCACCGGCAGCAGGCCGCTCCAGCTGCGCGTCGGCATCAGCCCGGCCGCGATCCAGCCGATGTTACCGTCCACGTCGGCGTACACCATGTTCTCACTCGGCATCAGCCACTTCGTCATCGCCGTCTCGAACTCGCGCCAGTTGCGCGCGCGATCGAGGGCCAGCGAGCCGAGATACGCCGCCGTCCCGGGCTCGCTGTGCACCGAGCGGATGGCGAAGGCTCGCTTGCGCGCCGTGTCGATCGACACCACTGGCCCATGCGCCGTGAACTGCAGCGTCACGGCGCGCGGCGCCTCACCCTTCACGCGAATCGTGTCGGTCCGCGTCGTCAGGCGCACCAGACCTTTCGCGCTGCGCACACAGCCAAGGCTGGCCGCCGCAGCACCCGGACAGGCGGCGAGCGTCTCCACGTACACGTCCTGCTGGTCCATGCCCACCACCGTGAGCCCGAAGGCGATGCGCTCGTTGTGACCGATGGCCACCCCCGGCGACGCCGGCTCTCCCGCGCCGATCACATTCCAGCCCGGTGCCACGAGATGGGTGAGATACCGCACCGCGGGGTTGGTGATCACGCGATGCGGATCATTCGCCAGGATCGGCTTGCCGGTGACGGTCTTGCTGCCATCGACGACCCAGTTGTTCGATCCTTCGATGCGATTGTACGCCACATCGGCGAACGCACCGCCGAAGCCACCAAGCGATGCACTCGTGATCCCGGCGAAGTCCATTCCGGCAGCAGGGTCCAGCGTGCGCGCCGGATCGACCGGCATGAGTTCCTCGGCCCGCTTCACGCCAAGCGCCGCGACCAGCTGCGCACGCAGCACCTCGGACGATCCATTCGACACGCCACTCAACCCCGTGGCCCGCGACAGCGGCACTGTGATCGCCCACGGTTCAGGCTTGAAGCCGAGCATGCCGAACTCGGGAGGCAACCTGTCGCCCGACTGCACGATGTACGCGTTCACGCCGGCCACGAATGCCGTCACGATCGCCTTGGTATCCGGCCCGTAGGCCGCCCACTCGGCTGCCATGCTGCCACGGTAGGTGAACAGTCGTGCGAACCGGTCACGCGGCACCGCCGTCGGACCCAGCACTTCTGCCAATCGGCCCTCGCCGGCGCGCCGCCACATCTCCATCTGGAAGAGGCGGTCCTGCGCCACGGTGAATCCCTGTGCGAAGAAGAGGTCGCGCTGGTTCTTCGCGTAGATGTGGGGCACGCCCCACCGGTCTCGCCGTACCTCGACCGGCGCCGTCAGCCCGGCCATCGACAGCGTGTCCACCGGCACCTGCTGTGCCGTCGCGAGGGTCGGTACAACGGAGACGATCGCGCCGACGGCACGACGCCACGAACGGAAGTACGACATCACGGATCTCCATGGGTGCGGACGTGCCCCACAGTGCCCCACCGCACACGCCCCGTCAATCAGGACGCCCTGCGCCTTCTGCGCTCCCCTGCGCTTCTGCGTCCCGCCGCGTACAAGGCCAACCGCTACGGCACGTCCCGCATGCGCATCAGCCCTTCCTGCGCCACCGACGCCACCAGCGACCCATCCTGCGCATAGATGCTGCCACGCACGAACCCGCGCGCCCCCGCCGAAACCGGGCTGTCCATCACGTACAGCAGCCACTCGTCCACACGGAACGGGCGATGCATCCAGAGCGAGTGATCCAGCGACGCGAGTTGCATGCCCGGTGACCAGAGCGACAAGCCGTGCGGCAACAGCGCCGTGCCCAACAGGCCATGATCGGAAGCGTAGGCCAGCACCGCCTGATGCAGCGTGGGATCGTCGGGCAGGTCGCCGTACGCCCTGAACCAGACATGCCGCACCGGCACCAGCGGCTTCGGATCGAACGGGTCGAGTGGCACCACCGGCCGGAAATCGATCGGGCGTTCCTGCGTCAGCACCGGACGCAGCGGTGCTGGAATGCGATCCGCGATCCCCATGATGAGATCCAGTTCCGTGGCGAGCACGTTCGCGGCCGGCACCACCGGCATCGGCGTCTGGTGCTCCACACCGGTCTCGGCCACGTGAAACGACACCGAGAGATTGAAGATCGCACGTCCATGCTGGATGGCCGTCACGCGGCGCGTGGTGAAGCTCGTACCGTCACGCAGTCGATCCACGAAGTACACGATCGGCGCCTTGAGGTCACCCGGCAGGATGAAGTAGCCATGCACCGAGTGCGCCTCGCGCGGCCCCTCCACCGTGCGGCGTGCCGCCACCAGCGCCTGCGCGAACACCTGTCCTCCGAACACACGGCCCGTGCCGATGTCACGGTTCTGCCCGCGGTAGATGTTCACTTCGAGCGGCTCGAGATCGAGCAGCGCCAGCAGGTGGTCAACTGGGCCGGACATGGCGAGATGGACTGAAGGAAACCGGCCTCGACGAACACAGATGCGACCGGTGGCCACGGTGCGTCAGCACACCGTGGCCACCGGGAAACGTATCAGCGCCGCCAAGCAGCGCTGTGCTGCGGCTCAGACCGTGATGGCCATGCCGCGGTAGATGCGCGAGCGATACCGGGAGTCTTCGGCATCCGGCAGCGGTGCACCGGCCAGCAGCACAGCCCGTGCAAAGCGCCGCACCTCTTCCAGCGTCTCCTCGTCGTTGCGCGGCTCCTCGCTGCGCACACGACGCGTCAGGTTGATCTGGTTCACCGGCACGTCGTTCACCAGCCGCTCGTTCTCCACTGCCAGCGTCGCCGTCAGCGCATGCATCGTGACCTTCACGAAGTTGGCCAGCGAGAATGCTTCCACATGCCCACCGGCCGGCACATCGGGCGAGACCAGCACCAGCTGCGTATCGTCGAGCAGTGATGCCTTGCGGGCCACGCGGAAATGATGCGTCAGGTTCACGTCCACCAGTTCACTGAATGCCGCGGCATCCAGCACCTCCCCATCACTGCTGAACAGCGCCGCCGGAAGCGGTGCAAACGGCGTCGAGACCACCGTGGTCGGGCGGCCGTACTGCTGCAACGCGTCATTCATGCCGGTCTCGATGTCGTCACCACACGGCATCTTCACCAGCACACGGCGCAGCTCGCGCGGCACGAGGGCCTCGATGCCATCGGCACCCGCCGCCGTGCGGGTCAGCAACACCACCTTGCCCACGTGGCACATCTCGGCCAGCTGACGAACCGCCTCGGCCAGATGCGGCGCGAGGTGTTCGCCGATCAGCCAGACCGTCTTGCCGCGCAGTTGGTCGAGACGCTCGCGCTTGGCGCTGCCGAACAGTTCACGGTCGGTGATCGAGCGCTCGAGATTGAGGCCGCCCGACGGCATGAACGTTTCACCACTCACCGCGCGATCGGCAAGGAAGAACACCGTCGCCAGCGCCACCTCCGTCTCGGTCGGCATGCGGCGCAGATGCAGCAGTGACAGCACGCCGCGGTTCACCTTCTCCGCCTCGCGCTCGATGGCCGCCGACGGCAGGAACGGTGTCTCCTCCGGTGGTGTCCGCTGCAGCCAGCTGCCGGCATCGGGCCGCGTCCAGCCGGCGTCGACCCCAAGGAACAACCCACCGAGTTCGAGACGACGCAGCAGATCCGTCCCGATCTCCGGAGTCATGACGTAGTCACCCCACGTGGCGCCGTCCACCGCGTCCGACTGACAGGCAATCGCCAGATCGCGGATCTCGTGCGCCACACCCGGATCGTTCGCCAGCGCGTGCGCATCGTTGCGTGCGAGCGACTCGAGCAGCGACCCGATCCGCTCGCCCCGACGCACTGCCTTCACCACCGCCGAATGGGCCGCGTTGAGGCGACGGTTGATCAGGATCAGCCGGCCACGCCGCATGAAGAGCCCAGGCTTGCCTCCCAGACCGCGGAGTCGATCGCCATCCACCGGGCCGGGGGCAATCGCATTGATCTGGATCTCCGGGCCGAGATGCCGCGCCAGTGTCTCCACCAGCGCACGCTGTCCCGCCTTGGACACGGCGTAGTCGGCACGGTTGGGATAGGCCACCGCCAGGTGCTTCTCACCACCGAAGTAGCTCGACACGTTGAGGATGTAGCCGCTGCCCTGCTTGCGCATGATCGGCACCACTTCCTTCAGCAGCGCGTAGTTGGACACGAGGTTCGCATCCAGCGTGTAGCGCCACGCATCCAGCGACATGTCCACCACCATCTCCTCGGCACCCGACACACCGGCGTTGTTGATCAGGTAGTCGATACGCCCGAAGGCCGCGATGGTCCCTTCGACGGCACGCTTCAGCGTGGCGACATCACCCACGTCGATGCCGGCCATCGTGCGCACACGACGCTCGGCACCGCTGTAGCCCACGTCCTCGAGCTCGCCCACGATCTGCGCGCGCATCACCTCCAGCTCACTCTCGCGGCGGGCGACGAGCATCACGCGTGCCCCACCCATCGCCAGCAGCCGTGCCACCTGCCCACCAATGCCGGCCGACCCACCCGTGATCAGTGCCACCTTGCCAAGGTGCAGGCCGGTGAGGTTCTCCATGAAGCCCACCATCGAGCGCTTGGCCCCGGTGGCCTTCACGATCGACTTCGGCATGTAGAGGTTGACCTGCGGGATGCGCCGGTCGGTGAAGATCAGCCGTGCCGCCTGTCCGGCGGCGAAGCGACGATTCTCGGGCTCCGTGTTGCCGTACCGCAGAATCTGGTTGCCCCATTCGATCCACTGCCGGCGCCCATGCTTCACATCCACCTTCGTCTCGTCACGCCACACCCGCGTGAGTGATTCCAGCGCCGCGCGCAGCAGATCCGAGTAGGAATTCCACCCACCATCGCTGCCGTTGCTCATCATCACGAACCGCGGATTGCGCGGCAGGTCGGTGCGCGCGCTCCAGTAGCGGCTGAGCGTGCGGGCCAGCGCGATGGCACCGGTCAGTTCGTGATCGATGAAGTCGTCGATGTCGGCGTCGGGGAGCTCACAGACGAGGCCCGTGAAACGCTGCGGCCCATACGCCGGCATGATGATCGCACCGTGAATGGCACCGCCACCGGCCGGGCCTTCCACCAATGCCTGCTCCATCATCTGCGTATTGGTGCGATCGAATCGCGCCACCCGGATCTGGGCGTCAGCCCCGCTGGTGGACAGCTGCGCCACCACCGCCGGCACGTCCGCATCACGCGGCACGCCGAGCAACACCCGCGCACCGACTTCCGCCTGCATCCGGGCCACGGCGAGGCCATCCTCCAGCTGGTCACCACAAGCCACCAGCACCGAGAGCCCGCTGCCATCCACCGTCCGCATCGTCGGACGCGACACGAACTCCGAGCGGCTCTCCTTCCGCACCCACATCCCGTGCGTCACCTCGAAGTCGTGGCCGTTGAACGCCGCCGACTCTTCGCTGGCGAGGAACACGCAGGTGTTCGCCACATCCTTCGGGGTCGGAAAGGTGCGGCCAGCCGCCGGATCCTCCCCCGACCGCTTGAGCGACATCAGCGCCGTGAAGTTCTTCGCCGTCGTCCCGGCCTCGTCGCCACGCATCTGGTCCATTGCGGCGAACACGGTCTGAATTCGCTCGGAGCGGATCGGACCGGGATACAGCGTGTTCACGCGGATGCCACGGTCACCGAGTTCGAACGACAGCTGCTTCGAGAGGGCATTCAGCGCCGCCTTCGGGACCACATACGGTGATCGGGCGTAATACTCGGTGCGCGAGAAGATCGTCGAGATGTTGATGATCGACCCTCCCGGCCGCATGACGCGGGCAGCGGCATTGGCCACGTGCCACGCCACACCCAGGATACTGCGCATCGCGTCGCCCACGGTCTCGCTGTCGGTCGATCCGGCAGCCCGCGACGCATCGAGCTCCTCGCGCGTCAGTGGCACGCTGCGCAGCGGTTGACGCGGCCCCGCCGATCCCGCGTTGTTCACGACGATGTCGAGGCGGCCGTGCATCGTCATCGCTTCGGCAATGGCGGCACGCACCGACACGGGGTCAGCGCCATCGAGCGTCACTGCCGAGGCCCGATCATCCGGCGCTCCGGTCATCTGGATCGCCGCGGCCCGCGCGGCATCGATCCGACTGCGATCGCGCCCCGTCAGCACGACGGTGGCGCCCTCTCGCAGGAAATGCCTGACGATCTCGCCGCCGAGATTGCCGGCGGCGCCGGTCACCAGCGCCACCTTACCGGCCAGTCGTCCTTCGCGCGGGGTCGTCATCACGGCAGCTGCGATCGGTTGCGTCGTCATCGTCTCTCGGTGGGCGGTCATGAAGTGTGTTCCGATGCGGCCCAGGCTTCCAGCAGGGCGTCCTTGCTGCGCAGTCCGAGGGCGGGCAGCGCATGATTCACGAGGTAGTTGGCGCCGGCGTGCCGGTTCTCCCACATCGCCTGATGTGCGGCGGGCAACTCGGCCCACGACACCACGGTCGGCGGCGTGATCTCCAGCAGGCCGGCCGAGATCATGTCGTTCATGCGGGTCACTTCGTACGCGTTGGTCAGGTGCGTTCCCAGAATCGACGCCGTCGGCATGAGAATCTTGCGCTGCCGCGTCCACACCTGCGGCGCGTAGAACGCATAGCGCCGGCCGGCCATCTCCTCGCAGTACACCACACGCCCGGTGAACGGCTTCACCAGCGACGTGCTCACGCCGAGCGCATCATGTGCGGCACGCTCGAGGATCACGTCCGGTGCACCTCGCGGATTGTCAGGGGATCGCAGCAGTTTGCCGACGGCCGCACCGAACGGCTTCAGCGTGTGATCCTGGAAATCGCGCACCGCCTGACGGAAGGTCTCCGTTTCCTGCCTGGCATCGGGCAGCCGCGGCATCGTGTGCGGCCATTCGAACTCCGCACTCCGACGCCCGATCTCCTCCAGCGACACCACTCCCGCCACCGCGTCCTCGAAGCCAAGCGACTGGACGAACTCGCGCTGGCCATCGGTACTCGTCGCCACCACGCAGCGGCCGTGCAGGGCACGCACTGCTTCGATCATCTCGAGGCCCGTGGCGTCCACCAACTCGGTGGTGCGCGGGCCGTAGTACACCAGCACCGCCTCGCCGGCACGCAGCCCCGCCTTGCGCAACATCGCTTCCGGTGACGCCGTACCCGGCTTGCCGACGAAGGTGAAATGGTAGCCGCTCGATGCACCGTAGAACGTCAGTTCACCATGCTGCTCCAGCAACTGGAACGAGCGCGGGAAGGCCGTCTCACCCGCGTGCGACACCACGTAATCCGCCAGTCGCCCACCGTTCTGCGCACGGTAGTCGGCACACAGCGCCTCACCCGCCTGCAGCCAGGCTGCGGTACCGGCCGCGTCGTCGGGAACGATCGTGAACAGGTCGGCGAACCGCGCGTCCTTGCGGTCGAGCGTGGCCGTGGCCCCAAGCGAGCGCACGTACTGCGCGCGCTCCGCACTCGAGACGAGGCCGGTGACCTGCACGCCTGACTTGAGCGCCGTCTTCAGCGCCTCGAGCCCGGTGCCCGTGGCCGACCCCTCGACGAACATCGTCTTTCCCGACTCGATTTGCAGCGTGGTGAACAGCGCGCGAACGATCGTGCCAAGGTTCAGGATGTACGACCCCGCCTGCTCCAGCGTGAGATCACCCGGCACCGGATGCAGCTGCGGCGCCTGTGTCACGAGAAACTGCGAGTGACTGCCGAAGTCAGTCTCGTACCCCTGGATCGAGAAGTCCGCATACATCGGATCACGTGCCGCCAGCGGCGACAGCAGATCGCTCTGTCCACTGTACACGGCCACGAGGTCACCCACCTTGAGCCGTCCTTCCGCCTTCGCGTCCGCGCCCAGCGACACCACCAGCCCGAGGCCACCCGATCCCGTCACCTGCACGTCGAGATCGTGATTGTCGAAGCTGGACACCGGAATGCCGGTGATCGCCCAGATGTCGTTGAAGTTCACTTCCGACGTCAGCACATACACCAGCGCCTCCATCGCCCCTGGCTCCCCCACCGGCACGATCAGTTCCTGCTCGGCCACCTTCGGCGGCCCGAACTGCGGGGCACCCGTTGCCTGATCCTTCGGCACGCCAAAGGCGTACTGCCAGCGCGGGATGGCCGTGACCCCCGGATAAAACGGTGAGCCCACCGGCAACAGCTCACCCGTCGCGAGTTGCGCACTGATGAAGTCCTGCTGTTCACCCACCACGCGCACGCCATCGCGCTTGATCGGCAGCGGGGCGCTCTGTTTGTCGAGGAACTGCCGGATCCCCGTCTTGCCACCGTCGGGATCGACCACTCCCTCGGCGAACAGTTCCGCCTCGCGCGTGAGGCCGGCGTTCAGGCCCTGCGTCCACCCTGTCCGCACGGCGTCGAGCACGCGCTCGCCGGCACGCTGACGACCCGCCCAGCCGAGCTGCGCAACGATCCGCAGCAGATGGGCATCCTGCAGCACGGCATCCAGGTCGATGGTGGCCGGCTCCTCCCACGCCTGCGTCTCGGTGAGGCGGCCCGTGTGCGCCTTCCCCAGCACGCTCACATCGCCGGTGCGATACCACTCCCGCACCCGCGCATGGGCACACGACAGCACATCACTGCTGGCATCGGTCAGCTCATCCACCAGTCCGATGGCGTGCGCATGCACACCGTCCACGTTGCGCCCACCGAGGATCAGCTCGAGGGCATCGCGCACACCGTCCGCACCGCGACGCTCCGCCAGCAGACGCGGCAGGCGCTGCGTGCCGCCGTATCCCGGCAACAGGCGCAGACGAATCTCCGGCTGACCGAACTGCGAGTACGGCTCGGCGATCCGGTAATGACAGGCGAGCGCGAACTCCATGCCGCCACCCAGTGCCACACCCTGAATGGCGGCGATGCACGGCTTGCCCATGCGTTCGATGCGACGGAACGCGAGCTGCGCGTTGTTGGGCAGCACCCGTGCCTGTTCCGGCGTGTGAATCTCGTCCAGGAACTGCCGGATGTCGGCACCGGCCACGAAGCTCGACGTGCCGTCGCCGGTGAACACCACCGCCTTCACGTCGGCGCGGCGCGAGAGATGGTCCACGACGATGTTCAGCTCGTCGAGCGCCCGCTCGTTGAGGGCATTCACCGGCGGGTTGGTGACGTACACCGTGGCCACCTTGGCCCCGCGCGCCAGGCTGTTGTACTGCACGCGGAAGTAGCGGTACCGCTCGAAGAGCTGCTGCTCCTCGCTCAGCTTCTGCCGCCGCTGCCAGTCGTCGATCGCACGCTTCAGCTCCGGGATCGCTTCCGGGTTCCGAAGCGTGCTCATGTCGCCCACGTCAGTGCCTTCCACCAGCGCGCGCACCATGCGGCGGACGTACTTGCCGCTGCGCGTCTCGGGGAACTGCGTCACCTCGATGAAGTCGGCCGGCACCGCCACGGCCCCCTTCTCGAACCGCACCAGTTCCGACAGCCGCCGCTTGTCATCCTGCGTCAGAGTGCGACCCGCACTCGGCTTCACGAATGCCAGCGGTGTGAGCCCCTTCTCGCGATGCGGCGCCCCCACCACGATCACGTTGCCCACCGGCGAGTCGGGATCGAGCTGACGATGCCGCAGCACCGCCCCTTCGATCTCCTCGGTGCCCATGCGGTGGCCCGAGACGTTGATCACGTCATCACTGCGCCCATGCAGCGAGAACGACCCATCGTCGTAGCGCACCGCAAAGTCTCCCTGCGTGTACGCCCACACGCCCTTCCAGCGCGACCAGTAGGTGCTGGTCCAGCGCCCGAGATCACCCTTCCACGCGGCCGACACCCGCGTGCCATCCACGCGGAAGTTGTCGCTGTCACCCCACACCGTCCGTGCCAGGTAGGGATACGGCGCCGAGATGACGATCTCCCCCTTCTCATCCAGCGTGGCGCGCCGCATCGGCACACCATCACCGCCACTGCGCCGGTACAGTGCCAGCGGAGCCTCGGGATTCACATCGTCGGGCGCGCTTTCCGTCCACACGTCGCCCACGATCCAGGGCAGCGGATACGTGTGCGCATCGGCACGCAACGGATAGTCGCCATTACCGTAGAAGTGTGTCCAGGCGATGCCGCCATGCTCGGTGGCCCAATACGAGTTGATGTACCATGGCGCGAGCAGGTCCATGCCGAACTGTTGCACCGACGGCGACGTGGGTTCCGCGCAGAAGGTGCACACGCGCAGCGTACTCAGGTCGTAGCGCTTCACGTCATCCGAGTTCTGACTGTCCTGCATGATGCTCTTCAGGAAGGTAACGCCCGCCTTGAAGATGCTGACCTTGTGCCGCTCGATGATCGACGCGAAGCGCCCCGCATGCGGAAAGGTCGGCGCGCCCTCGGTGAACACGCTCGTCACGCGCGTGGTGAGCGCCGCCGAGATCATGTAGCTCTGCCCCGTGATCCACCCCGGGTCGGCCACCACGTACATCACGTCACCGGCCTGTGCGTCGAAGGCCACGCGCATGCTGTACGCGATACCCGACGTGTAGCCACCATGTACGTGCACCACGCCCTTCGGCTTGCCCGTGGAGCCGGAGGTGTAGATGAAGAAGAGCGGGAACTCCGCATCCAGCGGCGCCGGTGGGCTCGACGCCCAGATGGCACGCACGAACGTCGCATCCGGCAACGCCAGCAGATCGGCTTCCGAAGACACATCGATTCCTGCACCACGCGCCGCCGCCAGCATCGTCTCCAGTGCGGCGTCGGTGAGTTCATGACTCCACCGGTCGCGCTCCTCGCGCCACACGATGTCCTCGATACCGCTGTGTCTCACCACCACCACCGCATCCACGCGCGGCGGCACCGACACCAGCGCCGCCGCGATGGCCGTGCGCACGCGACTGGCCTCGCTCGCCGAGAAGTCAGGCGCTGCGGACAGCTTCTGCAGTGCACGTCCCACGCCGCGCATCACGTCGCTGCGCTGCACGGTGATCTCGCCCCCCAGCGTCTCGTCGATTGCCTCCAGCAGCGTCGTCACACGCGCCGCACTGATCCCGAGCGTGTGCAGCGTGTCGGCCACGACGGCGCGCGCTGATGTCAGCGGCACGTAGTCATCCAGCGCCGGATCGGTGTACGCCGTCTTGAACGGCACGATCTGCGCGTTGCGGTAGCCACCGTCGGCCGTGATCACGACGCGGGCACCGGCGTCATGAATGCGATCGCTGAGCGTCTTGTCACTGAAGCCGCCGAACACCGGCGTGTAGACCACGCCGAGTCGCTTGGCCCCTTCGGTCCAGAACAGCTGGCCCGGAATGTTGGGCATGTTGAGGGCGATGCGATCGCCGCGGGACAGCCCCAGCGCCTGCAGCGCCAGCGAACACTTCGCCGACTCCAGCAGCAGGGTGCGCCGCGACACGGGGTAACAATCCACCGGCCCGCCGCGCCCGCCATCCACCGACATGTCCCAGCGGTCACCTTCGAAGATCAGCGCCGCTTCGGCCCCGTGGCCGGCCAGCACGTGACGATCCACCTCATTGAAGCCGGCGTTCGTGAGCGCGCCTTCGAACCAGCGCCAGAAGGGCGCAGCATCGCCGTTGAAGGCGCGGCTCCATGGCGTGAAATCGGCGGCCAGTGCGGGCTCCACCGATTCGCCGCTGACCGCATCCCACCCGGTCCAGCGCTGCGCGGCGTCGTCCCAGGTGATCCACGCCCCCGAGGCGCCCACACCCGGATGAAACCAGTGCAGTTCCTGCTTCGCGACATCACCGTGGAACCGGCCCGGATCGGCCAGACACTCGGCGCGCATGCGCTCCCAGTCGGTGCGCGTACGGATCGGATTGCGGCGGGCCACCGGAGGTGACACGACTCGAAGTCCCGGCGTCTCGACGCGGGACGGATCTGCCAAAACGGCCATGCCGGCTACTCCGGGCGGTGGCGGGAAGGGGTACGACACAAAAGACCGCGCCGGCTACCCCGGCGTGGCCGGTGAAAGCAAGCCGGGGACGTGCGTCGCTGGCAAGGACGAAAACGCCCGTCGCATCGTTACACGAGAGCCGTAACCGGTTACCTCGGTCTCGTCGCAGGCGAGAGCGGCGCCGGACCACGGCCCGCACGACGTGCCTACGGGCGCCGATGGCGGCCCGTCGGACCGCTGTGCAACTTCCGCAGACTGTGTGGCCATACTCCCTCATTCCCCTCGGCGACCGTGCGCTCACGGTAGACGTCTCTGCCGCCGACGGCCCTCCGTCGCGGGTGCTGGTGCGCTCGATCGCCGCCCGACTGGCTGGCACGCCACTGGCCGGCGTCGTCGCGATCGTCCCCGCCATTCAGTCGATCACGCTGCATTACGATCCGCGACGCTCCGATTTCGGTGCCCTGCGCGACGCCATCGGCACCATCATGGCGACCCTGGCGCTGACGCCCGACCCGGACGTCGAGCCGATCATCATCCCCGTCTGTTATGGCGGTGAGTACGGGCCCGATCTCGAAGACGTCGCGGCGGCACACCAGACGACACCGGCGGCCGTCATTGCAGCACACACGGACCGACTGTATACGGTGGCGATGATCGGTTTCCTCCCCGGCTTCCCATATCTCGAGGGGCTCGCGCCCGTCTTGCATACGCCCCGCCGCGCTACACCGCGCACGGCGGTGCCGGCCGGCAGCGTCGGAATCGGTGGCAGCAGCACCGGCGTGTACCCATTCACGTCGCCCGGGGGATGGCACATCATCGGGCGGACACCGCGCATCCTCTTTTCTCCCGCCAGCGCGCACCCCTCGCTGCTGCAGGCCGGTGATCGGGTCAGATTCGCCGCCATCACCGAAGCGTCGCTGCACACGCTGATGGCGACTCGATGATCCGTGTGCGGCAGCCTGGCATCCAGACCACGGTCCAGGACCTCGGACGCATGGGCTGGCAGCACCTCGGCGTCCCCGTCGGTGGCGCGATGGATGCGCAGGCGCACCGGATCGCGAATCTGCTCGTCGGTAATGACGAACAGGCCGCCGCCCTCGAATGTGCGCTTGGTGGCGTGGCGGTGCAGTTCGCCGTGGGTGCCCTGGTCGCACTCGCCGGCCGCGATGTGACCGCCTCGCTCGATGGCACACCGATCGTGCCATGGCGTCCGTTCCGGATCGAGCCGGGCGCCCTCCTCGCGCTCCACACCGGGGGGCGTACGACGATCGCCATCGCGGGCGGGATCGACGTGCCGCTGGTCCTCGATGCGCGCGGCACCTCGCTTCGTGCCGGGTTCGGCGGCTGGCAGGGGCGCGCCCTGAAACGCGATGATCAGCTCCCCATCGGCAAGCCGTCACCGGAGGCCGACCGCATCCGCGAGCATCTCGCCGACGCCCGTCGGACGATCGCAGCGTGGGGCGCCGGCCCTGATCTCGTGCCGGCGTATGACAGCGCGCCGACGGTGCGGATCATCGAAGGGCCCGAGCTCGCGGCCCTCGACGATGCGTCGCGCGCACTGCTGTTCGATGCCACCTTTCGCGTCGCGCCAGACTCCGACCGCATGGGCTACCGCCTCACCGGTCACCGGCTCAGCCTCACCACTCCACGAGAAATGGTTTCGTCCGGCGTGACCGCAGGCACCATCCAGCTACCCCCCGGCGGATCGCCGATCGTGCTGATGGCCGACCGGCAGACCACCGGTGGGTACCCTCGCCTCGGTGATGTGATCACCGCCGACCTGCCACTCATGGCGCAGCTGCGTCCCGGCGACAGTGTGCGATTCGTGCGCACGTCGCTCGACGAGGCGCAGGCGCTGTACCGACGCCTCGAACATGACCTCGCGCGTGCCGCGCGCGCCGTACGGCATCGCTTCGCCGCAGGAACCGATGGCGAGAATTGACCTGAACTGCGACATGGGCGAAAGCCACGGGGCCTTCGTCATCGGCCACGATGCCGACGTCCTCCCGCACGTGACATCCGTCAACGTGGCCTGCGGCTTCCATGGCGGAGACCCCGGCGTGATGCGCACGACCGTCATCCTCGCCGCGATGCACCGCGTCGCCGTTGGCGCACATCCGGGGCTGCCCGACCTGCTCGGCTTCGGCCGCCGTGATATGGCCGTCACGCCGCAGGAAGTGTACGACATGGTCACCTACCAGATCGGCGCCCTCGAGGCGATCGCATCGGCAGCGGCAGGGATTCCGCTGCAACATGTGAAACCGCATGGCGCCCTCTACAACATGGCAGCCGTGCGCGACGATCTCGCGGATGCCATCGCACGCGCCGTGCACGACGTGGACGACTCGCTGATCCTGATGGGACTCGCAGGCAGTGCCCTGCTTCGCGCAGGACACGCGCATGGCCTTGCCACGGCCAGCGAGGTCTTCGCCGACCGGGCGTACATGCCCGATGGCACTCTCGCGCCGCGCAGCCGCCCCGATGCATTGATCACCAACGTCGACATCGCGGTGGCGCGTGCGGTGCGCATGGTCACGCTCCATGAAGTGATTGCGGTGGACGGGACCGCCGTCACACTCGATGCCGAAACCATCTGCCTGCATGGCGACGCGCCGCAGGCTGCGCTCTTCGCGCAGCGCATTCGCGCCGGTCTCGATGCCGCCGGCATCACGGTGCAGGCACTCGGTACGCGCCCTCACTCCGGCTGAACCCGCATGCTCGTCCTCAGTGGGCTGCTCGTCGTCGTCCTCGGCTTCGCCTTCCGACTCAATCCGCTGCTCGTCGTGACCTGCGCCGGCATCGTCACGGGGCTCGCTGGCGGCCTTGGTTTCATCAAGACACTCTCGACCCTCGGCCACGCCTTCACGGAGAGCCGCTACGTCGCCATCGTCTGGCTGGTGCTGCCCGTGATCGGTCTTCTCGAGCGCGCCGGCCTGCGCGAGCGCGCCCGCGAGGTCGTCACGCGCATGCAGGCCGCCACCGCCGGTCGTGTGCTGCTGGCCTATCTGGCACTGCGGCAGGTGACGGCGGCCCTCGGCCTGGTCTCCCTCGGTGGGCATCCACAGATGGTGCGCCCGCTCATCGCCCCCATGACCGAAGGCGCCGCCGAGCGTGACGTCCCCGACCTCGATGATGCCACGCGCCACGAGCTGCGGGCGCACGCCGCCGCCGTCGACAACATCGGTGTCTTCTTCGGCGAGGACATCTTCATCGCCATCGGCTCGATCCTCCTCATCAAGGGCGTCATGGAGCAAGCCGGCATCCGGGTGCTGCCCACCGAACTCGCGGTGTGGGCCATCCCCACCGCCATCGCCGCCTTCGTCATCCACGGGGCACGCCTGCTGCTCCTCGACCGGCGGCTGATGCGCCGCAGCGGTCGCGGCGCGTGATCACGCTCGAGTTTCTGTACCGACTGATGGGCATCCTCACCGGTGCCGCCGCCATCATCAACCTGCGCGACACCGCCAACCCCAATCGCATCGGCAATGCGCTGTTCTGGGGGCTGTGGACGGTCTCGTTCCTCGCGGGCACCTGGCTGCCCGATCTCGCCAACGGCGCGCTGATCCTCGGCATGGTGGCCGTCGCCACCCTCCGCGGCGTGAAATCGGCCACGGGCGACAGCACCACGCTCGCCGAACGTGTCGCAAGCGCGAAGCGATGGGGCAACCGACTCTTCCTTCCGGCGCTGGCGGTACCCGTCATCACGCTGCTCGCCAATGCGACGATCGGGAAGATCGTCATCGGCGGCGTACCGCTGGTGGACGCCAAACAGGTCACGCTCGTCTCACTCGGAGTGGCCACGCTGACCTCGCTGGCGATCGGCATGCTGATGCTGCGTCCCCCGCTGCGCGCACCGCTCGGCGAGGCGCGTCGCCTCCTCGATTCGGTCGGGTGGGCCGCGATGCTGCCGCAGCTGCTCGCGGCACTGGGCGCCGTCTTTGCCGCGGCCGGCGTCGGTACGGTCGTGTCGACACTCGCCGCAAGCTGGATCCCCGGCGGCGCACCACTGCTGTCAGTCAGCGCCTATACCATTGGCATGGCCCTGCTCACGATGCTGATGGGCAACGCGTTCGCCGCGTTTCCGGTCATGACCCTCGGCATTGCCATTCCGCTCCTCATCAACAATCTCCACGGCGATCCGACGATCATCTGTGCCATCGGCATGCTGTCAGGTTTCTGCGGGACACTCATGACGCCCATGGCCGCCAACTTCAACATCGTCCCCGTGGCGTTGCTCGAATTGCCCGATCGGTACGCCGTCATCCGGGTACAGGTCCCGACCGCCCTGATGCTGCTGGTGGTCAATACGATGCTCATGTACACGCTCGCCTTCCCGCGCTGACCTGACGATGCTGCCTACGCTCACTCCAGAAATCGCGTCACGTTTCGCATCACTCGCGCTCTCACACGTCACGCGCGAATATCCGAACAAGCTCGAACACGTACTCACCGGCCCAGCGGACCTTCGCTCCCCCCGCGAGCTGCATCCGGTGTTCTACGGCAGCTACGACTGGCATTCGTGTGTGCACGGCTACTGGCTGCTGGCCCGCCTGCTGCGCCGGATGCCTGGCCTGGCGCAGGGCCCCGCGATTCATGCACTCTTCGACAAGAGCCTCACCCCCGCCAACATCGCGGTCGAAGTGGCGTACCTCGATCCCCCGCAGCGCGCCACGTTCGAACGCCCGTACGGCTGGGCGTGGGCCCACATGCTCTGTGCAGAACTGCTGCAGCATGACACCGACGATGGACGGCGCTGGGCCGCTGCGCTGCAGCCGCTCGCCGAGGCGTTCACCGCGCGCTGGCTGGCCTTCCTGCCACGCTCCACCTATCCGATTCGTGTTGGCACCCACTACAACACCGCCTTCGCGATCACGCTCAGCCTGGCCTACGCCGAGCGTGTCGGCTCGGCGCCGCTGACCACGGCACTGCGCGACGCCGCGGCACGGTGGTTCGGCAACGACGCCGGCTGCCAGGCCTGGGAGCCGGGCGGCGACGAGTTCCTGTCGTCCGCACTGATGGAAGCCGAGTGCATGCGTCGGGTGCTGCCCCCCGCCGTCTTCGCATCGTGGCTCTCGCGATTCCTTCCCGACATCGCGCAGGCCGCACCCGCCACACTCTTCATGCCGGCCACCGTCAGCGATCGCACCGACGGCAAGATCGCCCACCTCGACGGCCTGAATCTCAGCCGTGCCTGGTGCTGGCGTCACCTCGCGGGCACACTCACCGACGACGATCCGCGCCTGCGCGTGGCGCTGGATGCCATGGTCCGTCACCTCGACGCCAGCCTGCAGCACGTCGCCGGTGACTACATGGGTGAGCACTGGCTCGCCACCTTCGCGTTGCTCGCCATCGACGAGTAGCACGACGGGCGCAACTCACTCCGGATCGATGATCCAGAGCGTACGCTCGGTGCCGGAGACCCGTGCCGCAGGCAGCGACGCGGCGTCGGGCGCATTCCCGAGAATCCTCCGCCGCACGGGCTGCTTGTCGTCCGACGTACACAACACCAGCTGCAGCCGCGTCGAGTTGAGCGCCCGCAACGTGAGGCCGGCGCGGTCGCTGACCGCAAACGGTGCCGGCGCGACGGCCGCCATCGCCCACCCCGGCGCCGACTCCACCGCCGGATCACCCGGAAACAGCGACGCCGTGTGGCCGTCCGCCCCGACACCGGACATCACGATGTCGAATTTCGGTGTTCCCGGCAGCGCGTCGAGCAGCGCGTCGTATTCGGCGGCAGCGGCGACACCACCCAGCTCACCGCGCAACCGGAAGATCCGCGCCTCGTGTATCGCGACGTGTCGCAGCAGCGTCTCGTCGATCATGCGGTAGTTGCTCTCGGCGTGATCAGGGGGCACGCAGCGCTCGTCGCCGATGAAAGCCGACACCTGCGCCCACGGAACCATCGCATCGGCCGCCAGCACGCGATACACCGCCGCGGGTGTGCGCCCACCAGCCAGCACGATGCGGCATTTGCCACGTGCCGTCACGGCGGCACGGATCGCGTCGGCCAGCACCGCGGCCACGCGCGCGGCAAACACCGCACCGTGCAACACCAGCAATTCGCGTGGCGCCCCGTCGGCCCCGCTCATCGTGACGACAGCTTTCCCGCCTCGAGCGGACCACCACTCCCGGCGGGGTATGGCAACACACCCACCGCGCCATCCAGGAGCGGTGTGAAGAGCGTCCACGCCACCTCCACCTCCTCCGCGTGCACGAACAGGGTCTGGTCGCCGCACAGCACATCCAGCAGCAAGGTCTGGTACGCCTCAGGAATCGTGTTGAACGCTTCCGCGTAGTCGAAATGCAGCGGCAGGCGCTGCACACGGAACGGTTCGCCCGGCGCCTTCACATCGAAGAAGAGGCTGAACCCCTCGTTCGGCTGCAGCGTGAGCAGCAACGTGTTGCGATGCAGTTCCTCCTGATGCATCGACCGGAACATCCACACCGGCGCGCGGCGGAACTTCACCTCGATCTCGGTGGTGCGCGTGCCCAGTCGCTTGCCGGTACGCAGGTAGAATGGCACACCCTGCCAGCGCCAGTTCTCGATGTGCAGCCGGATCGCCGCGAATGTCTCCGTCCGCGAATTCGACGCGACGCCAGGCTCTTCGCGATATCCCGGTACGTCCTTGCCGTCGATCTCGCCGGCGTAGTACTGCCCCAGGACCGCATCCGACGGTGCGATCGGCGCGATGGCACGCAGCGCCTTGATCTTTTCCGCCCGAATCGCATTCGCATCCATCGAGCCGGGCACCTCCATCGCCACCAGTGCCAGCAGTTGCGTCAGGTGACTCTGCACCATGTCGCGCAGCGCGCCGGCGTGCTCGTAGTACTCCGCACGACCTTCGACGCCCAGGTCCTCCGACACCGTGATCTGCACGCTCTCGATGTGGTTCCGGTTCCAGAGGGCCTCGAACATCGCGTTCGCGAACCGGAAGACCATCATGTTCTGTACCGTCTCCTTGCCGAGATAGTGATCGATGCGATAGACCTGGTCCTCGACGAAGTACCGGTGCACCACGTCGCTCAACGCTCGTGACGAGGCGAGGTCGTGCCCGAACGGCTTCTCGATCACCAGCCGGGTGATCGGCGCTGGCTCCTGCAGCCCAGCCTCACCCAGACCACCGATGGCGGCCGGAAAACTTTCGGGCGGCAGCGCCACGTAGAACACGCGCACGGCGAACGCACCATGCGCCGCTTCCAGTTCGGCGATGCGTTGGCCCAGTGCGGCGTAATCCTCTGCGCTGCCGTCTCCGATCGACTGACCGACGAAGAACTTCTTCGTCCACGCCCTCACCTCCGACGCCGGCGCCACCGTCTGGGGGATGGCACCGTTGCCGATCGCGCGGAAGGCCGCATCGTCGAAATCCGGCTTCCGCGACAGGCCGAGAATCACGCACCCCTCGCTGGTGCTCCCGTTCGCGTGGAGCTGGTACAGCGCCGGAAGGATCTTCCGTCGCGACAGATCGCCGGACGCGCCAAAAACCACGAACAGCGAGCGTCCCGGTCGTCCGTTGCTCACGTGGTCGGCTCCGTCTTGACTGCGTGGCCTCCAAACTGATTGCGCATCGCCGACAGCAGCTTGTCGGCATACGAGTCCGTATCGCGCGACCGAAGACGCTGCAGCAGCGACAGCGTGATCACCGGCGCCGGCACGTCGAGATCGATCGCCTCGGCGACCGTCCAGCGCCCCTCGCCAGAATCGGAGACGTACGGCGCAATCCCCTTCATCGTCGGGTTGTCACTTAGCGCGCGCGCCGTCAGGTCGAGCAGCCACGAACGCACCACACTGCCGTGTCGCCACAACTCGGCAATCTGCGCCAGGTCCAGTGACAACTCGGTCTTGTGCTGCAGGATCGAGAAGCCCTCGGCATACGCCTGCATCATGCCGTATTCGATGCCGTTGTGCACCATCTTCGTGAAATGCCCGGCACCGCTGGGGCCCACGCGCGCCCAGCCCCGATCGGCCGCTGGTGCGAGCGTCTCGAAGATCGGACGGAGCCGCGCCACCGCCGCCTCGTCGCCGCCGATCATCAGCGCATATCCCTCGGCGAGCCCCCAGACGCCCCCGCTCGTGCCCACATCCACGAAGGTCAGCCCCGACGTGGCCAGGGCGACACTCCGTCGCATGCTCTCCTTGTAGTTGCTGTTGCCGCCATCGATGATCGTGTCGCCGGGCGAGAGCAACGCCGCGAGCTGGCTGATCGTGCTTTCCGTGGGCTCTCCCGATGGCACCATCACCCACACGGCGCGCGGCGCGCTCATCGCGCTGACGAGTTCGGCAAGCGAGGTGGTCGCCGTCGCCCCGGCCGAGGCCGCCAGCTCCACCGCCGCCGCGCTCTGGTCGAACACCACGACCTCATGCCCACCGCGCACCAGGCGCGTGGTCATGTTCGCCCCCATCTTCCCGAGTCCGACCATGCCGAGCTGCATCGCTGTCGTCTGCCTGTGCTGTGAGTGAGTGTCATCGGGTCTCGCGCGCCGATGACGCAGGTTACCTGTTCCCGCAGGCCCTCTCAAGCAGGAAATCGCCGCACCAGCCGACACTTGCGACGGAGAATGACTGTTTCTGCACTCGACCTCGCCACAGATTCGTCTCGCGCTATCATGTGCAATCCCGTTCGGGGATTGTGTGCGTCTCACCACCATCACCATGCCCCGTCGCTCGAAACGGTCACTGCTGCCCATTCCGGGTCCCGATGCGATCTCCCGCTTCGCGGGACCGCTGCGTGGCGTGGGCATGTGGAGCGGTGTGGTGTGGCGGAGACTCCTCCTGTTTCTGCTCGTCGTCGTCGCCCTGCCGATGGTTGCGCGGCGCTTCGCCTACCAGACGGTGGAGAAGAACGGGCTGATCTCCCGACCCGTGGGTCCGGAGACGCCGCTCACCTTCGGCGTCCCCTATTCGCGCGTCGAGGTGCCGCGTGGACCGTGGCACCTCGATGGGGTCATGACGAAAGTCAGCGAACGCGCCCCCCTCGTGGTGATTTTCCATGGCTCCGCCGAGTCCGTGTCGTACTGGGCCGACGTGCAGGCGTTGCTCTACAAGGCCGGCGTCTCCAGTTACGTGTTCGACTACTCGGGCTTCGGCAACAGCGGTGGCGATCGGTCCGCTGACATCATCTCGGAGGATGTCCGGCAGGCATGGCGCGACGCGGCGATCCGTTTCCCGTACGCACAGCGACGCATCGCCATGGCGTACTCGCTCGGCTCCGGGTTTCTCGTCAAGGAGTACCCCGCACTGCTGCCAGAGCCGCAGGGACTCGCCCTCGTCGCATCGTATTCGTCGGCACGCGAAGCCGCGGTGCGGTTCGGTGCCATTCCAAAGTGGGCCGCGCCGATTCTGCCCGACCTCTGGAACACCGTCGAGAATATCCGCACCGTCCGCGGACCACTGCTGGTGGTGCACAGCGACGCCGACCAGCTCTTTCCGATGTCCATGCCGCGTCAGATCTTCCGCGCGGCAACGGTGCCCAAGTCGTTCATCCGCCTGCATGGGTACACGCATGAAGATGGGCATCTGCGCCCCGACAGCCTGTACTGGCACGGGCTCCTGCAGTTTGCGCAGAGTGGGAAGCTCCCGACCGGCACCCCCAACCCCTGACGCCCGTCAGCGCGTCACGAACAGCCAGATCGCGCTGACGATCCCGATCACGCCGATCAGCTGACGCACCACATCCTGATTCGTGCGCTGCGCGTATCGTGAGGCGTAATGCCCGCCGACGGTCGAGCCGATGGCCATCAGCACGGCGATCGGCCACTGCACCAGACCCGACATCGCGAACGTCACGATCGCCACGAAGTTGAAGAGCAGCGCGAGAAAGTTCTTGAGGCCATTCATCTGGTGGACGTTCGTGAGCCCCATCAGGCCGAACGCCGCCAGCATGATGATGCCGGCGCCCGCGCCGAAATAGCCGCCATAGATCGCCACCACGAACTGTGTCGCCGCCGCCCAGACACCCGGCGGTGGCGGCAGCACGGCATCCTCTCCACTCCGCTGCGTCCCGATGCCGATGCGCTGCCGCAGCCACGTTCCCACGCGCTTCTGCATCATGAACAGCAGCGTGCCGGCAAGGACGAGCCACGGTACCACCGCCTTGAACTGCGCATCGCTGCTGCGCGTCAGCAGCCACGCCCCGATCAGGCCACCGAGGAGGCTCGGCACCACGAGCGCGCGCGCCCAGCCGCGGGCACCGCGCAGGGCGTCGCGATAGCCGAGCATCGAGCTCAGGCCCCCCGGCCAGAGCGCCACCGTGGACGTTGCGTTCGCCGCCACCGCCGGCACCCCAAGCCCCACCAGCGCCGGGAACACGAGCAGCATGCCGCCCCCCGCCACCGAGTTCGCGGCGCCCCCCAGCACCGACGCCAGCATCACGGCCGCCAGCCGCACCGGATCAGCGACCACGACCAGTCCTTACATTCTCGCCGATGCCCAGCACACTCATTCCGCCCGCCTCCCGAATCGGCTCTGCATGAAGCACCTCGCCAGGAACCTCACCGTCCAGGTGCTCGTGGCCATCGCCCTCGGCGTCCTGGTTGGCGCCGTCGCACCGGATTTCGGCAAGGCACTGCGCCCACTCGGCGACACCTTCGTCAAGCTAGTCAAGATGGTCATCGGGCCGATCATCTTCCTGACCATCGTGGTGGGCATCGCCAACATGGTGGACCTCAAGAAGGTCGGGAAGGTCGGGGGCAAGGCCTTTCTCTACTTCGAGATCGTGACCACGTTCGCGCTGGCCATCGGCCTCGTGATCGTGAACGTCACCCGCCCCGGTGACGGCGTCGATGTCTCGATGCTCGCCAAGGGCGACATCTCGCAGTACGCCAAGGCCGGCCAGGGCATGGGCTTCGTCGACTTCCTCACGCATATCGTGCCGTCGAGTGTCGTCGATGCCTTCGCCAAGGGTGAGATTCTGCAGATCGTCTTCTTCGCGGTGCTCTTCGGCGTTGCCCTCACCTCCATCGGTGCCACTGCCAAGCCGCTGATCGACGTCCTCGACCGCACGCAGCACGTCTTCTTCCGCATCGTCTCCATCGTCATGACGGTCGCGCCGATCGGAGCCTTCGGCGCCATGGCGTTCACCGTCGGCTCGTTCGGGCTCAAGACGCTGATTCCGCTCGGCCGCCTGATGCTCGACGTCTACATCACCATGGCGATCTTCATCTTCGTCGTGCTGGGCACCATCTGCCGGATCTACGGCTTCCGCCTCCTCGAGTTCCTCCGCTACATCAAGGACGAGATCCTGCTCGTGCTCGGCACCAGTTCCAGCGAGGCCGCACTCCCGCGCATGCTGGTGAAGATGGAGCGCTTCGGCTGCGACGGCGCGGTGGTCGGGTTGGTCATTCCGGCCGGCTATTCGTTCAATCTCGATGGGACGTCGATCTATCTGGCGATGGCCACCATCTTCCTCGCGCAGGTGAACCAGATCGACCTGAGTCTGGCGCAACAACTCAGCATCCTGCTGGTGCTGATGGTCACGTCCAAGGGTGCCGCCGGTGTCACCGGATCGGGCTTCATCGTGCTGGCGAGTACGCTGAGTGCGATGAAGGTGATTCCGGTCGAGAGCATTGCGCTGCTGCTCGGCGTGGATCGGTTCATGTCCGAGGCGCGCGCGATCACCAACCTGATCGGCAATGGCGTCGCGACGCTGGTGATCTCCCGCAGCGAGAATGCGTTCGATGAAGACCGGCGTGCGTCGGCCGTTGCCGCCATGTCAGCCTGACCCTCCACCGGAGCGACCCATGCCGAAGCAATTCCTCGACGCCTCCCGCGAGTATCTGCTCGATGTGTACCTGCCGAAGATTCGCCTCGCGATCGCGCCGCTGACCGAGGAGGACATCTGGTGGCGACCCATCGAAGGGTCCAACTGCATCGGCAACCTGATGCTCCACATCGAAGGCAACTGTCGGCAGTGGATCATCGCCGGCGTCGGTGGCCGCACCGACGTTCGCGACCGTGACGCCGAGTTCGCGGCGCGGGAAGGACGCACCAAGGCGGAGCTGATCAACCGGCTCACCGCCTGCTTTTTGCAGGCCGACTCACTGCTGGCCGACCTGAGTCCATCCCTGCTCGACGAGCCCCGCGTCATCCAGGGAAGCAGCACCACGGTCTTCGGCGCGATCTACCAGGTGGTCGAACACGTCAGCATGCACACCGGCCAGATCATCCAGCTCGCCAAGTGGCGCGCCCCCGGTGCGGTGCGACTCTACGAGGCCACCAGCACCTCGTTCACGCCGCTCTGGTCACCCACGCCACGCGACTGAAGCGCTGGGCGAGAGATCTGCCCAAAAAGCGAACAAATCCTCAGTAGGTGAACTGCACCCCTGTCGTCAGCAGCCCGTCGAACCGCTTGAACCGGTCCGTCGCGTTCGGCGTGGTCACGTTGAGCGGCGGCGCGTTGTTGTAGTTGATCAGGTAGGCCACCTTGATCCCGATCCGCGACGAGAGCGGCGCCACGACCGCCGACTTCGACGTGAACTGCCAGGCATCCGTGGTGGTGAAGTTCGGAATCACGCCCGCCGTTTGCTCGAAGTACGACACCTTCGAGAAATTGTGGCGATACAGCCCGTCCACGCTGCCCACGAAGTCATTGGTGCCGGCCACGTTCCCTACGAAACCACGCTGCATCGCACCCACACCCGCAGAGAAGCGCAGCTTGTCGATGTCGGTGTCGAGCGCCTGATAGCCAAGGCCAACCCCCTCCGTGAACTGACTCGTCAGCCCCGCCGGCGTGTTCCGCAGTCCGGTCGTCGTCACGTACAGCGACCACGGCTTCGTCAGCACCCGATCGAGACGCAGCGCCCCCTGATACAACTCGGCATTGCGCACGCCGTTGGCCGTGCCGCGCACCGCCGACGCCGTCTGCGAGAACTTCCAGTTCGGAAACACGTAGCTGTAGCGCTGCCCCAATGAGACCGTCGTCACTTCCTGGTTACCCTGACTGGCCGCCAGCGAGAAGTCGGAGACGAACTCGTACGGCAGCTTCTTGGCCTCCTGTGCACCCAGCGTCCCTGCCGCCACCGCGAACAACGCCCCTGCGCGAACGAAGCGATTCATGTCGGAACTTTCTCCTGTTTGTCGAGACGTTGACGGATCACCCACACCAGCACCACCAGCAACAACACCGCCGAGACCACCGGTACCAGCAGTGCCAGCGCCGACGTCACCAGCGCACCGATCAACTCGCCCGTGGACACGACCGGGTTCCCTGCGCCACCGGTGACGGCCGTGCTCTTCAGGCGCAGCAGTGATGTGGCGCCATGCAGCAGCCCCGCCGCTCCGCCACCGCCGATCAGCGCAATGCCCCACGTCAGCACCGGCGGCAGGTCGGTGATCGCTGCGGCACTCGCCAGCACACCGGCCACCACCGCCGCAGGCGCTGCCACCACATCGAGCGCGTTGTCCAGCCACGGGACGTAGTACGCCGCCACCTCCAGTACCGCCGCCGTGCCCAGGGCAATCAGGGCAGGCAGCGTTCCGAGCATGGCGAAGGTGTCATTCAACGGCAGCACACCGGCCCGCCCCGCGAGCCCGAGCGCCAGCAACGGCACGAACACCCGGAACCCGCACGCCGCCGCCACCCCAATCCCCGTCAGCACACTGAGAATCGTTTCCACTGCTCGCGCTCCGGGGAAGACTGTCATTTATTAGGAGAAGCTTACACAACGCATTCTGCACCGGACAGCGGCAATCTGCTGCGCTGCAGCGTCCCGGCTCCGCCATATTTGCCACGTGACTACTTCATCCGAAACACCCGCACCGCTGATCGGCGTCGTCATGGGGAGCAAGAGCGACTATCCCGTGCTCGCCCCTGCCGTCGCGATCCTCCAGGAGTTCGGCGTGCCCCACGAGGTGCGTGTCGTCTCGGCGCACCGAACGCCCGACCAGATGTTCGCCTACGCTGAGCAGGCGCACCCACGCGGTCTCCGCGTGATCATCGCCGCGGCCGGCGGGTCCGCCCACCTCCCCGGCATGCTCGCGGCAAAGACACTGGTCCCCGTGATCGGTGTGCCGGTCGCAGCCACGGTGCTGGGCGGGATCGATGCCCTGCTCTCCATCGTGCAGATGCCGAAGGGCATTCCCGTGGCCACGGTCGCGATCGGCGAACCGGGCGCGGCCAACGCCGCCCTGCTCGCGCTGCAGATGCTCGCCACCACCGACCCCGCGTTGCATGCGCAGCTCACCGCCTGGCGCGCGGCGCGCACGCAGGACGTCCTCGATCATCCCGACCCCCGCCCCACCGCATGACCACGATTCTTCCCGGCGCCACGATCGGCTTCCTCGGCGGCGGACAGCTCGCGCGGATGGCGGCACTCGCGGCACGCTCGATGGGATACGAAGTCCACGTGCTCGATCCTGACCCCGAATGCCCGGCGCGCGCCGTCGCGTCACACACGGTCACGGCGCGATACGACGACGTCGAGGCCGCGACGGCGTTTGCACGGACCTGCGACGTCATCACGCTCGACATCGAGCAGGTCGCCACCGACAGCATCGCCGCCGCCTCGCTCCACGCGCCGGTCCATCCCGGTGCCGCGGCGATCCACATCATTCAGGATCGCGGACGACAGAAGGAATGGCTGCAGCAGAACGGATTCCCGGTCGCGCCATTCCGCATCGCACGCACGCCGCTCGAAGTGGCCGCCGCCTTCGACGCGCTCGGCCGAAGCATCGCGAAGACCACCAGCGGTGGATACGACGGGCGCGGGCAGGCACGCATCCGCTCACCACACGACCTGGACATCGCCGGCGCACTGACGACGTCGGCCACGGTCGTGGTTGAACAGTGGGTCGAACTCGCCGGCGAATTGTCGGTCATGGTTGCGCGCAGCAGCACCGGCGAGGTCCGCACCTTTCCCGTGTCGTACAACCATCACGACAACGGCGTGCTGACCTGGGCCATGACGCCGGCACCGGTGAGTGATGCCACGACCGAAGCGGCGATTGCCCTCGCCTCCTCGATCGCGGCGGAGCTGGACATCATCGGGCTGCTCGCCGTCGAGCTGTTCATCACGACCAGCGACAGGTTGATGGTGAACGAACTCGCCCCGCGTCCGCACAACACCTTTCACGCCACCGAACGGGCCTGCCTCACGAGCCAGTTCGAGCAGCAGGTGCGCGCGGTGTGCGGGCTGCCGCTTGGCAGCACCGCGCTGCTCTCCGCCGGCGCAATCGTCAACCTGCTCGGTGATCTCTGGCCCGCAGACGGCCAGCACCCGGCGTGGGAACGCGCACTCGAAGTGCATGGCGTCCGGCTGCATCTCTACGGCAAGCGGATTGCGAAACCGGGCCGGAAGATGGGCCACCTCTCGGCCGTGGGATCCACACCGGAAGCCGCACGCGACGCGGTCCTCGACGCCTACTCGCGCCTGCTGCCGCAGTAACGCCCGCCCCGATCTGATCCGCGCGCACTCCCCGCCCGCGGATCATGTCGTCACTCACCGCGGCGGCTCGTACTTCTTCGGCGGCGCATCGTGATGGCGCAACCTGGACACTGCCATGCCGACCATCGTGCCGAGCATCGCCGGCACGATGGCCAGCAACGTCGCGTAGGGATTTTCGACCGTGTACGGCAGCGCCCTGCCGGTGAGCTGCGACACGATCTCGGCCAGCGGCACCGACAGCCCGAGCATCAGCCCGCGCCGCCAGGCACCGTCCGGGTGCCATGCGGCGAGGAAGAACGCCGCCGCGAACAGCACCCCGCCAGGGCCCTGCATCTCTTCGGTCCGCAGGCCGGTGACGCCGACCAGCATGCCCGTCGCGACCGACAGCAGCAGCGCGAGTGATCCTGTCATGGGTGCCTCCCCCGGTGAGTGCGTTCGAATATTGCGCCGTGCGCTGGAATGCGAGACGGCACCCTGTCCGGCATCGTCGCTGGCGCCCACCTTTGGGCCATGCCTCTCTCCGCACTCATCGGCCACGACGCGCTGCGCCAGCGACTGGGCGACGCCGTCAGCCGCGGTACCATGCCTGGGTCCGTGCTGCTGCACGGCCGCCGCGGCATCGGCAAGCAGCGCCTTGCTCTCTGGCTGGCGCAGGCGCTGCTGTGCTCCGGCGACCCGCGTCCCTGCGGTACCTGTCAGGGTTGCCGGTACAGCTCGGAGCTCACCCACCCTGACCTGTACTGGTTCTTCCCGGTGCCGCGGGCCGACATCGCTGACTGCTCGCCGGACGAGGCATTGGCGCACATGCGGGGCGCGATGCGCGACCTGGCGCAGGCGGGTGGGCTGTGGGCGCCGGGCAGTGGGAGCGATGGCATCTTCGTCGAGATGGTCCGTGCGCTCGTCCGTGCGGCGGCCACCTCTCCGGCCATCGCCCGCCGGAAGATCATGATCCTCGGTGATGCCGACCGGATGATCGCCCAGGAAGGTGCAGATCAGGCAGCGAACGCCCTCTTGAAGCTGCTCGAAGAACCGTTGCCGGATACCACGCTGATCCTCACCACCAGCGAACCGGGGGCGCTCCTGCCCACGATCAGGTCACGGGTGGTGTCGGTGCGCGTGGCGCCGCTTGCACCGGCCGAGGTGCGCGAGTGGGCGGCGCGGGACGACGTGCGGGCAATCGTGGGGCGGCTGGACGACGGCCGGATCGAGCGTGCGTCCGGTGCCCCAGGGTCGCTGCTCGCCGGGACGTCGCATGGGACCGCGGCCTCGCACGCCACCAGTTGGCTGAAGGCCCTCAGTGGAGATGCTGCCGACCGGTTCGTTGCGGTGTTGTCGGAGAAGCCCGCTGGCGCCCGTGGCGGGTTTTCGGATGCGCTGGACGCGCTCGAGGGTGTGCTGCACGCGCGTCTCAGGCCAGCCGTCGATTCCGGCTCAGCCTCTGCCGTACCGTTGACGAGGGCGCAGGATGCCATCGATGCCGCACGGGAGCGAGCCGGGCACAACGTGAATCCGGCGCTGATCACCGCCGATCTGCTGCGGGAACTCCACGTGCTTGGGGTAAACGGATGAATCCGGGCGAGCTCAGCCATGTGGACTCCTCCGGGACGGCCCGGATGGTGGATGTCTCTGGAAAGGCCGAGACTGCCAGAATTGCCGAGGCAACTGGAGCGATCCGGATGCGACCCGCTACATTTGAGTTGATCCAGAGGCAGGCACTGCCGAAGGGTGACGTGCTCACGGTGGCAAGAATTGCCGGGATTCAGGCGGCGAAGCGGACTTCGGACCTGATTCCCCTCTGTCATCCGCTGGCGCTGCGTGGTGTGGATATTGCACTGGAAATGGACGCCACTCTTCCTGGCGTTCGTGCGTCCGCGCAAGTCCGGACGGTCGGACCGACGGGGGTGGAGATGGAGGCGTTGGCAGCGGTGTCGGTTGCGCTGCTGACGGTGTACGACATGGCCAAGGCGGTTGATCGGGACATGGTCCTGACCGACATCCAGGTCACTTCGAAGGACGGAGGGGGCTCAGGGTCCTGGCGCCGTACGCCCACCGGGAACGAGAACGCGCCGCAGGGTGAGTCGTCGTTTCCTTGATCAGCGATGCGTTTCGCCGGCAGACTGGCGAAGTGTTTCGCGCCACTGGCGCTGACGCGCCGGAGTGCATCGAGCTGTGGCTTCGAGAGTCTCCGGTGATGGCGCGCCCCTGACGCGAGGGTAGATCGACATGCATGACCTGCGAGGCACGTACGTACACCGTGGTGATGCCGAGCGACTTCGTCGCCGCTTCCGCCACTGGATCATTGCTGGTGGAGTCGTCGTTGCTGCACTCGCCATCGGCCGTCGGCCGGTGGTGCTCGATGCCCGGGCCGAAACCACCCGCCCCGCATCGACGATGACGATCGCCCGCGTAGCCACGGTCGGAGATCGCCTCCGGGCGGCCGAGTCGGCGAAGAAGGCGACCCAGCGGCTCCAGCGCTGGAACCGCATTTACGGGTTTTCCCGCCGCTGGATGGTGGACACCGAACTCGCCCGTGCCATCTACGACGCGGCGATCGATGCCGGTATCGATCCGGAACTTGGGTTCCGCGTCGTCAACGTCGAAAGTCAGTTCAAGGAGAGCGCCACCAGCAGCGTCGGTGCGGCCGGCCTGACGCAGGTCATGCTCCCGACGGCGCGGTACTACGATCCGAACATCACCAAGGAAAAGCTCTACCAGCGCGAAACCAATCTGCGGATCGGCTTTCATTACCTTCGCGACCTGATCGACGAGCGTCGTGGCAACGTGAAGCTCGCGCTGCTGACGTACAATCGTGGTGGTCTGGCTGTCGAAACGGAGCTGTCGCTGGGTCTCGATCCCAGCAACGGCTACGATTTGAAGGTGATGCGGGGCTACAGCGGATCCGCGCGTGTGCGGTCAACGCCGACCGCGCGCTCCGAAGACTGAGGCCAGTCGCGATCCGGCCCGCGACGCTGGCGCGCGGGTCACGTAATCCATCGAGAAACGGGTGTGTTCCTTCGCGGAACGCACCCGTTCTTGCATTTGGCCCAGCTGGGTGCCTGGCGACCTGCAGTTGGCGGCTTCCGGTTCGCCCGTGCGTTCTCAGCGACCCCGGGAGGTGGGCTTCGCCTTCGGCTTGGCGGTCGCCTTCGGGCGGGCCGATCCGCGGCGCGCTGCGGTCGCCGACTTGCTCCGGGCGGCGGTCGAGCGTCTCCCGCTTGACCGGGCAGAGGCAGACCGGGCCGCCGTCGCCTTGGGCGCGGCCGTGCAGCTGCGGACCGTGCGACGCTTGCCTTTCACGGTGACCACGCGGGAAGTGCAGCGCTGTCGTGCGGAGGCGCCCGCCCGTGTCCTGGCGGCGGCGGCTCGCCGGGCTGACAGCACCGCACCGCGCGACGGGCGGCGGACGACCAGCATCTGGCCGGCCCGCAGCTGGGATCCCTTGATGCCGTTCATCGCGCGCAACTGGGCCACCGAGACCCCGCTCCGCCTCGCCACGCTCGCAAGCGTCTCGCCCGAGCGAACGCGCACCCGCTTCGCCGCCAGCGAACTGCCCCCCGAACCGTACCGTGCCAGCGAAGGATCAGGGACGTCGCGGGCCCCTGCCAGCGCCAGCGCCGTCGGAATCCGGACCACGCTGCCCGCCCGGATACGACCGCGCCGGTCGGTGGCCAGCTTCGGGTTCATCCACCGAATCGACTTCACGGGCACCCCGGCCCAGTCCGCCACTGCCTGCAGCGTACGCGCGCTCGTGAAACGCTCTTCGCTCCACCCCTGGCGTTCCACGGCCGGCAGCGCCGCGAACGTCGAGTCGAACCCGCCGGCGCGCCCCATCGGCACGCGCACCTCGGAGACACCCTCCGGCGGCGTGACACCGCGGAGGAAATGCGGATTCAGCTCGGTCACCTCCTCGATCGGCACACCGGCGGCCTTGGCCACCGCCCCCAGCGCGGTACCGGCCGGCACGTTGACCGAGTCGTAGCTGAATGCCGGCAGCGTATCCACACGCAAGCCGTAGCGCGCCGGCTCCTTCGCCACCATCGCCGCCGCAATCAGCTTCGGCACGTACGCCTTGGTCTCGCTGGGCAGATACCGCTGCTCGGCGAGGGCGAAGAACCGGTCCTCACCTTCGGAGCCGTCCATGGCCTCGGAGAAGCGCTTCAAGCCACGCGACACACGCCCCGGTCCACCGTTGTACGCCGCCGCGGCCAGATACCAACTGCCATAGGCGTCGTGCAGGTCGGTCAGGAAGGCGATCGCGCCGTCGGTGGCTCGCATCGGATCGCGACGCTCGTCCACCCACCAGTCCACGCGCATGCCGATGCCACGTGCGGTCGGGGCCATGAACTGCCACATCCCCACGGCCGCGGCTCGGGAGTAGGCGTGCGGCATGTAGCTGCTTTCGATCAGCGCCAGATACGTCATGTCCTCCGGCAGTCCCGACTCGCGGAACTTGCGCCGGAGCATCGTATCGAAGCGGGTGCCGCGACTCATGCTCCGCTCCATGTACTCGCGCGCCCGGCCGGTGAAGATGCCGATGTATTGCGCCACCATCTCGTGTGTTTCGTAGCTCCGGACGTCGATGTCCCAGGTCGCGCGCGCCGCCTCGCCGTCCATCGGTCCGCTGCCGGAATCGGCGGCTCCAGGCACCGCCGAGAAGATTGCGGCCGCTCGTTGCACGACTTCCGAGTCAGTGACGGGCACAACGCTCGCCGGACCCACCTTGTCGCCGATTGACACCTGCACCGTGCTCCCGTCCGGCCACCCGTCCGTCCGGGTGGACGCGGTCGTCGTGGGCACCACCGGCGACTGGACGGGTGCCAGCGCCACTCGTGGAGACGAGGACGGCGACTGACGTGACGCGCAGCCGGAGGCGAGCACCAGGAGTACCGCGATCGAGTGGTATCGACGCATCACGGGCAGCGGGACGAAGATCGAAGGACCGACGCGTGCGAAACCCCGAGTTTAGCCGTCACCCCGGAGCGGCGAAACCGACCTGATCACAATAGTTGTGACGGTCCTGACCGTTTGATCGCAACCGTCATGCCCTACCGTGACACCTGACGCCCGCCACCGGTTGCCCGATCCGGCACGCCAGCGTAGCGTCGCACCATGCCTCTCCTCCATCGCATCGCGCCCGTCATCACGCTCTCCCTGCTGCTCGCCGCCTGTGCGGGCCGTGTTGCCGGCACACCCGCCACCGGGCGCGTCTCGCTCACCGATGCGATCAACGCGCGGGCGGCGCGCACACCGGGCGCCACGATCCGGGTGGTCGCCGCCCGCCTCGACGGGCGTGGCCCCCGGCTCGCCATCAATGCCGACTCGCTGGTCCATGCCGCCAGTACGATGAAGGTGCCGGTCATGATCGCGCTGGCGCAGGCCGCCGATCGCGGCACCCTGCGGCTCGACGACGCGGTGTCGCTCACCAGTCAGTTCGCGTCGATCGTGGACGGGTCGATGTACACGCTGCGCAGCACCGACGATTCCGACGAGACCGTCTATGCGCGCGTCGGTGAGCGGGTCCCGATTCGCTGGCTCGCAACGCGGATGATCACCCATTCGAGCAACCTCGCGACGAACATGCTGCTCACCGTCGTCCGCGCCGACACGGTGACGGCCATGACGCGCACGCTCGGCACCACCCGCATGATCGTCCGGCGCGGGGTGGAGGACACCCCGGCGTTCCGCGCAGGACTGAACAACGTCACCACGGCGAATGATCTCGCCGCGCTGATGGTGGCGATCGCCACCGATCGCGCGGCCTCGGCGCAATCCTGCGCCTGGATGCGCGATGTGCTGTTTGCCCAGCACTGGAACGATGCCATCCCGGTGGGGCTGCCTGCCGGCACCCGTATCGCACACAAGACCGGCAACATCACGGCCGTCGAACACGATGCGGCGATCGTCTACCCGGCTGGCGGCGCGCCATACGTGCTCGTCGTGCTGACCAGCGGCGTTACCAGTTCCGACGACGCGAAGACGCTCATTGCCGACATCGCCCGCCTCGTGCACCCGGCAATGCGCTGATCGCCTACCAGAGCCGCAGTAAACCGGCGGTGAGCAACCCGATGGCCTGACCCGCGATCACGTCCAACGGATAGTGGACGCCAAGCGCCACGCGACTGTACCCGACCAGCACGGCGATCGGCAGCAGCCAGATTCCGAGCGACGGGAAGGTGAGCGCGTACATCGCCGCCACCGACATGGCCGCCGCCGAATGACCGCTCGGGAAACTGAACCGGTCCGGTGCCTCGATCACGGTGGCACCGCGTGCCGTATCGGCCGGGCGGGCGCGACTCACGCTGCGCTTGATGATCTGCGAGATCAGGAAGGCTACCAGCAGCGCAACCGACGTGTGTGCCGCGGCGAAGCGAATGCGCGGAATGGCGAGTCCGATCAGGCAGGCGGCGATCGTCACCCGTGCACCGCCCACATGCGTCATCGTGAGCCAGAAATTCCGCCACACCAGCGGAATGTCGGGACGCAGACGCAGCCGGTAGTACCAGAGCACATCGCGGCGCAGCAGCCGGGTGATCAGCGAACCATTCATGCGCAGAACGATAACCTCCACCGACGGGAGCAGTGTCACGGCCGGGTCGCGTCCGCGGCACGAATATCGTACGACACTGACACGCGATCGGTTACACCACGTTCATGGACTCCGCAGTGGACGCGCTCCACCAAATCCATACATCAGCGTACATGGCATGTTCCACCCGTGCGGCACATCCTCGTCGTTCCGGCAGCGCTGTCAGCGCTCTCAGGCGTGGCCTGTGGCCGCGCGACCCTCGACATGCGACATGTGCACCCGCAGCATCACGTCGCGCTGCGGCGTCGGGTCCCCCTCGGCGAATGCCGTCGGCACCAGACGACGAAACGTCTGCACCGCATGATTCCATCGGGCTTCCGCGTCCGGTCCATCCAGCGGACTGAGCACCTGTACGCTGCCATGGACCACCACACTTTCCCAGTCGAAGATGTCCCGGATCTCATCGACCTCGAGCGCCACCCACGGCTGGTGCTCCAGCATCGACACCTTCGTGCCGCGCGCCGTGCGGAGGTAGATCCACTCGCCATCGGCCACGTAGTGCAGCGGCTCGATGTCGACACGCTGCTTGTACGCATATGCGAGGCGTCCGACATGATGCCTCGCCAGCAGCGCCTGGCACTCCTCGGCGGTGAGACTGCGGATCGTGATCGGCATGACGGTGGCTGACGTCGGCGTGAACACCCGGGAACAGCGGAATCTACCCGCGTCGTCGGAAGGGCGCGCCGCTCACTCGGTCTCGAGCAACCGCAGCTTCATGGCCAGACGCACGTAATCGCTGCGATCCTGCAACCCCAGCTTCTCGTGAATCCGATGTTTGTAGGTGTCCACCGTCTTTGCACTGATATGGAGTCGTGCCCCGATCTGCGGCGCCGAGAAGCCCTGCGCCGTGCAGACGAGGACCGCCTGCTCACGCTCGGTCAACCGCCCGAAGCGTTGCCGGTCGAGGTCGGCCGGATCCACGGCGCCGAGTCGGCTCCAGGGTGGTGTGATGGTCGGGCACCGGAACAGTGCCCCGCGCGCGACGGTCCGCACCGCCTCGAGCAGGTCCGCGGCACCCGCCGAGCGCGTCAGGTAGCCGCGCGCTCCCGCCATCAGCAGCGACTCCAATGCCGTCGGTGACTGCAATGCGGTCACCACCAGCAGGTTCGTGTGCATCATGGCCTGCGACACCAGCTGGGCCATGCTGGCGCCATCTTCGCCACCCGCAGGCCGGCCAACCAGCAGCACCTGTGCCTGCGTCTGCCGCACGAAGGCGACCCCTTCGGTCGCGTCGGCTGCCTCAGCCACGATTATCATCTCGCTCCCTGCAGTCAGCAGGGAACGAAGGCCGGCGCGCACCAGCGCCTGCTCGTCGACGATCACGATCCGCAGCTGCTCGGCCGAGTTCATGCGCCCATCTTGCTCAGGGTGGTGAAGTCGATGGCTGGACCGCCCAGGACACCGGGAACGGAACGCCCCTCTCGTCAGCTTCTCCCTGACAAGTAATGCGCCGACGTCATCGATTTCACCTGCCTCGCTCCGGTCGTGTCCGCTCCTGAAGCACTCCTTCCTCCGCGCCTCGCCGAGCGCGTTGCAATCACGCCCCCCGATGCGGAGTTCGCTGCGGAGGGCGCTTTCGTCTTGTACTGGGCCCGTACGGCCGTCCGCGCTCACGAGAACCCCGCCCTCGACGTCGCCGTCACCGTCGCAGCCCGGCGCGGCATTCCAGTGTTCGTGTATCACGCGCTGTCGGAGCGGTATCCCTATGCCAGCGACCGGCACCACACCTTCATTCTCGAAGGAGCGCGTGACTTCACGGCGGAACTTGCCGTGCGCGGCATCGGCACGGCCTTCCATCTCGAACGCGAGGGCCACAGGGGGCCACATCTCGTCACCCTCGCTCGCCAGGCGGCACTGGTCGTCACGGAGCTGATGCCGGTGGCGCCGCTGGACGAATGGACCGAGGCGTTGCGGGAGGCGATCACCGTGCCGGTGTGGCAGGTCGATACCGCCTGCGTCGTGCCGGTCACACTCACCAACAAGCCGTACGACCGCGCGTTCGTGTACCGCGATGCCACCGCGCGGCTTCGTCGCGAGCGCGTCAGTGCGCCGTGGACCGACGTGCCGTACGACGGCGGGCGGTTCGTGCCGCCGCTCCCGTTCACACCCGTCGACCTGGCGACCGCCGATCTCACGCAGCTCATCAGCGAGTGCCGGATCGATCATGCCATCGGTCCGGTGGCCGACACGCGCGGCGGCTCCAGCGCCGGCTACGAGCGCTGGAATTCGTTCGTCAACTCCGGGCGGATCGATCGCTACGACCGCACGCGCAACGATCCGACGCGCGGTGATGGCGTGGGCCGCATGTCGGCCTATCTGCACTATGGCATGGTGTCGCCGCTGCGTCTTGCTCGCGAGGCTGCGGCACGCACGAGCGAAGGAGCGCAGAAGTGGCTCGACGAACTGCTCGTGTGGCGCGAGCTGGCATACACCTTCTGCCATCACCGCGCCGATCACGACACCATCGATGCCATCCCGGCGTGGGCACGTGAAACGCTGCGCCAGCACGAGCACGACACGCGCACGTTGCTGGACTGGGAAACGCTGTCACGTGGACGCACCCCTGACGACTTCTGGAACGCCATGCAGCGATCGTTGCTGGCGCATGGTGAGATCCACAACAACGTGCGCATGACGTGGGGCAAGGCGTTCCCCGGATGGACGGCGGATGCGGAGCGGGCCCTCGCGCTGTCGGTGGACCTCAACCATCGCTACGCGCTCGACGGACGCGACCCGGCATCGTACGGTGGGTTGCTCTGGTGTCTCGGGCAGTTCGACCGGCCATTCACCCCACCGAATCGCATTCTCGGCACGGTGCGTGGCCGCAGCACCGAGGGGCAGGCCGAGCGCATCAGCGTGGACAAGTATGAACGCCACGTCAATCGTGCCGTGTATCGCACGCCGAAGTCGGTGGCGGTGATCGGTGCCGGGCTGAGTGGATTGACCGCCGCCCGCACCCTCGCCGATCACAACATCGACGTGACGGTGTTCGAGAAGTCGCGCGGCTACGGTGGACGCTGTGCCACGCGGCGAGAAGGCCCATGGCGTTTTGATCACGGCGCGCAGTATTTCACCGTGCGCGACAGCCGCCTGCTGCCGTACATCCACAGCTGGCAGCATCAGGGCATCCTGGCACCGTGGCAGGGCACGATCGCCGTGCGTGAAGACGGCGCATGGCAACCCTCCAGGCCCGGTGTGCGCCGATACGTCGGTGTGCCGGGCATGAATGCCATCGGTGCGCATCTCGCCAGCGACCTGACGGTCCAGCTGGACACCACGGTGACGCTGATCCAGCGCGAGGGACGGCAGTGGCGTCTCGTCTCCGACGCCGGCGTTGACCTCGGCGTGTTCGACACCGTGCTCACCTGCGTGCCCGCGCCGCAGGCGAAGACGTTGTTGGAGCAGGTGGCGCCGTCACTCGCGCACCGCACCGCCGAGGCGACGATGCATGCCACGTGGGCCACGATGCTCGTGCTGCGCGACCGGCCCGATGTACCGTACGATGCGGCATTTCTGAACGATGATCCCGTCTTGAGCTGGATCAGTCGCGAGGCCAGCAAGCCAGGCCGCGCTGCCGACGAGGCGTGGGTGCTGCACGCAAATCGCGCATGGACAGTGGAGCACCTCGCCGACACGAAGGAAGCGGCGGCAGCCGCCATGGTCGATGCGTTCGCGGCGGTCGTCGGCCGCGACGTGACGGCGGTGCATGCCGCGGCGCACCGGTGGCTGTACGCGCTGCCCGATCCGGTGACCAGCGACGCTGCCCTCTTCGACGCCACACTTGGCATTGGTGCCGGGGGCGACTGGTGCGGCGGACCGCGGGTGGAAGGGGCACTGCTGAGTGGGTTCGCGCTGGCTGGACGCGTGCTCTCTTCCGCGCACGCCGCTTCCGTGTAAGCTGCGGCTTCCTCACGCCCTTCGTGATCTGCACATGACGTACGCACGCCAGCGCCTCTGGATGGGTATCACCGGTGTCGGCACCACGGTGCTGCTCTGTCTTGCCGCCGTAGTCTTCGACCTGCCGCACCGATTCATGCATCCCCTCGCCGATACGTCGTTCGGCACGGCGCTGGCCAGTGTCGCACTGGTCTGGATGCTGCACGCGCTGATCCTGTTGCCGGTGGACATCGCCGGCGGCCTGTTCGTGGTGCGTGAACGCCGCGGCGTGCTGGCGTGGATTGCGGGATGGTTGCGCGGCGTGACGGTGCAATGGCTCGTGTTCGGCCTGGCGGCGTCGTTGTTGTTGCGCGCGGGACAGCAGTTCGGGATGACCGTCGCCATCCTCATCTTCCTGCTGTTGCAGGCGGTGCTGCTCAGCCGGCAGGGTCTGATCGCGTGGCTCGCGGGTGGTGTGTCGCTGCAGGATGCGCCGCCCGGGTTGCAGGAGGCGGCGCGGGTGGCGGGCATTCCACCGACGTCGGTGCGCGTGGCAGATGGGGCCGATCCGGCGTTCGTTGGTGGATGGGTGGGCAGCGCCGCGCAGCACCTCTGGCTGCCGGCGCGCTGGGTTGATGCGCTGAGTCCCGAGCAACTCGCCGTCGTCCTGAGCCGCCGCGCTGCGATCCGTTCGCTCGGATTGCGTCGGCGTGGTGTGCTGGTGGCGATCGCGTGGAACACGGCCGGTTTCGTGCTGGCCACCTCCATGCCACGCGCCGACCTGATGACGGCCGCAGGATTCGTCACCACTGTCTGCTGGTTCACGCTCTGGTCGTTCGTGGGCGTGCTGGTGCTGCCGTCGCTGTCGCGGCCGGCGGTGTTCTCTGCCGATGCCGCTGCGGCGCGCACGCACGACGCCACGCTGATCGCAACGACGATCACGCAGCTCGATGGCTGGCAGGACGATGAGCCCGAGCGCGGTGAACGTGTCGAGACGGTGTTTCATCCCGTGCCCTCGCGTGGCGCGCGGATTCGTGCGCTCGACGTCGCCGCCGCACCGACGCACGCCGGTGCCTGGCAGGCCACGCGGATGATGCTGTATCTCAGCTGGGCCGGCATCGGCGGGCTCTCGCGGGCCGTGCACTGCAACGTGGGGCGTCCGCCGCTCTGGGTGCTGCTGCCCGGCGATTGAGGGTGGGTGCGGGATTCCCCGATCGAGGGGTCAGATCAAGGAGTCCCAATCAAGGGGTCAGAGTTCTTGATTCCCGATCAAGGGGTCAGAGATCTTGATTCCCGCGAGCGATCAAGGACCCCGATCAAGGACTCCCCGATCAAGGACTCCCGATCGATCAAGGACTCCGAGTCAACCGGCATGCGTGGACTCCGAGTCCTCTGCGTGCACGAGGGGAAAGTCGAGTGGCGCGGGCGTGAGGACGCTGATGTCTGCGCTACATTGGCCACATGATTTCCACCGCACGACTCCGGCAGGGCGCCGAGGCACCTGTGCAGGGTGCCATCGTGATGCTGCTGATCACTGCCACCTGCTGGCTGATCGGCCTCCTCGAGGCATTCGGAGTGCAGCGACCGCTGATCCTGCCGGTCACGATCGTGGTCGGCCTGCTGCTGGGCCGCTGGGCACTGCGCTGGATGTACATCGCCCTCGTGCTGCTGATGCTGGTGGCGGCCATCGGCATCTGGTCTCCGGTCGTGCCGCGGCTCGCCACACCATTCGTTCGCACTGACACGCCGAATCTGTCATCGGTGGATGCGGTGTTCGTGTTCTCCGGCGCGGTGACCACACGCGGGCTCGTCAGCGGTGAGGCGCTCGACCGGTTGCTGACCGGCATCGCCCTGCGGGCGCGGCGGCCGGAACTGCCATTGATCCTCAGCGTCGTGCGTTCCAGTGATCGCCCGCAGGGGCTCACGTCGATGCAGGATCAGAAGGCGCTGGTGGCGCTGGTGCCAGCCTCCGGTGGGCTGGAGTGGATCGATTCGGTGTACTCCACGCGCGACGAGGCGGTACGGCTCAGCCGGCGCGCCTTTCAGGCCCGATGGAAACGGGTCGCGGTGATCACCTCGCCCATGCACACCAGGCGCGCCTGTGCCACGGTGGAGGCGCTGGGGCTGCCGGTGACCTGTGTCGCGGCCCCGTGGCGCGTTGCCGGCCTGCCACCGCGCACCCCCGGTGACCGGCTGCTGCTGATGAAGCGGCTCGTCTACGAATCACTGGCGTGGGCGCAGTACCGCATCACCGGCTGGGCGAGCTGGTCGTGACGGGTGCGGGCGGCGAGCCGGATCGGATCGCGGTAGATTGCGGGCTTGGTACGTCCCGATAGCTCAGCTGGTAGAGCAGCGGACTTTTAATCCGTAGGTCGTGGGTTCGATCCCCACTCGGGACATGCACCGCACCGCGAATCAGACTCGGGCACTCAGTGGCCCGCGAGACATCCTCTCGCGGGCCACTGCGCCTTTCCCGCCGCACCACGCGTAGCCCGCGACGCCCTCACCCGTACTGCCCCGCGATGTACGCCCGCGTCCGCTCATCCACCGGCGCGTCGAACACCTGCCCCGTCTCCCCGATCTCCACCAGCTCCCCCATCAGCATGAACCCGGTGCGATGCGACGCCCGACGCGCCTGCGCCATGTTGTGCGTCACGATCACGATCGTGTACGACTGAACCAGCGTCTGCATCAGCGCCTCGATCCCCGCCGTGGCAATCGGATCGAGCGCACTGCAAGGCTCGTCCATCAGCAGCACCTCCGGCGCCGTCGCCAGCGCCCGCGCGATGCAGAGCCGCTGCTGGCGCTCCCCCGACAGCGATAGCGCCGGCTGATCCCGCCCCACGCCCGCCACACCGAGCAGCCCCACCGACTCCAGTGACGCATCGACAATCCGCCGCAACGTGGCCGGATTACGCTCCCCGTGCAGCCGCGGACCATAGGCCACGTTGTCGAACACACTCAGCGGAAAGGGGTTGGGCCGCTGGAACACCATCCCGACGCGGCGACGCAGCTGCTCCACATCCATGTCGGCACCGAGGATGTCCTCGCCGTCGAGGTAGACGCCACCGGTGACACGTGCCCCGGCCACCAGATCGTTCATCCGGTTCAGGCAACGCAGCAGCGTCGACTTGCCACACCCCGACGGGCCGATCAGTGCCGTGATCCGTTGCGCAGGAAACGCGACGTTCACCCCCTTCAGTCCCTGAAACGTGCCGTACCACAGGTCGAGGTTCTCGACCCGCATCTTGTCGATCACCCGAATCGCCCCGACAGATAGTCGCGCGTGCGCACATCGCCGGCATCGGCGAAGAGTCGCGCCGTGGGAGCCGTCTCCACCAGCTCCCCCATCAGGAAAAAGCTCGTGCGCGAGGCAACACGCTCGGCCTGCTTCACATTGTTCGTCACCAGCACCACCGTCACCGCAGGGGTCAGGCTCACGAGCGTGTCCTCGATGCGGCGCGTCGTGACGGGATCGAGCGCGGAACAGGGTTCGTCCAGCAGCAGCACCGACGGGCTGAGCGTGAGCGCACGCGCGATGCAGAGGCGCTGCTGCTGCCCGCCCGACAGCTGCGTAGCCATCAGGTCCTGACGGTCGGCCACTTCATCCCAGAGCTGCGCGGCACGCAACGCGCGCTCCACCATGCCCGTCAGCGTCGTCATGTCGCTGATCCCCGCCACACGCGCGGCATACGCCACATTCTCGAAGATCGTACGCGGCAGTGGCTGTGGCGTGGCGAACACGATGCCGACGCGACGCCGCAATGCCGCCAGCGCCTCACCGCGCAGCGGCAGCACGTCGATGCCATCCACGGCGATGCTGCCCGTCACGGTCGCGCCGTCACGTTCCACACTCAGCTTGTTGATCGAGCGCAGCAGCGAGGTCTTGCCACTGCCCGCCGGGCCGACGATCCCGTGGATCGTACCAGCCGTCACCTGCAGCGTGGTCGGACGCAAGATCTCGTTCGTGCCGTAGCGAATCACCACGTTCCGGATGTCGATCATCACCGCATCCACCGCGTGCGCGACGGCAATCACCGGTACTTCCGCGTGAGACGATTCATCAGCGAGTACGCCGTGATGTTGATCACCAGAATCGTCACCACCAGCACCGTCGCCGTCCCGTACGCCATGTCGTCGCTGATCCCTTCCATCGTCAGCGTGTAGAAGTGCACGCTCATCGTCCGCGCCGAGTCGAACGGCGACCAGGGCATCTTCAGTGCGACACCCGCCGTGAAGATCACCGCCGCCGTTTCACTGACTGCACGCCCGATGCCGAGCACCACGCCGGTCATCACGCCCGGTGCAGCTGCCGGCAGCACCACCGTGCGGATCGATTGCCACTTCGAGGCGCCAAGTGACTGCGCCACATCGCGATACGCACGCGGCACGGCACGCAACGCCTCCTCACTCGTGCGGATCACCGTGGGCAGGATCATCAGTCCCAGTGTCAGCCCACCACTGAGGATCGACCACCCCATGCCAAGCGTGGTCACGAAGAACGCAAACCCGAACAGGCCGAAGATGATGCTCGGGATCCCCGCCAGCGCCTCGGTGCCGCTGCGGATGCTGCGCGTGAGCCGGCTCTCCTTCGTGTACTCGGCGAGATACACTGCGGCCGCGACACCGAGTGGCGCGGCCACGATCACCGCGGCCGCCGAGACGTAGAACGTCGACACCACCGTCGGCAGAATGCCACCCAGTGCGCCGGAATGTCGCGGACTGGCGAACAGGAACTCCCACGACAACGTGCTCGCGCCACGGCGCACCACGAAGCCGATGATGAACAGCAGAGCACCGACCGTGGCACCGGTGGCGATCCAGAGCGCGAGCGATGCCACCCGTTGCGCCACGCGCGGCGGCAACAGGCGCGGCAGGGTCATCATCCCGCAGCGCCGCGATGGGTTCCGCGCACCACACCGGCCAGCGCATTGAGCGACAGGCTGATCACGAACAGGACGATACCGGTCGCGAACAACGCCTGGGCATGCGCACCCGTGGCGTAACTCATCTCGAGTGCGATGTTCGCCGTCAGCGTTCGGACCGGTGACAGGATCGTGGTTGGAAACTGCACCGCGTTGCCAGCCACCATGATCACCGCCATCGTCTCCCCGACGGCGCGGCCCATGCCCAGAATCACGGCAGCAACGATGCCACTGCGCGCCGCCGGAAGCACGACGCCCGTGATGGTCTGCCAGTGAGTGGCGCCGAGCGCCCGCGACCCGTCCCGGTAGCCCTGTGGCACCGCCTCCAACGCGTCGATGCTGATGCCGATGATGGTGGGCAGCACCATGATGCCAAGGATGATGGACGCCGCGAGCGCCGAGTAGCCCGGACCACCCAGCGGACCACCGGTGCGAATCAGGGGCACGAGAAATTCCATGCCGATGAATCCGTACACGACCGAGGGAATGCCGGCCAGCAGCTCGATCGTCGGCTTGAGCAGCTGCCTGACCCGCCGCGGGGCGAGCTCCGCCAGCGTGATCGCACCAGCCAGACCGAGCGGCACGCCGATCACCAGTGCACCGATCGTGACCACCGCCGTGCCGGCGATCATCGGGAGCAGCCCGAAGTGGCCGCGACCTGGCGCCCAGCGCACACCACCGAGGAATGCCAGCGGGCCGCGATCCAGCAGCACCGGCAACCCTTCGCGCAGGATGAACAGCGTGATCAGCGCGAGTGTGCTCACCGCCGACAGTGCTGCAAAGAGCAGGGCCCGCTCGATCAGCTCGTCGCTCAGGCTCGCCGTGCCGGCCCAGGCTCGCGCGCGACGCATCATCATCATCATTGCACGGCCACCGGTGCCAGGCCTTCCTCGCGCGCGAGCTGCTGACCTGGCCCTGACAAGACGAAGTCGATGAATGCGCGTGCCGCACCGGTCGGCTCACCACGCGTCAGGAAGACGAAGGGACGCTGCAACCGATAGCGCCCATCAGCAATCGATGGTTCGGTCGGCGCCACACCATCCACCGCCAGCGGACGGACCTGCGGATTGAGCTGACTGAACGTGACGTACCCGATCGCCCCGGGATCCTGCGACACCATCTTGCGCAGCCCACCCGAGTACGCCGTGACCAGCGCCGAGGTCGTGATGCTGTGCGTCTCATCCATCACGAACTGTTCGAACGCATCACGCGTCCCCGAACCATCCTCGCGCGTGATCACGGTGATCCGCAGGTCGCGCCCACCGATCTCGCGCCAGTTCGTGATCTCACCGGCGTAGATGCTGCGCAACTGCGCGAGCGTCACTCCCGATACCGGATTCGACGCATGCGCAATCACGGCAATGCCGTCACGTGCGACGACGGTCTGTACCAGACCGGTGATCTCTGCCGGAACGAGTGATCGCGACGACATGCCGATGTCGGCCGTTCCGTCGTGTGCGGCCTTGATGCCCGCCGTCGAGCCGCCGGACTGCACGATCACCCGCCCCGCACCGTATTCCTCTGCCCACCGCTCCGCGAACGGCTGAATCGACGTGGATCCCGCGAGTGTGACGACGACACCGTCCTGCGATGGCGTGTGCGCGTCAGCCGTGCTGCACCCGGCAGCGATCAGCAGCGCAACGACGGTGCGGCAAATACGGTGGGCAGACATGGCGCTCGCTTCGGATGAGTGTCCGTACACGATGCGCGCCGGTTGTCACGGTCCGGTGACGGGAGCGTAAAGGCAGGACAGCCCGGTTCGTCACTCGCTGCCGTGCGGTGCGACCTCAGCCGCGGTGCACCATCACCCCGAAACAGCCACGCCCTGCCCCACCCGCTCGATACCGACCTTCACCGCCAGTTCCCGTCGCTTCAGCAACCGACCCAGCGCCACCGCACTCGCCAGCGCCAGCCCACACTCCAGCACACCCACCAGCGTGAAGATCTGGTTGTACGCCACCGCACCGGTCTCATCGCGAAGCAGCGACACGAGCACGCCACCAAGTGCCGGCCCGATCAGGAAGCCCACCGATCCGGCGATCTGAAACGCGCCGAAAATTCCATCGCCGGCGCGGCGCGCGACTTCGCTCGTCAGCATCAGGTTCGGCGCGAACATCAGCGCACTCAGCACACCACTCAGCACCATCATCGCCGGCAGTGCGCTCATCGACACGCGGCCGTACATCGCGAAGACCACGCCGAACAGCACGTTGCTGATCACCAGCGGCCGATACCAGCCGATGCGATCCGCCAGCTTTCCTGCGGGCCAGCACAGCAGTGCGAACGGCACCAGGAACAGCGCCATCAGCATGCCGCGCTGCGACCCCGTGGCGTTGTGCACGTCGGCGAGGAAGAGCGTGAACGTGGTCACGAACACCCCGATCACGAACCGGTCCATGAACGCATACGTGAGCGGCACCCACGCCAGCTTCATCCCCGTGTTCCATGCATAGCTCCGACTCGGCGTCCGCGTCTGTTCCGCACGAGGTAGCGCGATGCCCAGCGAGATGACCGCGGCCAGCATGAAGAGCGCCGCGCCCACGGTATACACGAGCTCCGGTGACCGGTCCACGAGGCGTCCCCCCAGTGGCGACCCGATCGCGACGCCGATCATCAGACTCGAGCCAAGCAAACCCAGCGATCCGCCGCGACGTGGTCCGGCGAGACGGTTGGCCGCGACCATCAGCAGGGTGATCGCCGGCAGATGCAGTGCACCGTCGAGCACGCGCAACGCGAAGAGGCTCTCCAGCGACGGCGCAGCCCGCATGCCCAGAAACACCACGGCATCCAGCGCCAGCAACGCGCTCACCCACTGCCGCACCGACCCCACCTTTCGCTGCCAGCGCATCACCAGCGGCACCGCCACGATCCCGCTGATCATGTTGACGGTCATGAACGCGTGTGCCGCCGAGGCACTCCCGCCATGCGCCACCTGCACCAGCTCCCGGAGCCCAGGCACCAGGAGGGTGACGGGGATCAGGGTCAGGATGGTGGCGAGCGCGATCAGGAACCGGGGCATCCGGGCAATTTAAGGGGTGACGCGCTCCGGCAGCGTCAGGCAGGGCAAGGCCTGCCAGGCCGCTTCCGTCCATGCGTCGCGTGCCGATTCGATCACCGCCGGCCCAAGCGGCGCCCCGAGCAGGGCCAGTCGCAGCAGGGCCACGTCCGGTGTCAGCTCTCGCGGGTCGGCCAGTCGAGCCCAGCGCACCATCGTCCGCTCCACCCGTGGCTGCAGGAAGTCAGCGGCCACCTCGCGGGCGGTTTCCTGCATCGGCGCCAGGCGGAGCCGGGCCACCGGCGAGCAGCTTTTCCCCGACGCCGCGGGAATCATCGTCGGGGCACGGTTCAGGACCGCCGAGTCGCTCTGCGGAATCGGCGAGAACCATGCAGCCCTGGCGAGGGTGCCGAGATCGGGCTGCCGCTCGGCGTCGCTGCGCGCGTCGACCGGCGCACGAACGGCCAGCGTCGGCATGGCATCGAAGAGGGCATTGAGGGCCGCGCCATGATCGGCGAAGGCCGCCGGCCCCGCCGCCGAGGCGTAGCCGCGGATCCAGCCGTCCTGCACCGCGCTCAAGGCACCGTTCACGCGCCCCTGTCGCGCCAGCGCTGTCGCCAGAAACCAGTCGGCACCGCGCGCCAGCAGTTCGGCCGGGCGACGCGCCTCCGTGTTGTACGCAGTGCTGACACGCGTGGCCGGGACGAACTCCGCCAGCCGCGCGATGCGCGCCGCGATCGGCTGTGCCACCACCCCGCCCCGCTTCGCGTTGTCGGTGGCATAGGTGCCGATGCGGCCCGCATAGTCGCGCGCGGCCTGCCAGTCGAGGTCATGCATCAATTCGTGGCCGACCGCTCCGAATCCGGTCGCCAGCGGCAGGGTGAGGCGCCGCGTGCGCGGATCATGCACGGCCAATGCCCCGGACAACACGCTGTCACCGATGTGCACATTCAGGCCAGCGAAGCCGGCACGCGGAAAGACGTCGCGCAGTGCGTCCACCGCCGAGGCGAACTCACGCGCATAGAACGGCTGCCACGACGCCGGCACGTCACGCCCGAACGTCAGCGACCCGAGTCCGAGGCGCGCCGCCACCTGCTCCGGTCGCAGCGCCAGCGTGCCGGGATGGAACACCGGCTCCTGCGCCAGCGTGCGCATTCCTTGCGACACCAGCAGGGTGGCCGCCGCGGCGATCGGCGACAGCGCGGTGTCACCCGCCATGGTTGCCAGGGTCATCACCAGCGATTCTTCGTTCGTGGCACTGAGCAGCATGCGGTTCGCACCGGACGCCTGCACCCGATTCCGTTCGAAGGCCACGGCACGCGTATCGAGGGCGCTCAGGCGCACCTGCGGCTGTGGCGGTCGCGTCCGGACGCTGATCAGCAGCGACAGCGCGCGTGCGGCATTGGCAGGCAGCGGCGCATGCGACAGCTGCAGGTCACTTGGTGTGACACTGTCACGAACTGCCAGTGCACCACGCAGCGCCGTCAGCATTGCGGGCACTCGCAACGCCACTCGCTGCGACGACGGTGCGACCTCGGTCAGCAGCGGACGCTCGACTCTGAAGCGACGCTCCCGTCGCCAGTTCGAGACGAGTTGCGGCAGGTCGCCGTCGGTGCGCGATGCGGCAGTGATCGCGCGATCGAGATCGCGCAGTGCGCGGGTGCGGTCATACGCCAGCAGCGCCGCCGCATCGAGCAGGGGCACCGCTCCCGACCGCAGCGCGCCGTGGGCGCTCGCCTGCGCCGCGGCGATCCGGAACGCCTCGAGCACCATCGGTGAATCCCCTTCGCCCGACAGGACGCTGTCGGCCACTCGCAGCAGCGCGGCCCCGGACCCACTGTCCGTCTCCAGCGCCACATGCAGCGCGTTCCGGAGTGGGCGCATCGCGAGTGAATCGGACTGCAGCCGGACCAGCAGCGCATTCGCGACGCGTGGCCGCCAGGCCACGGGCAGCCGCGGATCCGTGCGGGCCAGATCCACCAGCCGGAACGGACTCCCGAGGCCCACCTGCAACCGCGCCAGGTACTGCAGGGCAACCGCTGCCGGGAAGGGCACTCGCGCCGTCGGCGAGCGGCCTGCCGCACCGGTCAGCGAGTCGGCGAACTGTCGGCCGTCGGCCAGTCCGGCGGCCACGGCCCGACGTGCGTCGGCACGGTCGGTGAGCCTGATACCCGCCACCGTCAGCAGCCCGAGGCTCATCACGAGCATCGCGGACGGCAGAAGGCGCTGTCGCAGACTGGACTGGGGGACCGACACGGCACACACCACGGAAGGGGATCAGCGGGATGACGGCACACAATGACTGCGGCCATCCGGAACCTGACGACGAGTGACCGGCCTGCGTCAGTGTGGGCGGCAGTCCGTCAGTACGCCTACAGATCGTAGTGAACATACCCCGCACGGCCACCCGAGGTGCCCCGAGCGTCCGCCATCAGGGTGTCGGTTCGACCAGGGATGGCCTGAAACAATGAAGGCCGACGCTTTCGCGTCGGCCTTCAGCAGCACCGGACATCTGATGCAGATGTGTCGCCACATCCCCCCCCACCGGATGGCCGATACCGTCGAGCTTACTGGTTGGACGTTGACGCTTCGACCGTCCGGGCCTCGGCGCTCTCGATCACGAACACGACGCGGCGATTACGATCGGCGCCCGGATCATCCTTCTGTGCGCCCGGTACGACCTGACGCATCGAACCGAAACCCATCGTGCGGATCATCGCTGCATCCATGCCCTTCGTGGCCAGTTCACGCTTCACGTTCTCGGCGCGGGCCAGCGACAGGCGCTGGTTGTAGGTCGGCGAGCCAGCAGGATCGGCAAAGCCTTCGATCGTGATCACGGCACCCGGGTAATACTTGTTCGCGATCTGTGAGAAGCGCTCGAGCGCCGCACGATCGGAATCCTTCACCATCGCATCATCGAACGCGAAGTTCACCGGCAGCATGACCTTCATGCCGTTGCCTGCAGCCACGATCTTGGCATCGAACTCGGTGCGCAGGTCCGCCAATTCCTTCTTCAGCTCTGTGCGCAGCCCAGCGAGGTCAGAACCGAGAATGCTGTCGGCGCGGAGGCGCTCGGTGCGCTCCGTCGAAATTTCGGACCGGGTAGCCGTCATTTCGCGCTTGAACGTCTTGCTGGTCACGCAGCCAGTCATCGACAGGCCGGTCAGCAGAAGTGCCGAAGCACGGAGTGCTGGACCCGAACGGAAGGAGAAAGTCATTTGCAGATACTCCAGGAAGGTGATGGACGAGTAGGGTGGCTCTCGTCTCGTGCTTCCATTCATAGCGATTTTCGTGCCACAATTTGTAACTAGTTACCCAGCTTGGACTTAGCGAGCCACTCTCCACCGTCCACCACGAAGATGCTGCCGGTGATCCAATCGCCGGCCGGGCTCGCGAGGTAGGCGACCATCTGCCCGATGTCCTCCGGAGTGCCCCAGCGCTTGAGCGGAATCGCGGATTTTGCGTATGACGCCATCGCCTTCTCGACACTGAAGAAATCAGGCACGGGGGCGCCCGGCGGTGGTGTGAAGGCCTTTCGCACCCCTTCGGTCGGAATGGGGCCGGGCGCGATCGCGTTGATCCGGATGCCGTGATCGGCCCACTCCACCGCCAGCGTCTTGGTCAGTGCATCGACGCCGGCCTTCGCCGCCGTCGCGTGCGCCATCAGCGGCCAGCCGCGATAATGCAGCGTCATCGAAGTGCTCACCACGCGGCCCCCGCCCTGCGCCTTCATGTACGGGAAGACCGCCTGCGTGCAATAGAACGTGCCATACAGGTCGATCTCGATCACGCTCTTCCACGCGTTGGCACTCAGCGTCTCCGATGGCGCATAGAAGTTGCCGGCCGCGTTGTTGACGAGCAGGTCGATCCGTCCATGCGCGTCGTGCACCTCCTTCGCCATCGCCTGCACCCGTTCCTGGTCACGCACGTCCACCTGCACCGCACTCGCCTTGCCACCGGCCGCCACGATCCCGTCCACCGCAGGCTGCAGGTGCTCCGGCTTCCGGCTGGCCAGCACCACGTGCATGCCGAGTTGGGCGAGCGTCGTGCTGATCCCCAGACCGATGCCCGTGGCACCGCCGGTGATGATGCCGACCTGACCGTCGAGAAGACCATCGCGAAACACCGGGTGTGGACTCATACGGGTTGCTCGAGTGAGGAGAAGAGATCGGGGGGGTCGGCGCGCAGTGGACGGAAACTTCGCCGGTGGTGCGGCGTCGCGCCGTTGGTGCTGAGGGCGGCGAGGTGCTCGCGGGTGCCGTAGCCGGCGTTGGTGTGCCAGCCATAGGCAGGATAGCGCGCGTTGAGCGCCGTCAGCAGTCGGTCGCGGGTGACCTTCGCGATGATCGACGCGCAGGCGATGCTGAGGCAGCAGCCATCTCCCTTGACCACCGCCTGATGGGGGAGACCCAGCGCCGCGAAGGGGGAGCCATCGATCAGGAGCAGGTCGTGTGGCACCGGGATGCGCGCGATGGCGCGCCGCATGGCGAGGGCGGTGGCCTGATAGATGTTCACGCGATCGATTTCGCCGACACTCGCGGCACCGATCCCGATGGCGAGGGCCACGCGGCGAATCTCCCCGGCGAGTCGCTCACGCTCCTCGGCGCGCAGCGCCTTCGAGTCGCCGACGCCATCGATGTCGCGACAGGAGTGCGGCAGCAGGATGGCACACGCGACGACGGGGCCCGCAAGGGGGCCCCGTCCGACTTCATCCACCCCGACGATGCGGGCATGGCCGTTCCTGCGAGCCGCGCGTTCGATCCGGCCCCAGCTCTGCGTCCGAGCAGGCATGGGCGCCGTCAGCCCTGACTCAGGCCTTGCCGGCGACGCGAACCTTGCGCTCCTTGATACGGGCAGCCTTGCCCGTCACACCGCGCAGGTAATACAGCTTCGCGCGACGCACACGACCGCGGCGCACGACGATGATCTCGCCAAGCATCGGGCTGTGGTCGGGGAAGATGCGCTCGACGCCGACGCCGTTCGAGATCTTGCGGACCGTGAAGGTCGCGCTCACGCCACTGCCGCGGCGGGCGATGACCGTGCCTTCAAAGGCCTGGAGGCGCTCCTTTTCCCCTTCCTTCACGCGCACGTTGACACGAACCGTGTCACCCGCGCGGAACGGGGG
>JANOCB010000061.1:0-22793 GCA_031411975.1 Gemmatimonadaceae bacterium
CGCAACAAGCGCCGTATCCGCAAGCACGGCTTCCGCGCCCGCATGGCCGATCGCTGGGGCCGCGCCATCCTGGCGCGTCGCCGCAAGAAGGGTCGCAAGCAGCTGACCGTGATGCTGCCGGACAAGTACGCCGGCGCCTGAGTCCTTCCGATTCCCGCGAGACCAGCGTCTCACGGGAAAGTCGGATCTCGAACGGGTGCGTCACGAGGGGAAGCGTGTGCGGTCGGCTCATCTCGAGCTCCGTTACGCGGCTTCCCCTTCGTCGTTGGCGCGAGTCGGCTTCATCGTGCCCAAGCATGGCCAGAACAGCGTGGCCCGCAACCGGCTGAAACGGCGCCTCCGCGAACTCGTACGGGTCACCGTGCTCCCGTTCCTCGGCCCGCAGGATCTCGTCATCCGGACCCTCCCAAGCGCCTACAGGCAGCCATGGGACGTGCTCGGCAACGAGATCGCGTCGCTGTTGCGCCGCGTACCGAAGCCGGGTGATGCGTCACGATGACGCCCGACCCGATCGAGAGGCCACCCGTGCATCCGGTGGGGCAGGCCGCGCGATGGTCGGCCACCGCGCTGATCCGGGTGTATCAGCTGTTCATCTCGCCGCTGTTTCCATCCTCCTGCCGCTATACTCCAACCTGTTCGGCCTACACCGTGGAAGCGATCGAACGCCACGGCGTGGTTCGCGGGTCGTGGCTGGGGGCGAAGCGGATTGCCCGATGCCACCCGTTCCGCCCCGGCGGACACGACCCTGTTCCCTGACCCCCACGACTGCGGCACGCGGTACGAGCGCGGTTCGCGCACACCGCCGGCGCTTCGCCTGACCTTCGACATCCCAGTATGAACAAGCGCATGCTGCTCGCCCTCGCCCTGTCGGCGGCGGTGATCGGTCTCACTCAGTACCTGTTCCCGCCGCCGAAGCCCGCCGCGAAGCCCGTCACCGCCGCAGCCACGCAGCCGCTCGCACCCGGCACCGCTGCTGCGGTCTTGCCGTCTGCCATCGTGGCGCCAACGGCCACGATGTCCGCCGCCGGTGCACCGGTGACGATCGACACGGCCGCACTCAGCAGCGTACGCAGCACGATCCGTATCAGCAGCCTCGGTGCTGCACCGGTGTCGGTTCGCCTGAATGGCTACAAGCCGCTGGCGAAGGGCTCGACCGACACGGCCGTGGAACTGGTGCGCGCAAATGAAGCGCTGCTGCAGTACGCGCTGATCGTGAAGGAGCCGGCCGGCAATCGGGTGATCGATCTGGCCAAGGTACCCTTCACGGCCACGCGCACCGACGATCGGACCGTGACGTATGCCGGCACCAGTGGCGCGGCCAGCGTCCAGATCACGTACACCTTCCAGCCCGACAGCTTCCTGGTTCGCGTCGGCGGCAAGGTGACCGGTCTCACGTCGCCCGGCTTTCTGCGGGTGACGTTGCCGAGTGGTCTGCACTCGAGCGAGGCCGACAGCTCCGAGGATCAGACGCATCTGGCTGTGGCGATGAAGCCGGTGAAGGGCGGCAATACCGAAAGTGTGGCCTTCGGTTCACTTGATCCAGGCGAGAGGGAGCTGAAGGAAGGCCCGTTCACCTGGGTCGCCTCCAAGAGCAAGTTCTTCATCACCGGGCTGCTCACCAGCAGTGGTGATCGTCCCTTCGATGAAGTGACGGTGATCGGCGGTCCGAAGACCGGCAAGGTGGAAAGCCGAGTCGACGCGACCGTCGTGCAGTCACTGCAGGACGGGATGTTCCGTTTCGAGCTCTACGCCGGCCCGCAGGAATGGCGCCGACTGGTGGCGCTGGGTCGCGACTTCGAGAACAGCAATCCGTACGGCGGCTGGCTGCAGGGTTTCGTCCAGCCGTTCGCGACGATGGTCATGAAGGCGCTGCTCTGGATGCACGAGTCACTGAGCCTGAACTACGGCTGGGTGCTGGTGATCTTCGGCATCGCGGTGCGCCTGCTGCTCTGGCCGTTCAACCAGCGCGCCATGCGCACGTCGATGAAGATGCAGGTGCTCCAGCCCGAGCTGCAGGCGGTGCAGGAGAAGTACAAGTCGGACCCGCAGAAGATGCAGGCCGAAGTGATGAAGGTGTACAAGGAGCACGACATGTCGCCGTTCAGCGCACTGTCGGGCTGCCTGCCGATGCTGCTGCCGATGCCGGTGTTCATCACGCTCTTCTTCGTGTTCCAGAACACGATCGAGTTCCGGGGGGTGCCGTTCCTCTATCTCGCCGACATTTCGCAGAAGGATCCGACGTTCGTGATCCCGCTGCTGATGGCATTGAGCGCCTTCCTGCTCAGCTGGATCGGTCTGCGCGGTGTGCCGCCGAATCCACAGGCGAAGATCATGGCGTACATGTTCCCGGCGATGATGTTCGCGTTCTTCTTCAGCGCGGCGGCGGGGCTCAACCTGTACTACATGGTGCAGAACATCGCGGCCCTGCCGCAGCAGTGGCTGATCTCCAACGAGCGGCTCAAGGGCAAGGGCAAGCCGGTGGTCTTCAGCGAGAAGGGCACGCCGGCGAAGCCGAAGAAGGGCTGACGCTGGTTCAATGCACAACGAAAGGGCGCTCCGTTCGCGGGGCGCCCTTTTGCTCATTCCGTGGCTCTGTGAAATCCCCTCACACGGAGACGCGGTGACGCGGAGGGGTCTGCGCGGTGTGCCGGAACGTCGTGCAACACATTTTCGAACGGCTGTGGAAACTGCGTGGTGCGAGTGCAGTTCCCCACAAGTTGCAGGCATCTCGACACAGTGACGTCCCGCATCGCGGTAGAATCCTCCGTGTCTCCGCGTCTCCGTGTGAGCGGAGTTGCAGTTGGTGGCCGTTCAGACGGTCAGGACCAGTTCATCGACGCCTTGATGCCGTGGGTCAGGACGCGGTGGAACAGCGCACGAACCACCGCGAGCGCGACGCGCGGCCAGCGCACCGGCCCGGCTCCGGAACAGACGAGCATCAGGCCGATACGGCGGCGGAGTTGCGGCCCACATCCATCAGGGCGCGGGTGCTGGCGCGCAGCGCCCAGGCGATTCCCCGTTCGGCGACGGCAGGGGCGACGAGCGAGTGGCCCAGGTAGTAGCCGGCACGCTCCGGCACCACGTGGCGCTCGACGGTGCGGGCATCGTCGCTGGTGCCGTCGCTGAGCCAGCGCAGGCGCAGACCGAGTCCGTTCCGGTCGAGGTCCGAGCTGATCGTGCGGGCAAGCAAGGGCTCCAGCTCTCGGATTCTGGCGTACTGGCGACGGCCGTAGCCGAGGTATTCCCACGGTGCGTATCCGCTGCAGACGGCCTGCGCCGCGTGTGTGGCGAGGCCTTCGTTCACGAGCAGCTCGCGCAGCGTGGCGCGCTTGCCCGTGTCCCAGAACGAGTAGTAGCCGTTGTTCTCCGCCACGAGCGTCTTCATGTCGGCGTCGCTGTTCTTGGCCGTGTAACGCACGCCGTGTGCGATCTCGTGTGCGAGCCAGGGCGGCAGCAGCGCGGGGTCGAGTCCGAGCGAGTCGGTGTCCGGGTTCCGTTCGCCCGTGAAATGCTCGAGGCAGACGAACGCCACCGGTCGGCCATTGATCACGAGTTCGCCGGCATTGGCTGCGCCCACACCCACCATCAGGACGACATCGGGTTCGTCATTGATCTCGAGCGTACTCATCGCCTGCGCCATCGTCTGGCGTGCCCGCAGCACGAGTGGTTCGCGATCCAGCACGCCGAGCAGGTCGGCACGATCAGCCGCTACTGTCTTGCGGATGATCTCACCGACGTGCGGGCCCGTGGGATCGACGACGTAGTTGTCCCAGTATGCGGACAACAGCGTCTTGTTCGCCGCGAAGTACCGCTCGTAGGCCGCTACCCGGTCAGCGCTCTGCAGCACGGCGAGGAAATCGGGGAGCAAGTTGATGAGCATCAGCTGTGTTCAGATACCGTGCGGTGCCCGAGGCTCGGGCGATGACGATCGACACGTGATTCTACGCCTGCCGCAGGACACGTACAAGGGAGCAAGTGTTGTGCGAGCGCAATCGCCATCCCCTTCGCGCACCGCCGCCGACCGCGCTGCGAGGGGTCAGCGCGTGCCGAAGAGACGGTCGCCGGCGTCGCCCAGCCCGGGCACGATGTAGCCGTGCTCATTCAGGCCGCGATCGATGGCAGCGCAGATGATCGGGACATCGGGGTGCGCGGCGCGGAGCCGCGCGATCCCCTCCGGCGCCGCGACGATGCACATGAACGTGATCCGTTCGGCGCCCGCCTTCTTGAGCGAGGCGACGGCGGCGGCGGCACTTCCACCGGTGGCCAGCATCGGATCCAGCACGATGAAGGCGCGGTCGGAGGCGTCGCCGGGAACCTTGAAGTAGTAATCCACCGGCTCGAGCGTGTCGTGATCGCGATAGAGGCCGATGTGCCCTACACGTGCACCAGGCACGAGGCGGAGCACCCCTTCTACCATACCGAGGCCCGCGCGCAGGATCGGCACCACCGTCAGCTTCTTGCCCTGTACCGTGACACCGGTGTGCGACTCGAGCGGCGTCTCGACGGGGTACGGTTCGAGCGGCAGCGCGGCGGTGGCTTCGTACGCCAGCAGCATCGCGATCTCGTCGACGAGCTCCTTGAAGAGTTTCGTCGGCACGCTGCGATCACGGAGGCGCGTGACCTTGTGTTGCACCAGCGGGTGGCGGACGAGCGTGACGCCGTCCATCTGCGTAGTCGGTTCGTATGGCACGCAGGGAAGATAGCCGACACCGTGCCGGCGAACGGAAGGGCGTGGATGTTCGCAGCCCTCCCGTATCGCGCATGGGCTTACCGCATGGCGTGCGTTGGTGTAGCTACGAGCAGGGGTACCGGGTCTCGTTCACGTCGCTGTGCGCCAGACTCTTCCACAGTCCACGAAACGAGTCATGCAGATCACCTTTTCAGGCGCCGCGCGGGAAGTGACCGGATCGTGCCACATTCTCGAAGTGAGTGGACGGACGATCCTGCTGGACTGCGGCCTGTTTCAGGGCAAGCGCTCGGAGTCGCGCGCCAAGAACGAGGTGCTGCCACTGCCGGTGGACCGCATCGACGCCATCGTGCTCAGTCACGCCCACATCGATCATGCGGGGCGACTTCCGTTCCTCGTGAAGTCGGGCTACGGGGGCGACATCCACGCCACCGCTGCCACCCGTGATCTCTGCGCCATCATGCTGGCCGACTCGGCGCGCATCCAGGTCAAGGATGCGGAGTTTCTGGAGCGGCGCGGCAAGGAACACGCAGACCCGCTGTACACGCCGGAGGATGCCGATCAGGTGATCCGGCAGATGATAGGACTACCCTACGATCGCTGGTTCGACGTGGTGCCGGGCGTGCGCGCGATGTTCACCGATGCGGGGCACATCCTCGGATCGGCGTCGGTCCTGCTGGAGTGTACGGAAGGCGATCGCACGGTGCGCCTCGTGTTTTCCGGTGACGTGGGCCGGAAGGGGCTGGCGATCATCCGCGATCCGCATCCGCCGCAGCATGCCGACGTGGTCATCATGGAGTCCACGTACGGCAACCGCGATCACCTGCCGATCGACGGTGCCCGCGCCGAGCTGGGACGGATCGTGCGGGATACGGCGGCGCGTGGCGGCCGTGTGATCATCCCGGCCTTCGCCGTGGGGCGTGTGCAGGAACTCGTGTACGACCTGCATGTGCTCGCACGCGCCGCCGACATCCCGCGTCTGCCGATCTACATCGACAGTCCGTTGGCCACCAGCGCCACGCAGGTGTTCGAGACCCATCCCGAGTGTTTCGACCATACCGAGGATCTGGTGCGGACGGTGGACGAACTCTTTCGTTTCGACCTCGTGCGGTACACACGTGACGTCGAGGAGAGCAAGTCGATCAATGCGATGCGTGGACCGATGATCATCATCTCGCCGTCCGGCATGGCGGAGTCGGGTCGCGTGCTGCATCACCTGGCACATGCCGCGAGTGATCAGCGCAACACGATCCTCGTGGTCGGCTTCATGGCCGAGCACACGCTGGGGCGGCGCATCGTGGAGAAGCGTGAAACGCTGCGCATCTACGGGACCGACGTCCCACTGCGAGCCAAGGTGGAGATCCTCAACGGCTACTCCGCGCACGCCGATCGCAGCGAGCTGGCGGAGTGGCTGGATACGGTGAAATCCACGTCGCCTGCGCTGAGCCGTGTGCTGCTGGTGCATGGCGAGCATGAGGCACAGGCCACCTTGAGCGCCGCGCTGACCGCGAAAGGCTACCACTGCACCGCGCCGGCACCGGGCGACCGGGTCACCCTGTGAGTGCGGCGCCATGAGTGACACCCCCACCAGCACGCGCGGTGCGGCTGCCGGACGCATTCTCGAAGCGACCAGCGCCTGCATCGTGCAGAAGGGGGCAGCCGACGTCAGCCTGCAGGACGTGGCCGAAGCGGCGGGTGTGAGCAAGGCGCTGATTCACTATCACTTCCATGACAAGGGTGAGCTGCTGGCGCGCCTGGTGGAGTGGCTGCGTGCGGGCCTGGTGGCGCGGCAATCCACGGCACTCACTGGCGTGAGCGGATCTGCCGCCCTCGACGCGCTGTGGCAGTGGCTGGCGGATGAGCTGGAGCGCGGTGACCTGCGCGCCCTGCTGGATCTCGCGTTGGTGCAGGGTGCCTCGGTGCAGGCAGCGGTGCGGATCACTGCGGCGGAGCGACGTGACGCCGCCACGCTCGTGATCACCGCCCTCTTCGACGCGCTCGGACTGAAGGCGCGCGTGCCTGCCACGCTGATCGCCGATGCCTTCGTTGCCTTCGTGGATGGGCTGGCGCTGGACCGCGTGGTGGAGCCGGAACGCAACGCGCGCGTCAGTTTCGATGTATTCTGGCTTGCGATGCTCAGCCTGACCGACTGATCCCGGATTGTCCAGCGTGGCGCAAAAGCGAAGCTCGGCCTCCAGCGCATTCGGTCGCTTCCTCGGCCGCGTCGTCATCCTGCTCCTGGCGCTCTGGGGCGTGATGGTGGCGGCGGTGCTCGTGGTCGGCAACATCGACTCGGCGCGCCCGTCCGATGCGATCGTGGTGCTCGGCGCGGCCCAGTATGCGGGTCGCCCCTCCCCGGTCCTCGAGGCGCGCCTCGACCACGCCGTCTCGTTGTACCGGGCCCGGATCGCCCGCACGATCGTGTTCACGGGCGGTCGCCGGTCGGGCGACATCAGCAGCGAAGCCGCAACCAGCGCCCGGTACGCCCGCCGAAAGGGGGTGCCGAAGTCGGCGATCATTCTCGAGGACGAAAGCCGCAGCACCACGGAGCAGATGCATGCCGTCGCCCGCATCGCGAAGGCGCGGCGAATGACACGTGTCGTGCTGGTGAGCGACCGGTTTCACATGTTACGGCTGTTGCTCACGGCGCGCCGTCTCGGGCTGGAGGCGCACGGCTCACCGACGACCAGCAGTCCGATCTCACTCACCGAGGTCGCTGGCATTCGCTACGTGCTCGCCGAGTCGGTGAAGGCGCCGCTGGCGTACCTGCTCGAGACCGTGGACAAGTAGGTTCGTTTAACTGCACATCGCAGAACGGCACGGCCGCGGTTGTGCCGTTCTGCGGCCGTGCGGTTCTGCGATCTGCCGTTGCCGTCGCCGCTCGAGCCGGGACGGACTCAGTCGACGACGAAATCGACGCCCGCGAGGCGGGCCATCTCGGCGCGCCAGGCGTCGTGGAGTGCACGGAAGCGCGGGGAGCGCCCAGTGCCGCCGATCGGTGCGCCGTCGAGCTGGGTGATGGGCACCAGACCGCGGATGGAGCTGCAGGCGCAGGCGGCGTCGGCATGCACGAGGGCGGCCACCGGGGCCTCGACCTCCTGCACCGTCAGACCAAGCGTGGGCGCCAGGGAGCGGAGCAGGCCGAGGGTCGTGCCGGGAAGCGCACCGGTGGCAGCGGAGGGGGTGAACAGCGTCGCGTCGGAGAACCAGCAGACGTTGGACGCCGTGCAGCCGATGATGCGGTCGTCGGTGTCGAGTACGAGGGCGTCGTCCACGCCCTGACTGTGCGCCTCGCGCAGGGCCAGCACGTTGGACGTGTAGTCCAGCGACTTGATGCCGACCGTGGGGCGTCGGGCGCTCCAGCGCCACTGGCTGGTGATCAGCGTCAGGCCGCGATCCATCACTTCTTCACGGACCGCAATTCTAGGCGTCAGCGAGACGATCGAGCGGGCTGCACCGCCGCTGAGACCGGCCATGCCGGGCAGGGCGTCGCCGCGGGTGAGCGTCAGGCGCAGCACCGCATCGGCGAGCTGCATGCGAAGTGCGGTCGCCGCCGCGTCGGCGATGTGTTCGCCGAGGTTCGCGGGAAGCACCAGACCCAGTCGTTCAGCACCCCGTTCCAGCCGGGCGAGGTGCGCGGCCGCCATCGGCGCGATGCCATTCAGGACGCGCATCGTCTCGAAGACACCGTCGCCAAGCATCAGGCCGCGGTCGAATGCCGACACCGCCCGGGTCGAGTCGGCGATCAGTTCGCCGTCCACCCATGCGCGGATCGGGTTGCTGTTGCGGGGGTCATTCATGCCCACGCCCCGGCCGCACCAGCACCACCCGGCCGATCGGCGACGGGCGCCACCGCATGTGCCCCACTCGGCCGAACGAATGCAACACGGTCTCCGGAAGTGACGTGCATGAACTGCAGGGTGACTGGTCGAGCCACTGGATGCGCAGGGTCACCCGATCTGGTGACCGGGAATCCTAGCGTGTCGAACAGATGGGACAAGCAACGATCGGGTGAGAGTCCGTCCGGTCGGGGGCTGAAAGCCATCGTGCGATGGGCGACGGTGTTCCGGTGTGATGGACCCCTGCGGCGCCGTGCAGGTATCATAAAATGTGGGTCGATAGCTGCTGACCGCCGACCGCGCACCTGGGCGAACTGAAGCTCAATCGTATCAGTGGCGCGACAGCAACGTGACAGATGCCTGAAACTGTCTGCAGATGAGTTGCTTTGGCGGTAAGTTGTGCCCAATGTCATGAAACCGCGGACGGCCAGCGCCGTCGTCAGGCTCGCAGAGGTTCGCGGCAAAATCACGCAGGATCAATCCGAAGAATGGAGCACACACGCATGAAGAAGATTCTGGTTGGAGCGGCCATGTTCTCAGCCTTTGTTGCCGCCGCGCCCGTCGCGCAGGCTCAGCAGAGCGGCGGTCTGGTATTCGGTATTTCGGGCGGGCTGACCCTTCCGATCGGCGACCTTGGCGACGTGCAGGGTAGCGGACTCAACCTGCAGGGTCATGCGACGCTCAAGCCGAGCTCGACCCCGTTCGCGCTCCGCGGAGACGTCGGGTTCTGGACCACGGGTGGCAAGAACTTCAATCGGCTCGGCGTCAGCGGAAGTACCGAGAGCGTGAACTGGTTCGTTGGTAACGTGAACGCGATCTACAACTTCGAAGGAAGCAAGGATGACACCTTCGTCCCGTACGTGATCGGCGGCGTGGGCCTGTACAACGGCTCGCAGGGCTTCGGCACGAAGGCCGGCATCAACGGCGGCGGCGGCGTGACGTTCAAGCTGTCGGGTTTCGATGCGTTCGCTGAAGGTCGCTTCCACAACATCTTCACCGAAGGATCGTCGTCGCGGATCATCCCGCTGTCGTTCGGCATCAACTTCAAGCCGTAAGCCACCCGGGATCTCCGTTGTTCCGGTCACGATCAGGCGCCCGGTCCGCGATGCAGCGGACCGGGCGCTTCGCATTTTCCGACCGGACTCGTCCGCATACGCCGCACTGGTCTGCGACCCCGTGATCGGCTTTCATTCGCGCTCGCACGCGACGGCCCGATCGTGGGGGGTACGCGTGTGCTGCACCGTTCGGTCCCGCGTCAGGAGTCCGGTTCATGTCTGACACACCGCATTCGTCCTATCCCGGACAACAGCCGGAACACGGCATCCCGGGCATCTCCAGCGTGGAGTACGACGACCCGACGCTCGGCTTTCTGCCATCGGAACAGCCGGAGATGGACGGGGAGCTTGAGACGGCGGAGGCGTTGTGGGCGGTGGTGTTCGCCGGTGGCATCGGATCGCGGTTCTGGCCGCTGAGCACCCCCGAGCGCCCCAAGCCGCTGCTGCGGCTGGTGGGTGACCGCCCGCTGATCGCCGACACGTTGCGTCGCCTGCAGCCGATGGTGCCGGCCTCGCGGACGCTGGTGCTGACGAGTGCCGACATCAGCGATGCGATCCACGCCGCCATCCCGGAACTCCCGCTGAAGAACCTGCTGGTGGAGCCGCGCCCGCTCGGCACTGCGGCGGCGCTGGCATGGGGGGCACAGGAGATCATCAATCGTGTGGGCCGGAGCACCGTCTTCGTCGCCCTCCATGCCGATCTCGCCGCCCAGTTCGAGGACGAGTTCCGGAACGCGATCCGTCGCGCTGCGACCTACGCCGCCGGCGAGGACGCGCCGCTGGTGGCCATCGGCGCACGCCCCACCCGGCCCGACACCGGCTTCGGTTACATGCTGGGCGGCACCGAGCTGGAACCGGGGATCGAACTGTCGAAGGGGGGCGCCTGCATCGTGTCGCGCTTCGTCGAGAAGCCAGGCCCGCTGCAGGCTGAAGAGTTCATCGCGCAGGGCGCGATGTGGAACGCCGGCATCTACTGCTGGCAGGCAGGCACCGTACTCGATGCGCTCGAGACGCACACCACCGAACTCGCCGATGGCTTGGCGTACCTGGCCTCGGGCAAGGTGGACCGCTTCTTCGGCATGGTGCAGTCGGTGAGTATCGAGCGGGGGCTGCTGGAGCGCATCGACGACCTCGTCTGTCTGCCCTCCTCCTTTGGCTGGGACGACGTGGGCACGTGGGCCTGCCTCCGCCGAGTGCGCGAGCTGGACGACACCGGCAACGGTGTGATCGGCGATGCGCTGCTGGTGGATGCGGAGTCGAACGTGGTGCACACCGAATCGGGCCGCGTGGTGGTGTACGGCGTGAACTCACTGCTGGTGGTGTCGTTGCCCGGTGTGACGTTCGTCACGTCGCTGGAGCGCGCGGCGGAACTCAACATGCTGTTCGACGGGTTGCCGAAAGAACTCCGTCGCAATCCGATCGCGGAGCTGTAGCTCTCCGGCGCTTCGTTTCGCGACTGAGATTTCGGCGCTTTTCGTGGCATCGCAGACAGGGCTCACACGGAGGCGCGGAGCCTCGGAGGCAACAGCCGAGGGCAGCGACTGTCTGCGCACATTACGGCGGAACATGATGGGACGACGCCCCTTCGCGTGCCATCCACACAACATTCGACGAATCACCGTACTGCGATCGTGTTACACGCGACCCCTCCGAGGCTCCGTGCCTCCGTGTGAGCGGTGTTGGCGATGCCCCGCTCAGCGACCGCCAAAAGTCCCCCGGGAATGACACGCCGATGTCACCCGCAGAGGACACGCAAGGCCAACCGCTTTCTCCAAGCGATTGCCACACAACGACATAGCCTCACACCTCCGTAAGGCACCGGACATGCCCTGATGGTGGGCACGCAGCGAAGGTCGCGCTTCTGCTGCTGATCCCAACACCGGAGCACGATCATGTCGATTCGCCGTTTTGCCCTCGCCTCAGCAGCCATCGCCGTCGCCGCCGCACCGCTTGCGGCGCAGAGCCGTCAGGCACCGATGTTCACCGTTGAAGCCAATGCCAACTACCAGGCGCTGCGCGGTGACGTGTACTCCGACCTGAACGATGGTCGCGGCGCGGAAGCGCTCTTCACGCTCGGCATCAGCAACTTCGCACTCGCCGGCGGTTATCAGCGCTCCTGGCACGACGTGCTTGGTACCTCGCGCCAGGCGACACTGTCCGGCTTCTTCGTCGAGCCACGTCTCGCGTTGCCGTTCGCGGCCTCGAACTTCACGCCCTACATCTACGGCCGCGGCGGACTGTTGCAGCGCGCGGAACTGGTGAACGACGAAGAGATCACGTCGAATGCCACACAGATGGGCGGCGGTGTGGGTTCGCAGATCTATCTCGCGCGCGGTGTGCATCTGAACCTCGCCGGCGGCTACCAGTACCTGCGTGCAGGACGGCGCATCGCGGATGACACACGCGCCAACGGTGGCGCCTTCGTGATGCGGGCTGGTCTGACACTCGGCGGCAGTTCATCGGGGTGGGCGCGCGACCCAGGCTACTGACCGGGTGTAGTTGAACCCAGCCTGGCCTCCCCGGCCCCGCATGCACCAAGGCATGCGGGTGTTCATGGTGCGACGCGCGGCGGCATGCCGCGCGCGCACGGCAGACCACCGGCCCCGTGACGCAGATGCGTTGCGGGGTCGGTATCTTTTCCCCATGCAGATACCGATCGAAACCGAGACGCTCGCCAACGGCCTGCGCGTCACCTACTCCGAGGACCATGTCGCGCCACTGGTGGCGGTGAACCTCTGGTACCACGTCGGCAGCGCCAACGAGCGCGAAGGTCGCACGGGGTTCGCACATCTCTTCGAACACATGCTCTTTCAGGGGTCGGCCAACGTCGAAGCCAACGAGCACTTCGAGCTGGTGCAGCGCGCCGGTGGCACGCTCAACGGCAGTACCTGGCTCGACCGCACAAACTATTACGAGACGGTGCCAAGCAATCAGCTGGCGATCGCCCTCTGGCTCGAGGCCGATCGCATGGGTCGGCTGCTGCCCGCCATGACGCAGCAGAAGCTGGACACACAGCGCGACGTGGTGAAGAACGAGCGGCGCTGGAGTGTGGACAACCAGCCCTACGGCACCTGGTGGGAAAAGCTGCCGGCGCTGACGTACCCGAGCACACATCCCTACCATCACTCGCTGATCGGCTCGATGGAGCACCTGAGCGAGGCGAGCCTGGACGATGTGGCGGAGTTCTTCGCCACCTGGTACACGCCCGACAATGCGGTGCTGACGATCGCCGGCGACTTCGATCCCGCTGAAGCGCGTGAGCTGGTGCACCGCTACTTCGGTGAGATTCCACGCAATCCCAATCCACCGGCCCGTCCGGATTTTTCACTGCCGCCGCGCTTTGAACGTCCGCTGCGTGAAGTGGTGGAAGACGACGTGCAGCTGCCGCGTGCGATCGTGGCGATGCGGATTCCGCCCTGTGGCAGTGAGGAGTGGTACGCTGCCAGTGTGGCCGGTGCCGTGCTGGGCATGCGGAGGGGGAGCCGGCTCTACCGACGTCTCGTGCGCGAAACGCAGGTGGCGGCTGAAGCGAGTGCGTACACCTTCGACCTGACCAAGGGCGCCGACCTGTTCGTGGTGGATGCCACGGCCAATGCGGGTGTGACATCGGACCGGCTCGAACAGGCGGTGCACGACGAACTGGATGCCTTCGCGCTGGACGGTGTGACGGAGGCCGAAGTGGCGCGCGCGCTGGCACTGATCGAGACCGACTTCGTGTCGTCGTTGCAGAGCGCATCGGATCGTGCGGACACGTTGTCGAAGTTCACGACGTACTTCGGCGATGCATCGCTGGTGAATACACAGCCGGCGCGCTACAGCCAAGTGACGGCGGCGCAGGTGACGGCGTTTGCACAGGAGTGGTGCACAAGCGACAACCGGGCGACGCTGCTGTACGTGCCGCAGGCCGTGGCCGGGCAGGAGGAAGGGGAATGACCGTCATCGACACGAACATCAGGCCGCAGCCGGGAACGCCGCGCGCGTACGTATTTCCGTCGTTCTCACGTCATGTGCTGCCGAACGGGCTGCGCGTGGTGATCGCGCCGGTGCGCAAGCTGCCGCTGGTCACCGTGCTGGCCCTGGTGGATGCGGGATCGGTGGCCGATCCGGCGGGGCAGGAGGGTGTGGCGCAGCTCACGGCGAGCCTGCTCACCGAAGGCACGGGGGCGCTGACTGGCGCGGCGCTGGCGGATCTGGTGGAGTCGATGGGCAGCACGCTGGATGCCGGGGCCGACTGGGATGCGAGCGTGGTGAAGCTGACGACACTGTCATCGCGGTTGCATGACGCGATCGGATTGCTGGCGCGCGTGCTCACCGAGCCGTCGCTGCCGGAGGATGAGTTCCAGCGACTGCGTCACGAGCGGCTGGCCGAACTGCTGCAGCAGCGCAGCGAACCGCGCTCACTGGCCGACGAGGCGTTCTCGAAGGCGATCTATGCGCCGGATTCGCGGTACGCGATGCCGGATGGTGGCAGTGAACAGTCGGTGCAGGGGCTGACGATCGAGCAGGTACGCACCTTCTACGCGTCGCGCTACTCGCCGGCGGCAACGACCGTCGTGCTGGCCGGGGACCTGTCGGATGCGGAGGGGCTCACGCTGGTGGAGTCGGTGCTGGGTGCGTGGCGCGGTGGTGTGCCGCCGGTGTGTCCGGCGCCTGATCTGGCGCTGAATGCTTCGCGCGGTGTGCACATCGTGCGCAAGGTCGATGCACCGCAGAGCGAGCTGCGTGTGGGTCACGTGGGCCCGCCGCGCCTGACGAAGGACTATTTCCCGCTGGTGCTCTGCAACGCCATCCTCGGCGGACTGTTCTCCTCGCGGCTGAATCTGAATCTGCGCGAGGAGCATGCGTACACCTACGGCGCGCACAGCGGTGTGGACTGGCGTCGCTGGGCGGGACCATTCTCGATGGATGCCGCCGTGCAGAGCGATGTGAGTGCGGCCGCCGTGAGCGAGATCCTGAAGGAGTTCGACCGGATGCGGAGCGAGCCGGTGTCGGAGAGTGAGCTGTCGCTGGCGATCAGCTATCTCGACGGTGTCTTCCCCATTCGCTTCGAGACCACGCGCGCCATTGCGTCGGCGCTGTCGTCACAGGCCATCCACGGCCTCGCGGACGACTACTACGACACCTACCGTGCGAACATCCGCGCCGTGACGGCGGATGACATCCTGCGGGTGGCGCAGGAGTATCTGCATCCCGACCGGCTGCAGGTGGTGGCGGTGGGCGATCCGGCGCAGATCACCGAACCGCTGGCGGCGCTGAACCTCGGGGCGATCACCGTCACCGATGCGGCAGACACCCTTGGACGCTGAACCGATGAGCATCGAACCGGGCCAGATCAGTACCCGTCGCGCCTACACCGGGCGCATCATCAACCTCGACGTGGATACGGTGCGCTTTCCCGACGGCTCGCAGGGCGAGCTCGAGATGGTGCGTCATCCGGGGGCGAGTGCGGTGGTGCCGTTCCTGAGCGATCCGCGCGGTGCTGACCCACAGTTGCTCCTGATCAGGCAATATCGATATGCCGCGCTGGATTTTCTGTACGAGATTCCTGCGGGTCGTCTCGAGGCCAACGAGGATCCGGCGGACTGTGCACGTCGTGAGCTGCAGGAGGAGACGGGGTGCACCGCCGGGACGGTGGAGCACATGCACACGATGTACACGACGCCTGGGTTCACCGACGAGAAGATCCACCTGTTTCTGGCCTACGACCTCACGCGAGGTGAGACCAACCGCGACGTGGACGAGTTCATCACGGTGGAGGTGGTACCGCTGACGGCGGCGCTGGAGATGATCCGCGAGGGTCGGATCAAGGATGCCAAGACGGCGCTGGGCATCCTGTACGCGGCGGGGTTCAGGGTCGGTGCGTGAGTGCGATGCGGCACCGTCGCGACACGGCGTGGACTGACGTTGACACGCCGCGTACAGCCCGCCGCCCAGCGTCATTCCGGCGTGTCACAGCGCCGCCCGGATCGACGATGGGTGAGACGGAGTGATGGCTTCGATCGTCACTCCATGGCGTGAAGTGCACGAGACCGCGCGAGCAGTGCAGTTTCAGCGTGCGCGGCACGGAACAACGTGCTGGTACAGTCACAAAGCCAAGGCGCCACGGTTCGCAACACGCGGACGCAAAAACTGTCGCTGATGTGCCACAACGGGACAGAATATCCGGTCTGGTCAGACCCGGCGGTCCTTAGCTAAGTGGCATGGGCGCAGCTAGTTAGCCTTAGGGCTAATGCGGAGCTCGAATACGGCATGAAGAGTGCACCGATCGTCACGACTGACACGACGGGACGACCGTGTGGTGCATGCCGGAACCTTACGACGGCTTGGCGAACGGTCTCAGATGCTGCAGGTGCGCCACACCATTCGCCGGAGATTTCAGGATGTCCGTGGCTGATCGCGACCCGCCAAGCCGGATGACACAGCGAGTCAGCGACCCACAGACTGTCCTGTATGTGTCGGCCGCAGAAACCGTGCCACAACATGCGCGCCTGCAGGTCGAGTCGTCGGTCCCGTCGCGAGACCATCTGACGGAGCACACGCCAAACCCGGCGCCGTCGCCCGCTGCAGCGAGCTGCCCCGTCGTCGCCCCTGATGTTCCGTCCGGGACACAACTCTTCACGGTCGACGTCGAAGAATATTTTCAGGTGGTGGCGCTGTCGCCCTATGCGCCCAGGAACAGCTGGGGCTCGTTCGAAAGTCGAGTCGAGCCGTCCATCGACCGGATGCTTGAGCTCATGGCATCGCGTGGTGCCACCGGCACGTTCTTCGTGGTCGGCTGGGTGGCTGAGCGGCACCCGGGAATGGTCAAGCGTATCGCAGCGGCAGGCCACGAGCTCGCCTCGCATACCTATGACCACAAGCGAATCACACACCAGACCCGCGACGCCTTCCGCGACTCGGTCCGGCGGACGAAGCAGGTGCTGGAGGATCTCACGGGTGCGCCGGTGCTCGGATTTCGCGCACCGAGCTTCTCGATCGTCCGTGGGACCGAGTGGGCGCTCGATCTGCTGATCGAAGAGGGGCACCGGTACGATTCGTCGCTCTTCCCCGTGTCCCGCGCCGGGTACGGCTATTCGGGCGGAATTCGCGATCCGTACTTCATCGACCGACCGGCCGGCCGCATTGCCGAGATTCCTCCCGCCACCCTTCAGGTGCTCGGCAAGACGCTCCCTGCAGCGGGCGGGGCGTACTTCCGGATCCTCCCTCCGCAGCTCGTGCACGCGGCATTGCGCAGTGCCACCGCGCGCGGCGTCCCGGGCACGTTCTACATCCACCCGTGGGAGTGGGATCCGGGGCAGCCCCTGCTCGACGTGCCGATGGTGACGCGCGTACGGCACTATTTCGGGCAGCGCAACGTCTTCGCACGCGTCGAGCGGTTGCTCGAAGCGTTCAAGTTCGCGTCGATCGCCTCGGTACTGAGCGACGACGCGCTGGGCACGAGCGAGGCGCGCCGTGATGGCACACGTGGCGTGATGCCTGCTCGCGCCACGAATCATCAACAGTCGTTTTCCGGCGCCGTCTGACATGACGCGGCTGCGATCTGCTTACGCATTCGGTACGCAGGTCGATTCGCCGCGTGACAGCGCGCAGCAGCACCCGCACAGCCGTGAGGGCGCCCGCCGTATGCTCAACGTCGTCGTGGCCACGGTTGGCATCGTGGCGGCGGCACCGATCATGGTGGTGGTGGCCTGTGCGGTGAAGCTGTCGTCACCAGGGCCGATTCTCTTCCGGCAGAAGCGGGTCGGGCTCGACCTGCGGAGCGCGAGGGGCGAGAGCTACGGCCGGCACGTGGACCTTGGGGGGCGCCCATTCACCATCCTGAAGTTCCGCACGATGCGCGTGGGTCAGCCGGGTCAGGACGCCGAGGTGTGGGCCTCCGAAGGTGATCCGCGCATCACGCCGGTCGGCCAGTTTTTGCGTCGCACGCGCCTCGATGAACTGCCCCAGCTGTTCAACGTGATCCGGGGCGACATGAACGTCGTCGGTCCGCGGCCGGAGCAGCCGGCGATCTTCGAGAGCCTGCGCACGGAAGTCCCGAACTATCGCGCCCGTCAGCGGGTGCGTCCAGGGATCACCGGACTGGCGCAGATCACGCTGCAATACGACAGCTGCGTCGATGACGTGCGGAAGAAGGTCGCGGCGGATCTGGAGTACATCGAATCGCAGTCGCTGGTGCAGGACCTGCGGATCATGGCGATGACCGCGCCGGTGATGTTGTTCAGGAAGGGATCGCGCTGACGAGCGGCCTCACACCGCCGTCGGCTCGTCGGACGTTTCGACGATTCGTGCGACGATCGTGGTGACGAGTGCGTAGGTGCCGAGCATCCACAGCAGCTCGATGATCAGCACTGACGGAAAGACCCAAGGCAACCCCACCAGAACCGTTGCCCCGACCAGCAGTGCGGCACTCGTCCAGCGTTCGGTGCGTCGCCCCGATCGTGCGCTCCAGAGGGCCACGACGATCACCGGGAGTTGTGAGGCGAGCCATCTCCAGAACGGCAGCGGTTCATTCACCATCCCGAAACCCGGCAGGAAGTAATAGCCGGCCATTACGGGCGACTGCCGAACGATGCCTTCGGAAATCGTCCCATCGTGCGTCAGGCGAATCGACCACGTGCCTCGCTCCGCACGAAGCGAGACGTCGACGATGTCGCCGCTCTTCCACGCGAATTTCGCCGGTGCGAACACGCCGAAGTCACGTCCGCCCGCCATCTGTCCTACCGTTGCGAATGCCCCCCACGCACCGCGGCCGTCCACACCCACGACGGCGACGGGCACCGAGCGATCATCCCAGACGGTGACGAATCGTCCGATGGACGTCGGCGCGGCGAGCAGTTGCGCGCGAACGCGAAGGACGACCGCTCCCGAACCGAGTTCACGTTGTAGCCGTTTCCAGTCGGCGTCCGGACAGCACCGCAGCGGCCGTCCGTTCCAGGTGGCCTCGAGCAGTCGTGCTGGTGATGGAAACGGACCGGTGGCTGGGTCGAGGCTGGGGAAGTACGGCCCCGCAGGCATCCGCGGTGAAAACCAGTGGCCTGCGGCACCGAACGCCAGGCCCGAGACGACCGCCGCCGGCAGTGCGATCCGTTGGGCGACGGCGCGGCGTGGCCACCACAGCTTCCACTGCCACGTCAGCGCGCCGAGACATCCACCGAGGGTGTTGGTGACCAGGTCGGCGGCAGCGGAGTCGCGACCAGGAATGATGGAATACTGCAGTGCTTCGATGACGAACGAGAAGGCGAGCGAGGCGCCTGCCGCGTACACCAGTCGCCATCCGAACATCGCGCAGGCGAGGCCGAACGGTGCGAAGAGCAGGACGTTGTCGAGGCCATCCTGGAGCCACGCACCACAGTCGAAACAGAAGAACGGTGACGTTGCACCCGTGCCGGACGACGGAGTGAGCGTCAGCACACCAATGACGCCTGCGCTGAGCAGCAGCGCCGCCCAGCGTGCAACGCCGTGGCGCGTCATGCCGTCCGTCGCGTCGGCTCCCAGACGGCGGCTTTCGTCCCGGTCAGTGCCCGCTGCCATGCGCTGAGGCCTGCCGTGCCCGCGGCCACCATGAAACCCATCATCGCCAGCCATCGCGGGGGCGTTCGTGTGGACGGCCAGCGCCAGCCCAGCAGGCCAAGTGCCAGCACGGTTGCTCCGACCAGCATGATCGGTGTCGCGATCGGCTGCCGGACCCCGAGCACGATCCAGCCAACCATCGCGACGATGATGGCGGGATAGGGAAGCCATCGGGCGAGCTTGTGACTCGCCAGCATCCACGCAAACCAACCGAAACGGACGGGGTTGAGCAGTGCGCGCTGATACCAGAGCGTCTGGAGTCCACGCGCCATGGTCCGGACTTTCCGCGGGTACTCCTGTTCCAGCGACTTGGCGCGTGGAACGCCACACACGGCGGCTTCCACGGACACCGAGCGGAACCCATGCGCGCGGGCGATCAGCGGACTGCCGAAGTCGCGACTCAGATGCTCCGGGAAATCGGACGGATACAGGTGCCGACGCATACCGAAGAAGCACCCGCTTGCGCCAACGATTCCGTCGACGGCCGTTTCGAGCCCGCGGACGAACATCTCGTAGCCCACATAGCCAGCTTCGCCACCCGACTGCTCGCGCTGTGCCGCGGCGATGCTGACGTCGCGTCCGGATGCGACACCGACCGTGGGGTCCTCGAATGCCGCGATGAGTGACTTCAGTGACGATGGTCCGAGCACGACGGTCGCGTCGACGTTCACGGCGATCGTGCCCTGCAGCTTTGCATGCGCCGCGTTTTCGGCGGCGCTCTTCCCCTTCCGCTCGCGCAATCGCAGCAATTGCACACCGCGGTCAGCATACCCGCGAACGATGTCATCCGTCCCATCCGTGGATGCATCCGAGAGCACGAGGATGTGCCGTCGTTCGGCCGGATAGTCGAGCGCAAGGAGCCGATCGAGCGTGACGGCGATGCTGCCTGCCTCGTTGTAGCACGGTACCGTGAGCGTCACCTCCGGCCAGTCGCGCACTGCCTCGGGCGATACCACCCGGCGCGCGCCCCTGACGGCCCGGATCAGCCACAGCGTTGCAGGATATCCGGCGTAGGCGTATCCAACGATCGCCAGCGGTGAGATGGCAGCCCCCACTGCGACGTAGTCGATCCAATTCACAGTATCGGCGGAGCGGGAGAGAAACGGACGTTGAGAGGAAGAGTCCCCGTCACTGCACCAGAATACCGCGCGCTGCCGCAGCACATCAGTCAGATGGCGCCGCCGTCAGGCAGTCAGCCGTCAGACGCTCGATGACCGAATCCCGCAACCGGGACCACGGGGGATCCCCGCCGGCCGACCGAGTACCCTCGGAGCGACAAGATGCGTGGTGCCAACCGCTTCAGAAAGTGCTTCGGTGCGTGGCCTCGCTAGCTTCCGCTCGTCCTGATGCCACAGGTCCCGGCGACCGTGCGCCGCGCGGGCAGGGCTCGTGAAGTCGAAGTCATCCGCGACGACGGTGCGTGCGCGGGTCACGGTACACGGTTCTCGCTCGCGGGCTGAGCGCGCTCGTCCCACCTCACCAGTGTCGGCCCGACCTCATGTGCGGATTCGCAGGATACCTCTCGGCGCGCAGCGCCTCTGCCGACGTCCACGAAGCACAGGTGCGCCGCATGATCGAGCCGATCGCGCACCGTGGACCCGATGATGCAGGCACGTGGGTCGAGCCGACCGCAGGTCTCGCGCTCGGCTTCCGACGATTGGCCATCATCGACCTGTCGGAGCATGGGCATCAGCCGATGCGGAGCGCGACGGGGCGGTTCACGATGGTCTTCAACGGCGAGGTGTACAACTTTGCCGCGCTGCGCCCCATCCTCGAGCGCGACGGCGCGCGGTTTCGGGGGCACTCCGACACCGAGGTGATGCTGGCCGCGTTCGAGCGGTGGGGGGTGCGCGAGTCGCTGCCCCGATTCGCCGGCATGTTCGCCTTTGCCGTGTGGGATGCCGAGGAGCGGTGCCTGCACCTGGCGCGGGACCGGTTCGGGGAGAAGCCGCTGTTCATCTACTCTGAGCCGGGATACGTCGCTTTTGGTTCTGAGCTGAAGTCGCTCCTCGCCGGACCGTCGTTCGACCGTGCGATCGACCCTGACGCGCTCACCGCGTACCTGCGGTACCTGTACGTGCCGGCGCCGCGAACGATTTATGCCCGGGCGGTGAAGCTCCGTCCCGGTCACCTGATGACGCTCCGCGATCCGGGCGCTGCGCTTCCCGCCAGCGAGGCCTACTGGTCCGTCGTCGACGTCGCGCGGCAGGCGGCGGCGAACCCGTTCACGGGTGACGATGCCGAGGCGATCGCGGAGGGTGAGCGCCTGATCGGCGATGCGGCTGCGTCGCGGATGGTGGCCGACGTGCCCCTCGGTGCATTCCTGTCCGGCGGCATCGACTCCTCCACGGTCGTCGCCCTGATGCAGGAGCGATCCGCACGTCCGGTGCGCACGTTCAGCGTGGGCTTCGATGAAGCCGACTACGACGAGTCGGGGCCAGCGGCAGCCGTGGCAGCGCACCTGGGCACCGACCACAGTTCCATCCGGCTGACCGGCGACGATGCCCTGGGGATCATTCCCGGTCTGACGGAGTGGTTCGACGAGCCACATGCCGACCCGTCGCAGCTGCCCACGTATCTGATCTGTCGGGAGGCCCGCCGCGAGGTGACGGTGGCGGTGTCAGGCGACGGTGGGGACGAGCTCTTTGGCGGATACAATCGCTACCTGCACGGAGAGGGAGCGTTGCAGCGGGCGGCGAAGGTGGGCGGGGTGGGGCGACAGCTGATCGCCGCCGGCATCGACGGGCTCGCGCCGGCGTCATGGGACAGTCTGGCGCGGGTGCTCTCGCCGGTGTTCGGGGCGGCTGCTCGCTATCGCGGGCCTGGGGAGAAGCTGCACAAGATGCGCGACCTGATGCGCCAGCCGACGGCCGACCGGCAGTACCGGGCCCTCGTGTCAGCGGGCTTTCAGGATCCAGGAGCGCTGGTGCGCGGCGGGCGCGACGACGTATCGGGCGGGATCGCCGCCGCCTTCGCGCTGGATGCGCCGCTGGGCGTGATGGAGCGCATGATGCTCGCCGACCAGCTGGAATATCTGCCCGACGATCTGCTGGCGAAGGTGGACCGTGTGAGCATGGCGGTGAGTCTGGAGGTGCGGGTGCCACTGCTGGACCACATGGTGGCAGAGTTCGCGTGGCGGTTGCCGCGTCGGTTCAAGGTGCGTGGGTCGGAGACGAAGTGGCTGCTGCGGCAGTTGTTGTACAAGCGGGTGCCGCGGGCCCTGGTGGATCGGGGGAAGATGGGGTTTTCGGTGCCGATCGACCGGTGGTTGCGGGGGCCGTTGCGGGGGTGGGCGGAGGATTTGTTGTCGCCTGATTCTCTGCGAACGGCCGAGGTGCTCGACGTCGCTGCCGCGCGACGCGCATGGGAAGGTTTTCTTCGCGGGGACGGTCGGGTCAGTGCGATGGGCGTCTGGGCCCTCGTCAATTTTCTGGCGTGGCAGCGGCGGTGGGTGTGAGGCATTGAGGAGAATTGCGAGACTGAAGTTCGCAGGCTCTTGCCGGACGTGTCAGGAATTTTGTGTATGAGGGGTGAGGTTACGCGGTGCGTTTCGTAAAGCGGTCGCCATAGACGATCGCAAACTGATTCATGGCCTCGTGCCAGGCTTTGGCGGAGCGAATGGTGTGGCCGTGCATGTTTTGG
>JANOCB010000062.1:0-22958 GCA_031411975.1 Gemmatimonadaceae bacterium
GCGAGCGCGCGCACTGGGAATGGCCATCATCGTCGGTGAACCGGTCGAGCGGTCAGGCACGCCCGATGGTCACCCCTGTCGGGCCTGCGCTGCCAGGTCGGCGAGTCGTGTGATCGCCTCTATCGGCGTGAGCGCGTTCACGTCCAGTGCGCGCAGCTGCTCGATCAGCGGATGAGCGTCCACCACATCAGGCTGGAAGAGCTCCGTCTGCTCGGAATCACGCGTCTTCCCCGGTGCACTGCGTCGTGCGGGCTGGTCCGCTTCGAGTGTGGCCAGCACCTGCTTCGCGCGTGTCAGCACCGACGACGGCAGGCCCGCCAGCCGTCCCACCTCGATGCCGTAGCTGCGGCTCGCGCCTCCCGGCTTGAGCCGGTGCAGGAAGAGCACCTCGTCACCCACCTCACGCACGTCCACGGTCCAGTTGCGCGCCGCGTGCAGCGTGTCGGCCAGCTGTGTCAGTTCGTGGTAGTGTGTGGCGAACACCGCCTTGCAGCCGATGCGGTCGTGCAGATGTTCGGTCACGCTCCACGCGATGCTCAGCCCGTCGAAGGTGCTCGTGCCGCGGCCGATCTCGTCCAGCAGCACCAGGCTGCGCGCGGTGGCCGTGTGCAGGATCGCGCTCGTCTCGCTCATTTCCACCATGAACGTGGACTGCCCGCGCGCCAGGTTGTCGCTGGCGCCCACGCGCGTGAAGATCCGGTCCACGATCCCCTGCGTCACGCTCCGCGCCGGCACGAAGCACCCCACCTGCGCCAGCAGTGCGATCAGCCCGATCTGGCGGAGCGTGGTGCTTTTGCCGGCCATGTTGGGCCCGGTGAGCACGATCAGCCGGGCCTCGTCGGTGAGGGTCACGTCGTTCGGGATGAACTGATCGCGCGGCATCATCCGCTCCACCACCGGGTGCCGTCCGCCATCGACCACCAGTTCGAAGCCGTCCGTCATCACCGGCCGCACGTACCCTTCCCGCGCTGCCACGTCGGCGAAGGCCGCCAGCACGTCCAGTTCCGCGATGCGGCGCGCGATCCGCTGCAGACGGTCGATGTCGGCCGCCACCGTGCTCCGCAACACCTCGAACCGTTCGCGCTCGCGTGTGTCGATCCGATCCGCCGCGGTCAGCACCTTCTCCTCGAACTCCTTCAGCGCCGGCGTGATGTAGCGCTCACCACCCGTCAGCGTCTGCCGCCGCTGGTAATCGGCCGGCACCGCCTGACGGTTCGCGTTGCTGATCTCGATGTAGTAGCCGAACACGCGGTTGTAGCCGACCTTGAGCGACGAGATGCCCGTGCGTGCGCGTTCTTCCGCCTGCAGCGACGCGATCGCATCGCGACCGCCGTCCCGCAATTCGCGCAGTCCGTCCAGTTCCGAGTCCACCCCGGTCGCGATCGTCGGCTCGTCACCCATCTGCAACGGTGGGCGCTCCACCAGTTCATCGCGAATACAGGTGGCGATGTCGGTGGCATCGTCCCAGCCCTCCAGGACCGCCGTCACCCGACCGGCAGCGGCACCCGGCAGCACACCGTCGCGCAGCAGGGAATCCAGCGCACCCCGCACCTGCGGCAATCGGTGCAACGAATCGCCCAGTGCCCGCACTTCGCGTGGCGTGGCGCGTGATGCTGCCACCTTGCCCGCCAGCCGCTCCACATCGCGCACACCATCCAGTGCGTCGCGCAGCGCTGCCCGTCCGATGCCGTCGCCCACGAACAGGCTCACCGCATCATGCCGCGCCTCGATCGCTGCCCGCGAGGTGAGCGGCGCCAGCAGCCACTGCCGGAGCAGGCGTGCACCCATCGGCGTCTGCGTCGCGTCCAGCACCTCGAGCACGGTGCCGTCGGTGCCGCCACCGCGCAGACTTTCCACCAGCTCCAGGTTGCGGCGCGTCATCTCGTCCAGTGGCATCACACCATCGGCCGCATCCATCACCGGTCGCATCAGGTGTGGCACACCCGCCGGCTGCAGCTCGCGCAGGTAGCGCAGCAGGGCGCCAGCCGCCGCCAGCGCCGGTGTACTCGCCGGCCCCAGCGCGAACCCTTCCAGCGAGTGCACGCCGAAGCGACGCGTGAGATCGTCCACCGCCCACGCCGCATCGAAGGTCCATGCTTCGCGACGCGTCAGCATCACGCCCTCACCCACCGGCGTGTCGTCGGTGTCGACGAGCACGATCTCCTTCGGCGACAACCGTCCCAGCAATGCCGGCAGTTCGCTCGCGGATCGCACCGCCAGCCGGAACTCCCCGGTGCTCAGGTCGATCGCCGCCACACCGCGATCAGGTCCACTCTGCACCATCGCGCAGAGGAAGTTGTTGCGCGATCCGTCCAGCAGGTCGTCGGCGAACACCGCACCCGGCGTGATCGTCTCCACCACTTCGCGCTTGACGATGCCCTTGGCCAGCTTCGGGTCTTCCACCTGTTCGCAGATCGCGACGCGGAACCCCTGGCTCACCAGCCGGCGCACATACTCCGCCGCCGCCCGCACCGGGACACCCGCCAGCGGCACCTCGGTGGCACCGCCGTTGTTGCGCGACGTGAGCGTCAGGCCAAGGGCGCGCGCTCCCACCTGGGCGTCTTCGTAGAACATCTCGTAGAAGTCGCCCATGCGGAACAGCAGGATCGCGTCCTGATGCCGACCCTTCACATCCCGGTACTGTTGCATCAGTGGCGTACTGGCACCCGCCATCTATCTCTCGTGTAGGGTCACGGATACGACACCACGATGGCCGGCTGCCCCGGCTTCTTCCACAGCTGCAGCGTGGCCTCCGCTTCCTCGCGCGTCGTGAACCGGCCCGCGCGCACGCGGAACGGCTTGTCGGTGCCTTCCACGCGCGCCGCGATGCCGCGACGCCGCAGCGTTTCCGCAAACTGCTCTGCACCGGGCCGATCGTTATAGGCCGCGAACTGCACGGCGTAGCGAATTCCTGCCGGCGCGGTCGATGCCGTCTCCGTCGTCGGTGCGAGCGTGGCCGCGCGCCGCGGTGCCGGCACCGAATCACGACGCACGACGACCGGCGCTGCTGGACTCGGCGCGGAATCACGACGCACGACTGCAGTCGGCGGCTTCGCTGCTGCGGCAGCGACGGCGGCGGCCTTCGTCACGCTGTCGCGACGCGCGGCCGCGCGTGCCACCTGCGCTGCCAGCACCGAATCACGCTGCCGACGACGGGCCGCCGCCGTCGGCGCCGTACCGAGAATCGCGGCCGAGGGCACCGAATCTTTCGGAGCACGCAGGATCCCCAGTGGCGACGGATCACGCTGTGCCCGGTCGGCCACCGATCCGGGACACTTCGCCCCCAGCGATTCGGCCTGATCCTTCACATCCCGCTCGGTCAGTCCCGCCGAGGCCCACGCCGCCGCCAGGAGCTCGCAGCCGCGGGCGGGATCGTGCATCTCGAGCCGCAGACGGCCCGCCATCAGGCTCGCACGCGAACGCACCGCACTCTCGCTGTGATCGCGCAGCAACCGGTCGAGGTGACGCAGCGCGCCCGCCCGATTGCTTCGCGCCCCTTCCAGCAACGCCAGTCGCATCAGCGCATCGGGCACTTTCGTCGCAAAACGATACTCGTTCACGATCCGCGAGTAGTCCGCTTCCGCATCCGCCGCACTGGCCGCGATCGACGCCTTCGCGAACAGTGCCTCCGGCATCACAGACGCCTCGGCCGGCAGCACCCGCACCAGCGAGTCGGCGATCGCACGCGCCGTCGCCACGTCGCTGGTGGTGTAGCGCCTGATCCGGTTCAGCGCGTCGGCGGCACGCAGCGTCTGCACCGAATCGGCATTTTGCGCATGCAGTGCGGTGCCCGGTGCGAGGCAGAGGGCGATCCCCAGCGCCAGTGCGCGGCGGCCTTCAGCCACGACGACGCTCCACGGCGGTGCAGAGCTCCAGCACCAGCGACGACAGCACCTGCTCGTCGCTCGAGGCACGGGTGTCCTTCAGGCGCTCGTCGGCACGCAGGATCGCGCGCAGCCCCGCATCGGCATCGGCCACGGTCCACTTCGGGACGTACTTCGTCCACGCCGCCGTCGCCTCTCCCCAGGGGCGGCCCGGAAAGGCCCCCGTGCGCTTGAGCAGGTCGAAGTACTCCTTCGCCAGCCGGTTGAGCGGGACACCTTTCGCACGCTGCGCGGCCCCCCATCCCAGCGCCGCCGTCTGCGTGGACAGTGCCATGGCGAGCCCCACGCCGGTCGTCTTCGGCAGGGCCAGCACCGGTCCCACCAGCTGCACGGCAGCCGTCACGTCGCGCGCCGCGACCGCGTCGAGCAGGTCACTCGACGTCTCACCGTGACGGATCCCGACCACGTCCTCGATCACACGCTCGTCGATCGTCCCGCCCAGCGTGTAGCTGGCCGCCTTGTCGAGTTCCATCATCAGCGACGCCGCATCATCACCCACCGCGCGCTGCAGCAGTTTGGCCGCACCCTCGGTGATCTGGGCACCGAATGCCGCGGTCGTCTGCCGGATGATCCACTTCGTCAGTTCGTCGCCGCTCACCGCATCGATCTGCAGCGAGAAGCAGCGGTTGGTGAGCGCCGCCTCCGGCTTCACCCCCGACGGCACCGTCAGCGCCAGCACCACGTCGGGCGACGGTTTGGCGAGATACCGCTCCAGCGCCGCGCGCGCTGGCTTCTTCATCGTGCTCACATCGCGGATCACTACCACGCGACGGTCGGCCATCATGGGCGGGGTGCCCAGCGTGGTGCTGACCAGGTCGGGGTCCATGTCGGCGCCGCGGAGCTGGTCCAGATTGAAGTCACGGGTGGCCGGGTCCACGGCCCCACGCAGCAGCTCGCGCAGCGCGGCGTCCTTCCGCCACTCGTCGTCCCCCCAGAAGAGGTACGCCGGTTCGAAAGCCCGTTCCTTGATCTGCGACATGAACTGCCGGGTGCTGTCCTTCGACGCCATCCGCAGAATATAGCCCCCACGGCCGCGGGGCCGGTCGGGGTTCGTGTGTTGTCAATCAGCGCTCGTGCACGGCACCGCTCCGGAGAGCGGCACCTGCGGCGGTCAGCGCTGAATCTGCCGCGTACCCACCGGCATCACATCACCGAATTCCATCGCGGCGAATCGATGTGCTGCATGGGCCGCCATGTGTGCCGTTGGCCAGAGCGGTGCCGTGGCAGCCACGGAGGTGGCGGACGCGTCGCCGTTGAGCGCGAGGTCGGCGCCATCCAGCAGGCGGTCGTCCGACATCGGCAGCAGCGACCCGCCCACCTGTCGCATCGACCGCAGTACGACGATCTCGCCCGGACCGCCCACGCGAAGCGCCGAATAGGACGACGTCGGCATCTGGGCCATCGGTTCGTAGGTGGCCGGTGTGGCCGGGTCGGCGCCGATGTACATCGACGAGGTAGTGGTGCCGTTGATCGCCGACCGGGCGACCATCGTGCCACCCGCCACCAGGGCCACGGTGGCGGCCCTGCGCACCCAGACCGTGCGTGACGCGGCGAAGACGGGCGTGCGCTCCGCATGGGATGGCGCGTGGTCCGCGATCCGGTGGCGGCGCTCCTCGGCGATCCGTGCCGCCAGGCGGGCGGAGAAGTCGGCGGAGACCTCGATCTGTGGGGCGTTCCTCGCCACCATCAGCGCCCGTCTCGCCAGGGTGTCGAATCGTGCGCAGGGCGCACACTCGACGAGGTGTCGGGCGAGGCGGTCGGCCTCGTACGGGTCGAGGATGTCATCGACCCAGTCACCGTGAAGCTGGCGGAAAGCGCGGCAATCCATAGGTGACCGACCATACCCACGCGCACCCCACCAGTTCCAGAGGCTGACAGAAAGTGGTCCGATGCCCGAACACCCCCGGTCAGCGGTGACCGGGGGTGTTCGGGAAACATTCCGGGCAGCAGCGTCGCCACCCGGTAGGTGTCAGGTCATCGCAGAGCCGGCGCGATCCGCTCGGCGAAGCTCGCCCGGGCGCGGTTCAGGCGCGACTTCACCGTGCCGAGGTTCACGCCCGTGATCTCGGCGATCTCCTCGTAGCTCTTGCCTTCCAGTTCGCGGAGGACGAACACCTCGCGGTGGTGTGGCGGGAGCGTTCCCACCACTTCTTCCACCGCCTCCTGCAGGTAGCGCTTGTGGTACGCGTCGTCCGGTCGGGCGGCGGTATCCTCGAACTCCAGCGGGCGCTCGTCGTCGTCGGCGAACTTGTCGCGGACCGACTGGAACAGCACCAGCGGATTGCGGGAGCGGTTGCGTAGCTCGTTCTTCGCCAGGTTGGAGGCGATGGTGTAGATCCAGGTGCTGAACTTCTTCGAGGCGTCGAAGCGGTGCAGGTGGCGGTAGACGCGGATGAAGACTTCCTGAACGAGGTCCTCCGCCTTCTCCCGGTCACCGATGGTGCGGTAGATGAAATTCAGCAGTCGGGTCTGGTAGCGCTCGACGAGCAGTTCGAACGCCATTTCCTCGCCGGTCAGGAAGGCAGCGACGACATCGGTATCGTCCGCCGCGCGCAGGCGCTCGCGCTTCGTGGGCGCAGGCGTGGCAGCAGGCGAGGTCGGCTGCGGGTGCAGCGTCAGGATTCCGGTGGTGCGTGCGAGTTCGGCCATGTGCGTCTCCGGCAGAAGTGCTCACCAGTCGGGTTCCGTCATCCTGACGCAGCCGTCCGGTGTTCCCTGACTACTACGGCAGGGGCCGTGCCGTGGATTCGCGGGCGGGGCGGAGTTCAGTAAAGCGTTGCGGGGGAATGGTTTACCTCGCTGGTGCCGCGACTCCTGTCGAGTGTGTTTGCCGATATGTCCCCAGGACAGGACACTCAGGTGGCAGGAGTGACCTGTCAAAGGGACACGTGTGGCTGACCGTGCATCGGGTTGTTTTCAGAAGCGTACGCCCGGCGCGCCCAACTTTGGCGCTGCGCCACTCGGAACTTGAGTGGCCTCAGCGCTGCTGGCGCGAGGAAGCGAGCGTCAGACTCAGGCGTCCACGACCTGACCATCCGCGATCCGGATCTGGTGCTGGACATCGTGCAGCGTCTCGAGCCGATGCGTGACGATCAAAACGGTGCGGCCGGCGAGTCGTGCGTCGAGGGCACCCCGGACACGGGCTTCCAGTTCCCGATCCAGCGCGTTCATGGCCTCGTCGAGTATCAGAACGTCCGGGTCCCGGAGAATGGCACGTGCCAGGCCAAGTCGCTGCCGCTGGCCACCGGAGAACCGGAGACCCTGCTGGCCAATCCAGGTCTCGTAGCCCTCTTCGAGCGGCTCGATGAAGTCCGAAACGCCGGCGATTCCCGACGCGTCGAGAACCATCTCCTCCGTCGCGTGACTGTTTGCCATCCGGATGTTGTCGATCACCGTCCCTTCGACAAGCTCGACATCCTGGCCCGCGACGGCGAGCCGCCTAAGCCAATCCGTCCGTCGCACTTCGTCCATCGGGATCCCATCAATCCAGATTGTGCCTGATGTCGGCTGATAGAGGCCGAGAAGGAGATTGATGATGGTCGTCTTGCCTGCCCCACTCGCACCAATCAGCGCGGTTGTCTGACCCGCATGGATCTCGAAACTGACATCATCGAGAGCCGGCTTGTCCTCTGGCTGGTAGCGGAACGTGACATGGTCGAATCGGATCCCTTTGCGCAAACCGGCAAATGGCCGATGCCCCGATGTCTGGACCGTTCTCTCAGTGCGCTGGATCATCGCGAGAACTGATCGCAGCTGTGGTTCGATTTGCGCCAGGTACAGCAGATTTCCCTCGATCTGACTGGTGTACGGCTGCAGGCGATACAGCAGAGCGACGGCAGCCAGCGTAGTGGCGAAACTGGTCTGCCAGATGGCTGTCCCGGCAATGATCACGCACAGGATCCCGAGGTATCCGACCTCGGTCAGTGGGTTGAGCAGCGCGGAAAGACGGGTGAGTTCCATCGATGCCGTCCGCGCCTTTGCCGACGAATGGACAAAGCGCTCGTGATGCTCGGACTCCAGGCCATACGCCCTGATCGTTCGCAGTCCCTCGAGAGTCATCAGCATGTGTTCGCCGAGCTGCTGATGCACCTGCTTCACCCGCACGCCAAGTCGCTGCGCGGGGCCGGAGAGGCGATGCAAGCCGAGCGAGATGATCGATAGACCGAGGATGGCAGCGACCGTGATTTTCCAGGACAGGGCGAGCAGGAACCCTCCGAACACGATCACCGAACAGGTACTGATGATGATTCTGGTCAGCGCCGCATAGGCTCCCGCCACCAGCCACGATTCGCTTCCCAGCACCTCCATGAGCTGCGCCTGTGGGTACCGCTGAATGACCCCATAGGGCGCGGTCAGGAACTGCTCGTGGATCAGGTTTCTGGCACGTTCGCTGATCTGCTCACTGACGAATGTGCTGATGACGCTGTTGGCGAAGGCCATGACACCGCGCAGAACGATCATGACCAGAATGACCACGGCCATCTGCAGCGACGAACCGAACCAGCCAGCGGCAAACTCGAGCACACGACCGAAGGCGCCCCCCACCGTCGCAGCCGTGTCGGCCTGTCCCGATGCGGAGTAGAAGAACAGGATGACGAGCGTGATGCCGAGCGTCTCGGCGACGGACGCGCCGAGTCCGAGCGCAATAAGGACGGGGGTCGCCCACCGGGGCTTGCGCGAGATCCGGAGCAGTTGGCGCAGGTGCTCGATCGCGGCTCGTCTCGCATCTCCGGCACTCCTGCGATGCGCAGTGTTCGCAGCGCTCTCGTGCTCGTTCACTCGCCGCGACCGGTCCGAAGACGCCGCGATGAGGTCGCGAACGACGAACCAACCGACTCGACGGAGGCGATCACGGCCCCCTCGGACATGCTCGCGCGCTTCGGCGGCTCGCGGTCATACCGTGGATGCATCATCACCACCGTCCTCGCTCCAGAGCGTGAACCTCGCGTCGCCCGCCGCAGGCTGGCGTCGGCTCTGCTCCTGAAACCAGCTGCGCACCCGGGACCGCAATCGTCTCAGTCCCTCGGCAGGTACATCCCTCAAAGGGATCGGGAAGGCGATAGCCCCCGGAAGACGCATGATCAACCGAGCCAGGTCCGCGAACTGCCGTACGTCTCGGTTCGAGAGCGCGTCAAGAACGAGCCACGTCGCGTAGCTTCTGACGCCGAAGTTGATCGCCATGGTCCGGTGCGGGTGGCGATCCCGCATCTCCTCGGCAACCAGCAACCACGATCGCAACATGCGTGGCCGGTTGCTGGACATGCTGCCAGGAGCATCGCGATACCCAACCAGCAGGTCTGGCACGACACCGAAGTGGAACTTCTCGGCAATGCGGCACTGCAGCAGGTAATCCTCGCAGCCTTCCGCGTCGGCCCCTCGAAGTGCTGCATCGAATCCATCGGCATGAATCAAGGCAGCGCGCGAGATCATCGCAGCACTGCCATTGCCCACGAAATTTCCACCAAACAGCGGCGCAAGCACGTCACCATCGACTTGCGGGATCGGGTAGCGATTGGTCACACGGCCATCGACGTTGATGCGCACAGAGCCGCAGTACACGAGGCCAAGGCGATCCGTACCATGCATGAAGACCCGCACTTGTCGCTCGATCTTCGTCCGCACCCAGACATCGTCCGCGTCGAGGAAGGCGATCAGGTCGGACCGTGCGTTACGCCACCCGGCATTCCGGGCTGCAGCCAGGCCCGCGTTCGCCTGATTGAGGACCCGCACACGGGGATCACGTGCGGCATGGTCCTCCGCGATGGCACGCGTCGCGTCCGTCGATCCGTCGTTGACGACGATGATCTCGAGCGCACGGTACTCCTGCGCGCAGGCGCTGAGCAACGTTGCATCGAGTGTCCTGGCGGCATTGTACGCCGGAATCACGACGCTCACCAAGGGCGATTCGGTCACCGGCTGGCCTCCATCCGCGCAATGAAGCCATCCAGTGTCCAGTCGCCACGAACCTCGATGCGCGGCACCTCGTAAAGATTGCTGGTCAGCTGTGCCACGGCATCGCGTGTGCTGTAGCCGACACGGTATCCACACTGTGCCGCCAACGTGCACAGTCGTCCGCCAGTGATTCCGAACGGGGCCGCCACCGCATGAATCGGGGCGCCGGTCCATTGGCGCAGCATTTCGCGTGAGCGCATGAGTTCACCAGCCAGCTCTGCGGTGGACAGGCCATCCGCGCCGCGGTGGCTTGCGAGGTGGCTGCCGAACGACACACCTTCGGCCGCGAGACGACGGATCGTCGACTCCCCCATCAATGGCGTCGTATCGGCCCCCTTCGCATCCCACGCGGTGGTCTGCCCTACGAGATCCGTCACGACGAAGACCTGCGCACCGAAGTCACACCGGCGGAGTAGCGGCCAGGCAGAATTCGCAAAATTCTGCAGCCCGACATCGAACGTGATCACCACAGGCCGACCACCGAACGGCTGCCTGTATGCGAGGAACCACTCCAGTTCGTCCGATGTAATGGTGTGATAACCGTTCCGCCGAAGCCATGTCATCTGCGCCTGGAACTGCTCAGGTGTGACCCGATACCGGGCAAGCGCCGCTGGACCATCAGAGGCGACGCTGTGGTACATCAGCACCGGAATCTGATTGTGCTCCTCGGGGATCTTCAGTTCGGTACGACGGGCGCTCGCCCCTCCCAGGAGAACATGGCGAGCGACCGCGTCCTCCATCTCTGATGTGACGGTGGCGCGTTCGATACTTGGTGCTGGTATCTGCTGCTGCGCTTCGGCGCGCGCGAACGGGTCGATGCGATAGCTATCCGGCGCGACAGGAGGCGACGAGGGTTGTGCGACTCGTTGCGTTGCATCGCGTTGAATCGCGTCAAGGCGGTGACGGTGCGAATCCGGCACGCGCGCCACGCCAAGCGCGCTGGTGAAGGCGTCGCGAGCGACGCGTTTCATCGCTCCTCGCACGTCCGTCTGCCAGGGAGCGGCTCGCGCCGCTCGGATCCCACCACGCAACGCGGTGCGGACGCTGGCCGGTGTGAGCGAGGCGAGCAGCGCCACGCTCGCCCGTCGTGCCACGAACTCGACGCCTACCTGAGATGCCGCAATCTCGAGCCAGTCGTCGGTCGTGATCGTCCCGAGCGCACCGACATCCAGGATCGCCACCACTTCGCTGCCGTCGCACAGATGGACGTAGAGCCGGTCGATGCCTGCCGGCAGCGCGCGCGGTGCGGGATTCCGCAGATCGACGCGCAGTCCAAGGGTCAGTGCGAGCGGACGCATGACGGAGAGGTCATCATACGACAGGGCGACGCGCTCGAACTCATACTGGACGCGACGCGCCGCAACGGGATCGTTCCACATCGCCCCGAGCGACATGATCAGACGTGTGAAGGCGGTTTCAAACACCGGCCAGTGGGACGCAATCTGCTCCGGCACCACGCGCATGCCGACCATCACGCCCTCGAACAGTGCGTTGACGATCGCCTGCGCAGCGTCTGGCGTCGACGGCAGATCACGCAACTCGCCTTGTGTCGCGGTTCCCTCTCCACCACGACCACAGTCGAACCCCGCACACCAGAGAGCGAAGTAGGCGTGAGCCTGTGCAGCGGTGACGTCCCAGACGGCTGCGCCGCCTTCATCATGCACCGTCAGCGTACCGTCGTGGAATTCATCTGTCGAGAACCCCTGTGCGATGACGCGGCGAGCATCGTCCAGCATCTGCCCCACATCTGCCGACAGGGAATGCGCACTGGCCCGGTAGTAACTCATGGGCGCATCGACGTACACCCAGCTGCCGCCGAGTTTCGCGGCTCGCTGCCAGAGATCCCAATCCTCACACGTCCGCAATGCCGGATCGAAGCCGCCAGTGCGCGTGACGACGTCACGCTCGATCACGATGGCATGGATCGCCGTCGCACAGGAACGGGCGAAGGCCGCAACGGGTGCCAGCGCAATCTCCGGATTGCGACACACCGGGCCAAGCCCACCGTCAGGCATCACGCGGCGATAGGCGCAGTAGGCCGCCGCCGCACCTGGCTCGCCGTCCAGAGCGGCATTCATCACCTCGAGGAATCGCGCGTCGATCCAGTCGTCGCTGTCGAGAAAGAGCAGTCGCCGACCGCGGGCATGCGAGAGGCCGGTGTTTCGTGCGCCAGAGGCACCGTGGCCACTGCCGGGCAACGTAGCGAATCGGGCATCGCGTTGCACATAGTCCGCAATCAGTGCGGCGGTACCATCAGTCGAGGCGTCATCGATGATGATCGCTTCCCAGTCGGGGTCGCTCTGCGCGAGCAGGCTGTCCAGCGTCTGGGAGAGCGTTGTGTCGGCGTTCCGGGCCGGGATGACCACCGAAGTTCTCGGAGCATTCGCAATGTCCACTGTGTGACGCATCACGATTCCCCTCGTCGGCGCCAGTAGAATACCAGGCCCGACAGATAGCCAGTCAGCTCTTCCTTCAGGAATCGATCCTGCGCTGACGCGCCGCTACGCATGCGATGCCACAGCCGTCCGGCATACCACCGTGGCATGCGCCACAGCGCCTGTGTTCGATTGACGATCAGTCCGGTGCGTTCGTACTGCACCAGCAGCGCAGCGGCATGGCCACGCATGTAATGGAAGATCTGGCTCGCCAGACCATCGATCGTGCGACGGTGGAAGTGAAAGGCCACAGCCCGTGGTTCGTATCGACAGGTCCGGCCATGTGCCAGCAGCCGGTACCAGAACTCCGAATCGCCGGAGCAGCCTGCCTGACCCACGTCCAGACGCTCGTCGAACCAGCCCACGGTGTCGAAAACGGGACGACGGAACGCCATGCTCGCGCCGGCCCCGATCTCCCAGGCGGGGAACACGTCGTCCGTACGCGCCGAGAATCGTTCCGGAGTGAAGTCCTTTCGCACATATCCGCGGCCAAAGCTCCAATGTGTCTCGAAATGCCATTGGGCGTCAGTGGCCAGTTCGGCCGGCAGTACGAGCCCTGTCACAGCGGCGATTTCAAGGGAATCGAACGCCGCCACCATCCGTTCCAGCCAGCATGGGTGCAGCAGCACGTCGTCATCGGTGTAGACGACGATATCCGCCGTGGCGCGACGGGCGCCGGCGTTGCGTGCAACGTCCAGTCCGGCGCGATGCTCCCGCACGTACGTCGCACCGGCCGCCAGCGCCACATCCCGCGTGCGCTCGTCGCGCGAGGCGTTGTCGACCACGATCACTTCGTGCGCCGGATACGATTGCGCGGGGAGCGACGCCAGACACCGCGCCAGCTCGTCGGGACGGTCGCGCGTGCAGATCACGACACTGGCGCTGTGCCGAGGCATCGGCGCCGCTTTCTCTTCGGCATCGATCGCCGCCAGAACCTCGGGGTCGACCCCATCCACGGCGACCGGCACGGGGCCGTCGACCACGAACACATGCCCAACCGGGCGGTCATTCCGCCAGTAGACGACCATTCCGCGCGGCGTAACGCTCAGATCACGGGTGTCCGTCCACAAATCCAGGTGGTGGACTCCGTCACACCTCCGCCATCCGTCAGCCGCGGTCTCTGGCATAAGTCATCTCGACGCGAGACAGTCGTGCGAAGAATCCTGTCCGGCGGAGTCATTCCTCCGCTGCGGACGCTCTCGCAGACCAAGCAGGTACAGGAACCTTACGAACGGTGACGCCTCTCCCGCATGAGATTTATTAACATTTATTAACTCTTGCGTGCATGGAATGTCCCAGGTTTCCGATCGGCGCCCAGCCCGGATGTGCGAGGACGCCGAAAGCGACCCCGTCGCCGGCTCAGGGAGCGGCGGCGCCTGACGTGCGACTGAGCATCACCCGTGCCTTCGAGATGAGCTCGCGGCGGAGATCGGGGGAGAGCGCTCCGGCGTGCCAGACGAACGCCAGGTACCCGGAGGCGAGGACCGCATGCACCGCGATCGATGGCACGATCGGGAGCTGCGGCAACTGTGACGCCCCGACCACGAGCGTGATGCCGACGCCTGCCATCCGGAGCGTCGGCCCCCACCGGTAGCGAACGGGCCAGAGACGCTGCGAGAAGCTGTAGGTGCACACGTACTTCACCAGAAAGCTGATGGAGCAGGCCCATGCCGCACCCATGGCCCCGAAGCGTGGGATGAGCAGCACCCATGCGGCGAGTGACACGGCAAGGGCGATCCAGTTGCTCAGGGTGACGAACTCGGTGCGTTCGCGGACGAGGATGCCGACGTCCTGAATGCTGGCCCAGGCCAGCAGCACGTACGCACCCAGGATGAACGGGACCGCATCTGCCGCGGGAAAGAAGGGCGGCGTCGTCATCACCCGCAGGACGTCACCAACCAGCAGCGCGATCCCGACCGTCGTCGACAGGATCAGGACGTTGGCGTAACTGAAGCCGTCGGCAAGACCGCGATCGCGCACGGTCACGTCCGGCTCCTTCGCGATGGCGAATCGGCGAGGGCCCCAGAACGAGTCGAACGGGATGAATCCGATCGAATACATCAGAAAGGCGAACTGATACGACAGGTTGAAAAGGCCCACATCGGCTTCTGTGCCATAGGCCTTCAGGAAGTACCGGTCACCGAAGGTTGCGAAGAAGGTCGCGAACTGCGTCACGATCATGGGGCCGGCATAACGAAACAGCGAGCGCAGGGTCTGGCTCGAAAAGGAGACACCCACTCGACGGATGGTCCACGCCGACAACAGGATGCCGGTGATGGAGTTTGCGATGAGCGTACTGAGAAGGATGCCGATCACGCCGACGCGCAGCCAGACCAGGAGCAGGATGTTGAGGCTGAGTTGCATGACGAGCTTGACGAGCGAGATGGTCGTCGAGGCCGCCGATTTCTCCTGCACCTGCAGGTACGCGAAGGGAACGATCAGCAGGCACTGCGAAAACATGCTCCCCGCCGCCACCCGGATCAGCGTTGCGCGCTCTGGTCCGTCGAACAGCAGGACGGACAGCCGATCTGCGAAGGCGAAAGTCAGGCCAGCCGTCAGCGCATACGAGACGAGCAGCGAGAAGAAGACGGTGGAGACCACCGTTCGACGGTCAGCCTCGGTTTCCGCCTTGTGGTAGAACCGGTAGATTGCGTAGGCCAGTTGCGCGCCGGCACCGATCGAGATGACGTCGAGCGTCATGTCGATCAGGGCGACGACTCCGTAGTCCTCGACCGTCAGGATCCGGGTGTACACCGGGAGCATCACGAAAGCGACGCCCTTCTGGAGGACCGTCCCCAATCCGTAAATGATCGTGTGACGCGCGATGCCGCGGGTACCGGCGCTCATCTCTGCCTGTGATTTCGCTTTCTGGAGGACATGTCTGGGGCGATGCAGGCGCGGAAAGGATACGCAGCCGTGTGCATATTAACCGTCCGGCGCTCGATCCATGCGACGCTGTCCGCGATGCGCTCAGTCGCCGACCGGGCGACCCCGCAGTCTCCCACCTCTTGCCGCATGCCACGTGTCGAGTAAATCAACTCACTCCGTCCGTCCAATGCGGATCCTCCATGTTGAGTCGAACGAGGATGGCACGGTTGGCGGGTCGCACCGCGGGCTCGTCGACCTCGTCACCAGCCTCGATCGCACTCGATTCGTTCCGGTCGTGCTCTTCCTCCAGAACAATCGCCATGTCGATCCACTCCGTGACGCTGGCGTGGAGGTTCATTGCTGGGACGACGTGCGGGCGCAGGAGCGCCAGCTGCGCGCCAACGGCGGGCTGCGAAAATATTTCGACTTCTTTGGCGCCATCGTCCGACGGGCGTCGCTCATCAGACTCCTCCGGATCGACCTGGTACACCTGAACAACTCGCTGCAGACCGGCTACGATGACTGGTTGCCTGCCGCTCGCCTGACGAGGGTGCCCTGCATCACGTTTGCCATGGGTGACGCGGTGATCGACTCGAAACTCGCCCGCTTCGCCGGACGCCGTTTCGATCACGTGATCGCCATCAGTACCTACATGCACGACGCGGTTCGTGCAGCGGGTGTACGCGAGGACAGGATTTCACTGGCCCACCTTGGCGTCGATGCGCCCAGTCTGCGGAGTTCCGTGCACACGTCACGTTCCGGGAAGCGCGCGGAACTGGGTGTGAGCGAGTCCGAAGTGGCCATCGTCATGGTCGGGAACATCCGTTCCTGGAAGGGGCAGCATGTGCTGGTCGAGGCGCTCGCACTACTGCCCCCCGACGTGCTGGCGACGCTGCAGGTCAGGTTCGTCGGTGCGGAATCTGCGGTCGATCATGATTATCGCCGGAGCCTCGATGCGCGGATCGCTGCCATCGGCGCCGGAGATCGAATCCGTTTTCTCGGCGGCCGCAACGACGTGCCGGAACTCTTCGCGGCGTCGGACATCGCCGTGCACGCTTCAGTGATTCCGGAGCCCTTTGGCCTCGTCGTGCCAGAGGCCATGGTCCACGGACTCCCCGTCATCGCCTCGCGCTTCGGTGGACCGGGCGAAGTGCTGACCCCCGCCTGCGGACGCACCTTCGACCCTGCGCGGCCTGAGGAACTGGCAGCTCACCTGTCGGAACTTGTCGGAAATGCTACTTTACGCCGGTCACTCGGTGACGAATCGCGCCGACACGTCGAGGCGTTCTCGGTACGGGCAATGGTCGACCGGATTCAGCAGACGTACGACAAGGTCCTCAGCCGAGCGTGACGTCGGACGCGGGACAGACTCGCGAAGGAGTTCGTTTTCCTATGGAGCGCGAAGGGCCCGACGATCAGGAGCCGGCCGCCATCGGCGTTGCAGCCAAACTGGCATTGCTCATTGCTTCGCTCGTCTTCTCCGTGCTTCTGGCGGAGATCGGACTCCGCGTGTACAACCGCGTCGTCGCCGGCACGCCAGTTTTCGCCGTCTTTCCTGGCTGGCGCGTCGAATCGATGGCGTACAGCCCGTATCTGGCCTTCGGTCCTCGAATCAACTTCAGGGCGCCGGACAAGGTGTATCCCGAGCTGGCATGGTTCAACGAGCGAGGGTTCCGCACCTCGGAACCGATGTGGCCGAAGCGTGCGGGTGAACTGCGCATCGCGACCCTCGGCGGCTCGACGACCGAGGACATGTGGAACGCCAGCGGTCGCCATTGGCCATGGCACCTCGAGCAGCGACTCGATTCGCTGAAGATCCGCGATGTGCGTGTGCTGAATGGCGGCATGTCGGCCTATGCGACCACGCACTCGCTGATCCGGACCGCATTCGACGTCACCGAACTCCGCGCCGATGTGCTGTTGGTGATGCACAACATCAACGATCTCACTGCGGCGTACTACGCTAGCGCAGCGGATACCGCGCTCGATCCGCATTATGCGATCAAGTACCGTACGCGTGGCTATACCGGCCTGCGTGGTGAAGAGGATGTCGTGTGGTCGCGACTGAAGGGATTCGTGGCAGGTCGCTTCGAGTCGCCGAGCGTGGACACCACGCCCCTGTCGCATGACCCCGTGGTCATCGCCGAGGGCGCTCGACTCTTCCAGCGCAACCTCCGTTCGATCATCGCTGTCGCACAGGCGCACGGCATCCGACCGGTATTGCTCACGATGCCGTTCTCGACGAGCCTGAAACATTTCGAGAACACAGCATCGGGGCAGGTCCGCACCGGGTCGGTCGGCGTGGGCAGGCTTCCATCCAGCGCACAATTCTTCCGCGACCTGGAACGCTACAACCGGGCGACCGTCGCACTGGCGGACACGCTGGGCGTGACGGTCGTGGACATGGCCAGGCTCACGGAATGGAACGAGGATCTCTTTGTCGACTCCGTGCACCTCACGGATGCCGGTTCCGAACGCTTCGGGGCCGTGCTCGCGACGGCACTTGGCCCTCTCGTCCTGCCGCCGCCAAGCGCGCCGCGGCGGGATCGCACACGCTGATCCGCTACGGCGGTCAACTCAGTTCTTTGGGAAGTCTCGCACCGGCACGATCGGCACCGCCGCGCCGGCAGCCTCGCGCAACGCCGGGAAGGGCGGCCTCGATTCGTTGAACAGCCACTGGTAGACCGTGTCGGCAACCAGCCGGTTTCCACGCTCGTCGAAGTGACCGTCGTACGTGTAATAGGGCATCGGGTCGCGATGGGCGTCGATCGTCGGATAGACGGAGATCGCAGGAACGCCGCGCTGCTTTGCGATGGACTCGAAGAATTCGCCCTCGGGATAGCGGCCAGCCATGATGTCCATCTTCGACGGCATGATCACGACACCGAGTGGTATGCCACGCGCCGTCAGCGAGTCCACCAGCGCCCCGTAGAGGGTGGAATAAATGCCGGTCAGCTCCCGGCCGTAGGTCAGGTCGGAGGAGTCTGCGAGCACCGACCAGCGCTTCAGCACATCGACCTTGATGTCATGTTCGATGAAGAACTGGAATCCCCGGTACGTCAGCATCCGCGGGAGCGGCGAATCGAAGCCCGGCACCGTCTGCCGCAGTCGATCACCCCAGTTCGTGGTCTTGGAATTGGCCGTCGCCGGGCGGAACGCTATCCCGCCCCACAACGTCAGGTCCGCGATGTCGTTCTGGTATTGCCCCAGCAGCACGAGGTCGGGCTGCAGGCGTTCCATCGTCTCGCGGATGCGTTTGGCCTGCTGCTCGATGGTCGTCACCGGAGCCCCGATGTTGAACACACGGATGCATCGGCCACGATGGCGCGTGGCGATTCGGTCCTTCAGCAGTGACGCCCAGGTCTTGTCGCCGTCCGTGACGTCACCGAAGGTGAAGGAGTCCCCGGAGAGTACCACGTGGAAACAGTTACCCTTGGCCGGCAGGTTGGTGTATTCTTCGTCCGCGAATCCGAGGGTGTTGAGTCGCGTCACGCTGCGGTGGGACCAGGGGAAACCGCCGACACGCGTTCGGTACAGTGTCACACCCGTCAGCGAATCGACCTCGAAGGCGATCTCACGGTGCGTGACGAGGCTCGCGGTCACATGGCCGACGACCAGCAGCACGACCAGCGGGGCCAGGGCGAAGAGCGCGGTCTTGATCACCCGGGCAGTGCGTGAGTCGGACGATGGGGCGGTCGACATGAACTCCTTTTGCGTGGGGTGTGCTGAGCTGACGGTTGCCGAGCCGGAGACCTGCAAGACCTGATGGTACGAACCCGGCTGTTGCACTCCCTTAAATTGTAGTCGGACCATGAGCAATTCTCCCACCCGCGATGTCCCAGCCGCCGATCATCTCTCGCTGACGAAGCGAATCACGTTCGGCCTGATCTTGCTCGGAATCATCGTCACGCTGTTCGAGCTCGGGGCGCAGGCATACCTACGCGCCACCCGCGGGTACGCCGGAGGCGAGTTCATGCAGTATCAGTTCGACCCCTACAAGAACATCATGCTCACCCCCAACTGGCGTGATACCCGGGGAGTGAGTCACAATGCGCAGGGGTTCCGTCGGACCTCCCCTGTACAGCGGGCAAAGGCCCCCGGCACCTTCCGGGTGATCCTGATGGGAGCCTCCACGGCCTACGGGCTTGGCGGGATGTGGACACATTTGCAGACCCGGTTTCAGGTGCTCAACGATTCCACGACGATCGACGCCTATCTGGAACCGATGCTTGCGGCGGCCATGCCGGGACGGAAGGTCGAGGTGATCAACGCCGGCATCCCGAGCATCTGGACGCATCACCATCTGATTTACCTCAACCAGGCAATTCTGTCATACGAGCCGGACCTGGTGCTGTTTCTCGACGGATGGAACGACCACTTCTTCTATCTGCGTGACCACGACCAGTTTGCCTCCTACGTGCAGACCGAACAGGCAAGCCGGATCATGGGGACACCGACCCTGTCGTCGCTCGTCCGCATGAACGCCTGGTGGATCTTCCGCAAGAGCGCGTTCGCGCACGTGACCGGTCGCGCACTGCAGGCGCTCGGACCCGCGCTGCGTGGGGGGGGACCCCCTTCCCCGATGGACCCCGATTCCGCCACCGCAGCAGCAACGGAGGTCTTCGATCGGAACGCGCGGAAGATGATCGAGCGTAGTGCGCTCATCCTGCAGCACGAACGGATACCGACGCTCTTCATGCTGCAACCCGTTCTGGCACTCGAGCGTGACCGACTCGACCGGATGCCAGCCATCGAACGGCAACTTTTCGATTTCAACCTCGCCGCCGAACGGCCGGGATACGAGCAGTACATCCGTCGGATCGTGCCGATCGTCTCGGATCGTGTGCGCGACACCGTCACCCCACTCGGCGCCAGCTATCTCGACCTGACGGCCATCTACGAACGCCCTGAGGGCCAGATCTTCACCGACTACTGTCACCTCACGCCGACGGGCAATCGGTTGCTGGCCCAGCACATATTGCCGGAGGTGATCCGGCTTGCGCGTGTGCGGATTGACGCAACCTCGGGCGCAGGAAAATGACCCAGACGTCGACAGGCGATACCTCGAACCGCTGGGCAGCGCGGCATCCGTGGCTGGCGAACATCTCGCTCCTGCTCGTGGCGTCCACCGTCGTGGTCCTGTGCCTCGAGGTGCTGCTTCGAGTCACAGGACTGTTTTCGCCGACGTACGACTACGGCGATCCGGAGGTGGGCTGGCGGTCGGCATATCCGTCCGGCCGACTGGTCACGGACAAATGCCTTGACCTCGTCACGCAGCGGATCGTCGAATTCGCGCGGAATGAGGATGGCGTGCGAACCAGCGTGCCGTCCGCGGCGCTCAAGGCCGACACGATGTACTCCGTGGCCGTCAGTGGTGACTCACATACCGATCTGTGTGCGCCCAACGACAGGATCCATTTCGGTTACCTCGAGCGTGATCTCCGTCGTGCCGGCGTCCCTGTCACCGTCTACTCGTACGGAGCGGGGAAGTATTCGCCGTTGCAGGCGTATCTCGCGGTGAAGTCGTCCATGGCAAAGTACGATAGCGATGCATTCGTGCTGAATCTCTACACGGGCAATGACTTCATGGACCTGCTCCGGGTCGATGATCGCCCGCACCTCGTCGCCGCCGGCGACAGCTATCGGATCGCTGCGCCGGTATGGTTCCAGCAGGACCCCCCAGGTCTTCAACGAACAAGCCGCGTCATGGCGCTCATGGCGATGCTCGCGGACATCACCGGTCTGAGTCGGGTCGCGGTGCGGGTTGCATATCTCCGTGACGCAGCGGCGCAGCAGGGAAAAGGAATGAGCGAAGTGATCGGGTACATGCGCGATCTCCAGAAGTCGGGCTCGGCCAGCGTGGGGTATTCACAGGCCTTCACTGCGCAAATGCTCAATCAGCAGCTGTTCTTCCACCGATTCGGCGGTTCGCGGGACGAAAGTCTGCGGCGACTCGCATTTCTGCTCGCGCACATCCGACGGGAACAGCCTGGCAAGATCCTCATGCTGAGCCCGATTCCGAGTTTTCAGCTGGTACATCGCGAATCGTCGGACACGGCATTGAACACCGTGCTGACGCGACTCCCGGTGACGTACGATCACGGTGTGCGTGAAGAGCAACAACTGTACGATGCATCGAAACAGCTCGCGGAAGAAGCCGGCTGGGTGTTCGTCGACAATCTCCCAGTGCTCCGTGCGCTCAGCGATTCCGTGCCGCTGTACAACACCTTCGACTATCACATCGAGCCGGTCGCGAGCGAGGTGATCGGTCGGCGCGAGGCTGAACTGCTCGCCCCACTGCTCCAGCGCGTTGCGGCTCGCGGTTCGCGGGCTACCGTGAGGTAGAGTCTGATCCGAGCCGTCAGCTCACCGCAGCTGTTCTGAACCGGTGTCGCGTGTGTGACAGACTCCATGGGATTCGAGTACCGACGCGACGCCCTCGGCAAGGACGCCGGCACCGGCATCGCTCAGATGTGACTGGTCGCTGAAAAGCCGGTCGCGGTCACCGTGGAGCGCCGATCGGACGTCCACGACCAGCGCGCCGGAGTCCGCCGCGACCCGGCGAACGATTGCCGCCGCCGCCCCTTCCATCGCGATCAGCGCATCGATCGTCGCCCGGGGATAAAATCGATTCCACACCGTGCGAAAGTCCGCATCGCGTATCCCCGCCGGCGGCGGACCATCCACGTATGTGGCATGTTGCACCAGCACGACCTTCGCCCCGGCACCACGGGCAGTGCCAACGAGGGTTCTGAGGTCCGCCTCGAACGCCGCTAACCGCTCGGGCGGCGGCGATCTGAACAGCCAATCATCCGACTGCCCTTCACGTGCCGTCGCGACAGTCCGGTCCTGGAACCATCGCCGAACGATCGGCGGAAGGCCATCCCGGACTTGCTCGCGAATCCGACCCAAAAATCGTGAGCGGAAGGCAGGAAGGTCGTGCGCCCCCCGCATCACGGTGTCGCGAGGAGCTGCCACCGGCAGCTCGGGTTCGAGATACTGCGCGGGCGTCGGGTAATACACGAACCAGTTCGGGTCGAGCCCCGAACCGCGCCGTGCGAAATCCTGCGTCACTGTCGGGAGGTACATCCCCGCGAATGCCGCGTTGAGCACGACATGACGCCCCGGGCCGCAGCGCTTGATCAGCCCATCCTGGAGTTGCGCCGGCCACTCCCTGCCAGCCGCCTCGGCGAAGCCGAATGTTTCGGATGCGCCGGCGATCAGCACACGAATGGTGCCCTCCGCCTCGCTCAAACGCACGTCTTCCCCACGCATTCCCAGTGCGTTCATGCGCCACTTTCGGAACTGCGCCGACGGACGCCCGTGTACGCCGAGTGAATCACGCACCAGAAGGTCACCGATTCCGACGGGTCGTGCCAGAACCGGTGTACCGTAACGGACCCGATCATCCAGCCTTGCTCCTCCCTCGAGGGCGGCGAACGTCACGGCCCCGACGGCAACCAGTCTGAGGAGAACGAGAGGTGCGATGTTCGGCAAAGCCAATAGCTCTGTGCGGAGGAACGGCGGCGATGCGACGGACAGAGCTCATGTCGCAACTGATCTCGTACGCCGGCCATCGTGGTGACAGTGTGTCGTCGCGGGAATCGGGCTCAGTAACGCTCGGGCCGCAAAGCAATCAAGAGCAATGATGTTTCTCCCGTATTCGGCCCGTTTTCGCGGGGCGTTACTGGCCGAGCCAGCCCGCGGTGCCGATGGCGAAGTTCCCCACGTACCAGAACTGGCCACTGTTGGGGCCGCGCCCACGCCCCTCGTTCCCCAGCCCGATGTTCGTCATCGCGGCGAGATCCCGCACCGCAAA
>JANOCB010000063.1:0-1927 GCA_031411975.1 Gemmatimonadaceae bacterium
CCACGTGTATGTCATTCTGGTGTGGTGGCCGCCGATGATCGTGCCGATGCGCGCTGCGCCGCACGCGGACTGCCATCGGGCACGCACACCGTGACGACGAAGCTGCAGGTGATACGATCGTCGACGACCATCGGCCGCGACCTCGGGAGGGGCGGTCACACAGTCAGTACGAGTGTACGGCGACAACGCGGCCTTGTCAGGCGCGGAGGCGAAAATCGGCGATCGCCGGTCGGTCTGCGGCGAGCCACTGTGCCACGCCGCCCCCGGCATGCCGGATACGGCAGCGTGGCTCTCCGCGTGGCCATCCCGACGTCCAGGCTGGTCACTTGTTGCCCCAACTGCATTTCCACTCCGCTAGAATCGGCGGGTGAGTCCGAGTGAGACTGGGCCAGTTCGGCTGGCATGCAGGCGCACCGATTCACCCCACGTTGCCGGCGCCAGCGCGGCGCCGACCGTGGCGCCAAGCCCGCCACCCACGAGCGCGACGGGCACTGCCGATATCAGGCCAATCTGCAGGGACAGGTCCTCACGATTGGCATTCGCGGCCGTCAGCAGTGCGACCACTCCGAGTGCGACGCTACCGCCGATCAGGAACCCGCGCTTCGCCCCGCTCCGACGATCGGCACGGCGCACGCTGTAGCGCTGGACTGCCAGCCACGGGATCGCGACGACGGAATCGCGGAATGCCTGGCGCAGGCGAATGGAATCGGGCGAGCCGCCGAGCACGGTGCCGCGGAACACGCGATCCGTGTTCGTCTCGATGCGGATCTCACTCCCCTCGCGGATCGGAAAGGGCGCCTGGCCGCGAAGCGGATCGAGCAGCGCGGCGATCACGAAGGCGATCAGCAGGACCACAGGCTGCACTGTCTACCTCGACGCAAGAATTGATGCGGGACATGCGCCCGCGCACGGCACGGGGTGAGGCCGCACCGCGCCTGCAACCACATGCGCAGGGCCAAGGCGACTTTTGCAGCTGCCGTGCGAGTCGTCGTGGATGCCAGCCTGTGCGCCAGTTGGGTATCCGAGTGACTGATCGAACGCACCCGTGGCGTTCCGCACCTGCATGTCGCATTTGTCTCTTCGAACATCATTGCGCACAGGCCGTGACGTGTCGAGCGGGGTGCACTGGAGGACGCCACGGGAGCTCGATGAGATTTCAGGTGGAACCTTGCCGTTCACGAGTGACTTCAGAGCGTCGGCATAGCGAGACCGCTTGTGCGCCACGCAAACCACACGCGCGACGCACGGGGCGCCGGAATGTGTTCCCCAGACATTGCCGTGTCAGCAGCCGTCGTCGGTGCTGTAGGCGGAGCGGAGCGTTCGCGGCGTGACAACCACATCCCCAGCGCAACGCCCACGACGGCGGCTGTCATCTCCGCAAACTTTGCCGACCGCCCATTGACGAAGAATCCACTCCAGCCGAAAGCCGTGTCCACCAGCACCGCAAGCCCGAGCCCTGCGGTCAGCAGACGTCCCAGTCGCGAGCGCAACCGCTTGGCCACGACAAATCCTGCGCCAAGGCCGAGCAGGATACTGGCCACGGCGACGGCGTCTGCCACCGGAGCGCCCGCAAGGCGTCGAATGATGGAACCGAAGGATCCGAGCACAGCCAACGTCCCTCCGGTAGTGCCAATGACCGCCGTCAAACGCCAGGCGCCGTCAACTGCGCGACGCAACCACGGTGTGTGCGGAGCAGAGAGTCCCGGTGACTCCGCAGCAAACTCTGCGAGGGCCACTCGCAGCGATGCGTCCGAGAAGCCAGCATCGCACACCACGGTACGCAGTTGCACCACCGTCAGGGTGCGACCGAGTGTGGCATCCAGCGCTGCCGTCCGCTCGAGGATGCGGCGCACCGCGGCCTCACTCAGGTGATCTCCGTCGTGCACGGTCGCCTCCGCTACGTCTAAAGAGTGTTGCGCTTTAACGA
>JANOCB010000064.1:0-25436 GCA_031411975.1 Gemmatimonadaceae bacterium
GGCAGGTTGCTCACGTGTTACGCACCCGTTCGCCGGTTGCCCTTGCGGGCCCCCTTGACTTGCATGTGTTAAGCACGCCGCCAGCGTTCGTCCTGAGCCAGGATCAAACTCTCCAAGAAGAATTTCATCAGCTCTCTCGAACCGCTCACAACACCCATTACTGGACCATCATGAGACGGTCCGGAATCATAAATTCGTGTTTGTTATCGCTCGCCGGCAGGCACGAACCCGCCAGCTCAAACGCGATACCACCACACACTTCTCTCTCGATTGTCAATCAGCTTGGGTCCGGCCCGGAGCGCTTCGTCCGCGTCTCACAGCACCATGTCTCGTCCCGTATCCGGGGGAGACCCCAATGATACACTGGCAAAACGCCCAGTCAACCCCTGCAACAGGAATAAATCACACATCCGGCACCACCACACACACACATCCTCCAACACATCCTCCAACGCCTCCACCACCACACCCTACCACTCACACGTCGGCGTCGTCCTCGCCCGGAATCCGGCCATACCGGTCCTCCGTGAAATCGATCTCGTCCGCCTCGTCATCATCCAGCTCGTCGTCCTCGAACTCATCGAGATCGTCATCATCGTCGTCATCGTCATCGTCGAGGTCCTCCTCGTCCAGCTCCTCCTCGACGTCGAGATCCTCCTCGTCCACCCCGTCGTCCGCAGGACCAGCCGCCTGCCACTGCCCGGCCGACACACGCTCCACCCCGCCTGTGCCCCGCCACGCCAGCTCGTCTTCAGTCCCCGGCATCGGGGCCCACATTCCCGCTTCCGACATGCCTGCGTTCTCCCCAGTCCGTCCGTAGGTCGTGAAGTCGTGCCGTGCCCGGCGCGCACGCCACACACGACACCCAGTCCTCAATCGCGGTCGCGCTCCTTCTTCAGATCCCGCGTCACCCGCTTCCGGTCGATCGTGTTCAACACCTTCTTCCGCAAACGGATCGACTGCGGCGTCACCTCGATCAGCTCGTCTTCCTCGATGTACTCCAGCGCACTCTCCAACGTGTGAATCCGCGGCGGCTCCAGTACGATCGCATCATCCGCCGACTTGCTGCGCATGTTGCTGAGCTTCTTCTCCTTCGTGGGATTCACGTCCATGTCGCCGGGACGCGAATTTTCACCCACCACCATCCCCTCGTACACCGGCTGGCCGGGCTCCACGAACAACGTCGCCCGCTCACCGAGGTTCCCCAGCGCGAAGGCGATGATCGTCCCGTTCTCCATGCTCACCAGCACACCGCGCGTCCGGCCATCGAGCGCACCAGACCACGACCCGTACTCGAGGAACCGGTGATGCATGATGCCCGTGCCGCGCGTATCGGTCAGGAACTCGGAGCGATAACCAAACAGGCCGCGCGCCGGAATGCGATAGGTCAGGCGCACCATCCCCTGCCCCGGATTCTTCATCTCCGTCATCTCGGCCTTGCGCGGTCCGAGCTTCTCGATCACCGCGCCGACGTACTCGTCCGGCACGTCGATCAGCAGCTCCTCGTACGGCTCCAGCTTCTCGCCCTTGTCGCCGATGCGCGTGATGACCTTCGGCCGTGACACCTGGAACTCGTAGCCCTCGCGGCGCATCGTCTCCATCAGGATCGACAGGTGCAACTCGCCGCGACCGCTGACCTTCCACGTGTCGGTGTTGTCCGTCTCCTCGACACGCAGCGCCACGTTGCGCTCCAGCTCCTTCATCAGGCGATCACGCACCTGCCGTGACGTCACGAACTTCCCTTCCTTGCCCGCGAACGCCGAGGTGTTCACCTGGAAGTCGACGCTGATCGTCGGCTCTTCCACGGCGATGCCCTCGAGCCGTTCCTGGAACGAGGGATCGGTGATCGTGAGGCCGATCTCGACGTTCTCGAGGCCCGCCACCGACACGATCTCGCCGGCCGAGGCCTCCTGCACCTCGACGCGCTCGAGCCCCTCGAAGCAGAAGAGTTTCGTGACACGGCTGTTCTGGATCGGCTGCGCCGGGTCCATCTGCAGCAGCGACACCTGATCGCCGACCTTGATCTTCCCCATCTCCACGCGGCCAATGCCCAGGCGCCCGAGATAGCTGGAATAGTCGATCGTCGAGACGAGCATCTGGAACGGACCGGACACGTCGTTCGGCGGCGCTGGCACACCCGCCAGGATCGCGTCGAACAGCGGATTCATGTTCACCCCCTCGACGTCCAGATCCATCGTGGCGATGCCCTGTCGCGCGCTGGCGAACACCACCGGCGCATCGAGCTGCGCCTCGGTGGCGTCGAGTTCGATGAACAGGCTCAGCACCTCGTCGTACACGCGCATCGGATCGGCACCGGGGCGGTCGATCTTGTTGATGACCACGATCGGCACGCGTCCGAGCTCGAACGCCTTGCCCAGCACGAAGCGCGTCTGCGGCATCGGGCCGTCGAAGGCATCCACCACCAGCAGCACGCCATCGACCATGCGCATGATGCGCTCCACCTCACCACCGAAGTCGGCGTGGCCCGGCGTGTCGATGATGTTGATCTTGGTGTCCTTCCAGCGGATCGACGTATTCTTGGCCAGAATCGTGATGCCGCGTTCCTTCTCGAGCGGATTGGAATCCATGACGCGCTCGGCGACGACCTGATTCTCGCGGAATGCTCCGGCCTGACGGAGCATCTGGTCCACGAGTGTCGTCTTACCGTGGTCGACGTGCGCAATGATGGCAATGTTACGAATAGACATGCCCGAAACGTAGCGGGCCGTCCAAGTGCCGAGCTGGAGCGCGCGTTTTCGGGCGATCCCGGCCGGCCGACCGCGGAGGCCGGCTCACGATCGCCCGGTGCGCCCCCGGCTCCGCCCGGCCCCCTCCCTCAGGCCGCCACGCGATCCAGCGTGATCCCGCGATTCTGCAGCGCCTGCTGGAACGCCGCCTTGTCCACCGACTTCATCCAGGCGTCGTTGGCATCGACCAGGTCCTTCTCCACCAGGTCCAGCAGCGCGTCGTTCAGCGTCACCATGCCGATCTTCTTCGACGTCTGCATGATGGTCGGGATCTGGTACGTCTTCCCTTCGCGGATCAGGTTCGCCACGGCGTGGTTGGGCAGCAGCACCTCGCGGGCGGCGGCACGGCCCCCGCCCTTCTTCTTGACCAGCGTCTGCGAGATCACGCCCTTCAGCGACTCGCTGAGCATGGTGCGCACCTGCGCCTGCCGGTCCGACGGGAACTGGTCGATCAGGCGATCCACCGTGCTCGCGGCCGTGGTCGTGTGCAGCGTCCCGAACACGAGATGCCCCGTTTCCGCCGTCTCGATCGCGATGGCGATGGTCTCGAGGTCGCGCAGTTCGCCCACCAGGATCACATCCGGATCCTCGCGCAGCGCAGCGCGGAGCGCACTCTTGAAGCTGTCGGTATGCACCCCCACCTGCCGCTGCGTGATGATGCACTGCTTGCTGGCGTGCACGAACTCGATCGGATCCTCGATCGTGATGATGTGATCGTGCCGCGTGCGGTTCACCAGGTCGATCATGCCGCACAGCGTCGTGCTCTTGCCGCTGCCCGTGGGCCCGGTGACGAGCACGAGCCCCTTGGTGAGGTTGCAGAGGGCCTTCTCGTGCTCCGACAGCCCGAGTTGCTCGGCGGTGATGATCGTCGATGGGATGAGGCGAAACACCGCCGCCGCACCGCAGCGGTCGCGCAGGACGTTGCCGCGGAAACGCGCCACGCCCGGGATGTCGATGGCGAAGTCGGTATCGTTGCGAGCGCGGTACTCCTCGCGGTTCATCTCCGGCATCGACGCGAGCAGCATCTGCTCCAGCTGGTCGGCGCCGAGTGGGGAGGCCCCCGCGATACGAACCAGTTCACCATCGCGCCGCAGGATCGGCGGCTCGCCCACGCGCAGATGCAGGTCGGAGGCCTTCTGGGCGGCCAGCGCGCGCAGCAACGTGTCGAGCGCGGCGCGCGGCCCGGTCTCCAGCACCGGCGTGGCGGCGGCATTCGCCTTCTCTTCGCGCAGCGCCGGATCGGCAGCGCTGGCGGGCATGATCTGCGCCACCACACGCCCCTCGCCGTCGCGCTGGATGGCGCACAGCACCGGAATGCCGTTGCCATCGTAGGGAAAGCGTGCGGGGCCCCCCTGCATCACGGCAGCCTGCATCGCCGCCGGTGCGATCTCGCGCAGCAGCCCCACGATCTGTTCGGCGCTCAGCGCCTGCTTCGTGATCGGACGGGTGCCGCCGTCGAAGCGGAGTTCGGCCACACACCCTTCATAGAGCACGAGGGTCGTCGGTGGCGCCGTACCCAGCGCCATCAGGAACTTGTCGAGTGACGGCATGGGCAGCCTGCTTCGATCGTGGACAGGCTGGCAACCGGGGTGGGTCGATGGCCGATCCATGGGTGACGGAGTGACTTCGCTTCGGCTGTAGGACGCCCATGGCCTCCGCCGGTCACGCACCACCACACTGCGGCAAACAGTTGAACCCGCGCTCGCGTCTCAGACGTCGTGCTGCGCGAACCTGGCGCAGAGCAGCACCGCGTGGCGCATGCTCGAGACATCGGCGATGCCCTGCCCGGCGATGTCGAGGGCCGTGCCGTGATCGGGTGACGTGCGCGGGAACGGCAGGCCGAGCGTCACGTTCACGCCGCTGCCGAAGCTCGCCACCTTGATCGCGGTCATGCCGACATCGTGGTAGGGCGCGATCACGGTGTCGAATTCGCCCTTGATCGCCCGCACGAACACCGTGTCGGCGGGGTACGGCCCCTGCACGCCCATTTCGCGCGCCACGGGGGCCAGGAGGTCGGTGTCCTCGGTGCCGAACCGGCCACCGTCACCACCGTGCGGGTTCAGTGCACACAAGGCGATGCGCGGCTCGGCGATGCCGAACCAATGCCGCAATCCCTCGCGGGTGAGTGTGATGGCTTCGCGCAGCGCATCGGCCGTGAGGGCCTCGTGCACGCCGCGCAGCGGCAGGTGCGTCGTGGCGAGCACCACGCGCAGGGCATCACTGGCCAGCATCATGGCCGTCCGGCGGTTGGTGAGTTCGGCCAGCAGCTCGGTGTGGCCCGGCGCGTCGTAGCCGCCAAGCAACAACGCATGCTTGTCGAGCGGCGCCGTGACGATGCCGCGCACCGCACCCGACTGCGCCAGTTCCACGGCACGCACCACGGCGTCACCGGCCAGCTTGCCGGCCAGCGCTTCCCCGCCGCCGGGCATCCACGTGCCCACCGATTCGTGCACATCCACCTCGGTGCCGCGCGGACCCACCACCAACAGGTCGCAGACATCGCCGACGGCGTCGTCATCGAGCATGGCCTGCACCAGCTCGGGCCCGATCCCACGCGGGTCACCGAGCGTGACGGCCAGACGCGGACGCCGACGCGTCACGACCGCAGTCCGCGCATCCGCGTTACGGCGTCTCAGCCGGTGCGGGCAGCGGCAACGCCGGGATCGGATTCTTCAGGATGAACGACTGCGCGCGCAGCAGGTCGATGAAGCGCCGCATCGAGCGTTCCTCCACCAGCTGCGCGCGGATGCGATCGCGCACCTCGCCCATGGAGTAGAGCCCCTCCTCCTGCTGGCTGAGGAGCTGGAAGACCACGAACTTCTTGGTGCCGCGACGGGCGTTCTCGATGGCGAACGGTGCGCTGATGTCGTTGATCTTGAGCGGCTTGAGCGCCTCCACGTACGCCCCGGGCAGCTCGCTGCGCGGGAACGGCTCGGCAAAGCCGCGCACCTCGTCGGGATCATGGAACTTGGTCTGCAGCGAATCGTAGCGCGCACCGCTGCGCCAGGCGGTGGCGATGCTGTCAGCGAGGCGGCGCGCACGCTGCTCGTCGAGCGAATCGAGCGTCGGCGTGATCAGGATGTGGCGCGCCTTCACTTCGGCGGGCTGCACCTTGTCCACGCGGATGATGTGATAGCCGAAGTTGGTTTCCACCACCGGGCTGAGCACACCCGGCGGCAGTGCGAACATCATGCGGTCGAACTCCGGCACCATCACACCGCGGCGGTTCCAGCCAAGATCCCCACCCGTCTCCTTGTTGGACGGGTCCATGCTCTCCCGCTTGGCGACCAGCTCGAAGTTGCCGCCGCGCTGCAGCTCCACCAGCAGCGAGTCGACCTTGGTGCGGGCCTTCGCCTTCGACTCGGGTGATGCCGTGGGTGCCACGACGATCTGGCGAAAGGTCACCTGCGCCGGCCGCTTCGGCAGCGTGGCACGATTCTGCTCGTACATCGCCGCCACATCGGCGTCCGACACCAGCGCACGCACCAGCTTGCCATCGGTCTTCATCTTGTCGATCAGCTTGCGCTGCACCTGCTGACGCTTGGCCGCGTCGATCAGCGTCTTGCGGTACTCCTCGGGCGTGCCGAAGCCGGCGCCGGCGAGCGCAGTCCGGAACTCCTGATCGCTCTTGAACTGGTCGCGGATCTTCTTCATCTGCTGCTCGACTTCCGGCAGCACGTCACCGTCGGTGACCTCGACCTTTTCCACCGCCGCCTTCTGGACGAGCACTTCGGCATCGATGATGTCATCGATGATCTTCTCGACCAGCTTGTGGTGTTCGGCGCTGTCGGTGGGAATCGGCATGCCCTGCGCGCGCCGCGTGTTGTACTCCTCGAGCACCTCGCTCCAGAGCACCGGATGATCGCCGGCGATGGCGATGACACGGTCCACCGGGACGGCCGTCACGGCCGGCGCGGTGTTGGCCGGGCGCACGGCGGGTACGGGGGGCTGTGCCTGTGCCGCGAGGGCACAGGTGAGCGAAGCAGCGATCAGGGCAAACGGTCGAGTCATGCGGCGGAGTACCCGGCAGGCGTGACGTCGGTTCATCCCCGGAGCGGAGAGGGGCGCGCCACGTTTCAAATGTAAAGCGGGGGAGCGCGTTCTCCGCGCTCCCCCGCCTCTCCTGCGAATCCGACGTTTACGGCTTGGCGGGAGCGGGGGCCGGCGGCTGGGCCGGGACCGACGTTCCAGCCGGAGCCTCGCCAGGCATCGGCACGGCCGACGCCGGCCGGTTGGCAGCACGGGTGCTGTCGGCCGAGCCACGGAGCTTCTGGGCTGCCTCGAGCGCACGATCCACACCGGCATCGACGATCTTGGCGCCGGCGAAGCGCGTGCGGAGCATCAGGTCGAGCGAGCGGGCGATCGGCACGAAGGCGCCGTCGCGCACCAGCATGTTCTCGAGGAATGCGTTGACGCGGCCGGTGGCCACCTTCTCACGCTCCGCGACCGTCTTGCCACTGTCGGCCAGCTGGTTCGGCGCCACACCCAGCTGCGTCCACGAATTGATCACCAGCGTCCGGAACTCGGCGCGAATCTGGATCTTCTCCTGATCGGAGAGATCGACCTTGGCGCTGTCGGCTTGCGCCAGGAACAGCTCGTTGCGCATGAAGTTCTTGATCAGCGTCGGGATGATCGTGTCGGGCGCATTCTGGATCTGCGGAATCAGCCCCTGCTCCGGCGGATAGGCATCGATCCAGCGGACCAGCTGCCTGGCCGTGAACTCACCCCGCTTCGACGTCCCGAGCACCATGCTGCTGGTGCGATAGCTGTCGAGATCCCCCACGATGTCGCGGGCCATCTTCGGCACATCCTTCTTCACCTCGACGCTGTTGCCGGCTTCGAGGCGGGCCCAGAACGTGGACTCGGCCACGGCGGCACCGCGCTGCTGCATCAGCTGCCCGACCTGCGGCACGACGGCGGCGTACAGCGGGCGATAGATGATGTGGAAGCCGAACTGCGTCTGGATCACCGGGGAAATTTCTCCCGGCTTGGTGGCCTTCAGCGCGGTCTCGAACTGCGGCACCATGGCACCCGAGGGGAAGGCGCCAAGCGACCCACCCTGCGCGGCCGAACCGGGGTCCTGACTGAACTTGCCGGCCAGCTGCGGGAAGTTGGCGGCCGTGAGCACCTTGCGCAGCGAGTCGGCCCGGGTGCGCACCTGCGCGATCATGGCCTGCGTCACGTCCTTTTCCGGCACGCGGAGCAGGATGTGGCTGGCGGCGAGGACTTCGCCGTTGTTGTAGCGCGCTTCACCATCGGTCGGCGTGGTGGTCGGGAAGTTCTTCGAGACGACCTCGAAGTACTTCCGCGCGCGGGCGTTGGCGATCGGGGCCCAGAGGGCCGAGTCGAGCGCCTTCGGGTCGTTGAGCGAGTCACCCACGGCACCGGCCTTGGCCAGCAGCTGGTAGTTGACCCAGAGGTCGGCGACGACGCGCACGACGTCCTTGCGGAGCGGCACCTTGGAGGCGCCGAGCAGCTCGGACAGCTTCTTGACCGTCAGTTCCTCGGAACCCGCCTTCGCGACGGTGTCGGCGTGCGCGCTGAGCGCTCCGCTGTTGCAGCCAACCAGCTGTGCCATGGCGCCAACGGCGAGGGCGGCGAGGGCAAGTCTCTTCATGCGACGGAACGGGATACGGGTGAGGCTGCGGCAATCCGACTGGTACAGGCAGTCGCGCGACCGGACGGTCAGCGACTCAGACTCCGCAGGGAACGGACAAGGCCTTCGAGCACGGCGGCTCCACCGAGGCGGGTGAGCTTGAGCGTCAGCGGCTGCGCGCGGCGCACCTCGGCCTGGAACTGCACTTCGTGGAACGCGGCGCTGAGCCCCTTCATCCGGGGCACGGCGTTGGCGCGAAACGTAATACGCCCCTCGTCCCCCCGCACCAGCATCGCCTCGATCCCCAGGTCCGCCCCGAGGAGCCGGAGCTTGGCGAGGTCGAAGTAGGCGCTGGCCGCCGGCGGCAGGGGGCCGAAGCGGTCGCGGACCTCGTCGGCGAGGGCCTCGATGGCCGCCGCGTTGGGCGCCTTGGTCAGGCGCCGGTACACGTCGAGCTTGAGGTCCTGCATCGGCACGTAGTCGTCCGGCAGGAAGGCGGGTACGTCGAGCGACACGTCCGAGGGCTGCGGCGGCGGCGCCTTGTCGCCCCGCTGGATGCGGGTGACCGTCTCCTCCAGCAGCCGCAGATACAGGTCGAAGCCCACGGCATGCACGAAGCCGCTCTGCTCGGGGCCGAGGAGATTCCCCGCCCCGCGCAGCTCCATGTCCTTGAGCGCGACGCGATAGCCGCTGCCCAGCTCCGTGTTGTGCTCCAGCACCCGCAGGCGGCGCTCCGCATCCTCGTCCACGATGTCGGGCACCAGCAGGTAGCAGTACGCCCGGCGATGCGAACGCCCCACGCGGCCACGCAGCTGGTAGAGCTGGGCCAGGCCGAAATGATCGGCACGGTCCACGAACATCGTGTTCGCATTGCTCACATCGAGGCCGCTCTCGACGATCATCGTGCTGACGAGGATGTCGGCCTCACCGCGCACGAACTGGCGCATGACCTCCTCCAGCTGGCGCTCCTTCATCTGGCCGTGGCCCACCACGATCTTCGCGCGCGGCACGATGCGCTGGAGATGATCGGCCACCGCCAGGATCGTCTCGATCCGGTTGTGCACGAAGAAGCACTGCCCGCCGCGATCGAGCTCGCGGTTGATGGCCTCCTCGATCAGGGCATCGTCGTTGGGCTCGACGTAGGTGAGCACGGGGCTGCGATCGCGCGGCGGCGTCTGCATCAGCGTCATGTCCCGCAGCCCCGCCAGCGACTGGTGCAGCGTGCGCGGAATCGGCGTGGCCGTCAGCGTGAGCACGTCGGTCTCGGTCTTCAGCTGCTTGAGCCGTTCCTTGTGCTTCACACCGAAGCGGTGTTCCTCGTCCACGATGATCAGGCCGAGATCGGCGAAGACGATGTCCTCGCCCAGCAGGCGATGGGTGCCGATGACGATGTCCACTTCCTTCCGCTTCAGGCGCTCCAGCGTGGCGGCCTGCTCCTTCCCCGTGCGGAAACGGCTCATCTCCTCGATCACGACCGGGAAGTCGGCCAGGCGATCACCGAAGGTGCGCACATGCTGGTCGGCGAGGATCGTCGTCGGCACCAGCACCGCGACCTGTCGTCCGCTCTGCACCGCCTTGAAGGCGGCGCGGACGGCGATCTCGGTCTTGCCGTAGCCCACGTCGCCCACCAGCAGGCGATCCATGGGGCGACCGCCTTCCATGTCCTTCTTCACGTCGGTGGTGGCGCGGCGCTGGTCGGGGGTGTCCTCGAACAGGAAGCCACTCTCGAGCTGCATCTGCCAGTTGGTGTCGGGCACGTGCGGCGGCCGGCTGGCGATGCGGCGGCGCGCGTACAGGTCGAGCAGCTCGTGCGTCATCTCGAGGATCGCCGCCCGCGTCTTGTCGCGCTGCGCACTCCACTTGCGGCCACCCAGCTTGTGCAGGCGCGGCGGCGGCGCATCGGCACTCACATCGCCGGCCGCGCGATACCGTTCCACCTGATCGATGCGATACAGCGGCACGTTGAGACGATCGCCGCCCTCGTACTCGATCACCGCGACTTCGACGCTGCTCTCACCGACGAAGGTGGTGGAGAGACCGCGATAGATGCCGATGCCATGCTCCAGATGCACCACGAAGTCGCCGTTCTTCAGCGCCGTGACGACATCCAGCGCCGCCCCGCCGCCGTACTTGCGCGTGCGGCGGATGCGGCGCTCACGGCGGAAGATCTCGTGATCGGTGAGCACGCGCAGCCCGTCGCGCCCTTCCTGCGCGGGCAGCAGGAAGCCCGCACCGAGCACACCCAGCGCCAGCGTGGCCTGCGTGCGCCGGCCGCGCTCTTCCAGCAGTTCCTCGAGCCGTTCGAGCTGCCCGCTGTTGTCGCAGAGGATCAGCGTCGGAATGCCGCCCGTGACCAGCTTGCGCAACGCCGCCATGTCGCGGCCCACGACCTCCGGCGCGCGCAGCGGGAAGCCCACATCCACCGTGGCCGACGTGGGATCGATGATCCGCACCGTGCCGAAGCTGCGGAGGCGCGTGCGGGTGGCGTCGGGATGTTCGAACAGGCGATCACGCGCCGGGGCATCCTCGCCGCGGCGGCGCGCCAGCTCCACGTGGTGATGCGCTTCGCTCCAGGTGCGCTGCAACTCGGGATCGATGCTGGTGCCGAGCGGCTGCACCAGCACCGTGTCGGGGGGGAGCATGTCGGCCAGCGTGACGCGCTCGTAGCTCGCCTCCCCTTCGTCGGTGGCCGGGATGTCCACCGGCAACACCAGCGCCAGCGTGGCATCGCGGGTGCTGCGCTGCGTCAGCAGATCGAAGTGACGCAGCTCGACGATCTCGTCCCCCCAGAACTCCAGGCGCACCGGCTCGGCCATGCCGAAGCTGTAGATGTCGAAGATGCCGCCACGCACGCTGTACTGCCCCACGTCGTCCACCATCGGCACCCGTTCGAAGCCGTGCAGGTCGAGGTGCGACGACAGGTCTTCCAGCCGCCACCCGTCACCCTTGCGCAGTTCGAGTCGCGCCCGCGAGACCGCCTGCGCCAGCTGCGTCTTCTCCATCAGCGCACGCGAGGTGGTGAGCAGCAGGTGCACGGCACCACGCGACAGTTTCTCGAGCGTCTCGACGCGTTCACCCGCTACTTCGGCATGCGGCTCCGCTTCGCCGAATCCTTCGCGCGGCGGATAGAGCGCAATGCCGTCGGCGGCATCGACCAGGGCCGTCAGGTCGGCCAGCCAGCGCTCGGCATCGGGCAACGCATCGGTGACCACGACCAGCACGCGCCCCTGCAGACGACGGGCGAGCGCTGCGACCATCACCGCATCCGACGACCCATGCAGCCCGGCGATGGTGAGCGTGCGATCCGGCGACGGCAGCGAGTTCCACACCCGTGTGAACTGCGGCAGCCGTTCGACGGCATCCAGCAAGGTTGACAGACCCATCAGGGAGCGCGAGCGAGAGAATCGGCGCGGGCGGCGGCACCGGTACGGTAGCGGCCGGAGAGCCACGCTTCGGCCAGCACGGCCAGCAATGCGAGCAGCAGGAGCGGCGCGGCCATCGGCTGCGAGGCACCCGACTGGCGTACGCTGCGAAGGAACGCCGCACCATCGGCAGTGAGTTCCGCCCGTTCCACTCCGCCGAAACGCGCGGTGAGCTCAGACGGCGTGGCCCGCGCCAGTTGCGGTTCACCGGCATCGAGCCGCACCCCGATGGCGCCGACGATGTCGCTGCCACGCATCCAGACGTAGAGCCCGGGCAATGCCGGCGCGGTCATGATGCCTGCCGTGACCGAACGGTTCATGGTGCCGTCGGCGCTGCGCAGTTCGGTCGATCCACCCGGTGCCACCAGTCGTGCACCGGCGGCGACGTGCACCGCGGCCGTCGTGCCCGAGGCGAGGTTGCTGACGGCGTCGGCGAGCCAGGGGACGAACGTCGCCCGCACGGGCAGCGTCGTGCTGGCGGGATCGAGCATCGAGCCGACCACGATCCACTGCGGACCGCGCACCATCCAGACGGCGTTGCCCACCAGCGCAATCGTATCGCCGACGGCGCTCGCCTGCGGCACCAGCGGGAACCACTGCGTGACACGGATGGCGGTGTCACCGCGCAGATCGGCCTGCGTGCTGCGCACGAGCTGGGTCCCGCGCTGCTCGGCCGCGTAGCGCCAGGGGATGCCAAGCCGGGCCAGCGAGGCATTGGCGGCAGCGACACCGCCGGCATCGGCCGGGGGCAGGATCAGCGCAGGCAAGGCAGCGATCGACGCCGCCGATGCAATCGAGACCGTGACGTCGCCACTGCTGCGCACGCGGCCGTTCTCGCGCAGCGCCGACACGGCGGCCGCCACATACTCACCCGCCGACTCGCGCACGGCTGGCGCGCCACCGACCACGATCGGGACGATCGCGTGATCGTCGGCGCCCACGCCGGAGGGTTCCAGCGTCACATCGAGCGCCTGCCAGCCGCGGCCCACACCAACGAGCGGGATCCGTGCGGTGGCGATGGAGTCACCGGCATTCCGCACGACCACGCCGCGCGCGATGGTGTTGTCGCCGATCGCGATGCGATAGGCGGTGGAGTCGCGCACCGCCTGCACGGTGAGTTCGAGCGTGCCACGTGGCGTCCACCATTGCGGCTGTGCGACCGCCGAGAGGATGGCGCCATTGGGTGGCGGCGTGATGGTGGGCACATACACACGAAGGCGTGACGACGTCGCCGGCACGTCACTGGTCCAGGCGGTGCGCTGCCCATCGGTGATCACCGCCACGGCGCCGGCGTCACCACCGGCGGTTTGCGTGAGCGCGATGGCTTGTCGCACCGCCGCGTCGAGCTGTCCGGCCCCCGGCAGCGCGATCACGCGCGACAGTGCGGCGTCGATGGCATCCGGGCCGGTGTGCACGGTGCCATCGGCGGTGATCAGCCAGAGGCGTTCGGCGGAGCCCGACGCGGCGCGCAGGTCGCGGGCCGCGGCCGTGAGCCGGTCGAGCACCGGCGCACCCTCGACGAGGGCGGTGGTGCTGAGCGAGTTGTCGAGCACGATGGCCAGCGCGCGCGGGGTGCCTTCGCCGCGGGTCCAGACCGGTCGCGCGGCCGCCAGGGCAAGCAGCACGACGATCAGGATGCGGAGCAGCAGCAGCCAGAGATTCTTCGCGCGCACGTCGCGACTGGAGTCGCGCTCAGCGCTCACCAGGTAGCGGACGGCCGGGAATTCCACGCGCGAGCCGATGTTGCGGCGCAGCAGGTGAAGCAGCACCGGCACGGCGGCAAGGACGGCGAGCGACAGCCAGAGTGGTGCGAGAAAGGCCACGGGAGTGCGTCAGCCCCGGACGAAGTCACGCGCCGCGAAGGCGCGATGCAGGGGCATGCCGAACGGCTCGCTCGTGTCGCACAGGGCATATCGCCCGCCCTGCTCCACGAAGAGCGTGCGCCACGATTCGATGGCCTTCTCGACGGCCGCGTTGTAGGCCGCGCGGATTTCGCGCGCGCTGGCGGCCACCTCGACGCCGGTCTCGGAATCGATGAAGCGCGCATCGGTGCGCACGTCCAGTGACCGTTCGCCCGGATCCATGATGTGCATGCCCAGCACGTCGTGGCCGCCGGCGCGCAGTGCACGCAGTCCGGGGGTGACGGTGTCGGGCTCGATGAGCAGGTCGCTGATCACGATCACGATGCCGGGCCGACGGATCAGGTGCGAGGCCTGCTGCAGGGCCAGGTCGAGGCGCGATTCGCGCCCGGTACCGGGCTCCATCATCGCGGCCACGAGACGCTGGAAATGTGCGGGGCGTGCCCGCGGCGGCACCACGGTGCGCACTTCGTTGTCGAAGCGCACGAGGCCCACCGCATCGCGCTGCTTGAGCAGCAGCAGCGCCAGGGCCGCCGCGAGCTGCTCGGCGTACGCCTGTTTCGTGACGCCCGCGTTCGGGCTCTTCCACTGCATCGAGCGGCTGACGTCGAGCAGGATCACCGCACGGAGGTTGGTCTCCTCCTCGAACTGCTTCACCACCCAGCGTTCGGTGCGGGCGGCGATCTTCCAGTCGATGTAGCGGAGGTCGTCGCCCGGCTGATACGGCCGATGTTCGGCGAACTCCACGCTGAAGCCCTTGCGCGGCGAGCGGTGGAGGCCTGTCAGGAAGCCGTCCACCAGCCAGCGGGCGCGCACCTCCAGCCCGCCCAGTGCGGTGAGCACGGCCGGGTCGATCAGATCGGGGCGGGTCTGCGGGGCGAGGGACATCGGGTGGCGTTGGAGCCGGTGGGGCGTGCTTCGCGTTACGAACTTATCCCATTGTGCCCCCGGAAGAACTGAGGGGGCCGCTGTCGTGCTAGATTGTCCCGGAATGCGGCGTCGCCGCGACTCGCTCCAGCCCCTGCCTCATGTCGTCGCTCGACCGCATCCGCAATTTCTGCATCGTCGCCCACATCGATCACGGCAAGTCGACGCTCGCCGACCGCCTGATCGAGATGACCGGGACCCTTCAGAAGCGCGAAATGAAGAGCCAGGTCATGGACACGCTCGACCTGGAGCGCGAGCGGGGCATCACGATCAAGCTGAACGCCGTCCGGATGAAGTACACCTCCACGGCAGGCGACGAGTACGAGCTGAACCTGATCGACACCCCCGGCCACGTGGACTTCACCTACGAGGTCTCCCGGTCGCTGGCCGCCTGCGAAGGCGCCATCCTGGTGGTGGACGCCAGTCAGGGCATTCAGGCCCAGACCCTGTCCAACCTGTTTCTGGCGATGGACGCCGGCCTCGAGATCATCCCGGTCCTGAACAAGATCGACCTGCCGGGTGCCGAGCCGGAGCGACGCCGGCAGGAAGTGGTGGAGCTGATCGGGTGCATGCCGGAAGACGTGCTGAGCGTGTCGGGCAAGGAAGGCACCGGTGTGCCGGAACTGCTGGAAGAGATCATCAAGCGTGTGCCGGCGCCGAAGGGCAACCCGACCGGCCCGCTCCGCGCGCTGATCTTCGACTCGTATTACGACAAGTATCGCGGCGCCATTCCGTCCATCCGCGTGGTGGACGGCGAGATCAAGAAGGGGATGAAGATCACCTTCGGCGCCAGCGACAATCAGTACGAGGTGGCCGAGGTGGGCACGCTGCAGCTGCGGCAGGTGGCCACCGACAGGCTGCAGGCGGGCGAAGTGGGCTACGTGGTGGCCAGCGTGCGCAGCGTGAGCGAGACGCGCGCCGGCGACACGATCTTCGATGTGGTCAACCGCGCACCCGAAGGCCTGCCGGGCTATCAGGAAGTGCGCAGCTTCGTCTTCGCCGGCATCTATCCCACCGACACGCAGCAGTACGAGGACCTGCGTGACGCGCTGGAGAAGATGAAGCTGAACGACGCCTCGCTGCAGTACGCGCCGGAGACGTCCACCGCCCTCGGCTTCGGCTTCCGCTGCGGCTTCCTCGGCCTGCTGCACATGGAGATCGTGCAGGAGCGCCTCGAGCGCGAGTACAACCTCGACCTCGTCACCACGGTGCCGAGCGTGGAGTATCACGTGTATCGCGCCGACGGGTCGATGGAGCTGATCGAGAACCCGTCGCGCATGCCACACGCCTCGACCATCGAGCGCGTCGAGGAACCGTTCGTGCGCGCTCGCATCATGGCGCCGGTGGAGTACATCGGCCCGATCATGACGCTGGGCACCGACCGCCGCGGCATCTACAAGAACATGTCGTATCTCGACACCAAGCGCGTCGAGTTCGACTGGGAGTTTCCGCTCGGCGAGATCATCCTCGACTTCTTCGACAAGCTGAAGTCCGTGAGCCGCGGCTACGCGAGCCTCGACTATGAGATGCTCGAATACCGCCCGAGCGAGCTGGTCAAGCTCGACATGCTGATCAACGGCGATCCGATCGACGCCTTCAGCGTGATCATCCATCGCGACAAGTCCGAGGAGCAGGGCCGCAAGATCGCCGAGAAGCTGAAGGACCTGATTCCGCGGCAGCTGTTCGAAGTGGCCATTCAGGCCGCGATCGGCATGAAGATCGTGGCGCGCACCACGGTGAAGGCGCTGCGAAAGGATGTGCTCGCGAAGTGTTACGGCGGCGACATCAGCCGGAAGCGCAAGCTCCTCGAGAAGCAGAAGGAAGGCAAGAAGCGCATGAAGCAGGTGGGCGCGGTGGAAATCCCGCAGGAAGCCTTCCTCGCCGTGCTGCAGGTGGACTAGACGGTGGGCAGCGCAGCACGCGTTGCCTCGCCGTCGCTCGTCATCCAGACGTCATTCCTGGGCGACGTGGTGCTCACCACGCCGTTGCTCACACATCTCGCGGCACGCGGGCCGGTGGACGTGATCACCACACCCGCCGGCGGCGCCTTGCTGGAATCACATCCCGCCGTGCGCCGCGTGATCCGCTACGACAAGCGCGGTGCGCAGGTGGGCCTCGGTGGGTTGCGTGCACTTGCCGCGTCGCTGAAGCCGCAGCGGTACACCGCCGCCTACATGGCGCAGGGCTCGTGGCGCAGCGCCGCGCTGGCATGGCTGGCGGGCATTCCGACGCGTGTCGGGTTCGACACGTCGTCGGGACGCGTGCTGTACACGGCGCAGGTGGTGTACCGGCGCGACTGGCATCATGCCGAGCGCCTCTTCCGTCTGGCGGCGACCGATCCGCAACTGTCGCCACCAGCACCGTCATTGCTGCCACGTGATGCCGATCGCGCTGCCGTGACCGCACTGCTCACGGAGGCGGCGTTCGGCGCGGCGCCGTTCGTGGTGCTGGCACCGGGCAGTGTGTGGGCCACCAAGCGCTGGCCATTCTTCGCGGAGTTGCTCGCGGCACTGCCCGCAGCGTACGGGATCGTCGTGGTCGGTGGTGCCGAGGATCGCGAACTGGCTGCGGCCATCGTGTCGGCGGCACCATCGCGTGTGCTCGATGCCACGGGGCGCCTGCCCCTGCTGGCATCGGCGGAGCTGATCGGTCGTGCGGCGGCGGTGATCACCAATGATTCCCTGCCCCAGCACCTGGCCAGCGCGATGGCCACACCGACGGTCACGATCTACGGACCCACGTTGCCGTCGTTCGGGTTCGGGCCACTGGCACCGCGGCACACGGTGGTGGAGCATGCACCCGGCCTCGACTGCCGCCCCTGCTCCGCGCACGGCCCGCAACGGTGCCCCCGTGCTCATTTCCGGTGCATGCGCGACATTTCCCCCACTGCGGTGGCCGATGCGCTGCACCCGCTGCTGGCAGACTGAAGTTCCTCCTTCTTTGCACACGTTCCGATCATGAGTCCAGCGACCCCCCGTTACATCCTTGGCGTGGACCTCGGTGGCACCAACATCGTCGTCGGTGCGATGCCCGAGGATGGCTCACGCGAGATCGCCTTCCGCTCGGCGCCCACCCGCGCCTCGGAAGGTGAGGACTCGGTGGTGGAGCGGATGATCCAGATGATCGAGGACGTGATCGCCGTGACGTCGGCCGAGACGGGTGCGGTGCGCGCGGACTTTCTCGGTGTGGGCGTCGGCGCACCCGGACCGCTCGACCGCGCGAAGGGCATCGTCATCACGGCGCCAAACCTCGGCTGGAAGATGGTGCCGCTGCGCGACCGCATCCGGGAGGCCACGGGGCTGCAGACCACGCTCGACAACGATGCCAACTGCGCCACGCTCGGCGAAGCGTGGACCGGCGCGGCCAAGGGCGCGAAGAACGTCATCGGCGTGACGATCGGCACCGGCATCGGCGGAGGCATCATCATCGATGGCCGGTTGTATCACGGCTCGTCCGACGTGGCCGGCGAAATCGGCCACATGACCATCGACAGCACCGGCCGGCGCTGCGGCTGCGGCAACTACGGCTGTCTCGAGGCGTATGCGTCGGGCACCGCGATTGCGGAGCGTGCACGCGAGGCGCTCGCCAGCGAGACCGACGGGGTGCTGCTTTCGATGTGTGACCGGAACCTCGAGAAGGTCACCTCCCAGATGGTGTACAAGGCGGCCAAGGACGGCGATCCGGTGGCCATCGACGTGGTGCGTGAAACGGCGCGCTTTCTCGGGGCGGGGCTCGGGGCGCTGCTGAACGTGCTGAACCCCGAGGTGGTGGTGCTGGCCGGTGGCGTGGTGAACGCGGGCGAAGCGCTGTTTGCGCCACTCAAGGCCGAAGTGCGGCGCCGTGCCTTCGCGCCGGCCGTGGATCGCTGCCGCATCGTGCCGGGCCTGCTTGGCGGCAGCGCCGGTGTGGTGGGGGCGGTGGCGGCATTCAAGGCGCAGACCGGATCGCCGGTCACGTGAGTGCACCGCCACGTCGGCGCCTCGGCGTCATCGGCACCTTCGTCTGGGATGTGATCCACGGACGTGACATCCGCACGGCGCCGGTGCAGGAATGGGGCGGCATCACCTATGCGCTCTCGGCACTCGATGCCGCGCTCGGTGACGAGTGGGAGATCGTGCCATTGATCAAGGTCGGTGCCGACCTGCATCAGCAGGCCACCGAGTTCGTGCGCGGGCTGCGACATGCAGCACCCGATGCCGCGCTGATGCAGGTGCCGGAGCCCAACAATCGCGTCGAGCTGCGCTACGTGAGCGATGAGCGCCGCACCGAGGTGCTGACCGGTGGCGTGCCACCGATGACCTGGCTGGCCCTCAAGCCGCTGCTCGGCGACATCGATGCGCTGTACGTGAACTTCATCGCCGGCTGGGAACTGGACCTCGAGACGATGCAGCTGATCCGAGCCCATTTCACCGGCCCGATCTACTGCGACCTGCACTCCAAGCTGCTCGGCGTGGATGCCACCGGGCTGCGCATCCCCGAGCCGATGGCCGATGCGGCGGCCTGGTGCCGCTGCTGCGACGTGCTGCAGGTGAACGAGGACGAGATGCAGCTGATGGCTCCCGATCCGATGGCGCTGGCGGCCACCGCGCTCGCCAGCGGCGTGCACCTGCTCTGCGTGACCCTCGGCAGCAAGGGGGCGGTGTACTTCGCCGCGCCCGGGTTCGAACGGCTGGCCGATGTGCGTGAGCCCGTGTCGCAGTCGGCGTTCGCGGCGGTGCGCACGGCGCTGGTGCCGATCGACGCCACCCTGCTCGACGCCGATCCCGGTGATCCGACCGGATGTGGTGACGTCTGGGGCGCCACGCAGTTCTCGCATTTGCTCGCAGGCACTACCTTCACGGACGCCATGCGATTGGCCCATCGGGCAGCGGCACGCAACGTCCGGCACCGCGGTGCGACGGGGCTGGCGCATTACCTCCGCGGAGAGCTTGCCCCCTCGTGAGCACCGTCATCACCGTCCCTGCCTCGCTGGACGAGACCACCTTCGAGACGATGCTGCACGACGTCGCGGCGCTGCCCGACGACGCGAAGCTGGTGATCGATGCGCGGCACGCCCGGTTTGCGAGCCCGTACGGCCTGATCGGCATGCTGACGCTGGCGCAGTCGCGCACGGTGCCACCGGAGTTCATTCCGCCGGAAGACCTCAACACCACCAGCTACTGGGCACGCGCCGGGTTCTTCGAGCATGCCAGGGAGCTGATGGAGATCCGCGGCACGGCGCCGAAGTCGCGCAAGACCGGTGACTCCAGCTCACTGCTCGACGTGACGCGGATCGCCCGCACCGAGGACGTGCAGTACGTGGTGTCGCACATCCAGGAGCGCTCGAAGGTGATCATGGAGACGCTCGGATTTCCGGCGCAGAGCTCCATGGGCTTCTCGGTGGTGCTGTCGGAGAGCTGCCAGAACATCATCGAGCACGCCGGCGGCCCGGGCTGGGTGTCGGTGCAGGCGTACGACTGGCAGAAGCGGCTCGGTCGGCGCGTGGTCATGATCGCCGTGAGCGACAGTGGCACGGGCTTCCGGAAGTCGCTGGAGCACCGGCATCCTCGCTCACCCGGTGAACGGTGGGACGATGGGGCCGCGCTCGAATCCGCGGTGTTGCGTGCCACCAGTCGCTTCAACGATCCGGGACGCGGTCAGGGGCTGGCCGGTATCCGTCGCTACATGGGCAAGTGGGATGGCAAGCTCACCGTCCGCAGCGGGACTGCACGAATCGGCATGATCCCAACCTGGGCCGAGCCTGAGCCCGCGCTGGTCGAGAACCTTCCACACTTCGCTGGCGCACAGTACCTCATGATCATTCCCCAGGCGTTGCCCACGTGATGCTGACGCCGATCCCGCTCGACCTCCGCATCGCGCTGGCGCGCGCCGAGTGCGACCTGTATTCCAACCTCGTGACCCGGGCCACCGGCCGTGCCGTTCGCGGGCAGCTGGAGAGTATGCTGAGCGAGATGGAGGGCCATCGGCTGGCCGTGCTCGATTTCACGCATGTCGGTGTGCTGGATTTCAGCTGCGCCGACGAGATCGTCGCCAAGCTGCTGCTCCGCTTTGGTGCTGGCCTGCCGGCGCACGCCGACGCGCCCCCCGAGGCGAGCTACTTCATGTTTCGCGGGCTGGGAGAGTCGCACCTCGAGGCGCTGGAGCCGGTGCTGGAGCGGCATGGCCTGGCGCTCGTGGCCGAGGCCGCCGACGGCAGCATGCAGCTGATCGGCATGGTCGATGATGAGGAGCATTCGGTCTGGCAGCTCGTGCTGGCGTCGGGCGGCGGCGCGGTGTCGGTGATCGCGGCGTTTGCCGACACTCAGCGCATCGATCTGCATGTGCGTCTCACGGCACTTGCCCGGCGTCGTCTGGTGATCCAGACGGCGGCCGGTTTCCATCCGTTGCGGAATCACTGAGTCGCAGAGCCCATGCCCCGTCAAACCGACCTCTACAACCCGCCGCTGCAGGTCATCGGCTTCATCGCCTCACGACGTGGCGATGCGGAGCGTGGGCCAGCCATCCGGCTCAACCGTGCCGAGGCCGCGCTGCGCATGATGGTCGATGATGAACTGGTGTTCATTCTCGGCCCCACCCGGAAGGAGCTGGCGCCGGTGACCATCGACGATGCCCTGCCGAACGGCAGCGTGGTGGTGCGCGATGTGCTGGGGGTGATGGTGACGGATGTGATCAAGCTGGTGAAGCCCGACCTGGACCGCGGTCCTTCCGCTGCCCGCACTGAACTCCTGGGATGACACACTGATGACTGACGAGCCCACCCGTTCGATGCATTTCGCCACGAGGGCCGTCCATGTCGGCCGCGTTTCGGACGGACTGAGCCCGATCGCACCCCCGCTGGTGCAGGGCGTGAACTTCGAGCAGCCGCGCGGTGTGGCCTCGGTCCCGCGCTACACCCGGTATGCCAACACGCCCACGATCGTGCTGGTGCAGCAGCGACTGGCATCGCTGGAAGGTGCCGAGGCCGCCGTCTGCCTCTCGAGCGGCATGGGGGCGACATCGTGCGCGATGCTGGCACTCCTCCGCCCCGGCGATCACCTGCTCAGCAGCGCGTGGATCTATGGCGGCACGCACCGCCTCTTCACCGAGGAGCTGCCCAAGCTCGGCATCGAGGTCACGTTCATCGATCCGATGGAGGCGCGCAGCTGGCGACACGCGCTGCGGCCCAACACGCGTGGACTGTTCGTCGAGACGCCGGTGAATCCCACCTGCCGCGTGCTCGACCTCCGTCCGCTGAGCGTGCTCGCGCACGAGAGTGGCATTGCACTGGTGGTGGATTCCACCTTCGCGAGCCCGGTCAACCTCCGTCCGCTGGAGCATGGCGCCGACATCGTCATCGCCTCCACCACGAAGTACCTCAACGGCCACCACGACATGCTCGGTGGTGCCGTGTTCGGCACACAGGCGTACATCGACGAAGTCACGCAGAAGATGATGGTCTGGGGCCAGGCGCCCGACCCCTTTGCCTGCTGGCTGCTCGAACGCGGCCTGAAGACGTTGCCGATCCGCGTCCAGCGTGCCAACGAGAATGCGATGGCGCTGGCCACGTGGTGCGAAGGGCACCCGGCGTTCCGCACGGTGCACTATCCCGGACTGGCATCACATCCGGATCATGCCCTCGCCACCGCAACGATGGATGGGTACGGCGGCATGCTGGCACTGGAGATGGTGGGTGGGGCACAGGCGGCGGATCGGATGGTGGAACGCCTGCAGTTGATCCTGCACGCCACCTCGCTCGGCGGCGTGGACACGCTGATCTGCGAGCCGCGGTTCACATCGCACGCACACATGACCGCCGAGGCACGTGCGGCGCTGGGCATCCCCGACGGGTTCCTGCGTGTGAGCGTGGGCATCGAGGACGTGCGCGACCTGATCGCCGATTTCGCCCAGGCCCTGGCGTGAGCAGCGGCCCGCCGATCGTCAAGTTCACGAGCGTCACGAAATCGTGGCAGCGCGGCAGCGGCGGCCTGCAGAAGGTCAGCTTTGCCATCGGCAAGGGCGAGTTCGCGTTTCTCACCGGTCCCAGTGGCGCAGGCAAGAGCACGATCCTCAAGCTCTGCTACATGGACGAGTTGCCGACAGGCGGTGAAGTGCGCGTCAGCGGCACGAGCTCGCTGAATGCCAAGCGCATCGAGATTTCGAAGCTTCGACGCAAGCTTGGCATCGTCTTCCAGAACTTCCGGTTGCTGGAGGATCGCACGGCGTGGGCCAACGTCGCCTTCGCACTCGAGGTCACCGGCACCGGTGCCAAGGCCATTCCGGCGCGTGTGCAGAAGGTGCTGGAACGGGTGGGACTCGGGCCGAAGATGCAGGCCATGCCCTCTGAGTTGTCGGGTGGCGAGCAGCAGCGCGTCGCGATCGCGCGTGCGCTGGTGAATGATCCCTTCCTGCTGCTCGCCGACGAACCCACCGGCAACCTCGACGATCGCGCCAGCCGTGCCGTGTTCGGGCTGCTGAAGGAGATCAACGCCAGCGGCACCGCCGTGATGATGGCGACGCACGATCTCGATCTGGTGCGATCCAGTGGATTCCGCTCACTGGAGCTGAACAAGGGCGCGCTGGTGTACGATTCCGCCGAAGCGCCACTGCCGGAACGGGAGCACTGATGCGTCTTGCCCTGCGTGAAGTCTGGACTGCCTTCCGCCGTGCCCCGGGCCTCGGTGTGCTGAGCGTGTTCACGATCGCGTTCTCGCTGTTCGCCGTCGGTCTGTTCGGGCTGGTGGCGTTCAACACCCGCCTGGCCCTGGAACGGCTCGAGGAACGCGTCGAGATCCGCGCATATGTGACCGAAGGCACCGAAGCCGATGCCGTGGCCGCCGCCGTGGGCGATGTCCGGGCCTTCCCCGAAGTGGCGAGCGTCACGTACGTCACGCCGGAAGATGCATTGAAGAAGGCACGCACCGAGATGGCGGAGTTTCAGGATGTGTTCGAGCCCGAGTTCCTGCCCGCCTCGCTCGAAGTGCGCCTGAAGCCCGGCATGCGCAGTCCGGAAATGGTGAAGGCCGTCTCCGACCGGCTGAAGGGGTACAACTTCGTGGACGACGTGCGGTACGGCGAGGAATGGGTGCAGAAGTTCTACAGCGTCCGCCGCGCCGCCACCGCCGCGGGAGTCGTGCTCGGCATCGCCTTCGCGTTCGCCGCGATGATCATCATCGGGTCCACCATTCGCACCTCGGTGCTGGCCCGCAGCAACGAGATCGGCATCATGCGACTGGTGGGCGCCACCGATGGCTTCATCCGCGCGCCGTTCCTGATCGATGGACTGCTCAAGGGCCTGATCGGCGGGATCATGGCCGTGGCACTGATGTGGGTGACCCGCGCTGCGCTCACCGCGACGGTATTCGCCTTCCAGTTCTTTCCCACGCCAGTGCTGCTGGCCGGTATTGCCACGGGTGCCGTGATCGGACTGCTTGGCAGCGCCGTGTCGGTGGGTCGCCAGCTCAAGCGCGTGTGAGGATGCTCGCCCGCTGGTGCAGGGTTGCAACGGCAGCCGCCGTGCTGGCGCTGGTGCCACCGCAGCGCGCCGACGCGCAGTCGCAGGGTGCCGCCTCAGCACAGCGCATCGCGTCGCAGCGTGCGGAGCTCGAGCGCATCCGACGCGAGCGCGCCGACCTGCAGCGTCGCATGACGCAGCTGCAGGGCACCGTGCACGACCTTGCCGAAGAGAAGCGGAACCTTGCCTTGCAGGCCGATGCGACCGCGCGGGCCGTGCGTGCGCTCGACCAGCAGCTGGAAGGCATTCAGGACGAAGTGCTCGATGCCACGACGAGCCTCGCCACGGCCGAGGATGAACTCGAGACCAAACGTGCCATCCTGCGCCGCCGGCTGAAGGACGTGTACAAGCGCGGCCCGCTCTACAATCTCGAGGTGCTGCTGTCGGCCGAAAGTTTTGGTGGTCTCGTGGCGCGCTACAAGGTGCTGCACGCGCTGACGCTGCGCGATCGGACGCTGGTCTCGGCGGTGGAGCGGCTGCGCGACCAGATCGCGCAGCAGCGCGGCCAGATGGTGCGGCTGCAGGAGGACATCGAGCGCAGCAAGCTGGAAAAGGCGCAGGAAGAGGACCGACTCCGTTCACTGGAGGCGCAGCGGGGCCGGAGCCTGAGCGTGGCGCAGCGTCAGACGCAGGTGGTGCGGAGCCGGCTGGCCGAGATCGAGCGATCGGAAGGGCGCTTGCGCGGTGTGATCGCGAGCCTCGAGGACGTGCGTCGTCGCTCCGAGGCGGCAGCGGCTGCGGCCGCCGCCGCGCGACCGGCCCCTGCGGCGGCAGGCGGACGTGCGGCGCCGGTCACGACACGCAGCGCCCCTGTGGCCGCGAGCACGATCCGGACGGCGGATTTCGGCAAGCTCGACTGGCCCGTGGACGGCACCATCCTGTATCGCTTCGGCCGCACCGTGACCCCCGAGAACACCACGCTGCGCTGGAACGGGATCGGCATCCAGACGGCGCGTGGTACGCCGGTGAAGTCGATCGCGGCCGGCGAGGTGGTGGTGTCGGAGAACATCGGCACGTACGGCCTGACGGTGATCGTGCAGCATGGTGCCGGTGACTACTCGGTGTACGGGTCGCTGGCCGGCGCCAACGTGGCCAAGGGGGCCAAGGTGGCGAAGGGACAGGTGATCGGCACGGTGGGTGCGACCGATCCCGACATGCCGCCGCACCTGCACTTCGAGATTCGTCGCTCGCGTGGCGCGGCGGTGGACCCACTGGACTGGCTGCGCGGGCAGTAGGCGCCGATCGCCGGCGATCCCGGCGCTTTCATGACGTGAACAGGATGTCGAGATGAGTGCACGCAAGACGGTGCCGGCCAAGGGGTCAGAGACCTTGAAGAAGTCCTTCAAGGGGTCAGAGTCCTTGAAAAAGCCGATCAAGGGGTCAGAGTCCTTGAAG
>JANOCB010000065.1:0-98944 GCA_031411975.1 Gemmatimonadaceae bacterium
TGGCGATCTGGGTGCCCTGCTGACGTCGAGCTTCGGCAGCTATAGCGCCTTCCGCGATCAGCTGAAGGCCGCAGGTGTGGGTCGTTTCGGCAGTGGCTGGGCGTGGCTGATGCACGAGGGCGGGAAGCTCACCATCACCAGCTCACCGAATCAGGACAGCCCGATCATGGACGGCAAGCGTCCGGCCGACATCCTGCTCGGCGTGGACGTTTGGGAGCATGCGTATTACCTGAAGTACCAGAACAAGCGTCCGGATTATCTCGATGCGTGGTTCAACACGATCAGCTGGGCGAAGGTCGGTGAGCGGTTCGCGGCGGCGGCGAAGTAACGCTGCGACGGCAACGGCGAATCGCGGAACGGCAGGGCCGCAGAACAGCGACCAGCGGTTGAACGGGTCGGACACAGACACAAGAAGAATCCCCGCTCGGCAGATGCCGGGCGGGGATTCTCCATGACAACAGCTGATGTCGTCAGCGGAACATCAACGCGAAGGCAATGGTGTGAACGACCGCCAGCACCGCGGCCTTTTCCTTCTCCATGCGACCGACGATGTAGGCGCCCAGGCCAAGCAGGAAAGCGCTCCAGAGTGCGAACGGATCAGCGATCGCCGCCAGCTTAAGAACGATCGCGCTCGTGTCGTCGGGAAGGAAACGCGCGACGCTGGTGGCGAAGGTGTACTTGCTGGTGATCGTCGCGGGATCGAGGATCAGGCCCTGCGCGCCGAGGGCGGCATTGGCGAGCAGTTGCGGGAAGCTGGACAACACACCGACCGTGGTCGCTTTCGCGAACGTCAGCTTCGCGCCCATGAGATTGCCGAGCACCATGATCACCAGCCCACTGACCCATGCACCGAGCGCCACCAGAATCGGCAACACATAGATCAGCAGGCCCTTGATCTTCTCGGCGAAAGCCCTGCCATCAGCGAGTTGCTTGGGCGTGAGCTGCTGCCCTGCCTTCACCTGTGCGGCCATCGCTTTCGCGAACTCGATGTCACCAATGGCGTCGCTCACCTGCGCCGACAGATAGTAGATGGCAATCGACAATCCGATGACGATGAGCATCGCCAGTCCGTACCGGCCGTCACGCCTCCGTTCGAACACTTCCGTCGGACTGTAGAAGATGTCCATCGCATCTTCCCAGGTCGACCAGAAGCCACCGGCGGCCGGTTTCGGCGGCGGCTCCAGATCGAACGGCGACGGCGTGGTAAGCGGGCTGCTCATCGTGCCGCCTCACCTTCCAGATATGTATAGCCCTCGAGCCCTGCGACATAGTCGGCGATGAAGGCATTCGCCTCGCTGCGCGTGATGCCTTCCGCGTTCTGCACCTTGCGGCGGAACGTGGCGAGCAGCGTGGGGGCATGGAACTGGACGTAGTTCAGCACCTCGGTCACGGTGTCGCCGTGCACGATGTCGCTGACCACGTAGCGCCCATCCTCGGCCAGCTTCACGTGCACCGCGTTGGTGTCGCCGAAGAGGTTGTGCAGATCGCCGAGGATCTCCTGATAGGCCCCCGTGAGGAAGATGCCGAGCACGTAGTCTTCGTCGTGCTTCGGGACGTGCAGTTCGAGGCTCGGGCGGCCCTCGCGGTCGCCGACGAACCGATCGATCTTGCCGTCGGAGTCGCAGGTCACATCCTGCAGCGTGCCCATGCGATCGGGGCGCTCGTCGAGGCGATGCACCGGCATCACCGGGAAGAGCTGGTCGATGGCCCAGTGGTCGGGCAGCGACTGGAAGAGCGAGAAATTGCAGAAGTAGCGATCCGTGAGTGCCGCCTCGACCTCGGCGACGATGTCATCGAACTCCTCGGGATCCTCGCGCGTAATGCGCTGCAGCCCGTTCATGATGCCCAGATGCAACTGCTCGGCGATGGCCAGCGAGCGCAGGTCGAGCGCATCGGCCGAGAAGTACTGGCGCGCACGGTCCTTGTCGAAGCTGGCGTCATGCGCGATCTCGCGAACCTTGCGCGGCTTCAGCGCCTCGTTGGAATGCACCGTGACCCAGTCCTCCAGCATCTCGTGGAGGAGGGTGTGGTCGTCGTCGGTGAGTTCCGGCAGCATCGGCACCGTGTTGGTCTCGACGTCGATCACCTTCACGAGCATCAGCGCGTGATGCGCGGTGAGGGCGCGGCCGCTTTCACTGATGAGGTTCGGCATCGGCAGGTCGTGCTCACGACAGGATTCCGCCATGGTGTAGACCACGTCGTTGGCGTACTCCTGCGGCGTGTAGTTGACGCTGGCTTCGGCGGTGGAGTTGGTGCCGTCGTAGTCCACGCCAAGTCCGCCACCGACGTCCACGTAGGTGACGTCCACGCCCATGCGGCGCAGTTCCGTGTAGAAGCGCGCCACTTCCTGCAGCCCCGCCTTGATGTAGCGGATGTCCGGAATCTGGCTGCCGAGATGGAAATGGATCAGCTTGAGGATGTCCAGACGACCGAGCGCCTTGAGCTTGTCGATCAGCTTGACCAGCTGCGCCACGTTGAGCCCGAACTTGCTCTTCTCGCCGCCGCTCTGTGCCCAGCGTCCGAAGCCCGCCGAGGCCAGCTTGATGCGGACGCCGGCCGTCGGGACGACGCCAAGTTCATCGGCGACTTCCAGCAGGACGTCGAGTTCCGAGAGCTGCTCCAGCACGATGAAGACCCGGTGGCCCAGCTTCTGGCTGATGAGGGCCAGCCGCATGAACTCGTGGTCCTTGTAGCCGTTGCAGACGATCAGGTGATCGGTCTTGTCGGTGAGCGCAATGACGGCCTGCAACTCCGGCTTGGAACCGCACTCGAGGCCCACACCGTACGGCTGGCCGAACTCGTGGATTTCCTCCACGACGTGCCGCTGCTGGTTGACCTTGATCGGGAAGACGGTGGTGTACTTGCCCGTGTAGCCGTACTCCTTGATCGCCGCCTCGAACTCCTCGCTGAGCTGATGCACCCGCGAGCGGAGCAGGTCGGAGAAGCGCAGCAGCACGGGCATGGCCACGCCCTGCGCTTCGAGGTCCTGTGCGAGTTCGAAGAGATCGACCTCACGATCGGGATGATCACGATCGGGACGCACCACGACGTGGCCCTTCGCGTTCACATCGAAGTAGCCAGTGCCCCAGCCCTCGATGTTGTAGAGGGCACGGGCGTCCTCGATGGTCCAGGGCGCGGCGACGCCTGATGCGGCGACCGGCAAAAGCGGCAAGGTTGTCATGGCATGAATTGTAGGGCAATCCGGGGGGTGGGGGTATGCTCGACCCAACCGGAGTGCGAGTTGCTCAGTGCGGTGTGAGCGCCCCGTACCGTCGCAGGTAGCGCTCGTCGATCCAGCGCTTGAGGTGGTGCGCCCATCGCGACTCGAGTGCAAACCCACGCCAGCGCAGCAGCGCCCGGCCATCACCGGTGCTGAGGAGCGCCAGAAAATCCGCCTGTGGCACATAGCGATTCACAGGGGGACCGTCGTCCATCACCGAGTGAACGTTCGCCGCGAGTATCGGTGCCATGCGGACGGCGTACACGCCCGCCTTGGGCGTGGCGGGGGCCTGACGCAGCGTGACACAGTCACCACCGCCGAACGCGGTCTGATCGTCCGTCAGCGCCAGCCGGTCATCAGCGTATGGGTAGCCGCGCGCATCACACGGCAGGCCGGCGGAGGAGAGCCATGGTGCTGCGGCAGGTCCGGTCACCCAGGCCGTGGCCACGGACTCGAGCACGCGATCACCGTGCGGCGTATGTAACAGCACGGTATCCGCCTGCACCGATGTCACGGTGCCTTGCACGAGTGCGATGCCGCGGCGTGCCAGCGCGGTGGCCGCGAGCGCTCGCGACGGGTGTGCAAATCCTGCAAGCGGCAGCCCGCCGGTGATGGCCGCGTCGACGATGGTCACCGCGGGGACGCGGCCAGCCGCGCGAATCCGTGCGCGGACGGCGAAGGCGATTTCGACGCCCGCCGCACCGGCGCCGACGATCACTGCCGGGACACGCGCGCCACGCGCCGCAGACTGAACGGCCTCGTCGAGGCGATCGAGGAGTCCGACTGCGGCGCGAAACGGGCGCATGGCGTGCGCGTGCTCCATGGCACCGGGCACGGCGGAGGCGGCCGGCACACTCCCGACATCGAGCGACAGCAGGTCGTAGGCAATGCGTTCGCCCGTGTGGAGGGTCAGGGTGCGGGCTGCGGCGTCGAGGGCCGTGATGGTCGCGACCTGCACGGCCATGCCTGCCGCAGCGGCAATCGCGGCCACCGGGATCTGCGCGGCGTCAACCTGCGCCTCACCGGCGATGATGGCCGGCAACATCCCGCTGTAGTGGAAGGCCGGCTGGCTCGTGATCACCGTGACCTGCCATCCCGGGGGCATCCGGATGGACAGCCTCGCCAGCAGGTCGAGCTGGGCGTGCCCGACACCGGCCAGCACCAGCTGCCGCGTCATTGGCTGGCGCGTCTGCTGCGGACGAGCCGTGATCCCGAGTGGTGCTGCATGATGGATTCTAGCAGATTGTCGGCGCTGACCCGGACGCTACCCCCGGGCACGCGCTGTCACGGAGGGGCCACGGTACCGGCTCGGACGAAACCGCGGAGGAGCTGCCTCCGTCATTCCAGCAACCTCCACGGATGACTACCCAGCTGCCTTCCCCGAGCTCCGACACCGCAATTCCCGAAGCCGTCCGCGCGGCCTTCGACATCGTACGCCCACTGGGTCAGGGTGGGATGGGCACGGTCTGGCTGGCTCGCGACCGCCTGCTGGACCGCCTCGTGGCCATCAAGGTGCTGCTGACCAGCGCGGCCAGCGACGCCACGCGCGAGCGGTTCCTCCGCGAGGCGCGCACGGCCGCGAAGCTCAGTCATCCCCACATCGTGCCGGTACATCGCGCCGACGAGTCGAACGGACAGGTCTGGTTCAGCATGGGCTTCGTCGAGGGTGAGTCGCTCGGCGATCGCATCCGTGAACGCGGCGCCCTCCCGGTCGCCGACGTCGTGCGCGTCCTGCGGGAGACGGCGTGGGCGCTCGCCTATGCCCACGCGCGCGGCGTGATCCATCGCGACGTGAAGCCGGACAACATCCTCCTCGATCGGGAAAGCGGACGCACGGTCGTCACCGACTTCGGTATCGCGCGAGACCTCCGCTCCGGGGACGCACGCCTGACGGCTGATGGCAGCGTGCTGGGCACGGTGCATTACATGAGCCCCGAGCAGGCCGCCGACGATCCGCTCGATGCACGCAGCGACGTCTATTCACTGGGCGTCGTGGGCTTCCACGCGCTGAGCAACTCGCTGCCGTTCGACGGGACGCCGAACGCGATCCTCGTGTCGCATGTCACCAAGCCGGCACCGTCGCTCCGCAGCGCGGCACCTGGTGTGCCAGGGCCAGTCGCCGCCGTCATCGACAAGTGTCTGGCCAAGGACCCGGGCGCGCGCTGGGAGAGTGCCGAAGCGCTGGCGGATGCACTGGAGAAGGCACTCGACGAAGTGGAGAGTGCTCGACGCGGCGCACAAGTCGCTGGCTCGACCGAAGTGCTGTCCGAGCGCGATGCGATGGCGCTTTGGCAGCGCGCGGCGCAACTGCAGGCCGAGGCGGCTCACCGCATGGAGCGAAGCGTCAACCTGACCGCACCGACAGGCGACGGCGCAGGTTCGCAGCCGCTGCCCACTGACAGCTATCGCCTCAGCGATGTGGAGTCGGCAGCCGTCGAGGCGGGGATCTCCCGGCAGTTCGTCGCCATTGCGTTGGCGGAGCTCGGCACCGGTGCTGGTGCGCCTGGTCAGTCGGTGGCGGCGATCGACGCCGGCGTCGATCGCCGCATCACCACCATGCTCGGCACCACCGATCGCAGCATCAGCGCGTCGCGCGTGATCAAGGCCGACTCGAAGACGACTCTCAAGGTCATCGGTCGCGTGTTCACGGCGCATCCGTATCGCCTCGCGGTGGGCGAGACCGTGAACGGCCATCCGCTGGACGGCGGCATTCTTCGCTTCACGATTCCCGGGCTGATGTCGCTGATGGAAAACGGCGCCGTCTCGGTCAGCGGTGGCCTCGTCTATCGGTGCAGCCAGCTGGACCTGAAATTGCTGAACGTGACGCTCAAGCCACGAGGAAGCGCCGCAGCACCAGAATGCGAGGTGGTGGTCAGCGGCGACTTGCGCGAAGGGCAACGCAGGAACCTGCGGTACTCCTACATCACGATCGGCAGCATGAGCACAGGAGCGCTGGCATTGGCGACGCCCATCGCGATCAAGGCGCTTGGGCTGGCGCTGGCGACGGCCGCCTTCCCGGCGGTCGCGGCGGCCGGCGTCATCGGTGCCGGAACGATGCTCGGTTACCGAGCCTCGTTCCGGCACGCGCTGAAGAAGACGCGAGAAGAGCTCGACCTGCTCCTGCTCGCGCTGCAGCAGCACCTCGACAGCCAGGAGTTGTTCGGCGAGGCGCCCGCGGCACCGACGCCGAAACGCCGCACGAGTTCATCCGACGATGCCTTCGTGACGATCATCGGCTGACGGCCTACCGCGTGGCGGCACGACGGCCGCTGTGACGGGCGCGCGCGCCAGCGGGTACTCAGGAGCAGGAGGCCCGCACTGAGGGTTCGCCGATTCCTGTCTGGAGGCTTCGAATGACTGCGTCACGCCTGATCACGACAATCGCCGCGTCACTGCTCACCGCCTGCGCCTCGGACCTGACGTCTCCTGACGCGATCAGCTTGCGGATCCTCGAGATCAACCAGTCGGCTCCCGCGAACGCGCCCTCCCTTCCATCCGGCGAGGGACCGTCCGCCGAGTTCACGCTCTCACCGTGAGACTCGGCGGACGGATCAGCTGACTGCCATCCGGCTCAGGGCGCACGTCCCGAGCCGGCAGCGGTACGCGCGGCAGCCGGTCCGAGTTGATCTCGCCCCTTCTCGAGGAACGGAATGCCGCTCCGCATCCATTCCGGCTTCGGCTCGCCCTTCAGGTGGTGGCCGAAGAATTCCTGCATGCGGCGGTCGACGTCCTTCTGGTTGGAGCGCTTGCGTGGATTGTGCCCGTCGTTGTTGTAGTTCAGCAGGTACGCCTCCTTGCCGAACCGCTTGAGTGCCACGAACCACTCGATGCCCTGGTACCATGGCACGGCGCCATCGGCATCGTTGGCCATGATCAGCACCGGCGTCTCGATGCGATCGGTGAAGAACAGCGGGCTGTTCTCGATGAAGCGCAGCGGATACTGCCACATGCTGCCACCGATGCGGCTCTGCGACTTCTCGTACTGGAAGGCACGCGCGAGACCACTCTCCCAGCGGATGCCACCATAGGCGCTGGTCATGTTGGCCACCGGCGCACCGGCGAAGGCCGCTGCGAACACATTGGTCTGGGTGATCATGTACGCCGTCTGGTATCCGCCCCAGCTCTGCCCTGCCGTTCCGACCCGCTTCGGATCCACGAAGCCGCGGGCCACCAGCGCCTGGATGCCCGGCACGATCGACTTGAGTGCACTCGGGCCTGGATACCCGGCCTGATACGCGATGTCGGGGAAGAACACGAGATAACCCAGCGAGGTGTACATCGTGGGGTTGATCGTGTTGCGACCACCCGGAGCCACGTAGTTGTGCAGCCCGTCGCTGAGCGACTCGTAGAAGTACGTGACCATCGGATACTGCTTCGACGCGTCGAAGCCGTCGGGCTTGAAGAGGATGCCCTGCAGCATCTGGCCGTCCATGGCACGCCATGTGACGAGTTCGTTGCTGCCCCACGTGACTTCCTTCTGCTGCGGATTCACGTCGGAGATACGCGTGGTCTGCGCCACCGAGGTCCCGACACGCAGGTCGGGGAACTCGCGGAAGGTGCTGCGCGTGAGCAGCATCTCGTCGCCACGGCGCGCCTTGCCGAGCAGGCGCCATGCGGCGTCTTCCATCAGCAGCGTCTCCGGCGGCGACACCACACCGAGCCGATCGCGCATGAAGCCGCTCTGCTTGGTGCGCTCGTTGAAGGCGGTGAGTATGACCGGTGCCGACGGATCGATGAAGCGATCGTCGGGATCGAGATCGGCGACGCGCAGCACGGTGGTGTTCTTCACGCCGGCCGAATCGGTCACGGAACGTGCCGCGCGCAGGCCAGCCGGATCCACCTCCCACACATCGAAGCGGGAGTACAGCAGCAGTGCGCGGTCGTCTCGCGTCCAGCCGGCGAGGCCCCACGGTGCGGGCGTGGACGGGGTGTCCCACGTTTCCTGATCGAAGCGGACGCCGGTCAGCGCGCCGGTGAGGTCGGTGGTCTTGCGGGTGCGGACGTCATGCGTGAACCAGCGCCCGCTGGCGAACCAGAGGGCGAAGCGCCCGGTGGGCGAGAGCTGGGCCGGGAACTCCACCTTGTCGGCGAGGCGCCGCGCGGCACCAGTGGCGACGTCGATGATCGACACGTCGAAGCCATCGTCACCCCACAGGCGCCCGAGCGCATAGGGGCGGTCGCTGAGGGCCAGCGCCACACTGCCGTCGTCGCTCAGGATCGTGCGGGCGATGGTGTCGCCGCCGATCAGGCGCGTGACGTTCGCACTGAGCCGGTGCGCCACGAGCCAGGTGCGATTGCGGTCCCGGGCCGCTTCGACCTTCTGCTGCGGCTGGAGGCGGGTCTCCATGTAATGCCAGACGTCGACCTGCGCGCGATCGACGAGCGAGTCGGCCGGGATGGAGTCGGGGGCAACCGGGGCGGCGCCGAGCACGAGGGTGCTGCCGTCACGCGAGAAGCTGACGGTTCGATCCGAGAGCGTGGCGTTGGGCGCGAAGGCGTCGGGTGCCACGACACGTCGGGCGACGGCCGTCCGCCCGACCGTGGCGTGATACGCGGCATAGCGCGGCTTGTCGGCCGTGAATTCGTCCTTGTCCGATACGAATGCGAGCTGCTTGCCATCGCGATCGAAGGTGATGGCCTTGTAGTTGCCGGTGCCTTGCATGAGGCGTGTCTCGGCACCACCGGCCACCGCGCGGAGCACGGCACCGTCGCGATCAGGCGTGCGCGAGACGATGGTGTACGCCACCCACGCGCCGGTGGGATCGACGGCGTACGAGTTGACGTCCGCGATGCGATCTTCGGCGCCGGTGTCGGTGTGCCGGATCACGAGTGTGGTGCCGAACTCGCGGGTGCGCGGTCGTCGTGCAGCGACGGTATCGGCCGTGCGGCGGGCGATCGTGTCGCCGGCGGCGCGTGCGGTGGCCGTGTCCTGCTCCAGCAGGTAGACGATCACGCGTCCGGCATCACGCGGGACGCGGACGCTGCGGACGCGCGGTATGACGACGGGCTGCAGTGCCCCGCTGCCGGTGAGTGGCACGATCAGCAGCGCACTGCGCGGCACCGCGAGCGCACGCGGCTTCGCCTTGCGCGCCCGCTCGTACTCCGCCATGGGCGCATAGCCGATCGCCACCAGCGCGCTGCCATCCGGGGTGAACTGCGGCGGTGGCGCGACGAAGGGTGAATCGGTGCCGGCGGTGAGGTTCACGATCGGCCGGCCGAGGAAGCCGCGCGGGACGCGGACCTCGCGTGTGCCGCGGGTCTCGCGCACCACGAGGTCACCGTCACCGACCTGCGGCACCTCGGTCCACGCCGCCCACCCGCCAGTTGGAGCGAGCGTCGGTGCCTGCGCGGTACGCCAGCGATCGTAGTCGTCCTGCGTGATGGCGCGACGGCCCTGCGCGAGCAGGGGCGAACTGACGAGCAGGAGGCAGCTGAGCAGGACGGCAGGGTGGCGCATCGGGGGTGTGGCGAAGGTCGGCGGTCACGAGCGGGCGTATCACGGGAATCTACGGGTGGCGCCGGACGGCCGTTGCCCCCCGCGGAGGTCACCAGCGCTGGTATCTTTCCGCAGCGCCGCACCGATCGGGTGCGACGCGTTCCCCAGTCCCTCCTGCATGCGCCGTCTGGCCGGCTACTTCCTGCGTGGTCTCGTGATCATGGCGCCGCTCGCGCTCACGGTCTACGTCTGCTATTCGATCGTCACGGCGATCGACAGCTGGATTCCGATCGATATCCCGGGCGTGGGCTTCGCAATCACGATCGGCCTGATCACGGTCGTGGGGGCGCTCGGATCGAATGTGCTGACCGCCGGCGTGGTCAAGCTCATCGACGGACTGCTCGAGAGGCTGCCGTTCGTGCGCATGCTGTACGGGACGGCGAAGGATTTCTTCGAGGCGTTCGTGGGTGACAAGCGGCGCTTCGACACCGCGGTGCTGGTGACGCTCTACCCGGCGAGCGAGGCCAAGGCGCTCGGATTTATGACGCGCAAGGACGTCGAGATGTTCGGACTCACGAACCACTGCGCGGTGTACCTGCCGCACAGCTACAACTTTTCAGGTCAGCTGCTGCTGGTGCCGCGCGAGCACGTGACACTGGTGGACTCGGGGAGCGCGGAGCTGATGTCGTTCATCGTGTCGGGCGGTGTGACCGACAAGTCGGGCACTCCAGCGGCGGGAGTGCGGGTGATCACTGCCGCCGTCGCCGACGGCGATCGAGGGCGCTGAACACGAGGGGTCCGGCAGCCGCCGCCAGCGTCGCCAGCAACAAGGCGCGACCCGCGTGCTCCCCTTCGGCGATCTCCAAGCTGGTGACACCGACGAGGATCACCATTGGGCAGAGTGCGAGCAACACCAGGCCCCGCCGTCCGAGCGGGAGGCGGAACGCGCCGCGCAGTTCCGGCTCCGTCGACCGGAGCTGGATCAACGCCGCGAACTCGAGCGCCAGTGCAATCGCGTACAGAAGCACATCGGCCGCGATGAGGTCACCGAACGGCAGCAGTGCCAGCACCGAGTACAACGTGGAGGCCAGCAGAATCGAGCGCACGGGGACGCCGCGGGCGTCAACAGCGGCGAGCCACTGCGGCAACAGACGATCCTGTGCCACACTCAGCGGAATCCGCGAGTACGCCAGCAGCAGCGAGTTGAACATGGCGGCCGCGCTGAGCATGGCGAGTACCACCAGCGCGATGCCGAGGGCCGGGCCTGCGGGCCCTGCGATCTCACGCGCGATGTCGGGCCAGCCCCCTTCGCGCCAGGTACGCCAGTCGCTGGCTGCCAGCGCCGGCAGCAGCGGGACGAAATACCCGGCGGCCACCAGCGGCACGGCGATCGCCAGTGCCTTGGGATAGGTCCGGCCCGCATCCTCGATTTCACCGCAGACCGTACTGGCGTTGTCCCAGCCGATCCAGTTCCAGAGCGCAAGGCTCAATCCGGCACCAAGTGACGACCACCGCACCGGCTCAGGGGGGCCGGGCGTCGTCCACGGTGCATGGGTCATGTTCGGCAGCGCGAACAGCGCGAGCATTCCGAAGCAGGCCAGCACCGCGACACCGATGACCGTCGAGACACGCCCCACCGGTACCGCGCCGCGCAGGTTGAGCAGCGTGGGAATCCAGATCACCAGCATCGTGACGCCAATCTCCCATCCGCGCCCGAGCCCCGGCACGAAGGCCGCCAGATACTGCACGACGATGGCCGGATACAGCGACATCTCCACCAGCGAGTAGAGCCAGGTGCACCACGCGTTCTGGAATCCCGCGCGGTCACCGAAGGCACGCTGCACCCACCGGTAATAGCCGCCCTCGACGGGGAGCATGCTGGCGAGTTCACCGATCAGCAGCGCTTCGGGCACGGCCCAGAGCAGCGGGATGGCGACGAGTGCCGCGAGGGCCAGCACCGGTCCGACGCCAGCGACGAGTGCCTCGAGTGTGAAGGCGCCGCCGGAGACGGTGAAGTACAACACGAAGACCAGCCCCAGCAGCCGAAGCCGCGGGGCTGGTGTGGTACCCTGCCGGAGCGTCACGGTCGTGGCGTCAGTCCGGACGCATCAGCGCGAGGACACCAGGGCATGCTGCGCTTCGATCCAGCTCTGGTGGTACGCCTCGTCCTCGAGCGGCTTGATCGCCTTCGCCACCTTCAGCGGGCGGAAGGAGTCCATCATCACTGCCAGTTCCTTGGTTTCCTTCTGGCCGATGCTGGCTTCGGCGCGTCCCGGATGCGGACCGTGCGGGATGCCATCGGGATGATGGGTGATCGCGCCGAACTCGATGCCCTTGCGGCTCATGAAGTCGTCGGAGGCATAGAAGATCACCTCGTCGGAATCGACGTTGCTGTGGTTGTACGGCGCCGGAATCGCATTCGGATCGAAATCGTACGGGCGCGGGCAGAAGGAGCAGATGACGAAGCCGTCGCCCTGGAATGTCTGGTGCACCGGTGGCGGCTGGTGCACGCGTCCGACGATGGGCTCGAAGTCGTGGATGTTGAACGTCCATGGATAGAAGCAACCATCCCAGCCCACGACGTCGAACGGGTGGTGATCGAGGATGTACTCCTGCAGCGCGTCGTACTGCTTGACGAGGATGCGGAAGTCACCCATTTCGTCGTAGGTCTTCAGTTCGCGCGGCACACCGAAGTCCCGCTCGGAGTATGGCGCCCCCTCGATGATCTGGCCGTACTCGTTGCGGTACCGCTTGGGCGGGCGGACATGGCTGCGGCTCTCGTGCACCAGCAGGTTCGTCGGGCCCTTGGCGGTGTCGAGCTTCCAGCGGTGCATGATGCCGCGGTGGATCACGACGTAGTCGCCCTCGCGGTAGGGCAGGTCGCCGAATTGTGTCTCGAGGGTGCCCTGCCCCTTGGCGACGTACACCACTTCATCCGCCTGGGCATTGCGGTAGAAGTGTGCGTCGGTTTCGTCCGGGGCCACGTAATACATGGCGATGTCGGCATTGAACAGCAGCGGCAGCCGATCGAGCGTGGGGCTGCCGCCGCCCTGCTGTCGCGACGTGAACCACTTGCGGTGCTTGAGTGTCTCGTCGGCATCAGCCTCGAGCGTCATGTCGCGGAGGCGACGGACACTCTTGACCGTGGTGGGCGGATGGATGTGGTAGAGCAGCGCCGAGGTGCCGGTGAAGCCCTCATGGCCCATCAGCTGCTCGGAGTAGATGCCGCCATCGGGGCGGCGATGCACGGTGTGGCGCTTCTGCGGGACACGACCGAGCGAGTGATAGTACGGCACGGGGACCTCGGGCTTCGAAACGGGTTCGGCGGCGCACGGATGTGCGACGCCTGCGAACTGCGCTAGCGAACAGCGAGAGAGAGCGTCCCCAGTCCGGGGCCACTCAGGCGCACCCAGCTGCCGCCGGTGACGGGCTCCGGCGGCTCTGCCGACTGGGGAAAGATGGTGAGGAGGTCACCCGGCCGCAGGGTATGTGAGGCGAGCGCACGACGTGCCAGCGTGAAGAACTCCGCATCGCCGGGCGCGGCGACGGCCGCTTTGCGGTCGGGCGGCGCACCCGGGAGCAGCGGTGCCACGTGCGTCAGGATCAGGGTCTCCGGCTTCCGCCGTGGTACCGCGACGTAGGGCCCGACCGCGCCGGGTGCGATCTCCGGGAGGCCATCGTGGCCCTGCTGCGGCCAGCCCAGCACCAGCACGGTGCCCACGAGCGCGCGATCCAGCGTCTCGTCGTCGGGCGTCGAGCGCGCGTCGAGTGTGGCACCGACGACGGCAGCCATCCCGGCGCGGGCCGCACGCGCATGGTCGCGGCCAAGGTGACCACCGGGTCCGTGCAGCGTGACCGGATCAGCGAACACCGGCGCGCCAGCCCCCTGCACCACACTGCGCACCAGCGGGATCGGCGCAACGAGATGGACGTCACTCGTGTCGAACGCCGTGCGTGCTGCGCCATGGACGATGGCGCCGGCGGTCTGGCGGAGCAGGTCGAGCTGGCCGATCGCCTCGAGGGCATCGGTGATGCCGAGCCCGGAGAGGTCGATCACCTGCTGCGCATCAGGCGAGAGCAGGCCGACGTGCACGGCATCGCGTTCGGCAGGGACGAACGACACGAGGCGCAGCGCGCTCAGCCGGGTGGCAGGTGTGGTTGCCGGACTGGTCATGCGGTGCCTCGCGCTGCCGACCGGTGCGGTCTCAGAGATTCCCGCGCAGCGCCTGTTCGCGCTCGATGGCTTCGAACAGTGCCTTGAAGTTGCCCTTGCCGAAGCTGCGGGCGCCTTTCCGCTGGATGATCTCGTAGAACACGGTCGGGCGATCCTGCACCGGCTTGGTGAAGATCTGCAGCAGGTAGCCATCGGGATCGCGATCCACGAGGATGCCGAGATCACGCAGTGGGCCAAGGTCTTCGTCGATCTGGCCGACCCGATCGAGGAGTGTGTCGTAGTAGGTGGTGGGCACCTTCAGGAAATCGACACCGCGGCGCCTGAGTTCCGTGACGGTGTGCACGATGTCGTCGGTGGCCAGTGCGAGGTGCTGCACGCCGGCGCCACGATAGAAGTCGAGGTACTCGTCGATCTGGCTCTTCTTCTTGCCGGCGGCGGGTTCGTTGATCGGGAACTTGATGCGATCGTTGCCGCTGGCGACCACCTTCGACATCAGCGAGGTGTACTCGGTGCTGATGTCCTTGTCGTCGAAGGTGATGAGGTTGCGGAAGCCCATCACGTCCTCGTAGAACTTGACCCATACGTTCATCTTGCCCAGTTCGACGTTGCCGACGCAGTGGTCCACGTACTGCACGCCGACGGGCGTGGTGACGAGGTCCGACGTGCGCGGTTCGAAGCCCGGCATGAAGACGCCGGTGTAGTCGCTCCGCTCGACGAGGGTGTGAATCGTCTCGCCATAGGTGCAGATGGCGGCGGTGATCACGCGGCCGTGCGCGTCCTCACTGATCTTCGGCTCGGCCCACGACCTGGCGCCACGCTCGAGTGCCAGCTTGTACATCTCGCGGGCGTCGTCGACCCAGAGGGCGATGTCCTTCACACCATCGCCGTGCAGGCGGACATGCCGGTTGATCCAGTGGTCCGGATCGAAGGCACTGGTGAGCACGAGGCGGATCTTGTTCTGCTGCAGCACGTACGAGCAGGTCTCGCGTTCACCCGTTTCCGGACCGCGGTAGGCGACCAGGTCGTAGCCGAAGGTGGTGCGATAGAAGTGAGCGGCCTGCTTGGCGTTGCCCACCAGGAACTCGACGTAGTCGGTCCCGTTGAGCGGGAACGTATCGATCGTGCCAGCGGCGTCGGGGCGCGTTTGTGTCGCCATCAGTGTCCAGCCTCCAGAAAGCTGCGCAGGTCGGCCTCGCTGATTGCGGGCTCGCCGGGCGCGATGTTGTTCAGTCGTCCATTCTTCATCCACTGCTCCAGCCGGCGCACCTCGTCGAAGCGGTGCTCGAAGTCGGTCACGACGAAGCGCAGCGGCTCGTCCGGTTGTTCGATATACAGCTCGCCACGCGCCTGAGCCGCCTCGATGCAGGGCGCCTTGATGGTGGTGAGTCCGGGAGGGGCAGCCGCAGGTGCCGTCATCGGTCGGGGGCTGGGAAAGTCTGGTCAGTGAGGACCTATAGACATCGAAGATACGGACTCGACCCCGCTCCATGCGACCGGGTTTCGCCCGGCAGCTCTTCCGGTATCGCCCGCTAGCCTACTGGCCGGGGGGCTGCAGTTCCGGTGACCGCGCCAGCGTGCGGAAGAAGTCGAGCGCCTCGGGGTTCGCCAGCGCATCGGTATTGAGCACCGGCCGTCCATGCATCACGTCGCGCACGGCGAGTTCGGTGATCTTGCCGCTGATGGTTCGCGGCAGATCGGGCACGGCGACGATCACCTTCGGCACGTGGTGCGGGCTCGCCTCGGTCCGGATCAGGGTGCGGATGGACGTGCGCAACTCGTCGGTGAGCGTCACGCCGTCCCGGAGGCAGACGAAGAGCAGGATCCGCACGTCGGGTGTGCCGTCGGCGAGGAACTCCTGCCCGATCACCAGACTGTCCAGCACGTCGGGGATCTGCTCCACCTGCCGATAGATCTCCGCGGTGCCGATGCGCACCCCGCCGGGGTTGAGCGTGGCATCACTGCGACCGAGAATCACGAGGCCGTGATTGGGGGTGCGCTGCGCCCAGTCGCCATGTCGCCAGGTCTGCGGAAAGTGCTCGAAGTAGGCCGCGCGATACTTCGCGCCGTCGGCATCGTTCCAGAACGCCACCGGCATGCTGGGAAACGGCTTCGTGCAGACGAGTTCACCCGGCATCCCGATGACCGGGTTGCCATCGGGATCCCAGACTTCGACCGCCATGCCAAGTCCCAGGCACTGCAACTCACCGCGGTGCACCGGCAGCGTCGGGGCCCCGAGTGCGAAGCAGGAGATCAGGTCGGTGCCACCGCTGATGCTGCTCAGCCGCACATGCGGAGAGATCTTGTCCTGCACCCAGTCGTACGAGTGCTCCGCCAGCGGGCTACCGGTGCTGTAGATCACCTCGAGCGACTGCAGCTTGAAATCCCTGGCCGGTTCGTGGCCAAGCTTCTCGGCCTTGGCGAGGAACTTCGCGCTCGTGCCGAAATGTGTGAGCTGTTCCTCGCTCGCGAGCCGCCAGAGGATCGAGGTTTCGCGCCGCGGCATCGGCGAGCCGTCATACAGCACGATCGTGGACCCGACGGCCAGCCCGCTCATGAGCCAGTTCCACATCATCCAGCCACAGGTCGTGTAGTAGAACAACCGGCTGTCGCGTCGCATGTCTCCATGCAGCACATGCTCCTTCAGGTGCTGCAGCAGCGTACCGCCGTGGCCGTGGACCATACACTTGGGGAGGCCGGTGGTCCCCGACGAGTACATGATGAAGAGCGGATGATCGAACGGCACCCGCGTGACGGGAAACAGGTCCGCCGGCTCATCGCGTCCGAGATCACGCCAGGCGATCGCCCGGTCCATGCCGCGCAGCGATGGCTCCGCCTTGAGGTACGGCACCACGACCATGTGCTGCACTGACGGCAGCGCACCGCAGATCTCCTGGGCGCGCTCGAGGGTTTCGATGTTCTGGCCACTGTAGCGATACCCGTCGGTCGTGATGAGCACCTTCGGCGCGACCTGTCCGAACCGATCAAGGACTCCTTTCGTGCCGAAATCCTGCGAGCACGATGTCCAGACGGCACCGAGTGCGGTCGTGGCGATCATCGCGATGACGGTTTCACCGACGTTCGGCATGAAGGCCGCGACGACATCCCCCTTCGTCACACCGATGGCCTTCAGTCCCTGCGTGACCCGGGAGACCTCGGCGAACAACTCGGCGTAGGTCCAGCTGCGCGTCCACCCTCGTTCGGTCCAGGCCACGAGCGCGTTGCGGGCGTCGCGGTGCTTGACGAGGTGCTCGGCGTAGTTGAGCCGCGCATTCGGAAACCAGCGCGGGCCACCCGGCGTGCCGGGCGGTGCCATGACGTCGAGGTGCTCGCCTGCTGGCACGGTGGGGTCTCCGTCGCCGAGGGCAGTCGCGGAGACGTCGCAGAGGCGCCAGAGCTCCCGCCAGAACGAGCTGCGCTCCCGCACCGACCAGGCGTGGAGATGCACATAGTCGTTGCCCACGGCGGCGGCACCGTGGCTGGCGCGCATCAGGTGGTGGAACCGCGCCAACTGGGAATGGGAGGCGCGACGCGGATCCGGGGTCCAGACGGCGGTCATCGGCGCCCGCTTGAGGTATCGGGACCACAGGTCGACACGGACAGGGGCCGGAGCAGGACCCCCAAGCCATGCTGAGCGAGCCAGACTGTTGCAGGAGTACCGCACTCATCCATAAGAGCTGACACGGATCGATCGGTCTATGTCGCTGAAAAGCAACGGTTTAGGTGCCCAATAGATGAGCTTGAACTTTGTTACGGCGAATGGTCGGGTTCGTCATACCAACGTTGAGCAGCCCCCCTGCGCCACCGCGCGAAGACGCGCCCTGCGGCAAGGTTCCATGCATCACACCCGTCGGTCCCTGCTGGTCATGATGTGCACTCTCGGTGTCAGCGCGCCGTCAGTGCTCCAGGCACAGGATTTTGCTGCGGCCTATGTGGTCGGTGGTCTCCACTTCCCCGCGCCGTTCATCTCCCCGACGTTCGCGGCGTCCACGGCCCCGGTCGTCCGGTTACCGCTGGGCTACGACCGCATCGAGACCGACGTCGCGCTGGACGAAAACTATCTGCCCGAACAGCTGGTGGTGCGCGATTCGATCGTCCGCCGCTGGACGGATCGGACCTCGACGCCGGTGAAAGTCTGGATTCAGCCGGCACGACCGCTGGCAGGGTGGGACGATGCGTTCCCCGCCATGGCCCAGCAGGCGGTGGATGAGTGGCAGATGGTGGACATGCCGGTCCGCTTCACCCACGTGCGGGACTCGGCGACCGCCGAACTGCACATTCTCTGGACCGATCGTCTCGGGCAGGACGAGAGCGGACGAACGGTGTGGTGGAGTACGGCCAGGGGATGGATCACCCGCGCCCGGGTGACGCTCAGCACCCACGCGAGCGACGGCCTGCCGCAGACACCACGTGCGCTCCGCGCGGTAGCGCTGCATGAACTCGGGCATGCCCTGGGGCTTGGCCATACGGCCGACGCCCGCAACATCATGGCACCGTGGGTGGAAGTCACGGAACTCAGCGCTGCCGACCGCAACACCGCCACGCTGCTCTACCAGATGCCGGCAGGCCGTGTCTCGAGCAAGGTGGCTGATGGCGAGGCGAGCGCCATGCAGCGTCAGGGCAGAAGCGTGGCACGGAGCACGGCCCCCGAGTAGTCGTCGCCCGTGCGGGACCACGGTGCCCGCCCCTGGCGGGCATCGTGCGTTGCGGGCAGTCACGAACGGGTTTCGGACGGGCGGACACCCTCCCGGTGGCGCGTACCGCCGCGCACCATTCCGACATGCCACGCCTCCACGCCGCCTGCACGATCCTGACCCTGCTGACCCTGCCGCTCCAGCCAGCGCGCAAGGTTGACGCGCCGACGCGCGGTGCCCTGCCCATCATCATCGCGCATCGCGGTGCCAGCGGCGACCGCCCCGAGCACACCCTCGAGAGTTATTCCCTCGCCGTCTCGGTCGGCGCCGACTACATCGAGCCGGATCTCGTCAGCACGAAGGATGGGATCCTCGTGGCGCGCCATGAAAACGAGATCGGCGGCACCACCGACGTGGCCGTGAAGTTTCCCGACCGGCGCCGGACGCAGGTGATCGACGGTGACAGCATCACCGGCTGGTGGACCGAGGATTTCACGCTGGCCGAACTGAAGACGCTTCGGGCGAAGGAGCGGATCGCCACGCGCGGCCACTCGTATGATGGACAGTTCGAGGTGCCGACCTTCGATGAAGTCCTGGCGCTGGCGAAGCGGCTTGGCGCGGAGCGCGGCCGCGCGGTGGGGGTGTACCCCGAAACCAAGCATGCCCGCCATTTCCGCACGATCGGTCTGCCGCTCGAGGAGAAGTTGGTCGCGGCACTCCGGCGCGAGGGGTGGAATCGCAGGACGGCACCGGTGTTCATCCAGAGCTTCGAGATCGGCAGCCTGCTCCGCCTCCGTCCGATGACGAGCGTTCGGCTGATCCACCTGGTGAGTGGCGCCGGTGCCCCGCCTGATTCAGCGCAGTTGCCGTTCGCCGAGCTGCGCACGCCGGCGGGGCTGCGCAGGATGCGTCGCTACGCGGACGGGATCGGCGCGGCGAAGGAGATGATCCTCCGGGCCGGCCCCGACGGCCGCGTGGCCCAGGCGACATCGCTCGTGAGCGACGCCCACGCGGCCGGACTGCTGGTGCACATCTGGACGATCCGGAGCGACCCTCCCTTCCTGCCCGCGATGTGGCAGGGCAATCCGGCGGCGGAACTGGAGGCATTCCGGGCCACCGGCATCGACGGGCTCTTCACCGACCACCCGGGGAACGCGGTCCGCACGCTCCGGCCCTGACGGCGCGGCGGGTTAACATTGCGGGCATGTGGCCTCTCCTCATCCCCGCTCTCCTGGCGCAGGTCCCGGTGGACCGCGCCGTCCTCGACGCCGAACAGGCACGCGCCTCCGGTGTTCCCGCGCTGACACGATTTGCGCAGGGCCCCGACGTCCGCGCTCAGCGGCTTGCCGCTCGGGCCCTCGGCCGGAGCGAAGACCCGGCGCAACGTGCGACGCTGGTACCGTTGCTCACATCGCGCGACGCCGGCGTGCGTCGCGCTGCGGCCGGTGCGCTGGCGCAGCTCCGCGCGTCACACGATTACGACGCGCTTCTTCGCAGCGAGCGTGATCCCACGGTGCGTGCGGCGCTGTTCGAGGCCGTCGGTCGTGCCCGGGATGCGGACGCGGTGTCGGAGCGATTGCTGGCTGCCGGGCTGCGCGATGGCCCGTTGAGTGCGAGGCTCGGCGCCGCTCGCGGACTCGAATCGCTGCTGCGGCTTGGTGGCGACGACCGCAAGCTGCAACCGGAGACATTGGCCGCCATCGAGGCGGCGTTCGTGGTGAACACCGTCACGACGCTCCGGCAGATCCTGCTGCTGACGCTCAACCGTGCACGATTCACGACTCCCGCGCTGGTGTCCGCTGCAACGCGGGACCGGAGTCCGGAGGTGCGCCGGCTCATCGCCCGCCAGAGCGCCGCCGCGCTGGCCAGCGACCCTTCGCCGATGGTGCGCTACGAAGCGCTGCGGTTCGCGGCGACCTGTGCGGATGTCTATCCGTTCATCGCCGACGGTGACGAACACGTCGCGCTTGGCGCGATCGAGGCCACCGGCCGCCGAGAGGGCTGTGATCGCACCCGTCTCGCCCCGCTGGTGACCACCGGGCGCACCTGGCGCATGCGGGCGCTGGCGCTGGTGTGGGCACAGATTCACGACGCCGCGCGACTGCGCGCGATCCGGATGATGGCTGCGGACAGTGTGTGGCAGGTGCGTGTCGCGGTGGCGACCGCGGCACGGCTGGCGAAGGACAGTGCCACGGTGCGCCTGCTGCTCCGGGACCCGAATCCGAACGTGATCATCGCCGCGATGACGGACCCTGACGATGCGCTGCGGAACCTCAGCAGCCCGCACTCGGGACTGGCGCTCGCGTCAGCCACACTGCTCCTGAACCAGCGCACCGATCTGCGTCCGCACATGGATCGGGTGGTGAGTGCACACCAGCGCCTCACCGCCGAAGGGAGCATGACGGCGCGTGATCCACGAGTCGCGATCATGAAACTGATCGGTACCGTGTCCGACACCGGCACGAATGCTCTGCTGCGTGACGCCCTTGGCGATCGGGATCCGGCCATCGCCGCCGAAGCGGCTCGTATCCTGAGTGCACGCACGGGGCTGACCGTGGCACCGCGCACGACGTTGCTGCCGGTGCCCTCGATGCCGCCGGCGTCGTACATCCGTGGGTTGATCGGGGCGACGGCCCGCATCACGATGCGCGGCCTTGGCACGATGACGGTGAACCTCCTCACCGAGGAGGCGCCGGTGACGGTCGGTGTGTTCGCGCAGCTGGCCGAGGCTGGCCAGTACGACGGGCTGACCTTCCATCGCATCGTCGCGAACTTCGTGATCCAGGGTGGCAGCCCCGGCGCCGACGAATACGACGGACGGACGCGGGAATTCATGCGCGATGAGGTGGGCTTTGCCCGCAACGCGCGCGGGACGATCGGCATCTCCACCCGCGGCCGCGATACAGGAGATGGGCAGATCTACTTCAACCTCGTGGACAACGTCCGCCTCGACCGCGACTACACCGTCCTCGCCACGATGCGCTCTGGACTTGCCGTGATGGACCGTGTGCAGGAAGGCGCCGTCATCGAGCGCATTCAGATCGTTCGCCGTCTGGGTGTGAGCCGCGCGCGCTGAGCGAACGGCAACGGCGATACGCGGAAGCGCAGAGAGGCGCAGGAGGCGCAGAAAGACGCCTGGGAACTGCAGTTCCCAACCTCGTTCTTCTGCGCCTTCTGCGCCTCTCTGCGCTCCTGCGTCCAGCAGTTCCCGAGCCACCACGGACTACTTGACGCGCTTGCCGGATTGGATCACGACCTTCACGTCGCGCATGACGCTCATGTCGGTGAGCGGGTCACCGCGCACGAGGATGATGTCGGCGAAGCGACCGGCGGCGATGACGCCGAAGTTCGCTTCACCCTTCAGGAAACGCGCCGGCCAGAGCGTGGCGCTCTGAATCGTTTCCATCGGGCTGACGCCGAGTTCCACCCACTTCACCATCTCGCGCCAGGTCGCGTCGTTGTGGAACATCGATGGAATGCCGGCATCGGTGCCGATCATCATGCGCACACCGGTCTGACGCAGCTGCGCGAACTTGGCCGGCAGCAACGGGATGCGCGAGGGGAAGAGCGCGTAGTACGGCAGCTGCGGGATGTTGGACAGTGACGCGCGAATCTCCTTCCACATCTCGTCGGGCATGAACTCGTGCCAGGCCGGATCGTCGATGCGCTCGGGGAAGAGGCTGCCCGTGTAGTACATCGTGTACAGCGGAGAGATGGTGGGCGTCCAGTAGAGGCCCGAGTTTCGCTCGCGCAGCTTCTGCAGCACATCCTCAGCGAATCCGGGAGCGGTTCCCAGGCCCGTATGCTCGAAGTTGTCCACGTTGTGCTTCAGCCCGATGCGGATTTCCTCCATGCGGTGCGCGTGCGCAACCACCGGCTTGCCCCGCTTGTGCGCCGTCTCGACCACCGCCGCCACTTCGGCCTCGGTCATCTGGTCCTGATCGATCAGCTTGACCATGTCTACACCGGCATCGAGCAGCTGCGTGACACGTCGGCGCGCATCCTCCGCGCCGGTGACGCCCCAGCGGAATGCCTCCTCGTAACGCTCGTAGGCCTTGTGCTGGATGAACGGCCCCGTCACGAACAGCCGCGGTCCCGGGATTTCGCCGGCGGCGATGCGCTTCTTGACGGTGATGATGTCGTCGAGACGCGCGCCGAGGTCGCGAGCCGTGGTCACGCCGGCGCTCAGTAACTGTCGCGCGGCAATCGGCATGACGACCGATGCGTCCTTCGTCCCGTACAGGTCATCCCAGCGCTTGTAATCGCCGTGGCCGACGAGATGCAGATGCACATGCATGTCGATCAGGCCGGGCATGACGGTATGCCCGTTGGCGTCGATCACGCTCACGCCGGCCGGCACGGCGAGTTCGCCCACGCGACCCACCTGTACGATGCGATCACCGGCGACGAGGACGACCCCGTTCTCGATCACCGGACCGCCATAGCCATCGATGATCCGGCCCCCGACCACCGCCATGGTGACGCGCGGTGCTGCCTGCGCAGCGAGTGTGGCATGCGCCATTGCCACGGCGCACACCACGGTGATCATGCGACCGGGATGGCGCATCAGCGGCTGCCTCGCGTGCGGGCGGCGGGTGGCGTGACCGTTGCACCGCCAAGCGTGTTCCAGTTCGCGATCGCATTGAAGGCCATCGCCATCGCCCCCTGATTCTGCCAGCGGTACCAGGGACGCGTGCCCATCAGGATCACGTGACCGCTGCCGACGGGGGCATCGACCACGGCAGCGCGACCGGCCATTTCTCCCCCGCCGGCGATCAGGCCCGAGATCAGCAGCGAGTCGGCATTCTGCGACCAGCGGACCACCACTTTCGCGCGGGCACGATCCGCATCCGCGAGATACGCCGGATCCACCGGCTTGCCGCCGATACCCATTGCCGGACCGGCTGGCGGTGCACCACCCGCCACCTGCAGCACCGGTGCCTGCGAGAAGAAGAGGGGGAAGCTGCGACGATCGTAGCCGTAGAGCATCGGGTGCGTCGTGGTCACGGTCTCGCCGCGGAACACACCGCCGCGTGCGCGCAGGTTGGGCGTGTCAACGGCACTCACCTGCGGATGGAAGCCCATGTCGGCGACGAAGCGTGACGTGGCCCCTTCGGTGAACAGCAACCCGCCACGTTCGACGAACTTGCGCAACGCCAGCAGTCCGTCGAAGCCCATGCCGGGGCGCACGTCGTCGGTTTCGTCGTTGGCGCCGAGGTGCGGTGTTTCGGCGGTCTTCTTCCATGGCACCGGCGGGCCGGCCATCGACCGGCCGTTGAGCAGCGTGGCTGAATTGCCTCCGACATGCGGGTAGATCACGACATCGAAGCGATCGAGGACGCCGGGCGCCTTGATCTCCTGATCGGAGATCGTGGTGTATGGCACGCCGAGGCGATCGAAGGCATAGCGCACCCAGCCTTCGTCCTGCGTGGAGATCCAGGAGTGCATGATCGCGATGCGCGGCACCGTGATGGCGTGGGCACGGACGGTGACATCGGCCGCGCCGGTCGCGGTCAGGCCAAGCGCGGTCACGGCGCTGCGCACCGCCGGCGCGTCGGCGATCAGGAAGGTGCCGGCGTCGTACTTCGTGCCACCGACGGTGAAGGCGCTATCGGCAACACGCACGCGGGCGCCGGCCACCTTCCACGGCAGGATCGCGGAGCGGTAGTCGCCGAGATGCGGCACGATCAGCGTGGATCCGCTGCCAGCCACGGTGCCGGTGACGACGGCATCGGCGGTGAGCATGCGCATCGGCTTCGTGAGCACGGTGGAGTCGGCGATCTTCAGCGTCGTGACGTGACGCAACAGGTCCATCGTCCAGCCGGTGTCGTCGTATGGCTGCGGATCAGTGGGCTTGAAGCTCTGCAGGCCAAGGACGGTGCGCGGGAACTGCGTGTACGGCTGGTCGAGACGGACGATCCAGTCACCCGCGGCCACGGAATCCTTGCCACTGCTCAGCGTGAAGGCGGCGGTGGCTTCGTGCACTTCCGTGCCCTGCGTGCGGAAGAGGTTGACCATGTCGGCGGCTTCGGCGGCATGGCGCTGGCCGCGCGGCACCACGAACGCATACGGCGCCGCACGCTGACCACGCGCGATGGTGCGCTCGGCCTTGGTGGCAGCATTCTCGAGATACTTCTGCCGGTTGTCGGCGACGTGACGCAAGGCCACCAGCACACCCGACTGCTGGTAGTTCACGTTGCTGCGGATACACCACTTGATGCCATTCACCGGCGGGTTGGGGCGGTACCACTGCACCGAGGTGGCCGTCGGCGGCAACTGCACGCTGTTCACACAATCGGCACCGCTCGAGGTGTAGGTCTCGTAGAAGCGGCCGATGGAGTTGTGCAGGTTCGCGATGGAGAGGCCGTAGTTCGGTGCCCAGCCATCGTAGAACTGATAGGTGAACACGCCCGGCAGACCGCGCCGCGTGAGCTCCGTGATCTCGGAGTAGGCCAGCGAGAACCACTCGTCGATCTGGATCGCGTCGTACTCGGTGTTGTACGGCCCCGTCCCGGTGCTGGTGTAGAGGAACGGCACCGACTCGTGCAGGTCGTGCGTGACGGTGGGGCGCCAGTCGAGGAAGGTCTTCAAAAACGAGCGGGTCAGCTCGAGCGTGAGCGCCATGCCGTCGCGGTTGTTGTCGTGCGCCACATACTTGCCCCAGTAGGGCAGGCCGACGCCGGCGTTGGTGGGCAGGTTGAGCCGGCGGTTCTGCTGGTAGAAATCCACATAGTGATCGCGACCATCGACCTCCCACACGGGGATGATCATCGTGATCACGTTCTCGCGGATCTTGCGGATGTTCTCGCTTTCGTCGACGGCGAGACGATACAGCATCTCGATCATCGCCTCGGGGCTGCCGGTCTCGGTGGAATGCAGCGCACCGCTGAGGAGATACACCGGCTTGCCCATCTGGATCAGTTGCGCACGCTCGGCGGCACTCAGCCCGCGCGGATCGGTGAGCTTGCGCAGGATGGCCTTGTAGTCGTCGAGTTTCGCGATGGTGGCTTCGTCGGCGATGATCGCCATGACCATCTCGCGCCCTTCTTCCGACTTGCCGAGGCTCACCACCTGCACGCGGTCGCTGGCCGCATCCACGGCACGGTAGTACTTGGCCGCCTCGGCGCTGTAGGCCAGTCGCCCGATCGTACCCGGCACGTAGCCGAGCGTCTGCAGCGGCGTGGGGACCCTGGTGGACGCCGGCAGGTAGTCCACCATGTCGGTGATGAACTTGTACTGCGGATGCGTGGGCGTGAGCTCGTGGATCCGCGCGGTGTAGGCGGAGTCGATGGGCTGGGTACCGCGCTGTGCGGCAAGGGGCGCCGCGCAGAGCGCCGCGAGTGCAAGGCCGGTCAATCGTCGCATGGAGGACAGGGCAGGAGTTGCGGGAAGTACGCCGCCGGACCGGAAGTCGCTGGCTGCGGGCGCTGATGGGCGAGAGATGTCAGCGAGGCGCGAGGCGCAGTTCGGCCAGCTGAATGGTGGCTGGCGCGGAGGGAGTCGCCGGGATGGTCCAAGCCAGGACGAGCCCTGTGGCGCGACGGCGGGCCATTCGCGGGAATCCGCTGGCGCGGCCTTGCGGCAGCTGGGCCACGGTCAGTGGCGGCTCGGCTGTGCCATCGCGGCGCACGACGCGCGCGCGGACCTCGGCGGTGTCTTTTGCGGTGCGCTCGACCCAGGTCACGATCGCTTCGTCACCGCCAAGCATCGCGACGTCCACGCGGCCAGCCGGCACGCCCGCATCGATCCGCACCGGTGCACCGAACGTGGCACCGCCGTCGGTGGAGAACACCAGTTGCACCTTGGCCGTATCGCGCGCAGCGGTAAACCAGACGGCGGCCACCGTATCGCCGACCGCGGCGATCGCAGGACCGTTCACCGGGCAGGCGTCGATCGTCCAGTTGTCGGCGTGCAGCGGCGTCGTGGGGGTCCAGTTGCCGTCCACGAGGCGCCGGACGCTGATGTCGCGTGTTTCCGTCTCGCTGCGATCGCGATAGAGCACCACCGGACCGCGCGTGGTGACGGCCGCGGCCGTCTGACAGCAATCGCAGGTGCGCTCGTCGAGAATCGTCGGCGTCGGCGTGACGGTGCCTTCGGGGGTCCAGCGGGCGTGCGCGAGACGCATCGGCGGGCCGTGACCCTCGGCTGCGGGCGTCGCTCCCACCGGCGGCGGTGCAGCGCCGCCATTGAGGAAGAGAATGTCCGCCGATCCGTCGTCGCGTGGCAGCAGGGTCACGAAGCCATGTTCGGCGTGGATGCCCTCGCCGTGTGGCGCGACGCTTGGCGTCCAGGTGCGCCCGCTGTCGGCGGACTGCGCCAGCCGGACATCGTAGGCGTACTTCCCCGCTCCGTTCTTCAGCAGCCAGTGGGCGAGCAGGCGGCCGTCGGCGAGGGTGACGACGGAAGGAAAATCCGCCCAGTTCACGAACAGGTTGCGGGCCCGGGTCACCTCGACGGGTGAGCTCCACACGCCGGCGGAATCGAGCATGGCGAGACGGAGTGTCACCGTGACGGAATCGTCACCCCGCTCGAGCCAGCTGAGGGATACATTCTCGTTTCGCGCGGTGCTGACGAAGGGTTCGGCGGCGCGCACGCCCACCGGGCTGGGAAGTGGCGTCAGGGAGAGACGCTGCACCGACGGACCGGGGGCCTCACGTGGCTGGCAGGCGATGAGGCCGGAGAGCAGCAGTGAACGTAGTATCTGGTATGGAGTCGTTCGCATTGAGCGGCGGGTGAAGTGTAGGGCGCAAGCTGCCCCGCGCCGCACGCCCGGTCAACGCACCGCCGCCCGCGGAGCCACTGACGCCACGGTGCGTCGGGCTTCGTCCACATCTTTACAGCTCCAGACGCCTTCCTCCGATGCCCATGTCTCGTCTCGCATCCCATCCGACGCTGGCACGCCGGTCCTTCATGACTCGACTGGGCGCCGGGCTCGCGGTCCTCGGCATCGGTGCCGCGCCGGCCAGCGCCGCGTCAGCGCAGGCAGCGCCGTGGACCCCGGCTCGCCATCCGCAGGACGACTGGCTGGAGGCCGTACCGGGCAAACACCGCTTCTACTTCGACGTCACGTCTTCCACGGGCACGGGCGAAGCCATCACCTTCGCCTCGAACTTTCTCACCGCCAGCAAGAGCGGATACGGACTGGACGACCGTGACAACGCCGTCGTCCTCGGCCTGCGCCACTTTGCCACCGCGTTCGCCTTCAGCGATGCCATCTGGGCGAAGTACGGCGTGCCGCTCGGCGAGCGGATCGGCTTCAAGGATCCGAAGACCGGTGCGACACCGGTGGTGAACGTGTACCAGACGACGGGCTACGGCACGCAACTGCCCAATCGCGAGCAGACACTGTCGATGATGATCGGTCGCGGCGTGCACTTCGCGCTGTGCGATCTGGCCACCCGGGCGTTCGCCGGCGTGATCGCACAGAAGTTGTCGCTGCGCAGCGGCGACGTGTATGACGAACTGAAGGCCTCGGCCTTGCCGAACTCGCACTTCATGGCTGCGGGGATCGTGGCGGTCAATCGCGCGCAGGAGCGCGGGTATGCCATCCAGCACATCGGCTGAGGTGTCGACGCCGTCCACGGCGGGCGCAGCACAGGCGGCGTCGGCCGCCACGCCGCTGATCGAGCGCACCAGCGTCCTGATGACGGTGATCGCGCTCGGCTATCTGGCGAGTGCGCTGGGCGGGCTGGCGATCAGCCGGCAGGCGGGCAACATCGCCACGCTATGGCCACCGAACGGCATGCTGGTGGCAGCGCTGCTCATGGCACGGCGGCGGCGCTGGCGCGAGATCCTCATTGCCGGGGCCATCGGGAGCGTTGCCGCGAACGTGGTGAACGGCAACAATGCATTGACGGCAACGTCGATCACGATCGCGAACCTGGTCGAGGCATTCATCGCGGCGGCGATCATCCGTGGTCAGACGCGCACCCACGTGCTGTTCCAGCGTTCCAGCGATGTGGTGGTGCTGATCGTCGCCTCGGTGACGGCGGCGCTCGTTGCGGGCACCGTGAGTGCGATCTCCGCCAACCTGCTGGCCGGCGCGCCGTTCATCACGATCTTCGTGAAGTGGGTCCTCGGCGACGTGCTCGGCCTGCTCGTGGTGATGCCGATCGCGGTGATCGCCTATGACCTGTTCACGCGCGGCCCGGACCTGATGCTGGCGCGCAGCTCCCAGCTGGAGGCTGCGCTCATCCTCGCCGGCGTACTCGGTGTCAGCGTGGCGGTATTCTCACCCGACGTGCCACCGGTGCAGTTCCTGGTCATGCCCACGGTGCTGCTGGCCTCGTTCCGGCTCGGGCCGCTGGGCGCCGCGCTGTCGACCGTGATCGTGGCGGTGATCGGCTCGGTCGGCACGGTGATCGCTGCGCAGGCCGGAGCCAGTACGGCCGATCAGATCACGGTGAGCGTGTTCAACTTTCAGCTGAACCTGGCCACGCTGTTCCTGACGGCCCTGCCGATCGGTGCCGCCATGGCGCAGCGTTCGCAACTGGAGCGGGATCTCACCGAGGAGAAGGAACGGGCAGACCGGTTCGCGCGTGAGATGGCGTCGCTGGTCAATGTGGACGACCTCACCGGCCTTGCCACGCGGCGTCACTTCCTCGAGCAACTGGACGTCATGGCCGCGGCCGCGCGTCGCGCCGACCAGCCACTGACGCTGGCCATGATCGACATCGATCACTTTAAGCCGATCAATGACCAGTACGGCCACGCCGTGGGGGACGCCGTCCTGATGGCGATCGGGGCCGCCTGCCGCACGGCGGTCCGGGGTGACGATGTGATCGGGCGGCTGGGCGGCGAGGAGTTTGCAATGCTGATGCCACTCACCGATCAGGAGACGGCGTACCGGATCGTGGATCGCCTCCGCGAGGCGGTGGCGGCGATTGCCATTCCTGCCGGCGAGAGCGGCGCCGTGTCGGTGACCATCAGCGTGGGGATGGCCATGTTCGCCGGGCAGCAGATCGACCGGCTGCTGCTCGATGCGGATCAGGCGCTGTACTCGGCGAAGAAGATGGGGCGGAATCGGATCGTACTGGCGGAGCGGTCACGGACACCGGTGCCGATGTCCTGAGCCGGAGCGATCCGCGCATCACGGTCGCACGGTCAGCCAAACTGGAGTTCGGTTCGTGCCATGCACGCCGGTATATAGCACGAAGCCGTGTGTCGTTTGCCAGTGCATTGCGCCATGGATGCGCACGGCAGCGCATCACCCGGAATGGCTGCGTTCATTCGCGCCGTTGTGCGTTCCGTCCGCCAGCGACACCCGCTGGTCGTCGCGACGCGCATGTCTTCACGCTGCAGGTTCTTTGACGTTTCAGGTATCAATCCACCGCGCGCAGGTGGCGCGATGAGCACGCGCGCGGAGCGGCTGCGCGCCGAAGCGTCCGACGAACTGCTGACCGGGCCGATCGTTGGCGACCTGCTCGGCGCCGATCATCTCGCGGCGCGAGCGCGGGAAGTGGCGCGCAGCCAGCGACTCGTCAACACCTATGCGCCGTTGCGTCCAGCGCGGCTGCTGGCCCGGCTTGCGCAGACGCGACGAATTCTGGAGCAGGCACAGCAGCGACTGCGCCTGAGTGGCCCCGACGGGACCGATGCTGGCCCGGCCGGCGACTGGCTGCTCGACAACTACCACGTGGTGCAGGAGCACCTGCGCGAGGTGCGTGCAAGTCTGCCGAGCGGATACTACCGCGAACTGCCGGAACTCGCCGCCGGCCCGCTGACGGGCTATCCACGCGTGTACGAGATCGCGATCTCGCTCATCTCGCACACCGAGGCGCGCATCGACCTCGAGAACGTCGATCTCTACGTCGAGTCGTTCCAGAGCGTGTCGCCACTGTCCCTTGGCGAACTCTGGGCGTTGCCCGCGATGCTCCGTCTCGGGCTCATCGAGAGCGTCCGCCGCATGACCCTGCGCACGATGCAGCGCCTCGATGACGTGGAACTCGCCCGACACTGGTCGGAGCGGATTCAGGACGCCAGTGCCCGGGGCGGTGCGCCGTTGCGCGACGCGTTGCGGGAGTTTGCCGATGCCGAACATGCGCTCACACCGCACTTCACCTCGCGCTTCCTGCAGCTGTTGCGGCAAACGGAGGGTGCGTCACCGGCGCTGGGCTGGCTCGAACACTGGATGACGGACCATGGTGTCAGTCCGGAGCAGTCGGTTGCCCAGGCCACGCATCGCGTGACGCTCACCCAGCTCATGATGGCGAACAGCATCACGAGCCTTCGTGAGATCGGCCGGCGTGACTGGCGGACGTTCGTCGAGACGCAGAGCGCGACCGAGGCGGTGCTGCTGACCGACCCGTCCGGGCACTACCCGCTGATGACCTTCGCCACACGGGACCGGTACCGCCATGTGGTGGAGCGGATCGCCAGGCGCACCCATCGTGCCGAGGCCACCGTGGCCGGTTGGGCGATCGCGCTCGCGCGCGCACCGGCCAGTGCGGGACCGCCCGTACCGGATGCGGTGCGTCGGCATGTCGGCTACTTCCTGATCGATGACGGCCTGCGCGAGCTCGAGCAGCGCGCGGGATACACACCGACGCCCGCCGAATGGATCGAGCGAACTGTCCACCGTCATCCGAATGCCGTGTTCGTCAGCGGGATCGCGATTCTCCTGCTCCTGACGACATTGGGCGTGCTGCTGCTCGTGACACCGGAGACGCGGGAGTCGCTGTGGCTCCTGCTCGCGCTCGCGTTCCTGCCGGCACTCGACATTGCCGTGACGGTGCTGAACCAGTTCGTCACCGCCCTCCTGCCACCTGACACACTCCCGCGGCTCGACCTCGACCGCCACGGTGTGCCAGCCTCGGCGCGCACGGCGGTGGTGATCCCCACACTGTTCGGCAGCGAGGCCGATGTGGTGGAGGCGCTGGAGACACTCGAGGTGCAATTCCTCGCGAACCGTTCGGCGCACCTGCACTTCGCGGTCCTCAGCGACTTCGCCGATGCAACCACCGAGACGCAACCGGACGACGCGGCGATCGTTGCTGCCGCCATCCGCGGCATTCAGGCGCTGAACGACCGGCATCGCCTCGACGACTCCGGACCGTTTCATCTCCTGCACCGCCCGCGCCGGTGGAACGCTCAACAGGGCGCCTGGATGGGCTGGGAACGCAAACGCGGAAAACTCTCCGACTTCAACCGGTTCGTGCGGGGCGATGCCGGTGACGCGTTCTCCGTGACCTGTGGCGATGACGACACGCTCCGCGGCGTACGGTATGTGATCACGCTCGATGCCGACACGGTGCTGCCGCCGGACGCCGCGCCATCGTTGATAGGCGCAATCGCGCATCCGCTGAACAGCTACGTGCACGATCGGGCCCGGGGTCTGCGACGCGGCTACGGCATCCTGCAGCCACGCGTCGGTGTCACGCTCCCCAGTGCCCATCGTTCCCGATTCGCCTCGATCGCCTCCGGGCATCCGGGCATCGATCCTTATTCGGCGGCGGTCTCCGACGTGTATCAGGATCTGTTCGGTGAAGGGACGTTCACCGGGAAAGGCATCTACGACGTGGACGCCTTTCAGGAAGCCACCCACGGACGATTCCCGGAAAACACGCTGCTCTCGCACGACCTGATCGAGGGCAACTACGCCCGCGCCGGTCTGGCGACCGACGTGATCGTCTATGACGACTATCCGGCGACCTACGTGGCGGCGATTCGACGCAAGCACCGATGGATCCGCGGAGACTGGCAGCTGCTGCCGTGGCTGCGGCGCACGGTGCCCGGCCCATCGGGCCTGGAGCGGAACCGGCTGTCCCTGGTGTCGCGGTGGAAGATCTTCGACAACCTGCGGCGCAGTACCGTCGAGCTGTCGCAACTCCTGTTCCTGGTGGGTGGCTGGACGCTGCTCCCGGGGTCGACGCTGCGCTGGACTCTGCTCGGTGTCGGGGCGATCGTGGCGCCGTGGGTGACGGCACTCGTGCTCGCCGTGCTCCGGCCACCGCTCGACAAGTCCTGGCGCGCCTACTACGACGCCGTTGCGCAGGACGCCGCCGTCAGCCTCGATCAGGCGCTCATCGCGATCATCACGCTGCCGCATCAGGCACTGGTGTCGGCGGATGCGATCGCACGGACGCTGCACCGCCTGTTCGTCTCGCACCGGTTCATGCTCGAGTGGCAGTCGGCATCGCTGGTGGAGCGATCGCTGTCGGATGTCGCGCTCGTGACGGCACGGGCGATGCGCACGAGTCAGCTGCTGGTGCTCGTGGGCATGGCGGGTGTCTTCGCCGCCGGTGTGCAGCGCCAGCGTGCCGCCGGCGTCGCGCCGGAATCCCTGCTGCTGGTGGCGTCCGCCCTGCTGCTGCTGACGACTCTCTGGCTGCTGGCGCCACGCATCATGGCGTCGATCAGCCGCGCACCAACGCGGGCCCGTCGCCCGCTGAGCGCCGAGGCTCGCGCGACGGCGCTGCGCTACGCGGCGTGTCACTGGCACTTCTTCGAGACGTTCGTGACGGCGGAGACGCACTGGCTGGCGCCGGACAACTTCCAGGCCGATCCCGAGCCGGTGGTCGCCATGCGCACCTCACCGACGAACATCGGCCTGCAACTGCTGGCCACGGTCAGTGCGCACGACCTCGGCCTGATCGACACCGACGACATGACGTCGCGCCTCGAGCGGGCGTTCGTGACGCTGGCGCAGCTGCGCCGCCATCGCGGGCACTTCTACAACTGGTATGACCTCAACACCCTCGAGCTCCTCGCACCTCACTACATCAGCACGGTGGACAGCGGGAACCTCGCGGGCCACCTGCTCGCGCTGCGCCAGGCCTGCCTGCGGCTGATGGAACAGGAACCGACCTGCGGCGACCGACTCGGCGCGATCGCCAACGCCGCCTACGCCTACGTGGACGCGATGGATTTCGGACTCCTCTACGAGCCGGGCCGGAAGCTGTTCACGATCGGGTATCATACCGAGACATTCACCCCGGACGACTCCTACTACGACCTGCTGGCGTCCGAGGCGCGCCTGGCGAGCTTCATTGCCATTGCCCGCAACGACGTGCCGCTGGAACACTGGTTCCGCCTGTCACGCAGCCTGAGCCGGACGGCTGGCTCCACCACTCTCGTGTCGTGGAGCGGCAGCATGTTCGAGTACCTGATGCCACTGCTCGTGATGCGGGCCTTGCCGCAGACACTGCTCTCACAGACGTACCATGGCGTGATCGACCGTCACATGGCCTACGCACGCTCCCGTGGCGTGCCATGGGGCGTGAGCGAAAGTGCGTGGAACTTTCGCGACCGCCACCAGACGTATCAGTACCGGGCCTTTGGCATCCCCGACCTCGCACTCAAGCGTGGCCTCGGCCGTGACCTCGTCATTGCGCCGTATGCCACGGCACTCGCGGCGCAGGTCGAACCGCAGCGTGCCCTCGGCAACCTCCAGGACCTCGAGACGCTCGGCGCGCTCGGCGCATACGGCTTCTGCGATGCGCTCGATTACACGCGGCCCGACGGCGATGCGCCGTTCGCTCGCGTGCAGGCCTACATGGCGCATCACATTGGCATGACGCTGGTCGCACTGACGAACGTGCTGCATGACGATGTCTGGCAGGACCGCTTCCACGGCGATCCGCTGGTGCAGTCAGTGGCGCTGTTGCTGCACGAGCAGATTCCCCGCCGGCTGGTGCTGCAGGAGGCGCAGGTGGTGCCACCGGAGGATGCGCGCCCCACACTGGCGATCGACAGCCCGGTGGTGCGCGAGGTCAATACGCTCATGCCGGCCGCGCCGCGCATCGCGCTGCTCGGAGCACATCCGTACACCGTGATGCTCAATCACAGCGGGGCCGGCTTCAGTCGGTATCAGGACCTGGCCGTGATGCGCTGGCGAGCAGACGGGACGCGCGACGATACGGGGCAGTTCTGCTACATCCATGATTGCACCACTGGTCAGACCTGGTCCTCGACGCCCCAGCCAATGGGTAGCAGCGCGGACCGCAGTCACGTGTGGCTCGCCTCGGACCGCGTGACGTTCCGCCGGGTGGACGGTGTGATCGAGACGTGCACGGAGGTGACCGTCGTGCCGGCCGATGCGGCGGAGGTCCGTCGGATCACACTGACGAACTCGGGCAGCGATACACACGAGATCGAGCTGACCAGCTACGGTGAGGTCGCGATGACGCCGCAGGGCGCCGACCTCGCGCATCCCGCCTTCTCGAACCTGTTCGTCGAAACGGAGTGGCATGCCTGGTGCACGGCCGTCAGCGCCACGCGCCGCCCGCGCCAGCCGGAGGATCCGCGCCTGTGGTGTATGCATGTCGTCGACGCCGGCCGGGACCGCTTGGGTGAGGTGTCATGCGAGACCGATCGCGCACGGTTTCTCGGCCGCGGGCGCTCCGTCCGCAATCCCATCGCGATGGACCGGCCCGGACCACTCGGCGGGTCCATCGGTCCGGTGCTCGACCCGATCGTGGCGTTGCGCACGCGGGTGCGCGTGGCACCGGGCCAGTCGGTGAGCGTGGCATTCACCACACTGGTCGCAACGAGCGCCGAAGCTGCGTGGGAACTCGCCGACCGCTATCACGATTCTCACGCGGCGCAGCGGGCCCTCGATTTCGCCTGGACGTCCACGCAGATCGAGCTGCGCGAACTTGGCATCACGCCGGCGAAGGCGGCAGTCTTCCAGGAACTGGCCACGCAGCTCCTCTACATTGGTGGCTCGATGGGTCCGCCGCAGGATGAGCTCCGCCGTTCGCGTGGTTCACAGCCACTGCTGTGGGCGCACGGCATCAGTGGTGACCACCCCATCATCCTCGCCGTGATCGAGTCGATGGATGGGCTGCCCACGTTGCGTGAGGTGCTCGTGGCGCACCGGTACTGGCGGCTGCGCGGGCTGACGGCGGACCTCGTCGTGATCAATGCCCATCCGTACGACTACCTGCAGGAGTTGCGCGATGCGATCACCGAGGCCACCGTCACCGCCAACGACAGCGGATCGATGGATGCCCCGGGGGGCGTCTTCGTCAGGAACCGCGAACGATTCATCGCGAGTGACTTTCTGCTGCTCTCGGCCACTGCGCGAATGCAGGTCGCCTGTGATGGCCGGTCGCTGACGCGCGTTTTCGCGAGCGCCGAAGTACGGGCGAACGATGCCGCTGAGTCGCGTCAGCCGGACGCGTCGCTGAACCGTGAGACGCTGGCGGCAGCGCCGGCTGGCAAGCCGGGCCCGATCGCGACGATCGTTTCGGCGCTGCTGCCGCTGATGTCTCCGTTGCTGCCGCGACCGGCATCCGCGACGGCGGCCTCCGGCGCGTTCCGCACTCCCGACGCGCCGCTCCGCTTCGACAATGGCATCGGTGGGCTGGATGCGAACGGAGATTACCGCCTGCGGGTGGACCAGAGGCACCTGCCGCCGGCCCCATGGGCGAACGTGATCGCCAACGCGCATGGCGGCTGCTGCATCACGGAGCGTGGGGCTGGCTGCACCTGGGCGGAGAATGCGTATTTCTTCCGGCTGACGCCGTGGTACAACGACCCCATCTGTGATCCGGTCGGCGATGCGATCTACCTGCAGGATGATGACAGCGACGCGCTCTGGTCGCCGACGCCTGCACCGGTGGAGGGCGGCGGCCCGTATCGCGTCACGCATGCGGCGGGCGCGTCGAGTTTCGAGCACGAGCACGACGGCATTCGGACCGTCCTGCGCATCGGCGTGCCGGAAGACGCCGCGGTGAAGGTCTCCGCGTTGCGCATCACGAACCTCACGTCGCGCACGCGCTCGCTCACGGTCACGGCGTACGCGGAATGGACGCTGGGTGCGCGTCACGATGACTCGCAGTTTCACGTCCGCACGCGATTCGCGCCGGAGCATCAGGCGATCATCGCGCAGAACCACTTCGACCCGGCGTTCGCCGAGTGGTCTGCCTTTCTCGCCACGAGCGAGTCGGCCAGCAGCTTTTCGGGCAACCGATTGTCGTTCCTCGGCCGGTCGGGTCACGCCGGCGCGCCAGCCGGGCTGCGCAGTCGGGGGCTCGACGGGACGACCGGCGTGGGCATGGATCCGTGTGCCGCGCTGCAGTTTCCGGTGGTACTGGCTCCGGGCGAGTCGCGCGACGTGAGTGTGCTGCTGGGTGCCGCCCCGACGGATGCCGCGGCACGCGCCACACTCGACCGCCTGCGCCCGCCGGCACTGGCCGCAACGGCGATTGCGGCGGCCGTCGCGGGGTGGGACACGCGACTGGGTGTCATTGCCGTCGCCACGCCGGATCCCGCGTTCGACGCGATGCTCAACAAGTGGTCGCTGTATCAGGCCCTGTCCTGCCGCATGTGGGCGCGTATGGGACTGTACCAGAGCAGTGGGGCCTACGGTTTCCGCGATCAGTTGCAGGACTGCATGGCCTTCCTGTATGCCGAACCGGCCGTCGCGCGCGACCACATCGTACGTGCCGCCGCGCGGCAGTTCATGGAGGGTGACGTGCAACACTGGTGGCACGCTCACACGGGGCGCGGCGTTCGAACGCGGTTCTCCGACGATCTGGTGTGGCTTCCCTTCGTGGTGGAGCGGTACCTGACCGTGACCGATGACTGGGGGCTGCTCGACGAGTACGTGCCGTTCATCACGTCGCGGCCGCTGGCTGATCATGAACACGAGCGCTACGACCTGCCCACGGTGACCGAGGAGCATGGCAGCATCTACGAACACTGCCGCCGCGCACTCCGGCGAGCCGCGACGGTTGGTCCACATGGCCTGCCGCTGATGGGCAGCGGGGACTGGAATGACGGCATGAGCCGTGTCGGCGTGGATGGACGGGGTGAAAGTGTCTGGCTCGCCTGGTTCCTGATCCGTACCATGCGGTCGTTCGCCGTGGTCGCCGACCGCCGCGGCGATGCAGCGGAAGGAGCATTCCTGCGCTCGATGGCGGCATCGTACGCCGCTGCGGCGGAGACTGCCGGCTGGGACGGCGCCTGGTATCGGCGCGCCTACCATGACGACGGCACCCCGATCGGCTCAGCGTCGAGCGTGGAGTGCCGTATCGATTCCATCGCCCAGAGCTGGAGCGTGATTTCCGGCGCGGGTGACCCGGTGCGCCAGCGTGAGGCCATGGAGGCGTTCGACCAACAGCTGGTGCGCCAGCACGATCGCATCATCGAATTGCTGACACCACCATTCAACGGCGCCACCACCGACCCGGGATACATCCGCGGCTATCTCCCTGGTGTGCGCGAGAACGGCGGCCAGTACACGCATGCCGCGCTCTGGGCCGTCATGGCCACGGCCATGAGCGGCGACAGTGAGCGTGCCTTCGAACTGTTTCAGATGCTGAACCCGCTCACGCACACCGACACGGCGGCGGGCGTGGCACGCTACAAGGTGGAGCCGTACGTCGTGGCGGCGGACGTGTATACGTCGCCGTCGCATGTCGGGCGTGGCGGCTGGACGTGGTACACGGGCTCGGCGAGCTGGATGTATCGCATTGCGCTGGAGACGATTCTCGGCTTCGAGAAGACCGGTGACACACTGCGCATCACGCCCCGCGTGCCGGCATCATGGAGCACCTATCAGATCACCTATCAGTTCGGCGGGAGCCGGTGGGAGATCACCGTGCAGGCGGCGCAACGCACGGCACCCGGAGGATGCGTGACGGTTGACGGTGCCGTGTCGGCCGACGGCGTGATCAGCCTCGTCGACGACGGGCGTACACATCGGGTTGTCGTGATCGCCGAAGCGCGTACGATGGCACCGGTGCAACATTGAGGGCCCGCGCCGGTGTCGTTCCCGCCTCCAGTCACGGCGTCAGCCGCTCGCGGCGCAGGTCGGCGATCAGCTGATCGCGCAGCCCGTTCGCCGCGCGACTCCGGATGTTCAGCAAGCCACCGCGCGGCAGGTTGTCGAACCGGTAGCGCCGCTCCACCGCCAGATAGATGCCGGGCGCATCGCCGGGCACGGATCGGTCGACGATGTCGAAGAGTTCGAGTGACGCTTCCGATACATTTTTGGCGTATCCTCGCACCGTTTCTGATCTGCGACCCTGACTCAGTCGCTGGAGGCGATCATGCTGCGCCCGTGGCAACAGACCGTCCAGTCCGCCCTCATCGCAGGCCTCGTCGCGGCGTGCGCGCGCCCCTCCTCCAACTCGCTTCGACCCATGACTGACTCTCCTGCGGCCGGCGAGATCGCCGCCGCGCGGGCTCGCTCGAACAGCGCCATCGCGGCGCACGACATCGAGGGCATCAGCCGTGAATGGATGCCGGACATCCGCGTCGTGTCGTCGACCGGGACCCAGAACGGGGGTGTGGACGACAACGCCCGGTCGATGCAGGCGGCCTTCGCGCGGCGCCCCGATACGCGATGGGTCCGCACGCCACAGACGATCCTGGTGAACGAACGCTGGGACGTGGCCTCGGAAGAAGGCCGCTGGGTGGGGACGTGGACGGAGCCCGACGGCCCGTTACGCATCAGCGGTACGTACCTTGCGCAGTGGCGCCGCGTGAACGGGCGCTGGCTGATTCAGGCTGAAGTGTTCGTGCCGATCGAGTGCAGTGGCGGCGCCTACTGCGCGCAGCGGCCGTAGGGCATTGCCTGATGCTGCACGACCGCGCGATGACGCACCATGGAGGTGAGCGCACGCCATTCCGATGCTGGCGTGGAGCGACATCACCTCTCGCGCGTCCCCACGGGACCGGAGCGCATCATGCCATCCACCACCGCACTGCCCACCCCCGACGTTCTCGCCACCATCGAGCCGACGCTGCTGCCCGATGGACCGGTGCTGATCGGCACCGATACGACCCCTGCATCGGATGCCGCGTTTCCGGTTGCGGCCGCGATCGCTGACATCGGCGGCACACAGCCGATCGTCGTCAGCGTACTCGCTGCGGCCGATGTCCCCATTTACGGCGTCGACGGCATGGTCGTCGGGATGGACGTTTCCGACGAGTTCATCGGCGCCCGCACCGCTGCAGCCGACGCGCAGGTCATCCGCATGGTGCCGGGCGCCGGACCATGGTCGACGACGATCACGAGCGGAGAACCTGCCCAGGAGATCACGCGGACGGCGCGCGAACTGAATGCCCGCCTGATCGTGGTGGGGCGCGGGCGTCACGCCGGCCTGGATCGCATGCTCGGTGGCGAGCCGGTGCTGCGCCTGCTGCAGCTGGGTGACACCCCGGTGCTCGCCGTGGAGCCGACGCTCACGTCGCCGCCGCGACGCATCGTGATCGCCACCGACTTCAGCCCGTTCAGCCTGTACGCGGCGCGCGTGGCACTCACCGTCGCCGCACCCGATGCCACGATCTGGCTGCTGCACGTGGGACCACCCTACGATGAGACGGTGCCGTTTCTGCGTGAGCGCGCGGAGGCCTATCGTGACATGGCGTCAGCCGCGTTCGCACGCATGCAGGCCGCGCTGCCGACCGGCCGACGGACCGTCAACACGGTCGCGATCACGGGGAGTGCCCCGGACGCGCTGCTCGGGTTCATCACGGACCAGCACGCGGATCTCGTCGTCAGCGCGACGCATGGGTATGGGTTTCTCCGACGCATGCTGCTCGGCAGCGTGGCGGCCACGCTCATCCGACGCGCACCATGCTCGGTACTGGTGGTGCCGGGCTCGGCACGCACCATTGCCGCGGCGCGGGCACAGCAGGTGCCGAATGCGCGGACGCGTTCGTTCGCGCCCGAGACGTTCGACAGCGAGCTGGCGGCGTTCACGGAACGCAATACCGGGCGGCGGTCGACCGTGGAGATCGACAGTGCCGACCTTGGCGCGCAGCTGCTGGGGCACGAGCTGATGATCGCTGGCGCGACCTTCGATCGACATGCCGGAGCCGTGGCCCTGATGTTCGGCACGTCGGTGCTGCGCGGCATGCACCTGACGCACACCATCGGGAGCGTGACCGGCATCGACCTCGCATGCAACGCTGGCGGCGAGGATCAGGTGCTGCGTATCGCACATGCCGGTGGCCAGACGCTGGTGACGCTGCACTGACCGGTTCCCCGGTGCAGTACCGGAGACTGCCAGGGGAGGCATCGCTCAGCGGTGCCTCCCCATGGCACGTAGTGCAGGCATCGCCGTCTGGTGTGACTGGCGCAGACCGCGGAGCCGCCTCAGCTTCGACGACAGGGGCGTCACGACGCGGCCCCGTCGGCACCACCTCCTCATCCGACCATGCGACTCTTCATCGTTCGTTCCGCGACGGCTGCCGCTCTGGCCTGCCTCGTCTCCCTGCCCCTGCACTCGCAGGTCATGCCGGCCGCGACACCGGCGTCGGATTCCACCGATGCCATGATCCGTACGATGGTCGGACGGCTGGAATTCGCGCGGTACAAGGCCACGGTGAAGGGGCTGACCGCCTTCGGTGATCGCCGGCAGGGCACCGATCGCAACCGCGCGGCGGTGGACTGGATCGAGGCGCAGCTGAAGAGCTACGGCTGCTCCAATACGGAACGCATCACCTATCAGTTCAATCCCCCCACCCCCGCAGCGCGTACTGCCACCCCACCCGGTCCGCGACCGGCGGTGCGTCGCGAACAGGGCGGCGGCGTCTCGCGGGGCATGCGCACCCGCACCGGGGTGAACACCGATTCACTGCGCCAGCCGGATCCGCGGCTGCGCGCGCTCAATTCGCAGCCCAGCACACCGGGGGAGCGCCAGCAGGTGTACTGCACCAAGGTGGGCAGCACACATCCCGAGGAGATGTACATCGTGGGCGCGCACATGGATGGCCATGGCTGGGGTGAAGCCGCCAACGATGATGCGTCGGGCACCGCCCTGGTGATGGAGCTGGCGCGTGTGTTCAGCAGCCCCGATGTGGTCACCGATCGCTCGATCCGCTTCATCCTCTGGAACAACGAGGAAACGGGGCTCAACGGGGCGCGGGCGTACGTGGAACAGCGCTTCGCGATGCAGGGGAAGGAGATGCCGGCGGGCTCGGGGAAGTATCCGGAACCGAAATGGCTTGGCATGATCCAGCACGACATGATGATGTTCGACCATGGCATGCCCCGCCCCGACAGCTCGATTGCGCCGGAGCAGCGTCCCGAGGCCGACGTGAACATCGAGTTCCAGTCGAACTCGAAGATGGCGGCGCAGTCGGCGACACTCGCGTGGTTCCTGCACGCCGCCAACGAGAAGTTCGCCACCGACTATCCGGCGCAGGTGGGGCCGCACATGACCAACACCGACTCCGGTCCGTTCCAGGATCTGGTGGCGGCGATCAGCCTGCGCGAGAACGAGCGCGGCACGCAGGTGGGCAGTGGCTGGGACCCGCACTGGCACCAGCCCACGGATGTGTTCACGACGTTCACCGACAAGGATTTCCGGCTCGGGCTGAACGCGGCGCAGACGACGTTCGGTGCGGTCGCAATTCTGGCCGGGGCGACGTTTCGGAGGTAGCGCGGCGTCAGCGGACGTGATGAATCGGCCGTCAGCGACGGCTGATCACACCGACACCGATGCTTCCGGCGCGCCGATCACCGCGAAGTCCTCGCTGCCCTGCCCTGCGGCGATCCCCTCGTCCATGCGTGCGGCGAGGGCCGACAGCATCGGCACCGGCAACGATCCCGCCGTCTCGAGCATCAGGCGCAGATCCTTCCACGCCACGTCGAGGGTGAAGTTCGACTCGAATTCCCCCGTCGCCATCATCGTCCCGCGACCGCCGACGGGGCCGTTGAGGTTCACCTTGGCCAGCATCTCCAGCACACCGGTGCGTGGCACACCGGTCGCATCGGCCAGCCGCATCACGTCGGCCAACACGCCCACCACCGACAACGTCGCCGCGTTGCCGAACAGCTTGTAGACGGCTGCCAGATCGGGTCGCTCCCCGACATGCCACAGGTCACCGGTCATGGCCGCCAACGCCTCGCGCACCGGACCCACCAGCGCCTCGGGGCCCGCCACCAGCATCATGCCCTTCGCGTCGCGGGCCGCTCCCGGTCCCATCATCACCGGGGCGTGCAGATAGCGGATCCCCGCCTGTTGCAATTCCGCCGCGCGGGCGGCCGTGCGCGCCGGCAACGTGGTGGTGTGGTCGATGACGATCACATCGGGGTGCAACGACGCCTGGCAGTCCGCAATGGTGCTGTCCACGGTGGCATCGTCCAGCAGCACGAGATGCACCCGCTCCGCCCCCCGGACCGCCTCGGCGGCTGACGGCGCGGCGGTGGCCCCCAAGGCCACCAGCGGCTCGCACTTCGCGGGCGTGCGATTCCACACCACCACCGCGTTCCCGCCGCGGGCCAGGAGCCCCTCGGCAAACCCTGATCCCAGCAGCCCCATTCCCAGCACGGCAACACGCGTCATCTTGCTTTCACCCTGTTCGAGGTAGATCCCGCAACCATCGGGTCGCGCGCCATTGCCGAACGCCACCCTGCATCAACGATCAGGAGAGCATATCCGGGACCATCACCGGGAAGACGGGTGGCGCGGAGGGGTGTGTCGGGTGCCGCGTCCTCAGGAAACCTCGCGTGGCACGATCAGCGGCTGGCGACGACCGTCTTCGGCGGCAGCGTGCGCAGGTAGAGATAGAGTCCGCGCAGTTCGTCGTTGGAGAGGCGACCGAAGGCCTTCCATGGCATCAGCGAGTCGATCGCCGTACCGTCGGGTCGCCGCCCCTCGCGCATTGCGGTGATGAACTGATCCTGCGTCCATTTGCCGACATTGCCGCTCGGTGTGATGTCGGTCGACTGTTTTCCGCCCGACGGTTGCCCGGGGACCGAGCCGCCGCCGTAGTCATTGGCGTGACAGCCCACGCAACCACTCGCGAGATAGCGCCCGGTTTCGACGGTGGCGGCGGTGGGGGCAACGGTGCGCGTTTTCCGCTGGTGATCGATCACATCGTACGACAGCGGAATCTTGCCGGCAGCAATCAATGCTCTCCCCACGGGGCCCATCGAAACGTTGGGCAACTCGCGGTTCACCGGTGGGCGCGTGCGGAGGTTCGCGATGATCGCCGCCACGTCGTCGTCCGCCATTGACGCGTACTCCAGCGAGGGCATGATGATCAGCTTACGTCCGTCCCAGCTCACGCCGTCACGGATGGCGGCATCGAGCGCGCGATCGTCATAGTGCGAGAGCGTCCCTCCGGTGCCTGACGTCAGGTTGCTGGCGACGAGACGCCCGAACGCAGGATCATCGACCATGACCTTGCCGGCCAGATCATCCGTGTGGCAGTCCTGACAGCCGGACGTCACCGTCAATTTCGCGCCCAGCGCCAGCTGCGCCGAATCGCGGGTGACCTGCGGCGCCGGCCGCTCCGGCGGTGTCCCCTTCCGGGTGAGTGTCCACTGCGTCTGCGCATAGACGCCGCCAATCGCGACCACCAGCAGTCCGACCACGACCGCACCCGTCCGTCCGATCAATCGCATGAACCGCATCTGCCCCTCCGCTCCGCCGAGGTGAGCCTGCACGCCCCGACATCATAGGCGCATGCACGACGCGATGCTGCTCTCGATTCGAATCTGGCGGACTAGCTGCCGCGCACGGCGGTGTGCCTGGCGTCGGTGTCCCCCGCCGCAGGGAGTGTGAGCAGCGCCGACGTGCCCCGACCCAGTTCGCTCTCGAGAGACAACGTGCCGCCGTGCGCCCGCACGATCCCTTGCGCGATGGCCAGCCCCAGCCCCGCACCGGAACGGTCGGTCCGCTTGCTCTGCCAGAAGCGATCGAAGACGAACGGCAGATCATCGGCGGCAATGCCGTCGCCCGTATCCTGCACGATCACCAGGATGCCACCAACCCGGCGAAGCGCCCGCATCTTCACGTGCCCACCCTGCGGCGTGAACTTCACGGCATTGCCGACGAGATTGGAGAGCACCTGGGCGATGCGATCGGGATCGATGTCCACCAGCGGCAGCCCGGCTTCGAGTTCGGTCTCGAGTGTGACGCCGCGCGCGGCGGCGAGCGGCGCGAGGAGGTCGGCCGTGGTGGCCATGAGTGCGGCGATGGCCTCGGGACGGCGCGAAATCCTGAGTTGACCTCGCTCCAGCCGCGTCACGTCCAGCAGGTCCTGGATCAGCGTGTCCATCTGAGTGGCGGCCTGCAGCATCACACTGGCATGCTCGGCGGCCGACGGCGGGAGTTTCGTCGCGGCGGTGTCACTCGGGATGCGCAGCAGTGCCGAGGCCAGCATCTTCACCGCATTGACGGGATTGCGGAGGTCGTGGGAGACCAGGCCGAGCAGGTCGTCGCGGTCGCGGACGGCGGTTTCCGCGTCGGCCAGTGCCCGCTGGACGAGCGCCTCCGTGCGCCGCTGCTCGCTGACGTCCCGCATCACCACGGCATAGATATGCCCGCCCTCGCCACCGACCTTGGTGATCGAGGCTTCCGCCGAAAACTCCTCGCCCGACCGCCGCAGGCCGAAGATCGGTGCCCGCTCCGCCATGCGCCGGGCAATGGACTCCCCGTCGCCGAATCGCTGGATGTGCCCGCCATGGGCGGCCTGAAAGCGATGCGGCAGGAGTACCGAGAGCGGCTGGCCGATGATCTCCTTCGCGGACCATCCGAACAGCGAAACGGCTCCTTCGTTGAAACAGATGATCCGCTGTCCCTCGTCGATCACGATCACGGCATCGGACGTGATGTGGACGAGCTTCGCAAGGACATGGTCCGGGACGGTATTGTTTGTCATGACGCTGAAGGGTACGTCCAGAATGATGTGAAAACTGTCCGGTATTGCCCGACACCGCCGCGTGCGCCGGCGGCGCACACTATATGCAGACCCGGAGGTCACATGGACAACGACGTAATTACGGTATTGCTCGCCGACGACCATGCGGTCGTGCGCTATGGGCTGAAGGCGGTGCTGCAGACGGCGCCGGACATCACCGTGATCGGCGAAGCGCGGAACGGTCGCGAGGCCGTGGACGCTGCCATGCGGCTGAAACCCGATGTCGTGGTGATGGATCTGAGCATGGACGGCATGGACGGGGCAGCGGCGACGCGGGAACTGCAGCGGCTCGAGTCCCCGGCGCGCATCCTGATCCTGACGATGCACGCGGAAGACGAACATCTGGTGCGGCTGCTGGAGGCCGGTGCCAGCGGGTATCTCGTGAAGAATGCCGCCGACCGCGAACTGGTGGACGCCGTCCGGATGGTGGCGCGCGGCGACCAGTACCTCCGGCTCGGCGCGGTTCGGGCGCTGGCCAAGGAGCTGAAGAAGCGCGAGCATCGCGCGGCGGAACAGACGCAGTACGAATCACTGTCGGACCGGGAGCGGTCGATTCTCCGGTTGATCGCGGCCGGGTATACCGGGCCCGACATTGGTGCGCAGCTCAACATCAGTGCCAAAACGGTGGACACCTACAAGCAGCGCATTCAGGAGAAGATCGGGCTTGCGCACCGGCCGGACTACGTGCGTTTTGCCGTCCGGCTCGGCCTGCTCGACGAAGAAGCCCGACTGTAGGGCGACACCTTACTCAGCTGTCAGGCAATTCTCTGAACGACGGGTGTTTACCCCGACATTCCAGATGAGTTGTAGGGGAGAGCTTACGGGACAGTCGCAGCGCGCTCGGCGCCGTGGCTGTCCCTTCTGCTCTGAAAGAGGTCCTCGCCGATGACCGCTGCTGTCGCCGCGCAACCGGTTACCACAGGGAGTACACCCCTCGACGCGTTCTCGTATGACGATGACGTCGTTCGGAAATTCATGGTGGCCTGCGTGGTCTGGGGTGCCATCGGCATGATTGTCGGAGTGCTGATTGCGCTCCAGCTGGCCAATCCGATCTTCAACCTCGGCACGGAGTGGACGAGCTTCGGACGCCTGCGGCCGCTGCACACCAACGCGGTCATCTTCGCCTTCGGTGGCAACGCCTTCTTTTGCGGCTGCTACTACTCGACGCAGCGTCTGCTCAAGGCGCGGATGTTCAGCGACACGCTGAGCAAGATCCACTTCTGGGGCTGGCAGGTGATCATCCTCGCCGCCGCCCTGACGCTGCCCCTCGGCTTCACGCAGGCCAAGGAATACGCCGAGCTCGAATGGCCGCTCGACATCGCGATCGCGGTGATCTGGGTGGTGTTCGCCGTCAACTTCATCGGTACGCTGATCAAGCGCCGTGAGCGGCACCTCTACGTGGCGCTCTGGTTCTACCTCGCCTCGATCATCACCGTCGCGATCCTGCACATCTTCAACAACCTGTCGCTGCCGGCCGGCGCGTTCAAGAGCTACAGCATCTATGCCGGCGTGCAGGATGCCTTCATGCAGTGGTGGTACGGCCACAACGCCGTCGCCTTCTTCCTGACGACGCCGTTCCTCGGCCTGATGTACTACTTCATGCCGAAAGCCGCCGAGGGGCCGGTCTTCAGCTACCGCCTCTCCATCCTGCATTTCTGGTCACTGGTGTTCATGTACATCTGGGCCGGCCCGCATCACCTGCACTACACGGCACTGCCGGAGTGGGCGGGCTCGCTGGGCATGGTGTTCAGCGTGATGCTCTGGGCGCCGAGCTGGGGTGGCATGATCAACGGCCTGCTGACGCTGCGCGGCGGCTGGCACAAGGTGGTGAATGATCCGATCCTCAAGTTCTTCGTGATCGGCATCACGGCGTATGGCATGTCGACGTTCGAAGGCCCGATGCTCAGCATCAAGAGCGTCAATGCCCTGGCCCACTACAGCGACTGGATCATTGCGCACGTGCACACCGGTGCCCTGGGCTGGAACGGCTTCATCACGTTCGGCATGATCTACTGGCTGTTGCCGCGACTGTTCCAGGCGCCGCTCTACAGCAAGAAGCTGGCAGAGCTGCACTTCTGGATCGGCACGTTCGGCATCATCCTGTACGTCGTCTCGATCTACTCGGCCGGCGTGACGCAGGGCCTGATGTGGCGTGCCTTCGACGAGACCGGCCGCCTGATGTACCCCGACTTCATCGAGACCGTCGTGCGACTGCTGCCCATGTACTGGGTGCGCGTGGTGGGTGGCTCGCTGTACGTGGTCGGTGTGCTGATGCTCGGCTGGAACATGTACAAGACCTGGCAGGGCCGTCCGGCCACGTACGAGGTGCCGGTGATCCATGCGGCGCCGCTGACGAAAAACTGGGTGGAGCCGGTGTTGGCGAAGCCGGCGGGCGAAGGACTCATCGGCTGGGTGCGGGCCATGCGCTACCACCGCAAGTGGGAGGCGATGCCCGTGCTCTTCACAGTGCTGACGACGCTCGCGGTCACGATCGCCTCGCTGTTCGAGATCATCCCGACCTTCCTGATCAAGTCGAACGTCCCGACGATCGCGAGCGTCAAGCCGTACACACCGCTCGAGCTCTACGGCCGCGACATGTACATCCGCGAGGGGTGCTTCAACTGTCATTCGCAGATGATCCGCCCGCTGCGCTACGAGACCGAGCGGTATGGCGAGTACTCGAAGCCAGGTGAGAGCGTCTACGAGCACCCGTTCCTGTGGGGCTCCAAGCGCAACGGCCCCGATCTGGCGCGTGAAGGCGGCAAGTATCCCAACCTCTGGCACGTGACACACTTCAACAATCCGCGTGACATCGTCACCGGCTCGCTGATGCCGGCGTACCCGCACTTCGCGAAGACGCCGATTCCGTGGGATGCCATCGAGAAGCGTGTCGGCGTGATGTCGATGCTGGGTGTGCCGTATGGCAAGGCGGTGACCGAAGCCATTCCGATGGCGAAGGCGCAGGCAGCCATCGTCGCTGCCGACATCGAGAAGAATGGTGGACCGGCCAACCTGCAGGATCAGGAGATCGTGGCGATGGTGGCCTACATCCAGCGCCTCGGTCAGGACATCAAGCTCGCCAACGCACCGGTGGCCACGACCGCGGCCCGCGCCGCCACCAGCATACCACCGCTCGCGACACGGAAGGCGCCATGAGTCTCACAGACCTGATGAGTGGCGCCGGACTGTCGCACTACGCCGTCGTCGCGCTGATCCTGTTTTTCGGCGCCTTCCTCGCGCTCAGCGCCTGGATCTTCTGGCCCAGCCATCGCGCGTGGTGGCGTGCCGCCGCGCAGATCCCGCTGGACGACACCACGACCACCACTGGAAACCAGCCGTGACGAATCCGACGGACAAGGGCAAGGGCGAGGTCGAGCGCGACCGGCTCATCGAGCACTCGTACGACGGCATCCAGGAGTACGACAACCCGATGCCGCAGTGGTGGGTGATCACGTTCTGGATCACGATCGTCTTCTCGATCTTCTACTACGTCAATCCCTTCGACACTGGACTCGGCAAGGGATGGAAGGCGGAGTACGAAGCCGACATGGCTGCGTTCCGCCAGGCGCATCCGGAACATCTCGGGGGCGGAGATCCAGCGGTCTTGCTCGCCGCCGCCAAGCGACAGAGCGAGGTGGCGCAGGGTAAGGTGCTCTACGACGGCAAGTGCGCCGCCTGTCATGCTGCCGACGGCGGTGGCAGTATCGGGCCGAACCTGACCGATGACGCGTGGCTGCACGGAGGCACGATCGACTCCATCTATGCCACCGTGAACAACGGTGTCCTGGCCAAGGGCATGCCGGCGTGGGGCAAGTTGCTCAAGCCGGACGAACTCGAAGAAGTGGTGGTGTATGTCTGGTCGCTGCACGGCACCAGCCCCGCCAAGCCGAAGGAGCCGCAAGGCGTGGTCGTGCCGCGGTGACCGCCCCGCGGGCCGCCGGACGGGTTCTCCCGACACTGAACGAGGACGGATCGCGGTTCTGGATCCGTCCCCGGGTGTCCGATGGCGTCTGGTGGACGCGCCGCCGGATCGTCGGGTATGCACTGATCGCCTTCTTCGTGACGCTGCCGCACCTGCGCTGGATGGGCAAGCCGCTGATCCTGCTGAATGTGCCACGCCGCGAATTCACGCTGCTCGGCAACACCTTCCTGCCCACCGACACGCTGATCCTGATGCTGCTCCTCGGCAGCGCCGTGATCGCGGTGTTCCTGTTCTCGGCGCTCTTCGGGCGTGTGTGGTGTGGCTGGGGCTGCCCGCAGACGGTCTACATGGAGTTCGTGTTCCGCCCGATCGAGCGTCTGCTGGAAGGCGGGCGCAGCGGATCGCTGGCGATGGACAAGGCGACGGGAGTGATGTCGCCGCGGCGGATCCTGAAGTACCTGATCTACATCCCGATCTGTCTCGGGTTGGCACACACGTTCCTCGCCTACTTCGTGGGAACCGACACGCTGGCCGAATGGGTGCGACTGTCGCCACGCGAGCATCCCACGCCGTTCCTCGTGATGGCGGTGACGACGCTGCTGATCTTCATCGACTTCGGCTGGTTCCGCGAGCAGACCTGTCTCATCGCGTGCCCGTACGGCCGCTGGCAGTCGGCCCTGATCGACCGCCGTTCGCTGATCGTGGCCTACGATGCCACCCGCGGCGAGCCTCGTCGCGCCGGCAAGGATCGCCGGCCAGAGGATGGCGACTGCGTCTCGTGCAACGCCTGCGTGCTGACCTGCCCGACCGGCATCGACATCCGCAACGGCTTGCAGATGGAGTGTGTGCACTGCACACAGTGCATGGATGCCTGCGACCACGTCATGACGGCGTTGCACAAGCCGCCCGGCCTGATTCGCTACGCGTCGCAGGAGGGGCTGGCGGGCCGGCCAGGCACACTCTGGCGTCCGCGTGTGGTGATCTACTCCGTCGCGCTCACGGTGGTGCTGGGCATGCTGGCACTCACGCTCGGTACACGGGCGAAGGCCGAGATCATCGTGCTGCGCTCCAGCAGCGAGCCGTACAGCGTGGAGTCCGATGGGCGCGTGGCCAACCAGTTGCGGGTGAAGATCGTGAACCGCACCAACAGCGCGCACGACTACAACGTGCAGGTGCAGGACTTCCGCACGGGAACGGTGATTGCACCCGAACTGCCGCTGCGCATCGAGCCGGGCGCGCAGCGCACGACGAGCCTGTTCCTGATCGACTCGATTGCATCGTTCCGAAACGGACGGCACCCAGTGACGCTGCGGATCACCGACGGCGCCGGATTCAGCAAGGACCTGCCGTTCGTTCTGCTCGGCCCGACGCGCGAAAGCCGCGATGACGACGAACGCGACGAAAAGAAGTCTTCCACCAGGAATGAGCGATGAGTTTTCTTCCCGGCAAGTTGCAGCCGTGGCCCACGGCGATCGTCGCCGTGCTGGTGACGCAGATCTGTTTCGGTATCTGGATGGCCCGCGTGGCCGGCAACGATCCGAACTTCGCCATCGAACCCGATTACTACGCCCGTGCCGTGAACTGGGATGCCACGATGGAGCAGTCGCGCCGTGACAAGGCGCTCGGCTGGCAGGCCACGGCCGGCATGACGCGAGCGGAGGGACGCATTGCCACGTTGCGCATTGCGCTGCGTGATTCCACCGGCGCACCGATCACCACGGCCGACTCGGTGATCGCCGAGGCACTGGCGGTGGCACATGCCGGCCAGATCGACCGGCTCGTGATGGTGCGCGACGGTGACGGGTACCTCGCACCGGTGCGTGCGGCGAGTGCCGGGATCTGGGAAGTCCGGGTGCGTGCCGTCCGAGGCACGGACGTCTTCACGGCCAAGCTGCGCACCGAACTGCCGTGACCCTGCTTGCCGGCGTCTTCCTCGCGAGCCTGCTTGGCTCGGTGCACTGCGGTGCGATGTGCAGCGCCTTCGCCTGTCTGGCGAATGGCGGTGCACGGCGTGGCGCATGGTACCATGGCGGGCGCCTCGTGGCGTACGTCATGCTTGGCGTCGCGGCCGGATTCGTCGGCGCCGGTTTGAATCGCGCCGGACTGATCGCCAATGTCCAACGCACCGCCGCACTGATCACGAGCATCGCGCTGATCGTGTGGGGCGTGGTGCAACTTCGTCAGGCGATGCAGGCGCGGCGGTTTGCCGGTGCGTCCCAGTGGGGCGGGACGCTGGGGTCGCTTCTTGCGCGCACGACATCGTGGGACCCGCGCGCACGCGCTGCAGCCATCGGACTCACCACCGCGCTGCTGCCCTGCGGCTGGCTCTGGGCGTTCATCGCCACGGCCATGGGAACTGGTGCGCCACTGCGCGCGGCGGCCGTGATGAGCGTGTTCTGGCTCGGGACCGTGCCGATGCTCGTGGCCATTGCCTCCGGCGCACGGCGCTGGGGTCCGGCGCTGCGCATTCGCTGGCCGCTCGCCAGCGCGTCACTGGTGCTGCTGCTCGGCGTGGGGGAACTCACGGCGCACCTGCTGATGCCGCCGATGACCAGCGCCGGCCCGACCGCCGGTGCTGCAGCGACGCATACCCACCTCATGGCACCGTGATGGCGACCACCGTCAAGCCGTCCGCCGTCTCGAAGGTCGCCACCGTCGCCTGCACACACTGCGGCCTGCCGGCGCTCGGCATCGAGTCGACGGAGGGACCGACCTTCTGCTGCAGCGCCTGCGCCACGGCATACGCCATGATCAACGAGCATGGGCTCGGTGCCTATCATGGCTTCAGCGAGCGGCGTGGTGCGGCGGTGCGCCCCTCGGGACGCGGTTTCGCCGACTTCGATCACGAGGCGTTCCAGACGCGGTACGTCACGCACGATGCCGATGGCATGGCGCATGTGCAGCTCGCGCTCGAGGGCGTGCACTGCGCGTCGTGTGTGTGGCTGATCGAACGGGTGCCGCTGCTGGTGACGGGTGTGGCGCGCGCCGAGCTCGATGTGCGCCAGTCACGCGCGTCGGTCATGTGGGACCCATCGGCGACGCCGCTCTCGGCGGTGGCACGCACACTCGATGCACTGGGGTACACGCCGCATCCGTACCGCGGTGGCGAGCGGGCCGTGCTTCGACGCAAGGAAGACCGCGCGATGCTGATCCGCATCGGCGTGTCGGGTGCGATTGCGACGAACGTGATGCTCGCGGCACTGGCGCTGTACGCCGGTGAGCTCAACACGATGGATGCCGGCTCGCTGCGGCTCTTCCGCTGGATCAGCTTCGCACTGACGATTCCGGCGCTGGCCTGGCCGGGACGGGTGTTCTTCACCAGTGCGTGGGCGGCCCTGCGCACCGGCACCATCCACATGGACGTGCCGATCGCGCTGGCGCTCGGTGCGGCGTTCACGCGCGGTGCGATCAACACCATCACCGGTTCGGGACCGGTGTATTTCGATGGTGTCTGCGCTCTGGTCTTCCTGCTGCTCGTGGGACGGTTCCTGCAGGCGCGCGGCCAGCGCGCAGCCACCGATGCCACCGAGCAGCTCTTCGCACTGACGCCGGCCACCGCGCGCCTCGTCCAGCCCGACGACAGCATGCTCGAGGTGCCGGCCGATGCGGTTGGCGTGGGCAGCGTGATCGCCGTGCACGCCGGCGAGACCATCCCGGTGGACGGCGAGGTGCTCAGCGGCGAAAGTACCCTCAATCGCGCCATCCTCACCGGTGAATCGGCGGACGTGCATGTGGACGTGGGCGACACGGTGTATGCCGGCACGCTGAATCGCAGCGCCGAACTTCGCGTCGTGGTGAAGGCATCGGGCGAGGACAGCCGCATCGCGCGCATCCTGGCGCAGGTGGACGAAAGTGCGCGTCGCCGCGCACCGGTGGTGCTGCTGGCCGATCGCCTCGCATCGCGGGTGGTGGCGGTGGTGCTGGTGCTGGCCGCCGTCACGTATGCGGTGTGGGTGCGTCGGGATGCCACGGCCGCGTGGGATCACGTCATCGCCCTGCTGATCGTGACCTGTCCCTGCGCGCTGGCGCTGGCCACGCCGCTGGCGATGAGCGCCGCCGTGGGTCGAGCGGCGCGTGCAGGGATCTTCGTCAAAGGTGGCGATACGCTCGAATCGCTCTCGCGTCCCGGTTGGCTGGTGCTCGACAAGACCGGTACGCTCACGATGGGCGAGACCACGCTGGTGACGTGGGACGGCGCGGACGAACTGCGGCCGATGATCCTGGCCCTCGAGTCGGCCTCGACGCACCCGATCGCGGCAGGGTTCCGCCGTGCGTGGGCGGGCATCACTCCGAGCGCGCACGTGACGGCCACGCATACCATCGGCGGTGGAATCGCGGGGCACGTGAACGGGCGGGATCTGCTGATCGGCTCCCCGCGGTTCATCGCCGCGCAATTGCCGAACGCCACCTGGCCCACGTGGACCGTGGATGACGGCAACACACCAGTGATCATCGCGTCCGACGGCTGCATCGTGGGCCGCGCGGCATTTGGTGATGCCATTCGCGACGACGCTGCCGCATCCCTCGCCACGCTGCGGGCACGTGGATGGCGCACCATGTTGCTGTCTGGTGATGCCGCAGCGGTGACGACGCGCGTTGGCACCGCGCTTGGTTTTGCACCTGACGAGATCGTCGCCGAGGCCAGCCCGGAGGAGAAGGCCGCCCGCGTGCGGACACTCGTCGCAGCGGCCGGGACGGGCCGCACTCCGCCCTGCGTGGCGATGGTGGGCGATGGCGTGAATGACGCCGCCGCGATTGCCGCGGCGACGGTCGGCATCGGTGTGCACGGTGGCGCCGAAGCATCACTCGCGACTGCCGATGTTGCGATGACACGCGACGGGCTCGCGGCGCTGGTGGCGCTCGATGAGGGTGCCCGTCGTTCGATGCGTGTGATCCGCAACAACATCCTGTGGGCGTTCGCCTACAATGCGATCGGTGTGGCCCTTGCAGTGGGTGGGCACATCACGCCACTGATCGCTGCGATCATGATGCCCACCAGTTCGCTCACGGTCGTGCTGGCCAGCTGGTTGGGCCGCACCTTCACGCCGGACAGCCGATGACCATTCTGTATCTCGTGGTACCGCTCGCCCTCGTCATCGTCGGGGCCGGTGTGATCGGCTACCTCTGGGCCGTGAAGAGCGGCCAGATGGATGATCTCGAGACGCCGGGAATTCGCGTGATCCGGGACGAGCAGTGAGCTGATGAACGTGGCGACGGGGCTCGGCTACCAGACCACCGTGATCGTGTCTGCACTTGGCACCGACTCCACGCGCATCCGTGGCGCGTCCGGCGTGGGAACGAGCGTGAAGCGCACCGAGTCCGGCAGCGACGTCCAGGCCCAGTCACTGTCCGCAGGATTGGCCGGATCGCGCCAGCAGTCGGCCGAACCCAGGGCCGGGCGCGCGCGTTCGAGGATCGCTGGAGCAGGCACCGTGCGATGGATGACCAATGCCGGGCAGGCGATGACCGTCGTAACGCTGTCACCGCGACTCACGACCCGAAACGCCATGCGGCTGTACGCACCCTGATACCGTACCGCATGGCCGAGGCAGGTGAGCAACGAGTCGGTGCCGACGCCGATCGCCGACCGACAGAAGAGCTGCGACTCACCCATCAGTCGGCGCACATCGGCGAGTCGCGGCGCCGCAGGTAACTGCTCGAGCATGAGACGCGCCGCCTGTGACTCGATGCGATTTCTGGCGAAGCTGTCCACTGGAACCGGCAACGCCGTGGGCAGCTGCGCCACGACGCCGTAGGTCGTCACGCCGAGGAGCATCGCCATGAGTGGCCACACCCATTGCCGCGGTGCCCGCGCACGCCGCCGCTCGGTTGCCGGTGCGACCAGTGGACCGCCTGCCACCGTCTCGGGCGGCAGGAACCAGTCATTGGGCTCGCGCGGAGGCGTGGCGAAGGCGACCATGGGTCGAATGTCGCAAGGCGGCGGGGCGTCCGATACTCCCTTGCATGCGCCAACTCGCCGCCCTGCTCGCCGTGCTCGTTCATGTGCTCCAGCCCGCCAGGCTGGCGGCCCAGGAGCGCGCGCCACTCGTCGCCGGCCGTACACAGGCCGACTGGCGCGATGACCTCTCCAATCCGCAGCCGCTCGTCCGGCAGGCCGCCCTGGAGGCCTTGGCGCAGTTCTCCGACGTCACCAGCGCGACGATCGTCTATCTCACTCCGCTGATCGGCGACCCCGACGCAGCGGTACGGCGCACGGCGATCCGGGCGATCGGTCACGGTGGCAAGGCCGCGAAGCGGGCATCCCCGGCGCTCTGGCGCGCGTGGCGTGACGACGATCCGCTGGTCTCGGCCGATGCGGGCATCGCACTCATCACCATTGCCGAGGACAACATCACGGAGTTCCGGCGTCGGCTGAGCGTGGGGGACGCACGCGACCGGGCCCGTGCGGCTGCCGCCCTCGCCAACGCCGGTCCGGCGGCACGCGCCGCGATTCATGCGCTCCGTGACCATGTGAGCGACGATGATCCCCGCGTCCGTGGGGCGACCCTCGCCGCGCTCGCGGCGCTGGACGAGACGCCGGGCTCGAAGACGGCGACGCTGGTGGCCCGGAGTCTGGCCCGCGACCTGAGCGACTCGCCGCAACTCGATGGCGCCGACGCCATCGCACGCGCCCGCACCGCGCTCACCCTGCTGGCGCGCGCCGGCCGCCATGCCAAGGGTGCTCAGCGAACGCTGCAGGTGGTGCTCTGGGACGGACCGTCGCCGCTGCGGCAGTCGGCCGCGCAGGTGCTGGGCAAGATGCCCGGCGATGGCGACAAGGCGCTGATGCGCGCCATCACCGCTGGCGACGCGTTCGTCCGCGATGCCGCCGTGAAGGGATTCCTGGCCGACCGGGAGCGCCGCCGTCAGTTGCCCGTCGTGCTCGACTCGCTCGGCAGGATCGATCTCGCCGCCGATACGGCCCGCACACGTGCCATGGTGGAGGTGCTCGGCTACGTGGGGCAGAAGAACCGGAGCACCGATCGTGCGCTGACGCGGGTGGCACAGCGCGTGCCGTCGCTCCTGCCGGCCGTGACCCTCGCCCGACGCCGCCTGACGATCGGGTTCTGAATCACCGACGCCGACCCGTTGCCGCGTCGGTGGCATCGGGGTAGCATCGCCGCATGACGAGAGCGCAACACGACGATCCCCTCGCGCGATTCCGTGCGCAGGACATTGATGCCGCGATGGCCGATGCCGCGCGCAAGCAGGGCGTGGTGACACCGATGTTCGACGTGATCGCACCCCGCTACGATGCCTTCACTCGGCTGTTCTCGTTCGGCATGGACGGCACGTGGAAAGCGGACCTGATCGGCTCCGTCCTGTCACGCGCCGCGACGGCACGCCGCGCACTGGATCTGGCCTGCGGTACCGGCGACCTCGGCTTCTCGCTGGCGGCCACACGGCCGGACATGCAGGTGACCGGCGTCGATCCGTCGGCAGAGATGCTGCGCATTGCGCGCACCCGGATTGCGCCGGCCGACACCACACGCATCGCGTTCGCCCTTGGTGAGATGGCGTCGCTGCCGGCGGAGACCGCGAGTGTGGATGTGATCACCGCAGGCTACGGATTCCGCAACGTGCCGGATCTGGATGCCGCCGTGCGCGAATGTGCGCGCGTGCTGCGCCCCGGTGGTGTGCTCGGTTCACTCGACTTCTTCGTGCCGCGCAACGCACTCTGGCGTGCGCTGTTCCTGGGATACCTGCGCGTGGCTGGTGATGTCGTGGGATGGTGGTGGCATCGGACGCCGGCGATCTACGGCTACATTGCGCGTTCGATCGCCGCGTTCGTCACCATCGAGGAGTTCACCGCCGTGCTGCAGCGCCACGGGTTTCAGGTGGTCGAGACGCGACGCATGCTGTTCGGCGGCATCGGACTGCACGTGGCGATCCGCACCGACGCCACGCCATGACGACGCTGATCCTCGGTGCCCATCGCCCGCTGGGTCTGGCGTGCGTGCGCGAAGTGCTGTCGCGCGGCGACTCGGTGGTTGCCGGTGTGCAGGCGCCACATCGTGTGCCGCCTGCACTGCACGACCTGCGCGACGAGTATCCCGCGCAGCTGACCGCCCTCGCGTGGCAGCCTGGCACGTGGCCGGTGCTTGATGGCGTCACACGCGCCATCATCGCCGAGGTGCCGATTCCCCCGACGCAGACCGACGAAGCCGACGATGCGGGCGCCGACCTGCGCGCCCTGACCGTGGATCGGCTGCTGACCGAGTCGCGGGAGGTCATCGCGCCGACACTGGCGGCGATCCAGTTCGTGACGCAGGTGAAGCCGCCGCGGGTGCTGATTCAGGCCAGCTGGCTCGGGGTGATCGAGGAGAAGATCCGCGGCGGCGGCCATGGACTGGCCATGGCGTACGCCTCGCAGCTGATGCTGGTCCGGGCGGCGTCACTCGATCTCCAGCGGGCGGGCATTGCGACCGTCGTCGGCAACGCCGGCCGCTATCGGCTGGACATGGCGGGGCCGGCGTTTCACGCCGAGATCGAGGATGTGGCGCGTGGGCTGCTGGCCGTGCTGGATGCGTGCGCCCTGCACGACGAACCGGTGTTCCGGGACTGGCGGGGCGGTATCCGGCGCTGGTGAGTCGCCGCGACCATGGTGGACCCCAGAGCGGAGCGCGAACGCTGCCGATCGGGTCAACCCGCGGCGGCAAACAGCCGATCCTCCCCAGGATGGACCGCGCTGACGCCTCCCAGTTCTCCAGATGACGATCCCCCCTCTGCAGGGTGGGGGCGGCGGGATCCCGCCATTCCGGCTGCCGGTGTTGACGGCACCGGTGACGGTCGGCATCCCGCCACTGATCGGCGACGACGGGGTGCTGCTGCCGCAGGGCGCACCGCCGTCGATACCGGCTGCACAGCCGCGCGAGGACGCCCCGATCTCGCTCGCCGGAAGGCTCGAGATGGGCGATGTGCTGCCCGAGACCACCCAACTGGCGCTCGCGCTCGAGTCGGCCACGCGTGCGCTGCAGAGCGGCAAGCCCGACACGGTGCTCGCCGAACTCGACGCCGTCTGGTCGCACCAGCTGGCCTCGGATTCGCCGTGGTACCTGCGCGGCGGCGCGCTGCAACTCCTTGGTCGCACCACCGACGCGGAGCAGGTGCTGCGCGATGCCGTGGCGCGCCTGCCCCGCTCCGCCGCGATCCTCTACCTGCTCGGTGTGCACACCGCCCATCGCGGTCAGCCTGACGCGGCCCGGCTCGCGAACGATCACGCCCTGGCGCTGCACCCCGCCGAGCCGCTGCTGTGGCTGCAGCGTGCCGCGCTGGCGATGCGTGACGGCACGCCGGACATGGCGGACGCCATCATGCAGCAGGTGCGGACACTCGCACCGGCGTTCCCTGCCGATGACTGGGTGGTGATGCTGGCGCGGCTGGGACAGTCACGTGGTCGCACGCCCACGCCGACGTATCAGCAAGCCCTCGCACGGCTCACCCCAGCATCGGTGCCGGTCATCGAGGCGGAAAGCCCCGCGCCCGGTACCACGACACCGCACGCAGCAGCACCCACCGCGCTCGCCACACCATTGGACGCCGCCGTGCGTTACGGGCTGACGCTGCTCGAGTCGCCGACGCAGAGCGCGCGCACCGCCACGGGTGTGTCTGGCACACGCACTGGCAGCGATGCGATGTCGGACCTTGCCGGCATCATCCGAGGCCTCGAGTCGCGTCCGGTGACACGCACCGAGCTGCCCTCGTGGGAGGCGCTGACGCTCGGGCTCTGCCTGGCAGTGATCACCTTCGTGCCGCCACTGCGGATTCCGGCGCTGATGCTGGCCGGCGCGGCCGCGATGCTGCTGGTGTCACGCCGGATGCGCTGAGCGCACCGGTCGTCAACGCGCGGGGTTGATCCGGTGCGCGAGCGCCTTCACATGGGTGCGCTGCAGGTGATACAGTCCAGCACCGTACATCGCTGCACCGAGTGACAGTCCGGCGCGCAGGAGGGATGCTCCTTCGTAGCCGAAGAAGCTGCGTGCCGTCTCGCTGATGACGAGTGTGCTGAACACCCAGAAGAACACCTGAGCGCTGGTGTGGCGGAAGGTCGACTCGGTACGACCCAGGAACTCCGCGATCACATAGCCGAGCACCGTGGCGGCGATACCCATCTCCAGCAACGGCAACGCCATCGCCAGCCCTGCTTCGGTGGTCGGCATGCCCAGATGCACGAGGGGAATCGTGCGAAAGCTGTGGCCGGGCCAGACGCACGCGCCGAGGAGGTAGATGCCAAGGAAGGGCAATGCCGCCAGCAGTGCCGGCGCTTCGTACCGACGTTCGACGAACGCCGGGGCGCTCCATCGACCGCGCCATGACGCGAACGCCGTCACCGCCGCAATGCCGGCCACCGTGATGCGCCAATCGGCGGTGATCGACGGCAGCAATCCGATCGCACTCCACACCAGCGCCACCGTCGGTACCAGCCACCACTGGCGATTGGGCGTATACGCCCGCGTCGCCCGCGCAATCGAGCCAAGCAACGAGGCACCCGCGAGCGCCACGCTCACGGTCAGCATCAGTCGCAGCGGATCGTTCTGTCCCGCAGCGCTGCTCGCCCAGAGCAACGGCAGCAGCAGATACGCCAGCGCCATCAAGGGCAGCTGCAGCAGCATCGCGTGCACGGCATTGGCGGTGCCGTACCGGTCATGATGCACGCGCTCGCAGAGCCAGGCGCCAGCAGCGGCACCGCAGATCGAGGCGAGCAGGTGCCACACCGACGCTTCGGACGACGGCTCGAACAATTGCGCCGTTTCGAGCGCCAGCGCGAGCATGGCCGCCGACAGGACGATGGCGGCGATCTGCTCGCCGCGACCACCGCTGCGGGCGCGTCGCGTGAGGAATCCGTACGGCACGAACATCGCGAACACCGCGAGCGTGCGCAGCGGCGACGCCGAGCTGCCGAGATGCAGCTGTTCGGGGATCACGAACTCGAACGGCAACAGCTGCAGCGACGCAATCAGCACGACCAGGTAGCTCAGGAGCGCGCGGGAGAGCCGGGCCCCGCTGTCCGGCAGCGCGGTGCGGCTGGATCCTCGTGCCCGGACGTGAAGCTCCGGTGCGGGTGTGGCGTGCATGACGGTGCGATTCCTGCGAAACGAGGCGAGTACCAGTGGGCGGCGGTGGGGCCGCGACGGGCACGAACTTCAGTTTCGTGACCCGCTCCCATCATCTTTCAGCATGCTCAACCCCTCCACCACACTCCGCACCGCATCCGAAACGGATGTCCCGGTGATCCTCGAACTGATCCGGGCGCTGGCGGAGTACGAGCGTATGTCTGACGACTGCGTTGCGACGGAGGCAAAACTTTGCGCGTCGCTGTTCGGACCGCGGGCCGGCGCCGAGGTCGTCCTGGCGGAAGTCGAGGGAGGCGTGGTGGCTGGCTTTGCCCTCTATTGCGGTAACTACTCCACCTTTCTGGCCCAGCCCGGCCTCTGGCTCGAGGATCTCTTCGTCCGGCCGGAATACCGCGGACGCGGCCTCGGCCGACGGCTCCTCGGCCACCTTGCCAGCGTGGCGGTGGAGCGCGGGTGTGGCCGGGTGGAGTGGGCCGTCCTCGACTGGAACACCCCCGCCATCGGCTTCTACGAGTCGCTCGGCGCTCGCGGCATGACCGACTGGACCACCTTCCGCCTCACCGGTGAGGCCATGACCGACCTCGCCCGGACCGCCGCATGACCCCACCTGTTCGCGAACGTCTCCCCCTCCCGCCCGCCGTTCACGCCACTGACGCCGACGTCGCCGCGATCGTTGCGCTGAACAACCAGTTCTCCGCGGACGGGCTCACCCTGCCCCGGACGGCGGAGTTCGTCGCGGCCAAGATCAGTGACTATCGCATCGTCCGGGGGCCCGATGGCAGCATCTGGGGGCAAGTCGCACTGGACGAGTATTCACCATCGCTCTGCGAACTCGTCTCGCTGGCGGTGGCCCCGGCGGCGCAGGGCAAGGGACTCGGACGGCACCTGATTGCGGCCGCCGTGGATCTCGCCAACCGGCGCGGGTATCCCCAGCTCTTTGCCGTGTCGCTGGCCGACACGCTGTTCCTCGGCGCCGGTTTCCTGCAGTCGTCGATCGATGTGTTTCCGGAGAAGATCTGGCGCTACAAGGCGATCTCGCGCTCCGAGCTCTCGATCGGCAAGAAGTTTCTGTTCGTCCGCAGCCTGCCGCCCACGCCACCGAAGAAGCCGGGCAAGACGCGCTCGCGCCGACCGAGCGTGCGTGGGACGAAGAAGAAGTAGGCGTGGCACGCCGATCGGCGCTTGACACTCGATCCGGGGTGTCGTAGCGTCACCGGACAACCGTCGACGTGGTGATTTGCCGCCTGATTGCAGCCACGCTAAACAACTCGCTAAACTGGACGCGCCCGGCGGCACCGATCGCCCGGGCGCGCTGTGTTTCCATGCACGCACACGTCGAATCACTCCGCACGCAATCGATCGGCCGCTTCCGTTTCGGGAGCGGGACGGTCGTCAGCGATGCCGGCTTCACGTACGACATCAGCGTTCCGGATGGTGCGAGCGACGGGCTCGTGATCATCTGTCCATCACTCACCGGAACGCCGGCGATATTGCGCGCGTGGTGGCACGACGTGGGTCCGGCCACAGCGCTGGACCGCTGGACCACCGTGTACGCGCACGGATTCAGCCGCGACACCACCGCCAGGCTGGACCGACTGGCACCGCCGGGCATTCGCGACGTCGCGCGCGGCATCGTGGCGCTGACCGAGGCGCTCGCGCTGCCGAAGGCGAGCTTCGTCACCGGCGGCTCACTTGGCGGCATGATCGCGCTCGAGACGGCGCTCGTCAGTGGGGCACCGACGCATGGACTGGTACTCGCCGCACCGGCGGTGCAGACCGCGTGGGGCGCGGGCTGGAACATGATCCAGTTGCAGGCGCTGGCCGCTGGCGATGCCACCGGCTTCGCACTGGCGCGCGCCGTCGGCATGATGACCTACCGCACCGAACGGGAGTTCGAGACACGTTTCGGCGTCGATGCCGACGGACGCGATGGGCGCACCATGCAGGGCTACCTGCGGCATCATGGCGACAAGCTGATCGCACGGTTCGATGCCGCAGAATACGAGCAGCGAGTGCGCGCGATGGACACGCACGACGTGGGACGTGACCGGGGTGGGTGGCGCACTGCACTCGCTCCCCATGCCGACCGGATCAGCGCCGCTGGCGTGGTGGGCGACGCCCTGTACAGTGCCGAGATCGTGCAGCATTGGGCCGAGGACGTCGGTGCCACCTACACGGCGATCACGTCCATCCATGGCCACGACGCGTTCCTGCTCGAGCGGGACCAGGTCCGCGCCGTGATCGCCAGCGCGTTCGCTCGTGCGACCGCGGTGGCCGCCGACACCACCTGACTACGGCGCGGTTGGCGACGACAGCGTCGCCCAGCCATTCCGGAAGGGATGACGTGCCACGATCCCCGTCACTGCCGGCGGCGTGCGACCGCGATCGTAGCGCAGCAGGAGGCCATCGGGATGCGTGGCACTCCACCGCGGCGCCTCGCCGGGTGTCAGCACCTCGATGTGTACATCGCGCAATCGCGCGTTGAAGTGGTACTCGCCATTGTACGCACCGATCATGGCCACGGGATGCCCCCGTGCGACCGCGGTCCGCACCTGCGCGGACATCGCGGTGGTATCGTAGGGCAGCATCGCGGCGCGACCGGCGGCGAGCTGCAATCCGCAGAGCATGACGGTGGTGCTGATGGCCAGCGCGTGGACGGCCGCGTTGCGCGTGATGCGACCGCGCTGCCACACCAGCAGCATCACCGCCGCTCCGATCGGCAGCGCACTCCACCACCAGGCGATGGCGGGGTGCGGCCACCAGAGCGCGTCATCGAGCCATGAGGTCGTGGCCGCCGCGATGACGGTGGCAGCGAGCAACGCCATGACCCCGGCCACCAGCCATGGACGCGCCAGCGGTGTGGCCTCACTCCGGCTCAGCCCGCGGGCGAGCAGCAGCGCGCAGGCCGGCATCAGTGGCAGCAGATAGTGCATCTGCTTTCCGCTCACGAGCGAGAACGCCACCAGGCCGCTGAGGGCCCATGCGGCGCAGAATCGCACGCCGGCATCACGCGGAGCCTGCCGCAGCGTACGCACCGCCCGCCAGGCTTCAGGCCAGAGGCACCACGGGAACAGCAGCGCCGGCAGCAGCGGCACGTACCACCAGACCGCGCGCCCATGCGCAAAACTCTTCGTCATGCGGCCCGCTGTCTGACCGAAGAAGATCGCCTGCTGATACACGGCGCCCCCCGAACGGCCTGCGGGAATGGCCCAGAGCAGCGCGCCACCGGCACCGAGCGCAATGGCGCCGAGCAACGAGGCATACCACACCGCCCACCGTCGTCCGGCCTGCGGCGTGGCCCACCAGGGCGCAAGGACGGCCACCGGCAACACATGGAGCAGGATGACCGGCCCTTTGGCCAGCACACCGAGCGTGATCGCCAGCGCCAGATAGAAGACGCCGCGGCGGCGGCCATGCTCCACCGCATGAAAGACACCCAGCACGCCCAGCATCGACGTACAGGCGAGCAGCGTGTCGAACATGACCAAGGCGCCGAATCCAGCCCAGATCAGCGCGCCGGCGGTGATCAGGGGCGCCCAGCCGCGGGTGCGCTCGTCCAGCGGCCAGAGGGCGCGCGCCACGGCGGTGAGCAGGCCCAGGGCGACGATTCCAGCCAGCGGCCCGACCAGTCGCGCCCATGTCTCCGACACACCGAACAGCCGCCAGCCGCCAGCCACGATCCAGAACAGCAGCGGCGGCTTGTGACTGTAGGTCTCACCATTGAGATGCGGCACGAGCCAGTCGTTGCGCTGCAGCATCTCCAGCGCGACGGCGGCATATCGCGTTTCGTCGATCGCCATGAGCGGACGCGTGAACAGCCCGGTCACGGCCACCAGGGCGACCAGCACGGCGGCGACGGTCGCCCCACCGCCGCGCGGAGCGGCGGACTCGTACATCGTCATGAGGCGTTCAACGCTCGGTGTGCTCCGCCGAGGGGGCAGCGATCGGCTCGACGGGGTCGTCCGGACGTGGCCGCAGAATCAGCATCAGGTTGCGCACGTACACGACCAATCCCGTGGCCTGCCCGACGATGAACACCGTGTCGCGGCGATGGATCGCGTACGTCAATAGGATCACGCCACCCGCCAGGCTGAAGTACCAGAACGCGATCGGGGTCACACTCCTGCGCCGTTTCTCACTGACCAGCCACTGCACGATGAATCGCGCCGAGAACAGCGCCTGCCCGAGGAATCCCACCATCAGCCAGAGGGTCGAACTGCGCATCAGGGTGTCCGTGTCTGTGAGAGACTGCCGAGTTCCATTACCTCGGGCGTACGGGCACGCCGCGCAAGCCAGAGCACGCCGAGCATGTCCACCACACCGACCCAGGCACGGTCGAGGAGTCCATAGTGGGACAGGCCGTGGGCACGGGCCCGATGCCGCACCGGCACCGACTGCACGGCGCCACCCGCACGGCGCACGAGCGCCGGCATGAAGCGGTGCATGTGGTCGAAGTACGGGAGTACCAGATAGACGGATCGCGCGAACACCTTGAGTCCACAGCCCGTGTCTGGCGTTCCGTCATGCAGCAGGCGCGAGCGAATGCCGTTGGCCACACGCGACTGCAACCGCGTGGACACCGAATCGCGACGCTGCGTCCGCCAGCCGGCCACGAGCACCCGTTCGTCGCCACGCTCGGCGGCGATGGCACATGCCGTGGTGAGGAGCTGCGGAATGTCGGCAGGATCGTTCTGGCCGTCACCATCGAGGGTGGCGATCCACTGGCCTCGCGACGCGAGCACCCCGGTGCGAATGGCCGTGCTCTGCCCCGTGCTCCGCGTGTGGCGCATCACACGCAGCATCGGCACCCGACACCGCAACTCGCGCAACACCTCGTCGGAGCCGTCGGTACTGCCATCGTCAACGTAGACGATCTCGAATGGAAGCACACCGGACAAGGTGCTGACGATCTCGTGAACGAGCGGTGCGAGATTCTCACGCTCGTTGTGGACCGGCACCACGACGGACAACCCGAAGTGCGGCGCCCCCGCGTCGGCGGTGGCACACTGGGTCAGCGGCTGGGCTGCGGTGATGTCGGTGTGTGGCGTCATGGCGAGGGCGGCAAAGCGGACGGCCCTGTCCGCACCTGCAAGTGTAACCGCGCGGGTAGGCTGTGCGGCCGTCCCCGCCGACGATTCCCGGGGTGGCGCCGGAGAGTGTGTCAGTCCATCCTCCTCTGCAGTTCCCCGTGCACCCAAGTCCGCCTTCCGTGACATCACGATTCCGACGCCACCTCCTGCTGCTGCTCTCGCTCTGCTGGTGCGGCACCGCGGCCGCACAGCCCAGCGACATCGCCAGCCGCTACCGCAAGATCGTCGCGCGGATTCCCATGCGGGATGGCGCTGTGCTCGCCACCAGCATCTACGTGCCACGCGACACGACGACGTCGTGGCCGATCCTCATGCAGCGCACGCCCTACTCCACGGCGCCGTACGGACCGGACAGCCTGCCGCAACGGCTCGGCCCCTCGGCGGCGTTCGAGCGGGAAGGGTTCATCTTCGTGCATCAGGATGTGCGCGGCCGCTACCAGAGCACCGGGACCTGGCTCGAGATGACACCGCACAAGGCCGTGCATGCCACCGACGCGGACGTGGACGAGAGTACCGACGCCTACGACACGATCAGCTGGCTGCTGGTGAACGTGCCGAACAACAACGGACGTGTGGGGCTCTGGGGCGTGAGCTACCCGGGCTTCTACGTCACCGCCAGCAGCATCAACGCCCATCCCGCGCTGGTCGCGATCTCGCCGCAGGCACCGGTGACCGACCTCGCCGACGGTGACGACGGCTTCCACAACGGCGCCTTCATGCTGGCCGCGAACGCGAATTTCTACCGCAACTTCACGCCGCACCGGGCGCCCGTGCTGCCGGGTGATGTCCCACGTCAGGCTGTGCCGCCGGAGGCCGCCGATGGGTACCGCTGGTTTCTTGGCGCGGGACAGCTGCAGACCAGTCGCACCGGTTCGCTCGGCCGCAACGAATACTGGCTCGCCTTCTTCGACCACCCGACCTACGACTCCTACTGGGAATCGCGTGCGATCCAGAAGCAGATCACATCCGGCATCCAGTTTCCACCCGCATCGCTGACAGTGGGCGGCTGGTACGACGCCGAAGATCCGAACGGTCCGCTGCTCACGTTCCGCGCGATCAGCGCCGCCTTCGGCCAGTCACAGGCGCGGGGTGCCGGCGCTGTCTCGCATCACCTCGTGATGGGCCCCTGGTCGCACGGGCAATGGTCGCGGGACGCCGGCTCGCGGCTCGGCGGCCTCGTGTTCGGATCGGAGACGGGCTCCTTCTATCGCGACTCGATCGAGTTCCCGTTCTTCATGCAGCACCTGAAGGATGGACCGGCCGCCGCGCTGCCGGCGGCCACGCTGTTCGATACCGGCGTGAACGCCTGGCGCCGCTTTTCGCGCTGGCCCGAGCTGGACCGGGGCACGCAGACGTGGTACCTGCAGAACGGCTTCACGCTCGACACGATCGCGCCCGACGAACGCACCGGCGGCGACCGCTACACGAGCGATCCCGCGCAGCCGGTGCCGTACGTGGATCGCGTGGTGCCGGGGATGGCACGTGACTACATCGCCGACGACCAGCGGTTTGCTGCCCGCCGCCCCGACGTCCTGGCCTATCGCTCCGCGCCGCTCAACACCGACGTCACGGTGGGCGGTGCCGTGCGCGTGACGCTGCACGTCGCCACCACCGGCACCGATGCCGACTTCATCGTGAAGCTGATCGACGTGTATCCGGATGGCCTGCCGGGGGACACCATCGCCATCCGCATGAGCGGCTACCAGCGGATGGTGCGCGGTGAACCATTCCGCGCGCGCTACCGTCGCGGCATGGATCGCAGCCTCCCATTCGTCGCCAACCGCCCCGATTCACTGACCTTTTCGCTGCCGGATGTCCTGCACACGTTCCGCACCGGGCATCGCATCATGGTGCAGGTGCAGAGTTCCTGGTTTCCGCTGATCGACCGCAACCCGCAGCGCTTCGTGCCGAACATCTTCACCGCCAGGCCCACTGATTTCCGCGCTGCCGACATGACGGTCTTCCGCACCGCGGACCGGCCATCGCGCATCGAACTGCCGGTGCTGCGCTGAGTGGCCCTGCCAACGCAGGTGCTGCGCGCCGCCCGGCAGGGGTTCGGCCTGCCTCGCGGCACGGTGCGGGTGCTCAGCACACGCTTCGGCAAGGTCTGCCTCGCGCACCGCACGGGTGACGGGAGGCTCACGCAGCTGCGGCTGGTGCGTGCCCACTCCGACACGCGCGAGCGGCTCGACTCCGAAACGCGTTGGCTGCGGCACCTGGCGCATGGCCATGCGTTACGCGTGCCGGTGCCACGAGCGTGGCACGATGGCACCTTCGTCTCGCCGCCGCTGGTGGAGCGGGATGGCACGCACTGGTACGCGCTGGCGTGCAGTTGGGTCTCGGGCGCACATCTGGATCGCGGATTGCGCCGGACACATTTCGCCGCGGCGGGTGCGCTGCTGGCGCGCATGCATCGCGCCAATGGGGATGCGCCGGCAGGCATCGCCGAGGCGCGGCCGACGTGGTGGATTCCGCGGCTGTTCACACTGGCCACCACGCTGCGGGATCTCGTGGGTGGGGTGGGCGCGCCCCCGCAGGGCGTTGGCCCATCGGTGACGGATGGACTGCGGGACGCCGCCCCGCTGCTGCAGCGGGCGCATGACGCACTGCCACACGATGCGGCGCACGTGGGGCTCGTGCATACCGATGCACACTGGCAGAATCTCCGCTTTGCCCGCAGCGGCATCGGCCTCGTGGACTTCGAGGACTTTGCCAATGGCCGCTTCATGCTCGACGTCGCCGCGCTCTGGGGTCGCGTGGAGGCACGCCGCGATGCCGATGCCCTGCTGGACGCACTGCTGACCGGATACGACCACGTCAGGCCCCTCCCCGCATCACATCAGCGGGACCTGCGCGTCATGCTCGCCTTCCGACGGTTCGACTACGCCGGCTGGGTGCTGAGCTGGCCGCGCATCGACCTGCACGCGTGGGGGCCGGCGTTCCTCGCCGGCACCTCCGACTACATCACCCGCCTGCTCGCCGACTGAGTCCACGGGCTCACGGCGCCGAGCGCGGCACCACCAGCAACGAGAGCGTATCGACGGCTGCCGTGGTGAGCGTATCCACGCGCAGCGGCACGCGCCGGTCACCGAAGTCCACCGGCGTGTCGCTGTCGCCGTACCCCGACACGAGCACACGCCCGTTCGCGATGCGGCCGATGGCGTTGCGCGTCCGGAAGACCGCGCCGCGCGTGGGATCGACGACCGTGACATGCAGCGATCCCTGCCCACCATCACGCATGTGCACGAGGAGTGCGGCGTGTCCACCCTCCTCGACCAGCTCGACCCGCACGATCTGGTAGTAGTCGGCCACCACCCGGCGGCGTTCGCCGGAGGCCAGGTTCACCACGGTCAGCGACTGGCCCTCGTTCTCGTAGCCACCGGCGCCATCGAGACCCGAGACGGCCACGAGCGAGCCATCACCCAGTGCCCAGGCCCGCACGGCGCTGTCGGTCACCACGAGGGTGTCGCCCGAGGTCAGCGTGACGACGGCGGCACCGGTACCGTAGGTCGTGGTGTCTCGCCGTACGTCGACCCGACGCGCGCGCGCGCCAGGACGCGCCGGGAGCGCCGGCCGCGCTTCCGGCATCGCGGAGACGACCGGCGCCGCTGTCGGCACCGACGCCGAATCGGCCGGCGGCGGCGCATCCGCCCCTCCGGAGCAGCCGGCGAGCAGGACGAGGGCGCTGATCGCGGCGGCACGCCCCGACGGCAGCGAAACGATGCGGTGAAAACGCGGCATGAATGACACGAAAGAGGATCGCCGTGACGCGACGGATTGACAGATCACCGGAGCCATCGTGCAGATTAGTGGATCACCCACGCCGAGGCCGGAACAGTGAAGGACAACCAGCTCCAGAAGCTGCTCAAGAAAACGCAGGCGAAGGCCGCCGAAAAAGCCGCACGTCCGCGCCCGTCGTTCGACGCGACATTGGAGGCGACCAAGAAGCCTGGGGCGGAGGATGGCCCCGGTGAAGAGGCGACGGAAATCTTCAAGGAAATGAAGCGGCGAGAGTTCTGATGCGCTGATGGGCCCTCCGGCGCGCTGCGTCCAAGCCGACGCGCCGGTCCTCCCGGGTCCGCTGTCGGACTTGATGCCCCACTGGTCGGAGCCGATACCAGTGGAGAATGCCGCATTCGTTCCACACCCATCGCCTCGACAGGGCGTCCGTCGTCACGCTCGGCCAGGTTCGGCTGAGTTTCGTGGTCAGCATTCTCATCCTCGGCATGGCCGCGTCTCTGTTCCCGCTCGGTCTCTCACCGTGGGCGGTGGCGCTGACGGGCCTGTGGCTGGGCCTGAGTGGGCTGTACGAGTGGCTGCTCCGGCGTCCCAGCATGGCAGACCGGCTGGAACTGCTCGCGTTCGGCTCGTTGCTCACCGATACGGTCATCGTGGGCGGCCTGGTGGCGTTCACTGGCGGCGTGTGGTGGTGCGGCAGCGTGTTCTACGCGATCCTCACGGTCGCGACGGCATCGATGCTGCAGCGCCGCCACGTGATCATCGTCGGCTGCGTGGCCCTGGGCTGGCTGACGCTCGTGCTGGGACTGCAGGTCGCCGGGCATCTTCCCGTCAGCGCGTTCCTGAACGTCCCGAGCATGCGGGGGGCGTGGTCGGCCACCGTCAGTGGGCTGGTGGTCATCGCCCTCGAGATGCTGGGCCTCGGCTTCACGCAGTACAACCTCACGCGCATGCTGAGACTCCGCGCGATGCGCTATCGGGCGCTGATGGACACGGCCTCCGACCTGGTGCTCGTGCTGACGCACGACGGCCAGGTCACACACGTGAACCGGGCGGCCCTTGCCATGGCGCAGTGCGCGCGCCGGGACATGCTGCGGGAAGGGATCGGTCGGCTGCTCGTGGCGGAGGACGTGGCGTTCTTCCGCAGCCGGTTCCGGCGCGCACTTGGCGGCGAAACGCACACGATGATGCTGCGGGCACACGCGTTCCACGGTGTGCGCTGGCTGTCGTGCACGATCGCGCCGATGACACCGGGCCGGCCGACCACCGACCTGCTCGCGATCTTCCGCGACGTCACCGACGAACGGCTGGCCGCCGACACCGTGCGGCACAGCGAGGCACGCCTGCGTGCGGTGTTCAATCAGGCAGCGATCGCGATTGCGCTGCTCGACGTCGACGGCTGCTTCGCGGAAGTGAATCCTGCCGTCGAACGACTGCTCGGATACGACGGTGCCGGGCTGATCGGGCGGCCATGGAACGCGTTTGCGCCACCCGAGGACCGGGAGCAGACGACGCAGCTGATCGCCGACCTCGGCGCGCCGGTGCGTGAGAGTGTGACACTCGAGCAGCGCTTCGTGCGTCATGACGGACGCGTGGTGTGGACGCTGCTGACGATCACGCGGGTGCACAATCCCGCCGGTACTGCGGGCCTGATCGCGATGCTGCAGGACATCACCGAGCGGCGGGCACTCGAGGCGCAGCTCACCTGGCAGGCGTATCATGATCCGCTCACCAACCTCGCGAATCGCGCACTCTTCCGGGAGCGGGTGAACCGCGCGCTCGGCCAGCGCCGCGGCGCGTCAGGCAGCGTGGCCGTGCTCTTCCTCGACCTCGACAACTTCAAGACAATCAATGACTCGATGGGACACGCCGTCGGCGACCAGCTGCTGTTCGAAGTCGGACGTCGGCTGCTGAATGCCACACGTGGCTGCGACACGGTGGCGCGACTCGGTGGTGACGAGTTTGCGATCCTGATCGACAACGTGCGGGTTGCCGGCGACTCTATACGGGTTGCCGAACGGATTCTCGAGTCCATGCAGCAGCCGGTGTTGCTGGATGGCGCCGAGGTCACGGTGAGTTCGAGCATCGGTATCGTACGGGACGCCGGCAACGAAAGCGCCGACGATATCCTGCGGAACGCCGATGTGGCCATGTACAACGCCAAGCAGCGCGGCAAGGGCCGGCATTCGCTGTTCGAGCCCGGCATGCACGACAAGGCCGTGGAGCGACTGCGACTGCAGACCGACCTGCGCACGGCGATCGAGCAGCACGAGATCACGCTCATGTTCCAGCCGATCGTGACACTCGACGACGGCCGACCCGTTGGGTTCGAGGCGCTCGCGCGCTGGACGCATGCGGAGTTCGGCGTGGTGTCGCCGGGGACCTTCGTGCCGCTGGCGGAGGAGACCGGGATGATCGTTGCGTTGGGCTGCAGCATCCTGCGCCAGGCCTGTCACGAGGCCGTGCGCTGGAATGCGCTCCCGGACCTCACCCGGCCGATGGGACTCACCGTGAACCTCTCGGGGCGTCAACTCGAGGAGGCGGCCGTGGTCGGCCACGTGCGTGACGCGCTGGCAGAATCGGGGCTCGATCCCGCGCGCCTCACGCTTGAGATCACGGAGACCGCGCTGGTCCACAATTCCGAGTCGATGCGCGAGCGGCTCTTCCAGCTCAAGGAGCTGGGCATCTCGCTGGCCATCGATGATTTCGGCACCGGCTACAGCTCGCTGAGCTACATCCAGCAGTTCCCCGTCGATGTGCTGAAAATCGACCGGAGCTTCGTGGAAGGGCTCGGCCGTGCAGCCGGCACCGACGCCGCACTGGCCCGGACGATCATTGCGCTGGGAGCCTCACTGCAGCTGCGCACGATCGCCGAAGGCATCGAAGTGGACGCGCAACGCGCGATGCTGCGCGAGCTCGGCTGCGAGTTCGGCCAGGGGTATCTCTACGCGCGGCCGATGCTGCCCGACGACGTGCCACTCTGGATCACGGATGTCCTTGACTTGCCGCGCCGTCCGCGCAGCGGTGGCGCGACCACACGTCCGCAACCGCGCGGGACACATCGCGGCACCGGTGAGATGGCGGTGATCAGCGCCTGACGGCTCGCTTCGCCGGCGCGAGGCGGCTTCGCCCTTTCCGCGCCCTGTTCGCCAGGTCGGCCACCGTCTGCTGATCCAGCAGCGTGTCGAGCTTGGCACGCAGCGCGACCCAGCGATCGTGCAGTGGGCAGGCGACGTGGTCGGTGCACTTGGTCAGGCCGAGGACACACCCGCCGGAGACGGCGCCCCCTTCGGCCACCGCAATGATCTCCGCGACCGGCGCCTCGAGGGCCCGCTTCAGGATACGGTAACCGCCGCCGCGCCCCTTGGCGCTCTCGAGATACCCGCGCTGGGCGAACTTCTTCAGCACCTTGGCGAGATACGGCCCCGGGACCTCGAGGTGCTCCGCCACGTCCCGATTGAGTCGAAATTCCGTCGGCGTGATGGCGAGGTGGATCAGCGCCTGGAGCGCGTATTCCTGTGTCTTGCTGAAGAGCACGGGGGTCCGGGACGGGGTGGGACAGTGAACACGACGACACACCTGATTCCGACAAGCTGCACGAACGGGCTGACAGCGTCGCCGTCAGATAGGCTCAGAGTGCGCGAAATACGTCAGCGCAGCGCCAGTTCCTCACGAGCGGCAGAGCATAGATAATTCTCACACAAATTCAAAGTATGGCTCAGTACGCCAGGCGGAGCGTCAGGGTGGTGTCCCGGTCAATGCGCACCTTCGCCTCGCTGAAATGCGGGGCACGGAAGCGAGGACGCGGATCGTTGCTAACGCCGTACCCTTCGCTCGGGATCCCGATGAGATTGGTGTCCATACGTCCATTGGCGTTCGCGTCATGGTGCACCGCGGCAGCATAGGTGCCGGGTGCGACCTGAAACACGACGACCGTCTCCGGCGATTTCGGCGCCGCGTCGAGGTTGCCCGCGACGGTCGGCCCGGGAAAGCCGACACCAGGCGCGGGGTGCAGTGCTGCGTGTATCACCCCACCTTTGTCACTGCGCACGTCGAGCACCCTGACCGTGACCTGGACGGTCCCGGGCTGCGGCGCGATACTGCCAAGCAAAAAAAGGGCAATCAGAAATCGCATGGCGAATTCGGATACAGGCTGAGGCGCTCTGCTGTCGTGTGGTCGAGAAGAGAATGTCTCCAGACTCGATGACATGCCAGCAGCCTTGACCGTGGCAGCCACCGATGTTTTGCTGTGGGTATGTCACACCACACGCACGCGCCCGAGATCCGACGCGCAGGCCTCGCCGATGCCGCCGCGCTGGCCGATCTGGGTCGCCGCACCTTCATCGACACGTTCGGCGCTGAGAATTCTGCCGAAGACCTCCTCGACTTCGTGAACGGTGCCTATGGCGAAACCATTCAGCGGCAAGAACTTGACTCACCACACCTGACGTATTTTCTCGCAGAGTCGGCTGGTGTTCCCGTGGCCTTTGCGCTGCTGCGCAGCGGCCACGTTTCTCCGTTCGTCGACGATCCGACGGCGATCGAACTGCAGCGATTGTACGTGGACCGCGCGTGGCACGGCACCGGACTCGCGCAGCGCCTGATGGCAGAATGTGTGCGGCTGGCGGTCGCACACGGAGCTGGCAGTATCTTCCTTGGTGTGTGGGAGCGCAACGCGAAAGCCCTGCGCTTTTATGCCGCGCAGGGCTTCGTGGTGGTCGGGTCACACAGCTTCATGGTCGGCAGCGATGCGCAGATCGACCACGTGATGTGTCGTCGACTCGACGACTGAACGACCGGAACCTCAGGGCTTCGTTCGCAGTGCGACGATGATGAACTGGCCCTTGGTGAGATGGTCGGCCACCTTCTCCTTGTCGGGCGCAGGCGACGGCACCGCACTGATGACGACAGTCTTCACGCCGGGCACCCTGCGCACGACACGGGAGACGGTGCCCAGTCCGAAGTCACTGTGAAAGGCGCCGTTGTAGTGCACCACGATGGCGCGATCCCGCCGTCCGCGCACGATCGATTCCGCCATGGTCTCGTCTTTCACACACTGCGACTCATAGAAGAGGTCGGTCATCGACCGGGCGCCCGGGGCGGCCTGGCCCGGGGCACCGCCCGCCCCGCCGTGTCCTCCGCCCATGACCGCGACGAAATTCTCGTAGTAGCGGTCCTTCGGGCACTGCAGATCGCCGGCCACGAACGCGCGGTCGGCCGCCGGCAGCGAATCCACTGAGCTCAGCCCACGACGGCTGACGCCGCTCGCCAGGCGACGCGGCACATTGGCCGCGATCACCGGCCATCCCTTCGCCTTGGCCAGCTCAACCAGCGGCCGGTAATCGGCCGCGTAATTCGGCCACGGGCGTGACTGCGCGACGAAGTCAGCTTCGGTCATGCGGCCGGCCAGATAGGCGTCCAGCAGGGGCTGCACGTCACGCTCGAACATCTCGAGCGAAAGGACGACGCGGTCGCGACGCTCGCCGATGGCCGTGAGCAGGGCGAGTTCCGCGCGGTGCGATTCGTCGTCGTCGTGCATCTCACCGAAGAACACCACGTCGGCCTTCGCGGCCGCATCGGCCATCTGCGCGAAGGCGATGTTCTGTCCGGTGGCCGCGGACACGACACGCTGCGCCGGATTCGCGGCCCCGACCGCCGATGGCACGGGAGCCGTGACCGGGGTGGCCCGTGAGCAGGCGGCCACGAACGGCAGCAGCAGGGCCGGGGCGAGGTGCTTGAGCGAATGACGCATCGAGAGTTTCAGGGCAAGGAGAAATGAACGGCGCACGACAAAGCGAACGCCGGGGAAAGGGCTCATGGTGTCCTGACCCGTGGCAGGGCTCAGCTGATCGGCGGTGCCACCTTGACGACCTTCCGCACCGACACGCTTGGCACGTTGCCATCGAGCAGGAGCTTGTTGAATGCCGGCACGTCCACCTGCTCGATGGTGTCGATCTCGCCACGGACGGCGGCCCACTGCTGGTCGAGTTCCGCCAGGCGCTCACGCGCCGCCTTGGTCAGCACCGGATTGCCTTCGACCTGACCCATCAGGAAGCCGAACTGGCCGTTGATGCCGTTGGCGAAGTTGATGATGTCCTGTCCGTTCGCCGCCTTGGTGGTGAGGCGCGGGTCCATGACCTCGAGCTTGGTCACGAGGCCCTTGCCGGCGGCGGTGATTGCCGTGGCATTGCTGGCATCCCGGCCACGAGTCAGCGCGCCCTGCACCTGCGTGCGCGTGTCACGCAGCCGCAGCACGGCATCGTGAATCTCGCGGATCCGTTCGGCGATGACCGCCGACACCGAGTCGCGCTCGGCGACCTGCGCGACGGGCACCGTGAGCCGCGGATCCTGCCGCACCTGCAGCGGCTGCGTCGTCACGGTGGCGCCCATCGTCATGCGCACGCTGTAGGTGCCGGGCGACACACGGGCACCACCACTGCCGGGAGCGCCGAAGAGCACCACACCGGCGAGGCGGGTCGGAGCGGTGCGGCGCAGATCCCAGTTCACCACGTTCAGTCCTGCGCGTGGCCGGAGGCGGGCCGCAACGATCGAGTCCTTCGAAGAATACGTCCGGAGCACCACACCCTTTGCGTCGAGGAACTCGAAGGTGATGGCCGCACTGCTGTCGGGGGCCGCGGCCAGGCGATAGAACACGCTGGCGCCCGGCACCGGATTGCGACCGGCGTTGCGCGCCGGTGCCGGCGGTCCGCCCGCCAGGACGGCGGCGCGCGGTGCATACAGGTGCGCCGAGGCGGCCATCACGGCCTCGCCATGCTGACGGATGGGCGAGAGGTCATCGAGGATCCAGAACGCGCGCCCCTCGGTGGCCACGACGAGATCACCGTCGTGCACTTCGAGATCGGTGACCGGCACGACCGGGAACTTCGCCGGGAACGGCGCCCACTGCGCACCGCCATCGAACGAGAGATAGATCCCCGTTTCGGTACCCGCGTACAGCAATCCCTTTCGCGCCGGATCCTCGCGGACCACGCGCACCGGCTCACCCTCGCGGAAGCCGGTGACGATGCGTGTCCACGTGGTGCCGTAGTCGCTCGACCTGAAGACGTGTGGCGAATTGTCGCCGATGCGATCGGTGCGGAACGCGACATACACCGTCGCCGGATCGAATGGCGAGACCTCGATCTCGTTGGTCAGCCCGTCGGCGAGTCCCTTCGGCGTGACGTTGGTCCAGGTCACCCCACCATCGCGCGTGAGCTGCACGACGCCGTCATCGGTCCCGATGTACATCACCTTGGCATCGTGCGGTGACTCGTGGATCACGACGACCGTGCCGTACACCTCGCCGCCAGCGCCTTCGTTGGTGATCGGACCGCCGCCCTTCCCCTGGCGGGTCTTGTCGTTCTTCGTGAGATCACCACCGAGCGGTGTCCAGCTCTGCCCGCGATCGGTGGACCGGAACAGCACGTTGCCGCCATGATACACCACGTTGCCATCGTGCTGCGACACGCGGATCGGCGCCGTCCAGTTGAAGCGGAAGCGCGTCTTGTCGGTGGGTTCGGTGAGGTTCATGGCCGGCCACGGCATGATGTCACGCGACAGCCCCGTCTCCTGATCGAGTTCGTCGATCAGGCCCTGGTAACAGCCACCGTACACGAAGCGGGAGTCCTTCGGTCCGACGCCGATGTTCGCGCTCTCGCACCCGGGGCCATTCCACCAGTCACGCACGTCGATCGCGAAGTTGTCGCTGCGGCTGCGGATGATCACGCTGCTGTTGTCCTGCTGACCGGAGTACAGCTTGTACGGATAATCGTGGTCGGTGGTGACGTGATAGAACTGTGCGGTGGGCTGGTTGTCCTGCGAGCTCCAGCTGGTGCCGCCGTCGAGCGACACCGACACGCCGCCGTCGTTGGCGTTCGCCATGTAGCGGCTGTCGGTCGGATTGATCCAGAGGTGGTGATTGTCGCCGTGCGTCGCCTCGATCACGCGGAAGGTCCGGCCGCCGTCGATGGACTTGAGCACCGGCGCATTCATCACCCAGACGATGTCGGGGTTCTTCGGATCCGCGGTGACCTTCATGTAGTACCAGCTGCGCGTCTGAATGAGGCGATCCTCCGACTGCCGCGACCAGCTCTTGCCGGCATCGTCGGAACGGTACAACCCGCCACGCTCCGCTTCGACGATGGCGAAGACACGATCAGGGTTCGCCGGTGAGACGCTGATGCCGATCTTGCCCATCAGCGCTGGCAGTCCTTCGCTGAGGCGCGTCCAGCTGTCACCGCCATCCACCGACTTCCAGATGCCGCTGCCCTCGCCGCCGCTGCGCACCATCCATGGCGTACGCTGGTGATCCCAGAACGTGGCGTAGAGGATGCGGGGATTGGTGGCGTCCATCGACAGATCACTGGCGCCGGAGAAGGCATTCACCCCCTTCAGCACCAGCGTCCACGTGGCGCCGCCATCCTTCGAGCGGTAGATGCCGCGATCGGCGGACGCCTTCCAGCGATCACCCTGCGCGGCGACGAACACCACGTTGGGGTCGGAGGGATGCACACGCACGGCCGAGATCTGCCGCGTCGTGCGCAGTCCGACGTTGCTCCAGGTGCGTCCCTGATCGGTGCTCTTGTACACGCCGTCACCGTAACTCGACGACTGTCCGCGAATGGCCTCCTCGCCGGTGCCGACGTAGATGACGTTGGCGTCGGACGGTGCGACGGCAATCGCGCCGATCGAGCCGGTCCGGAAGAATCCATCGGAGATGTTGCGCCAGTTGAGGCCTGCATCATCGGTGCGCCAGAGTCCACCACCGGTATATCCGGCGAAATACGTCAGCGGTTGTGACGGGATGCCGGCGGCGGCGTTGGCACGCCCCCCGCGGAACGGGCCGACGTTTCGCCACTGCAGGGCGCGGAACGCGGCGGTGTCGGGGGCAGCCGCGGCGCTCGGCACCGCCGGCGCACTGCGGCGCGTCTGGGCGCCGAGCGGGGGGATCGTCAAGGCCACGGCCACTGTGGCGAGACCGGCGGCGAGGAGACGGCGATGCATCGCGGGCATGGGCGGAAGGTCGGGGACGGTGTGAGGCACAGCGTCAGCGCGAAACAGGGTCCGCGTGGCGTGGGAGCACGTGGAGCACGGAACCCACCGCGCACGGCTGAGCCCCAGCAGCGGAACGATCCCGGAAAGATATCATTGTTTCACCGGTGGTCGGGCACGCAGGGTGCGCCTTCCCTGCCGACGGGGATTCCCTCCCGTTTTCCGCACGCACTCCCGATGTCTCCTTCCCGAGGGCAGTTGCCGCATGACCGGATCGCTGAGTTTCCGCACACCCTCGTATGTCGGCCGCACGCTCTGTGCGCTCTCCACGCTGCTGGTGCTGACGGGTTGCGCCGCGGTGCACCGTCCCGCCACCACCATCCCAGCCCTCCTCAGTGACGCGGATACGTCACGGCTGGCCGAGCGACGGCTTCGGGACACCGTGGTGGCACGGCTCGCGCGGCGCGCCGTCGCGCGCCCGGACCACACGGTGGATGTGCTGATGCTCTCGGGTGGTGGGCAGAACGGCGCGTACGGCGTCGGTTTCATGCGGGGCTGGCGCGCCCGGCGCGATGCTCCGATGCCGACGTTCGACCTCATCACGGCGATCAGCACCGGGGCGCTGCAGGCGCCATTCGTGCTGCTTGGCACCGCGGCGGCACAAGACACCCTGACCTCGCTCTACCGCAATGCCGCTGACCGCATCGCGCCGTCGATCGACTGGCTGTTCTGGCTGCGGAAGACGGGCGGGCTGGTGAACATGAAGCGGTTCGATGCCAACCTCGCGACGATCGTGGACACCCGGTTGCGGGACTCATTGCGGGTCGCGTTCGCGCAGGACCGGCAGGTGATCTTCGGCACGACCGACCTGGACATCGCCACAGGGCGCACCTGGGACCTGCGGACGGCGATCGACGGGGGCGACGACGGGTTGGTCCGCACCCGGACGCTGCTCAAGGCGGCATCAGCGATTCCGGGCATCTTTCCGCAGGTGGTCTACGAAGGCCACGTACATTCCGATGGTGGCGTGGTGTCCAACATCCTCACGCTGCTGACGCTCGACGACTACAAGGCGATGCTGGCGCAGGTGCGTGCTGCCGGCGTGACGGCGCCGGTGACGGTCCGGATGTTCGTGATCGTCAACGGCTGGACGCACGCCGCGCCGGTGATCATGGATCCGGCCAGCCGCAAGCAGATTGTGGGTCGGTGGAGCAGCGTGTCGTTCTTCATGCACCAGCCGCAGGTGCTGGAAGGACTGGAGTATCTCGCGGCAGCGGCCAGCGCGGTGCCCGGACTCTCGATGGAGATGCGGTGGACGGGTATCCCGTCGGAACTCGCCCTCGATCCGGCGGCGAACAGCCTGTTCGACAAGAACTGGATGCTGCGGCTCGAAGAGCTGGGCGAAACCCGCGCGAACGGTGCGCGACCATGGGACACGGTCGTGTCGCCCTACGTTCGGCCTGAGGTGATGAAGCCATGAAGTGCGTCGTGACGCCAGCCTGAACAGATTTAACGCAAAACTGCGACTATCCGGGTAACGACTCAGCGCATTCTCATCCAGAGGCAACGACATCGCCCCCTCGCATCACGGCAGTTTTGCGGCTGTACGCAGTTTTGCGTTGCAGCGGTTTCGTTGCTCATTGATGAGGGAACGTCGGCCTCGCGCGCGAACGAATTCGACGCGCGTATGAGCACGATAGCGCACCATCAGAACCTGACAGCACATGGCGCTGGCAGCGTGGCGCGCAGAAAACACCGCGCGCCACGCGAACCGGAATCAGGTGATCCCGGTTGTCTCTGGCAGGGACTCGGTGCTCGGCAGATCCATGACCCCTTCGGCGGTCTCGATGATCAGCTGGTCGACCACGGCCTTCAGGTCATTCGTCTTCGCGAACGTCGCGAGCTGGCGGTCGGCGCTCGACCCTTCGGCCAGGATCTTGTACGCGTACTCCACTTCCTTGCGCGTCCCCAGTTCGTCGACGATGTCACCGAGGAACCAGTCGAGGAACTCGCGGATGAGCTGGGGGGCCGGCAATTCGACCTGCTTGCCGAAGTCGATGAGCTTCCCACCGAGGCCGTAGCGCACCGCACGCCACTTGTTCTCCTCGACCAGCGCCGAGGAATACACGCGGAACGTCGTGTTGTCGCGGCGCATCTTGTAGAGCTTCGCGATCAGCGCCTGCAGGATCGCGGCGATGCTCACCGCCTCGTCCACCCGTGTGCAGACGTCGCAGACGCGAAACTCCAGCGTGGGATACTTGCCGTGCGGCCGGATATCCCACCAGATCTTGTGCGGGCCCGGGATGGAGCCCGTCTCCATCAGCGTGTCGATGTACGACGTGTAGTCGTAGTACGAGTTCAGGAGCGGCGGCACGCCGGAGCGCGGGAAGGCGCGGAAGACCACGCTGCGATACGAGCGCAGCCCGGTTTCGCGGCCGTACCAGAACGGCGAACTGCTGGTGAGGCAGAGGATGTGCGGCAGGAAGTAGCGCGCCACGTTGCAGGCATCGATGAGGAAGTCCTTGTCCTCGATGCCGATGTGCACGTGTGTGCCAAAGATCAGCAGGCGCTGGGCCAGGTCGCCCATGTCGTTCCGCGTGCCGAGGTAATGATCGTACGGCGTGATCTCCTGCGTCTGCCAGTTCGCGAACGGGTGCGTACCCGCCGCCGCGATGCGGTAGCCCTTCTTGGCGGCCAGCTCCATCACACCCTTGCGGAGCATGATGAGCTCCTTGCGCACCTCAGCCGGCGTCTGGCAGATGTTGGTGCCCACCTCGATGATGGACTGGTGGAGTTCCGGCTTCACCTGTGTCAGCACGCGGTGATCCTCGGCCAGCATCTGTGTGACGTACGACACGAGGTCGCGCGAGACCGGATCGATGATCTGGTACTCTTCCTCGACGCCCAGGGTCAGGGACGGTGCCTTCATGGCGAGGGTGCTGGCTGGGGTGAGCGCTGCAAGTCGCGGTGCGCCGGCGGCGCCTCCCGCACAATAGTCCTATCTGGCCTGCACAAGGAAGGTCGGTACCGTGGAGCCGCCGCCCGCCGTCACGTTGAGCAGCGCCGCGGTCGAGAGCCGGCAAAGCCACCCCTCGGCATAGGCGCCGTCACAGAGGAAGGGAGCGGTGTCGTACATCCGGTCGATCACCTCCGAGCGTCCGTCCACCAGCGACGGGTAGCCCTGGGAGGGGATGTCCACCCGCTCCTGCACCACGTACGGATTGTCCACCGCCGTCCGCAATGCGGCGTTCCACGTCTCCGAGTCGACGGTCCACCCCAGCACGATCCCCGCGCCGCCGTAGTCGTCGTTGGGCTTCAGCACGAAGCGGTCACGGTGCTGCGCGGCGTAGGCGAGCAGGTCGATGTGCTCCCCATGAAACAGCGTCTGGCGCTCCTCGACCACCCGGGTCCACGGAATGCACTCGGCCACGGCCGTATGCTGCCCGGGCGTGAGGAAGCGCGCGTTCCGCTCGTCGGTGAGCGCGGCCAGCGACGCCTTCTTGTGGAGAATCTTGCAACGTGGTGGGTTCACCATGCAGACCTTCCCGTCCCGGACGGCGCGGAACACCGGGTGGTCCGCCCCGCCCCGCTCGGCCAGTTCGTGCAGCAGGACGCGCTTGTACAGTAGCGTCACCGGCGTGCCGGCGAAGGTGAGGCGCTCGCCATCGTACTCGGCATCACGCGGATCGACGATCGAGCACGGAATGCCCAGATGCCGGAAATGCGTCTGGAAAATCTCGAACTCGCTGGCGGTCGGGACTTCCTTCCAGTCGATGATGCCGATCTGCGGCACCTCGCGCACGCCGCGCCAGGAGGCCCAGGCCTCGAGCACCACACGGATCACACCGTGGCGGGTCGGCACGGGGAGGAGCTCCCAGTCCCGCGCAAACTGGCGCGTGGCCGGGAGATCGCTGAACATGTCGGCCAACGCGTCGTTGTAACCGGCGCCCGCCGGCGTCTCGGCGTTGTACTCGGTGAGCGAGACGGCGCCGGTCTCGTCGTTCACGAAGTAGTCGAGGCGCGACGTCGGGCTCCCCGCCCGGAACCCCGGGTCCACGTCCACCAGCGACTCTTCCCAGTCCGCCATGCGGAACTGGGCGCGCACGTCGCGATCGCTGAGCGCGGCGCCAAGGATCGCATCGAACGCCGGCATGAGCCGACGCGTGAGGTCCTGCACGCGATCGTACTGCGCGCGCGTGACCAGCCGCGGGCGGAGCACCGTGCACAGCGGTCGCCCGCCGAACACGAGCCCGCGCGACGCCAACTGCGACGTCATCAGCGACGACGTCTCCTGCGCGATCGCGTCATCCTCGAGGATCGCGTGCCAGGCCTGGATGGCGCCCGCGGCCGACATCAGCGCTGCCGTGACGCGGTGAACATCGCATCCCAGCCCAGCGCCTTCGTGGTCTCCCGCGGATTCTTCGCCAGGCGGATCACCAGGTCGGCCATGTGTTCCACCGCCCAGTTGAAATACTCCGGCGTCAGCGAGTTGATGTCGAAGTCCGGCGCGGGATTCATGAAATCGATCGCATACGGCACACCATCCTTGATGGCGAACTCGATCGAGTTCATGTCGTAACCGAACGCCTTCACGATGGTGCGCGCGTCCCTGATCACCCGCGGTCCCATCACCGGCCCGAGGAAATCCTTGTCGGTGCGGTACTTCCGCTCCTTCGGGTCGTACTTGATCGGCAGGATCTCCTCCTGGCCGAGGCAGATGCAGCGCACGAACTCATCCCACTTGATGAACTCCTGCACGATCATCGTCAGCAGGCCGGAGTGATCATAGTGATGGATCAGCTCTTCCTTGGTATCGCAGACGTACACTTCCTTCCAGCCGCCGCCGTGCGCGTCCTTGAGGATGCACGGCAGGCCGACGTGGGCGATGATCCCGTCCCAGTCGAGCGGGAACTTCAGGTTTCGCAGCGACTCGTCGGGAACGATGCCCGGGATGTACTCCTTGTTGGGGAGCACCACCGTCTTCGGACTCACCACCCCGAGCTTCGTGATCAGCGACGCGCCGAAGAACTTGTCGTCGGCGGACCACATGAAGGGATTGTTGATGACCGTGGTGCCATGTGCCACCGCATGCTTCAGCACCGTGCGGTACATCGGCACCTCGTGCGAGATGCGATCCACGAGGACGTCGTACGACAGGGGTTCGTCCATGCGCTCGCCGCCGAACTTCGCGAACGATGCCACGACCCCCTCATCGCGGGTGTTGACCGCCTCGATGAAGGCCGGCGGAAACGACCACTCGCGGCCCACCACCAGCCCGACCTGCTTGACCTTTGCCATTGCCGTGTGCTCCTGTCGTGCCGTTTAGTCGTGACCGCCGACGTACATCCGGATCATCGTTTCCCAGTAGGGCCAGTCGTGCGCCCAGCCGTCCCACACGCGCAGCGCGTTGCCCACGCCCTTCGACCAGAGCATGGCCGAGAATTCCTCGTTGTTCCGGTAGCTCGGATCATCGCGCCCGATCGCCATGATGATGTCCAGGCGCCGCATCGCCTCCAGCCGGCCGTGATCATGCTCGTGCTGCATGAACGCCATCGGGTTGGCGGAGTAGACGTTGGAGTCCATGTGCCCCGACGCCTGCCGGCTGATGTCGTACAGGCCGCTCAGCCCGATGATGCGATTGACGAGATGCGGGAAGCGCAGCCCGAACGACATGGCGTGATAGGCACCGAAACTGGCGCCGGCCGCGATCACGAACGGCGTCCGGTTCTTCCAGTGCATGAAGGGCATCACTTCATCACGGATGTAGTGATGATACTGCAGATGCCGATAGGCACGTGCCCCCGGATGCCGGTTCTTGTCGTACCAGCTCTCGTGGTGGACATGGTCCACCGAGAAGATCTGCAGCCAGCCATTGGTGAGATGGTCCTGCAGCACGTGCTGCATGCGCCGGTCGGTCCATTCGCGGTGACTGCCGAGCGACGTCGGGAACACGAGCAGCTTGGCGCCACCATGGCCCCAGACATGCAAGCCCATCTCGCGCCCGTCGAGCGCGGGGCTCCGCCAGGCCTTGTATTCGTGATGCATCAGGTGCTCCGTGGATGCGTGGGCACGGCCAGCAGTGCCGGCAATGCCTTGCGGAAGCGCCGTCCCCAGGCGCTTTCGTGATGCACACCGATGGCGTCCTCCACCCAGCGGAGGCGTTCACCGGGGCGGTACCCCTTCTCGACCAGGATATCGCGCATGCGCTGGGCGTTGGCGAGCGTCCGTTCCCCTTCCCGCGCACCGGTATCGAGATAGATGCGGGCATCCGCGAACGGCTTCGAGCGGACCCAGTCGAAGATGGCGCCACGCGCGAACCAGAGCGACGGGCTCAACACGGCGGCGAAACCGAAGGTGTCGCTGCGCTCGAAGATCGCATACAACGACAGCAGCCCACCCATCGATGACCCGCCGACCCCCGTGTGCTCGCGGGCCGGCAGGGTCCTATAGCGATCGTTGATGGCCGGCCGCAACACATCGCAGAGCCACGCCAGATAGACGGCGGCATCCCCGCCGCCGACGCGATCGTCCACGAACGGGCTGTACTCCGCGACACGATGCTGTGACGCATGATAGACGCCGACGATGATGGCATCCGCGCCAAGGCGGGATGCCTGCACGAGTTCATCGCCCAGTCCCCACGACCCCGCGTACGACGTGCCGTCATCGAACAGGTTCTGGCCATCCTGCATGTAAATCACGGGATAGCGACGCACTTCCTCGTCGTACGCACCCGGCAGGTGCACCACGACCGTGCGGGTCTCACCGGCGGTGGGGCCGGGGATGTCCGTGACGACGTGACGAATGCCGGGCTGGGTCCGGGTGCGGAACAACCGCCGCAACGAGCGGCGCAGGCGCAACGGCATGGATTACGACGCGTAGAGTTGGAGATCGGTGCCGACGGCATCGGCGATCATGCACGCCTGCTCGAAATCGGGGTGCCGGATGGTCAGGTACCCATCGGAGATCAGCGTCAGGATCCAGTCACGACGCTGCGCGCCGACTGGGAGCAGGTCGATGTTGACGATGTGTTCCCCGAAGCGCTGGACGAGCTGTTCGAGCCCGGACACGCGACGGATCGTGCCCTGCCCCTGGGCGCGCTTGAAGATGTTGATGGCGTTGTACTTGCGCGTCACGTCGATGGAGAATGTGCCCTTGAGCTCCGCCTCGGCGTACCCCATGTAGAGGTCGATGTCCGAGACGTAATTCATCAGGTCCACCGTCCGGGCACCCGGCGGCCGTGCCGCGATCTCACCGAACACCACCTCGCCATCGGCCTTGCGGTACCACTCCATGTGCGTGAACGCATTGCCGGGGTTCATCGCCGTGAGCACGTCGGCGCCCATCTGCACGCCACCAGCCACCCAGTCGCTGTCCACGTCACGGAGACAGAGCGTCTGTGGGCTGATCCACTCCACGCTGCGGGCCACCAGCGGGCGCGGGCGATAGTAGCCGACGTTGAAGAACTGCATCTGCCCATCCACGCAGATCGTATCGAACGTGAACTCTTCGGCCTCGATGAACTCCTCGACGTTCACGTGATCGATGTGCGTGAGGCGCTTCAGGACGACCTCGAGCTCCGCGGCATCCTCGACGCGGAACGTGTCCATGGAGCCGGCACCATCGATCGGCTTGATGATCAGCGGGAAGCCGACGAACTCCGCTGCGGCCCGCACCTCGGCGGCGCTGGTGGCACCCTTGTGCCTCGGGCAGCGGATGCCGGCCGCCGACACCCGCGCCTTCATGATGTCCTTGTTGCGGAAGGCGATCGCGTCGTCCACGCTCATGCCGCCCACACCGAGGGCGGCCCGGAGCTTCGCCGCCAGCACCACGCCCGGCTCCCAGAGACAGATCACACGATCGAAGGTCATGCTGCCCCAGTGTGCCACGACCGCAGCGATGACGGCGTCTTCCTGGTTCAGCATCGGCGTCTGCAGGTAGCCCGACAGGTGCTGCCGCGTCATCTCCGGCAGATTGCCACCCGCAACATCGCTGATGCCGAACACGCGCGCGCCGAAGGTGGAAAGGCCGCGACAGAACAGCGGCATTTCATCCGGATATCCCGGCGCAATCATCAACACGTTCATACGGCTTCTCCCTGGAGTGCGTTCACCCGCGGCAATGTTCTGTCAGCCCAGCTCGACATGCACCAGCTCCACCACGCGACGAATCGCACGCTCCACGACAGCCGTCTCCGGATGCCGGAGAATGACATATCCGTCGCCCTCGTAGGTCGCCGCCGGCGGTGCACCGATCGACGGCAGCTTCACGTCACAGACCATCGGGCCGAACTCGACGTGGACCCGCTCGAGTCCATGCACCGCCCGCACCACGCCGCGCCCCTGACCACGCAGGTACGCAGCGGCCACCGCGTACTTGCGTTCCGGCGGCGTGAATTCGCCATACACCATCAGGTTGGCCCACATCCCGACGAAATCCACGTCGTTGGCCCGGCTCACGAGCGTCGTGATCTGTGCACCCGGTGGACGGGCCGCCACCTCCGAGATGGCGATGCTGCCGTCGGCGCGACGGAACCACTCCATGTGCGTCAGCCCTGTGGTCTGCCCCAGCACGCGCAGCGCCGACGCAGCGGCATCGCGGATGTCGTCGAACATCGGGTGGTCCACCTCACGCGGCAGCACCACCACCCACTGGATCCACGGGTTCCGCAACACCTCGAGGGGCGTGGGATGGTAGTGCGTCAGCGAATGCCACACCGCCTGCCCGTCGATCGAGATCGTTTCGAACGAATGTTCGCTGCCGGTGATGAACTCCTCGAGGAGTACGGGTTCCTTCACCGAGAGGTGCGTCAGCTCGAGCGCCTCGGCGAGCGACGTCGCATCGTCCACCCGATACGTGGCCTGTGCCCCGGCACCCGCCTGCGGCTTCACCACCAGCGGGAAGCCCACGCGCTCGGCAAAGGCGATGGCATCGACGTACCGCTCCACCAGCGTATGCCTGGCACAGGGCAGCTCGTGCGCGCGCAGTACATCCTTCATGCGCGGCTTGTCGCGGAAGTTGAGCGCCGCGTCCAGCGGCAGTCCCGGAATGCCAAGCTGCTCGCGTACCGACGCCAGCGGCACCTGCAGCTGCTCGTAGGCGCCGAAGAGCCGTTCCACCCCACCAATGCGCGCCGACACCTCATGCACGGCGCGCAGCAGCTGCTGCGGGTCGAGCACGTCGTCCACACGCCAATGCTGCACGATCACATCGCGTGTCGCCGGCGCCGCCTGTTCCACGGCATCGTTCGTGATCACGCCGAGCTGCACGCCCGGCAGTGCGCCGATGGCTTCCACCATTTTCGACGCGTTTTCCGAGAGGCGCGGAGCGACGAAGATGACGGGAATCACGACAGCGCTGCCCGCAACGCCGGCAGGATCTCCGGGAAGCAATCGTCGCGGGTGTGCAGTTCCGCCGCGCAGGCATGGGCCTCGCTGAAATCCCCCGTCTCGAATCCGGTGTGCATCTTCGCCAGCAGGGCCTCGAGATCGGCGCAGTGCGAGTGGAAGCGATGGTCGGCGTAATCGGCTGCCTCTGCCATCGTGATGATGAACTGCCAGTCGCTGGACTGTGCCAGCAGCAGCGTGCGCGCGGCCTGTTCGAGCGCGACGTGCGCGAGCGGATTGCCGAGGGCCGTGCCGGCGATCTCCCAGAAGGCGTTCTCCAGCGGCCAGAGCCGGCGCCAGGTATGCGCCACCTTCGGCCCGACCCAGGTGGACCAGTCGGCGTGCGCGCCCCACGACCCTGGTTCCACCGGAATCGCGGGGGCGTTCGGATTGTCGTGCAGGTGCTGGGCGGCGGTCACGGGTCGCAGGTGCTGCGAGTGCTGCAACTCGCGATAGAGCTTGTTCAGGAACTCCGGGCCTTCGTACCACCAGTGCCCGAACAACTCCGTGTCGAACGGCGCCATGATGACCGTGGTCCCGAACGGGTGCTGCTCACGCGCGATCGCATTCAGCAGCGTGGCGAAGTGCCGCGCATGTTCCTCCACCGTGTTCTGGGCGACTTCCGGCCAGTACGGATGCTTGGCACCGAGGTCCACGGTACGGCCGGTGATGCGCCACAGCTTGAGCCCACCGTTGTGGTGCGTCTTGTGGAACTCGAGATAGGACCCGTCGCCCGGATACCCACCGTCCGCACTCCAGATCTGGGCGGCGGTGCGCTGATCACGGGCCAGTGCCGCCACATGCGCTTCGCCGTTCTCCTGCCTGATGCGATAGGCGCGATACGCCGTGCGCTCCTTGTGACGCCCCTGCACCAGCGGCGCATCCAGCGTCACGAACTGAAAGCCGGCGGCGCGCACCTCATGCTCGATGCCATGCCGGACACCGCGATTCTGCGCCCGGGGCAGCGGTTCCCACCAGCCACCGGGGCGGTACGCACATTCCGGCAACCAGCAGCCGGCCGGCGTCCGACCGAAGAGGCGCTCATGCTCGCGACGTCCAAGCTGCAACTGGAACTTGATGCTCTCGTCGCGTCCGAGCAGCGGCAGGAAGCCGTGCGTGGCAGCGGAGCCGGTGATCTCGATGCGACCTTCGTCGGCGAAACGGCGGAACGCGCCGAGGATGTCGCCGTCGATGGATCGGTACAGATCACGGTACTTCGTCATGGTCGCGGCGTGGAAGCCGCAGACGTGGCTCAGCCCATCTTCACCCCGCTCGGCGAAGGCTTTGCCCTCGACCTCGTACGCCTCGAGCTTCTGCGCGACCCACTTCTCGAAAATCGCCGGGAATGAGGCGTGCGCGAGCTGGTTGGCGAGAATCGGCGTGATCCCGAGCGTGAGCGGCGCCTGGACGCCATCTCCCTGCAGCCAGCGCAGCTTCTCGATGAGGGGGAGGTACGTCTCGACCGTGGCCTCGGACAGCCAGTCGCTCCCGTGGGGCCAGTCGCCGTGATTGAGCACCCAGGGCAGGTGCGAGTGCAGTTGCAGGACGAAGTCCATGGCAGGTCAGCGAGCGGAGAGGACAGTACGATACAGATCGCGATAGCGCTCTTCCGAGCGCTCCCAGCCAAAGTCGCGCGCCATGCCATCGCGCATCATCCGGAACCACTGGTCCCGGTCGCGGTACGCGACGATCACCCGTGCGATGGCCTCGGCGAATGCCGCGGCCGTGAACTCATTGAAGACGAACCCGGTGACGCCGTCGTGCACCGTGTCGGCCAGTCCGCCGACCCGCCGCACCAGCGGCACTGTACCGTAGCGCTGTGCACGCATCTGCGTGAGGCCACAGGGCTCATACTGGCATGGCATCAGCAGGACGTCGCCGCCGGCCATGAGCCGGTGCTCCTTCGCGTCGCTGAAGGTCGTGTCGATGTGGATCCGCTCCGGGTGTCGCGCCGCGAGCGCCTGCAGCCCGGCGACGTAGCGCCGGTCGCCGTTGCCCAGGAAGACCCATTGGGCATCGGCGTTGAAGATCCAGGGATTCTCCAGAATCAGGTCCAGCCCCTTCTGCTGGACGAGTCGGGCCGTCATCACGAAGATGGGGACCTCGCGACGCTCGGCCAGCCCGAGTTCGCGCTGCAGCGCCGAGCGGCAGCGGGCCTTGTTGCCGATATCCTCGCGAGAATACGTCTCCGGGATGTCGCGGTCCGTGGCCGGATCCCAGCGCGACTGGTCGATGCCGTTGAGAATCCCGACGAATCGCTCGCCTTTCAGCACGAAGTTCTCGTGGAGGCCGAAGCCGCCGGCGGCGGTCCGCAATTCGTCGGCGTGCGTCATGCTGACGGTGGTGACGGCGTCGGCGAAGGCCATCCCGCCTTTCAGCAGGTTCATCCGCCCGTACCACTCGAACTGCGCGAAGTTGTAGAGCTCGGGGGCCAGGCCCACGTCGGCCATGCTGTCCGGGGGGTAGTGCCCCTGAAAGCCGGCGTTGTGGACCGTGAGGACGGTGGACACGTCCCGATGGTAGGCGCTGCCGGCGTACCAGGTGCGCAGATACGCGAGGGCGAGACAGGCGTGCCAGTCGTGCGCATGCAGGAGCACGGGGGCGTCCGCGATGCGCGGCAGGACCATCATGGTGGCGGCGCCGAGGAAGGCATAGCGACGGGCGCTGTCCCCGTAACTGCCGCCCGCGTCGCCGTAAATGCCGGGTCGGTCGAAGAGGTCGCGGTTGTCGATGAAGTAGACGGCGGGCGGTGCGACATCACCGGGCATGCCGACGACGTCCCTGGCAGCCTCGACCGGGAGCCGGTAGAGCTGGGCGCCGTACTCGCGCTGAGCGACGTACACCCGGAATGGGTCGCCAACCGGCTCGAGGTTCGGAAACTGCTCGCGGATCTGGCGGTAGAGCGGCAACACGATGGCCACGTTCATCCCCGCCGCCGACTGGTAGGCCGCGAGGCTGCTGACCACTTCGCCCAGTCCCCCGGTGCGCGCGATCGGTGCGAGCTCGGCTGTCAGGTGGATCACGGCGGCGGGGCGATCGTCGCGCGTGCGGAGCGGTTCCGGCGCCTTCCTCTTGAGGAAGCGGCCATCGGGTCCCCGCACGGCGGGCGGCAGGGCGGGCTTTGCGGGACGCTTGAGCCGTGGTGCGGCCGACGGCTTGGCAGCGGCCGGTTGTGCGGCGGGCGGTTGCCCCGCAGGAGTGGTCGCCGCAGGCTTCGGGGTCCGGGGAGGCATCGGGTTGCATCGGAACGAGGGCAGCGCAGTCCCCGGAGCGGAAGTCCGGGATCGTCACTGTCGGGATGGTGCGCAGCGCCGCGGTGCGACGAGAGAAACGGCAGGGGTGCCCGGGTGTCGTGCGCGTCGGGCTGCCGCAAGGTGTGCTGCCCCGGCGGGTAATTCCAGTACCATGGGCCTCCGTGAGACGGAAACGCTGGCCCCGCGTCCTGTCGGTGACTGCCCGACCTAACCTGATCGCTCTAGTTTAGACCCCGTGACCATTCAAATCCCCAGCCGGATCGCCGGCCTGCAAGAGCTCGCGAGCAATCTCTCGTGGAGCTGGAACCGAGAAGCGCGCGCCCTGTTCGCCGCCATCGATGACCGCCTGTGGCTCTCCACCCGCCACAATCCGGTGACCTTCCTCAAGCGCGTGTCGCAGGAGCGGCTCGAGGCCTGCGCGGCCGACCGCGCCTTCCAGTCGCTCTATGATGAGGCGATGCACTGGTCCCGGACCGAGGCCCAGTCGGACTCGACCTGGTTCGCCAGCAACTACCCGGAACTGCAGAAGTCGAAGATTGCCTACTTCTGCGCGGAGTTCGGCCTGCACTCCTCGGTGCCGATCTACTCGGGCGGTCTGGGGGTGCTGGCTGGCGACCACTGCAAGACGGCCTCGGATCTCGGCCTGCCGCTGGTGGGCGTTGGACTGCTCTACCGGCACGGCTACTTCGACCAGCGCATCAACATCGATGGCTGGCAGGAGAACATGGATGACACGTTCGACCTGGCCAGCACGCCGATCACGCCGATCCTGAATGCCGACGGCAGCGATCTCTCCGTGTCGGTCACGCTCGCCGGGCATGAAGTGCTCGTGCGCGCGTGGCGTCTGATGGTCGGGCGGGTGCCGCTGATCCTGCTCGACACCGACGTGCCGGCCAACCGCCCCGAAGACCGCGAGCTGCTGAGCCGCCTGTATGCGGGTGGCGTGGATCTGCGCCTGCGACAGGAATGGCTGCTCGGCGTCGGCGGCGTACGCATCCTGCGCGCGCTCGGCATGGAGCCCGACGTGTGGCACGCCAACGAAGGCCATGCCAGCTTCATGTTCATCGAACGCCTGCGTGAACTCGTGGCCAAGGGCGTCGACATCGCCACGGCCACGACCACGGTGCGCCGCGCCTCGGTCTTCACGACGCACACCCCGGTGCCCGCCGGCCATGATGTGTTTCAGCGCGCGGCCGTGGAAGCGGTGCTACCGCCCGTGTGGACCGAGCTCGGCGTCGACCAGGAAACTTTCGCGAACTTCGGCTACCATCCGCATTACGGCAAGGACCAGTTTCACATGACCGCGCTGGCGGTCCGCTTCGCATCGAAGATCACCGGCGTGGCCAAGCTGCATGGCGAAGTCTCGCGTGAGCTGCTGCACCCGATGTGGCCGAACCGCGGGGTGCATCAGGTGCCGGTCGGTCACGTGACCAACGGCGTGCATCTGGCCACCTGGATGGCCAACCCGATCATGTCGACGCTCGACAAGCACCTCGGCAAGGGCTGGGGCTTCCAGCTCGACAATCCGGACACCTGGAACCGGATCATGAAGGTGCCCGATGCCGACCTGTGGGCCGCGCACTGCGAGTTGAAGGACGTGCTCGTGGACCGCATCATCGAGAAGGCCCGTCGCAGCTTCGCCCGGGGGCACAAGGAGGCCACACAGACCGTGGGGTCCGGCGTGCTGCTCGACCGCCACAGCCTGATGATCGGCTTCGCGCGCCGGTTCGCGACGTACAAGCGGGCCGACCTGCTGTTCCATAATCCGGAGCGGCTGCGCAGGATCCTCACCAACCCGGAGGCACCCGTGCAGTTGGTGTTCGCCGGCAAGGCGCATCCCGCCGACGGCCCGGGCAAGACGGTGCTGCAGCGTGTGTATCAGTTCACGCGCGATCCGCGCTTCGAGGGACGTGTGGCGTTCATCGAGGACTACGACATGCACATCGCCCATCTGCTCGTGCAGGGCGTGGACATGTGGATGAACCTCCCGCGTCCGCCGCTCGAAGCCTCTGGCACCAGCGGCATGAAGGCCGCACTCAACGGCGTGCCACAGCTCAGCACCATCGATGGCTGGTGGGCCGAAGGTTGCGACGGCACCAACGGCTGGTCGGTCACGGCGCCGAACGACGAATCGAAGGACGCGGAATCCGCGAACAACGTGTACGAGCTGCTGGAGCGCGAGGTGGTGCCACGGTTCTACGATCGGACCCACCGTGATGCGATGCCGGTGAAGTGGCTGGCGACGATGAAGCACAGCATCCGGCAGGCCGGGCGCTTCTTCACTGCGGCGCGCATGGTGCAGCAGTACACCAACGAGTACTACGCACCGGCCATCATCGGTGGCGACTTCCCCGACGATCCGCCGACGGCGTGACGTCGGTCGTCATTCACGCGCACTGCTACCAGCCACCGCGCGAGGATCCGTTCACGGGCCTCGTGCCGGTGGAGCGGACCGCCGCACCGTTCCATGACTGGAACGCGCGCATCACCGATGAGTCGTACCTGCCGCTGGCGACGGCGCGTGACCTGACGGCACGCGCGCGGATCAACCTGTTCGAGTGGATCAGCTTCAACGTGGGGCCCACCCTCGCGCTCTGGCTGGAGCGCGAGGCGCCGCCGGTGCTCGATGCGATGCGCGCCGGCGACGCGAAGTCGGTGGAACGACTGGGGCATGGCAATGCCATTGCCAGCGCGTTCAACCATGTGATCCTGCCACTGGCGTCGCACCATGAACGTCAGCGCGAGATCTTCTGGGGGTTGCACGACTTCCGCCTGCGGTTCGGGCGGGAGTCGCGCGGGTTCTGGTGTCCCGAGACGGCCATGAGCGACGACACCTGCCAGGCGCTGGCCGAAGCGGGGGTCCAGTTCGCCATCGTGGCCCCCTATCAGATCGACGGTGGCGCGCACGATGGTCAGCCGCGCCGCTGGCGTGGGGCGAGGGGCCACTCGCTCATGCTCGCCCCGTATCACGGTGAGCTGAGCGGCTCCATCGGCTTCGGCGATCTGGCGCAGCAGGGCGAGCGGCTGGCCGGCGCGTTGGCGCATGTGGCAGCCGAACGCGGGATCGCCAGCATTGCCACCGACGGGGAAACGTTCGGGCACCACAAGCGGCACGGCGAGATGGCGCTCGCGGCGGCCGTGGGCACGCTGCGTCGCACGCAGGCGGCCACGGTCACGAATTTCGCGGCGATCATCAATGCGCGCGACGACTGGCAGGATGGCCGGCTGGTGTCGCCGAGTGCGTGGAGCTGTGCGCATGGCGTGGAGCGATGGCGCTCGAACTGCGGCTGCGGTGCCACGCACGAGTCGGGGCACCGGCAGGAGTGGCGCGGTCCGCTGCGCGAGGCGTTGCGCTGGCTGGCGGAGGCGCTCGACGCCGCCGATGGGGAGGATCCCGAGCTCACGCCGCAGCGACGGGCGCGCTACGGCATGTTCACGAGCTGTGGCTGGTTCTTCGACAAGTTCGAAGGGCACGAGACACGCCTGCTGCTGCGCATGGCGGCCTTCACGATGGCGGGCCGCAAGGACGCCGACGCGCTCGAGGCCGGCTTCGTGGCGCGCCTCATTCACGCGAATTGCAACGACCGATCGCTGGGCAACGGTGCCGATCTCTGGTACCGCGACTTTCACGAGTTGCTCGGGTCGCCGGCACACCGCTGACTCCGAGCTGCTTCCCGGCTGCCTCATTCTGCAACTGTTCAACTGCAACTGCAAACTGCATGAACGCAGAACTGAACAGCCGCAGAACAGCTCTCTCGGGCGTTCTGGCCACACGCGAGCGTCAGAGCGCCGCGGTGCATTGTATGTGTGGACAACTGCTCGCGCGGGGCGCAGTTCCGCAAAACCTTTGACCTTTCGCAACGCGCGGAGTGTGGCTTCTCGAGCGAAAGCACGAGAGAGCTGTTCTGCGGCTGTTCAGTTCTGCGTTCATGCAGTTGCAGTTGCCGAGGTGGCGAAAATCTTCGCGCATCGCGTGTTCAGACCGCCCCGGCATATACCCCCATATTTCGCTCCGGGTAGCTCTCGTACACATGCTCGAAGAGCGCTGAGCATTTCTGCGAAAACAACGGGCGGTCGTAGGCCTCCGGCAGCGTGTCCAGCGTGTCCTCGATGGCCAGCTTCAACGTGGATCGTGCCGCCGACTTCTGGCGCCAATTCAGCACCAGCAGCGACTTCAGACTCGCCAGCAACTCCTTGGCGATCTTCTTCACCTCGTCGCGCTCGGCCGTAGTCAGCTCCGGTGCGGGCCGCGTCAGGATGTCGAACACCACCAGCTCCTCCTCGGTGAGGTGCTCGCGCACGTGGCGCTCCTGCTCATCGTCGAGGGTGTTCGACAGCTTCAACAGTTCCTCGAACAGCTGCTCGATGTTGCGGCTGCCGTTGTTGTAGCTCTCGATCAGGGCCTCGAACTTCCCGGCAAAGTCGGCACGCGTCCGGTTCAGCCGCACCAGCTTCTCCAGCCGCGCATGGATGGCCGCCTTCAGCGCCTCCAGGTCGGTGTTCTTGTGCGTTGACTCACGGAATCGCTGCGCCAGCACCTCGAAGTCGATCTGCGACAGATCGATGGCCGGTGGCCCACCTTCGCGGATCGTCAGGCCGGTGATGGAGTCGTCGAGCAGCCCAGTGATCTGCCCGAGGATCGTGGCAATGTCCGGAGCGGTGGGACTGAGCTTGGCTCGGATGACACCTGCCAGCGTGGCAATGCCGGCGATACGCACGGCGAACTCGTTCGCCACCGGGTCGGGCTTCACGGCGCGGTAGAGCGTCCCGACGAATGTCTCGTGGCCGAAGAACTCGCGACGCACGGTGTCAGGGCCGATCAGTGCGTCGATTGCATGCTCGACCGCCGCGAGCCGCTCGAAGCTGGCCAGCGGCAACGCCTCCATCGCCGCGAGGTCCACGCGGTGGGCCGCACAGAACGCCGTGGCAGCCGCCACCGCCTCACGCAGTTGCGCGACCAGCTGCGCCTTGTCCCTCACCGGGTTCGCGCCGCCCTTCCCCGCACCGTAGATGGCCAGCGCCTTCTCCAGCGAGGCGAACACGTTGGCGTAATCCACGATCATGCCGCTGTACTTGCCGGGGAACACCCGGTTCGCGCGCGCGATGGTCTGCATCAGCGTGTGGTTGCGCATCGGCTTGTCGAGGTAGACCGTCGAGCAGCTGGGCGCGTCGAAGCCGGTGAGCCACATGGCGCAGACGAACACCAGCCGCAGCGGGTCGGCGGTGTCCTTGAACTTCTCGTCCAGACTGGGCTGCGAGCTATTCATGCGCTTGCGGTGCGGCTCGATGTCGAGGCCGAGCTTCTTCATCTGCTCGATCTCGTTCTGGCCGGGGGAGACGATCACCGCCATGTCGGTGCTGGTCAGCACGTCCAGTCGCTGCGTCAGCGCCTCCCGCTCTGCCCTGGGCAATCCGTAACGCCCCAGCTGCTGCTGCACCCGCGCCGTCTCGGCGGCCCAGTGCGCTCTCACCTTGTCGTGCATCCGCAGCGCAGTGGCCTTGTCGATGGACACCACCATCGCCTTGCCGACGAACCCGCGCCCCAGAAAGTGCCGCAGTATGTCTTGCGCGACCGTCTCCAGCCGATCATCACGCGTGATCAGGTGGTACTGCCGCCCCAGCACCTTCTCGAGTTTCTCCTCCTGATCGGCATCGAGATCGGCATCCTCGATCAGCCGGTAGATGTCGTCGTTGAGGTCGGGGTTGACGAGTTGCAGCTCCGGCGTGCGATTCTCGTAGAAGAGCGGCACCGTGGCACCGTCCTCCACCGACTGCTGGAAGTCGTAGATCGAGACGTAGTCGCCAAAGACCTCGCGGGTGCGCTCTTCACCCGCGATGAGCGGCGTGCCGGTGAAGGCCAGGAACAGCGCCCTGGGGAGTGCGGCGCGCATGTTGAGCGCCAGGGTGTCGTACTGACTGCGGTGCGCCTCGTCGGTGAGCACGATCACATCCGAGCGGTCGGTCAGGGCTTCGGTCGTCTGGAACTTCTGCACCAGCGTGAACACGTAGCGATGGTTGCCGCGCAGCAGCTCAAGGAGATGCGCGCCGCTGCTGGCGTGGCACTCGTCGCCCTCGGCCTCGCTCACGGCGCCCACGGTCTTGAAGGTCTTGGCGATCTGTTCGTCCAGCTCCGTACGATCGGTGACCACCACGAAGGTCCAGTTGCCGGCCAGCTTGCGCAGCACCTTCTGGGCGAAGAACACCATCGAGAAGCTCTTGCCGCTGCCCTGCGTCTGCCAGAACACGCCGCCGCGTCCGTGGCCCAGCGCGCGGGCTTCCAGCATGGAGGCGATGGCGTTGTTCACGCCGAGGAACTGGTGGTTCTGTGCGAGGATCTTGACGAGCCCCGCCGTGTGCTCGGAGAAGAGCGTAAAGTTCTCCACCAGGTCCAGCAGACGGGCGCGATCGCAGGTGCCGCGCAGCATCACCTCCAGCGACACGCGGCGTGGCTCGTCTTCGCGCTCGATGCGCTTCCACTCCACCCAGCGCTCCCAGTCGGCGGTGAGCGAGCCGACGCGACTGTCGGTGCCGTTGCTGGCGATCAGCAGGGCGTTGCACCAGAAGAGCTGCGGGATCTGCTGCTTGTAGTGGGTCAAGTTCTCATCGAACGCCGCGCGTGCCGGCACGCCGGGCTTCTTGAGTTCTATCACCACCAGCGGCAGGCCGTTGACGAAGCCCACCAGGTCGGGCCGGCAGGTGTAGAGGCTGCCCACCACGCTGAGCTGGCTGACCAGCAGGAAGTCGTTCTGCTCGGGGTGCGCCCACTCCACCACGCGCAGGCGCTCGGTCTTCTGTCCGCCATGTTCGCGATCGGGCACCGAGACCGGGATGCCGTCCTTGAGCAGCCGGTAGATCTCGCGGTTGGCGGCCTCCAGGCTCATCGCCGAGCGATCGCGGGCCAGTTCGTCGATGGCAGTCTGGATCGCCTCGGCGGGGAGGCCGGGGTTGAGCCGGGTGAGTGCGGCGTGGAGGCGATCGGTGAGCACCACCTCGCCCTTGGTCTCGCGGCCGAGCGAGCCGCCTGCGCCGAAGGTCTCGTCGGTCGCCGACATCGTCTTCCAGCCAAGCGTGGCGAACAGCGCGATGGCCGGCTGCTCGACGAGTTGGTCCTCGGTGTAGGCGTGGGGGGTCACGTGGCGGCCTCTCCTGCACCATCCGTCAGCGCCCGTTCGATGTCCTCGATGCTGGGCAAGCTGGATTGCAGATCGACCGGCAGTGACTCCACCAGTTGGTACTCGGCAATGCCCATGGGCTGCGTGTTGTTACCGAGTGCATACTCGGCGACCACCTTGTTCTTCGTCTTGCACAGCAGCAGGCCGATGGTCGCGTTGTCCTGTTCATGCTTCACATCACGATCAACCGCAGTGAGGTAGAACCCGAGCTGTCCCAGATGCTCCGGCTTGAAGGGGCCAGCCTTGAGTTCGATCACCACGTAACAGCGCAGCTTCAGGTGGTAGAACAGCAGATCGATGAAGAAGTCCTCTCCACCCACTTCCAGCAGTACCTGTCGCCCCACGTAGGCAAAGCCGGTGCCGAGTTCGAGCAGGAACCCGGTGATGTGCTCGACCAGCGCGGTTTCGATGGCGCGCTCTTGCGCCTCCTCGCCCAGGCCCAGAAAGTCGAGCCGATACGGGTCCTTGAGCGATTCCCGTGCGAGATCGGATTGGGGCTTGGGGAGGGTGGCTGCAAAGTTGGTCACCGCCGACCCGCTGCGCGCCAGCAGGCGGGTTTCGATCTGCATCACCAGCACGTTGCGGGACCAGTTGTGTTCGGCGGCCTTGGCGAGATACCAGTCCCGTTCCTGCCGCGTCTTCAGCTTGTCGATGAGCGTGCACAGGTGGAACCACGGCAATTGTGCAGCAGCCTGCTGCACAAACTCCGCTTCAGGCCACGCCTCGGCAAAGGCGCGCATGTACTTGAGGTTTCGTGGCGAGAAGCCCTTCATCTCGGGGAACGCGCTGCGGAGGTCCTGCGCCAGCCGGTCGATCACCTTCGCACCCCAGCCCTCACGCCCCTGCCGGGCAAGGATGTCGCGGCCGATATGCCAATACAGCAGCACCAACTCCCGATTGACCGCCAGCGTTGCCCGCTGCTGTGCGGCGTGAATTCGGCCTTTCAGTTCGGTGAGCCACGCAGAGTAATCCGCCGGGAGCGGGATGATCTCAGGCACCGAGAGCCTCTACATCGATCTGGCCGGAGAGCAGGCGTGGCAGCAACAGGTCGCGGGTGCGGCGGAGACTTCGGACTTGGCGCTGGAGTGTGTTCACTTGATCGAAGACCGGAACCTGTCAACGACTTTGAGACACCGGGTGGCTGAAGTTTAGTGAGCGTCGACCTCGGCGACGGGTAGCGAGGGGGGATTGATCCACGCGGCGGTCGGGAGCGGGCGGGGCGTGGGCGGTCGGCGGACGAACCGTTCC
>JANOCB010000066.1:0-66029 GCA_031411975.1 Gemmatimonadaceae bacterium
AGTGGACGTGACCATCCGGGACGGCCAGCTGGTGATCGTCCCCGTGCTTTCGCTGGCCGAACTGGTCGCCGGCATCACCGCCACGAACCTCCCCGCCATCGACGAGCATGACGCGCCACGTGGCGGCGAGCAGTGGTGACACCGCCGGTCGTCATGGAGTGAGTGCCGGCCCGTGGCGATGTCATCTGGTTCGAGTCCGATCCGCAGGCGGGCCGGGAGCAGGCGGGTCGCCGGCCCGCCGTCGTGCTCTCACCGGCGAGCTACAACGCACCGACGGGCCGGGCGCTCTGCGTGCCGGTGACCACGCAGGCCAACGGGTACCCATTCGAAGTCGCGCTCCCGGCCGAATGCCCGGTGCAGGGCGTGGCGTTCGCGGATCAGATGCAATGCCTGGACTGGCGTGCCCGGCACGCCCAGCACGCGGCGGTGCTGCCGGCGGCCGTGGTCGCGCAGGTCCTCGCTCGAACGCGCGCGCTGCTCGAATGACCGTGCGGCTGGTTTTGACCGCGGAGCGCGGTCCGAGTCAGGCGCTGGCTGGGTTCAGCGTGCCGCGACCCGTCGTGGGCGAAACCTCAAAACGGTTGTACCGACACATTTCCCAGAGCGTGTGCCCATGGAACGTGAAGTTCTCGCACGCACTGGCTGACGATTCGCCGTTTGCTCCGCGGGAGTTCATTGCGGGGACGGATGCGTCGACGTTGGCGACGGACATCGTGGCGCTCGATCAGGCAGCGTTCAGCGCCACGTTCCGGAAGTCGCCGATGAAGCGGGCGAAGCTGGCGGGGTGGCGGCGGAATGCGGGCGTGGTGCGCGACACTGCGTCGAAGTGAGGCGGCGAGAGGGCCGAATTGATCTGCTCGCACAGGCCCGCGCGAACGTCGCCAACGCTTCGAGGGCTCAGAGTGCTTGAGCGTTCAAGGACTCTGACCCCTTGACCCAGACTAGGCTCCGCGTGGCATCGGCCACCCCACGCTGACCGCCGCTCGTACGGCGCTCATGGCGCCCGTGCGAGACGCACGGCACACCGCCGCCTGTCCGCGACGCTGGCGAGGTAAGGATATTTCGGTGACAGTGCATTCATGGCTGCACCATGAGTGCACTGTCACCGAAATACGCAATGAGTGCACTGTCACCGAAATACGAGCGGCGCAGACCGAGCCCCTGGCAATCAGCTAACCGAGTCTCGTGAAAACCCGGGGCGGTTCACGGAGTAGAAGACCCACGAAAAGAACAACATGAACACGAGGTCATTCAGCCCATAGATGCTGAAGAAGACGCCGGCGAACAGATCCGTGGTGACGAGCGTTGCGACACTGTTTCTCGAATGCCACATGACCCAAACCACGACATAGACGAGCTTCTCCACCGCAAACGCTGCGGCCAGCCACCTGACGCTCCCGCCGATCGACGCGGCGCCCAGGTAGGCCAGGCCCCACACGGCAATCATCACCAGACCGAAGTTCGACATCACGACGGGATCAGCGTCGTTGATCGCGGTATTCGTGAGGAGTCGCGAGAACAGCAATACGCCGGAAATGTTCATGATGCCAGCGACGATGAATCCATTCCGCACCATCGTTTTGCTCACGCGTTTTCCTGGAAGACTTCGGGGATGTCGGTAGAGTCCGCGAACATAGGTAACACACGAAGCCGGGCATATGGGTGGCCGATGTGCTTCGGTACGGTCCCGCTCGCCCATCTGGAATGAGCGGGATCGGATCATCCGCTGATACCCACATCTCCACTCACCGACTGTCACCCATGTACCCGGTGTGATCAATCCCCTGTTGGCCGGACGGTTCAGCGAGCGGGTCAGCTCGTCATGGGGCGAAGCCGTGCTCCGACACGCCACACACCACGAACGTGTCGGCGACCTACGCGACAACCGGGCGCCATGGGTCCAATCCGGCGGAATCTCCGGCAACGTGGCGGCAGCGAACGCGGCATTGGCAGGCGCAACCATCCAGAAGACGACCGCTGGAAACGCCAACAGCAGCATGAGCTGCGCTGCTGCGCGGAACCCTGACGCACGTCGGCCCTTGCGGTCGAGGAAGGCCAGCAGCCCCGTGGCGACGATCGCCGTAAGATCAGCATCGGTTGGGTCCGGTGTGCGTTTTCGCGGAGGCCGGATCGTCCGACCCATGACACGTCAGCGCTGATGGCATGCCACGCAGGCAAAGGTGCTCATGATCATGATCGTGCGTGTCTGTTCGCCCCGCACTGCCATCCTGAACAGCTCGACGTTTCGGTCCGCGTTGGCTATTCGGTCGTCGAGCACCGTCTTGAAGGGCCACGTCGCATACGATTTCGAGAGCCGGGCGTTCGCGTACACGCGTCGCGCCCGCGCCGGGTCGCCCTGCTTGACGAGCATGTCGCCCATGTTGAGGAAGAACCCTTCGAAGTTGTGCGGCGCGATCCATGAGTTCCAGCAGGCCCGCTTGACGCCGGTCGTCGTCTCCTTCGTCATGTACTGGTCGTAGCGCGCGGTACCACGATCCACCCGTTCTCCGGCGCACGCGTCAAGGTTGCGCCACTGGTACGCAACGGCCTGCGCATATTTCTCGTCGGTGTAGGGCAAACGGCTCAGCACGTATCCCGCCGTGAACAAGTTGAACTCGGGCCACCCGTCAATGGCCTTCATGAGATCGAAGTACCCGCGGCGCGAGAGCTGCTCGTCAGCGTGCACCGACCCTTCGGCGAGTTCCATGCCGGCCAGAAAGCCCTTGTAGCGCTCGTCCGCGGGCGCGAGGCGCGACGCTTCCGCGAAATACTTGCGCGACAGCACGATCCCGTCGGTCGCGCTCGACGAGCGCGCGTCGCGTCGCGCGAGTTCGTTGAGGGCCCAGACATGGCTGAAGGCGATGTGTGCTGCCGTCTGCGCGTCGCGCGGGTTCTGCAGGTACGCGGCCGTAAGGGCATCCAACACGACTGGAATGTCGTCGTAGCGGCCAGCGTGGAAGGCATCCCAGAACATCGTGTCGGCACGGATCGCCAGTTCTGATCGCCGTGCATCAGCGGTCTTCCCCGGTGCCAGCGCCACGGCAATGGAGGAGCGAAACGCATAGACTGATGCTGCCACGACCAGCGCAATGCCGACGAGGACACTGACCATAGCGGCACGCCGCGGGTACGCCTGCAGCGGCGTCATTGGCTCGAGGCCACGGCGATGGGGCGGACCCACCTGAGCAACTCCGCGAGGAACTGGGCGGGCTGGGTGAACGCCGCAAAGTGCCCGGCGTCCCTGATGAGCGCGAACTGCTTCGTCGGCGCCTCCACCTCCGCGAAGTACTCCTGCGCCAGGCTGGTCATGGTGATCACGTCGCTCTCGCCTTGCAACAGGACGAACGGGACCTCGAAGCGGGGCCCCCATCTCCGCGCGTCGTAGACCCTGAACTCCGCGTGCATCCGAGCCGTGGCGAACTGGAACCCAACGAGGATCATGCAGATGTCCCGGAGCGTGTACAGTGGTGAGGACAAGAGCAGCGGGAGCAGCAGCGCACGCTCGAGATTGGGCGTCGGCACGTTCGTCTTGAACGCCCAGGCCATATTCAGATTCCAGGCGCGCAGATCCCACTGCGTCGGGTCCGCTCCGATCCGCTCGAGGGTGGCCACCGCCTTGCGATTGCCGGCCTTGCGCAGGCGCCTGAGTGTCTGCTGGTACTTCAGCGCTTCATTGCGCACCATGTTGACATACAGATCGGTGACCACGATGGCTGAGAACAAGTCGGGCCGGGCTTTCGCGAGCGGTACCCCCGTGAGCGTGCCCATGGACTCGGCCAGAAGGACGAGTTTCTGCTTACCCAGGTGACGGCAGAGAAACTCGACGAGCTCGATGGCGTCGGCGACCCTGCAATCGAACGTCATCGCGCCACTGCCGGACTTGCCTGAGCGGCCAAAGGTCTTACCCGCCCCGCGTTGGTCCCACTGGACGACCGTGAAATGCTGCTCCCATGACCGGAGCGGCACGTTGAACACCGCGTTCGGCCAACCCGGCCCGCCATGGAGCATGAGCAGAACAGGGTTGTCGCGGTTTTCCCCCCGAATCTGGATCCACTGATCAATCCCGCCGATCCTGATGAATCGTTCCTCGACGATGCCGGCCCCGGTGGCAATCGCGAGGAGCTGGGCGACCCGGCGCTGACGCAGCCGACGGTAAACCAACCCGGCGCTCAGCGTTGCGGCGGTCGCGGCGGCGACGCTCGCCAGGATCGTGCTCAGTCTGCGCATACGTCGGGTCGCCTCGTGGCCTGAAGTCGCACCGCCAGTGTAAGACCGTGGCTCACGGCCGATCCGCTCGCCTGCAACCATCACGCTCAACTTCCGCGCGGGGGCCCTTCGCGCCGAGCGCGAGCGACGACGTCCACCGAGTGCAAGAACCTCGCCCCATGCGACGAACCCGGCCATGGACCACGAAGCGGCGCATCCCGGCCTGTGGTCAACGAAGGCGTCTCCATATGGCGTCACGAGCTATTGTTCGTGGTTACAAACACCTCCGAGAAGCGCCATGTCCAAGCTGCGTGTCGAAAGTTTCACCATCTCGCTCGACGGATTCGGCGCTGGCCCGCATCAAGACATCAACAACCCACTCGGCGTGGGCGGCACCTCGCTGCATGACTGGGCTTTCTCAACGCGAACGTTTCAGAAGAATGTGTTCGGTGGCGATGGCGGATCGACGGAGGGTGTCGATGAGGACTTTGCTGCTCGAGGGTTTCAGAACATCGGCGCATGGATCCTCGGCAGGAACATGTTCGGCCCGATTCGCGGACCGTGGCCAGATGAGAGCTGGCGGGGCTGGTGGGGCGAGAATCCTGTTTATCACGTCCCCGTCTTCGTGCTGACCAACTACGCACGCGCCTCGCTGGTCATGGAAGGCGGAACGACCTTCCACTTCGTTACAGAGGGCATCGCCGCCGCACTGGAACAAGCTCGCGATGCGGCCGCAGGCAAGGATGTGCGTCTTGGCGGCGGCGTCAACGTCATTCAACAGTATCTTCGCCAAAGCCTGATCGACGAGATGCACATCGCCATCTCGCCGGTCCTGCTCGGCTCCGGTGAGCGACTCTTCGAGGGTGTCGACCTTCCCGCCTTGGGCTACCTCTGCACCCGTCACGAGCGCTCGCCACTTGCCACACACGTGGTTCTTACTCGGCGGTGATCACGATCACGCCTAAGTTGTGCAGTTCAATATTGCTGCCCGTTGGCCGCGTTCTCCTCGCGGGCGGGGCATCACACGCGGGAACAAGCATTCGCGTGTAGCATTGATGCGCCGCGAAGATCACCGGTACAACGCGCGTTCACGCTCCTATTGTCGTGGTCTGGCGTTCCTAGCTGGCACCCGTCGACATCAAGCAGTGGAACACTGCTTCGACATTCTACCATACCTCCCCTACTTCTCACTCTGGAGACGCAACATGCAACAGCCAGTCAAGAACACCATCTGTCTGTGGTACAACACCGACGCTGAAGCTGCGGCGCGATTCTATGCCGAGACCTTTCCTCATTCGCGAGTGACGGCGGTGCACCGCGCGCCGGGTGACTATCCGTCGGGCAAACAGGGCGACGTTCTGACGGTTGAGTTCACGGTGCTGGGCATCCCATGTCTCGGCCTCAACGGTGGACCGGCCATGAAGCACAATGAAGCATTCTCCTTTCAGGTCGCCACCGTGGATCAGGCGGAAACCGATCGATACTGGAATGCGATCGTCGGCAACGGTGGACAGGAAAGCGAGTGTGGTTGGTGCAAGGACAAGTGGGGCTTGTCGTGGCAAATCACACCGATCGTGCTCTCGCAGGCAGTCACCGACAGCGATCCCGCGGTGGCCAAGCGGGCGTTTAACGCGATGATGACGATGAAGAAGATCGACGTCGCCGCGATTGAGGCCGCGCGGCGCGGCTGATGGTGCATGGTGAAGGCAGGCGATGACGTCACGCAGCGAGCGAAACGCTCAGTACCGGACGTGACCAGCGGCCAAGCTCATCGAGGTATTGGCATTGCACTTGCACTCGCACAGACTCAGTTCGCTCGTCCGTTGAAGTCTTACACGAAAGCACGAGGACGTCCACATGAAAGTTCAGGCGTACGTAACGTTCAGCGGTCGCTGCGAAGAGGCGCTGACATTCTACAAAGCGTCGTTGGGGGCTGAAGTCACAAGCCTGCTGCGCTGGAAGGATCGGCCCGACCATGGCATGCCCACGCCGCCCGGCTATGCAGAGAAGATCATGAATGCCGCGTTCCGTATCGGCGACACCGAGCTCATGGCCGATGACGGTATGGGCCAAAAGCGCGCCGAGTTCAAGGGGATGACGCTCGCGATCGCGGTGAGTGACGACGCGGAAGCGCAACGTGCCTTCGCGGCGCTCGCTGAGGGCGGCACGATCACCATGCCACTGATGAAGGCATTCTGGACCTCCTCGTTCGGGATGCTGACAGACAAGTTCGGTGTGCCGTGGATGGTGAATGTCGCGATGCCCCGCGCGTAAGCGACCACCCTCGTGCAGAAGGATCGCCGCGCACGCCGAATAGCTCGACGAAAGCGCTCCCATCGTTCCGAGTGCGGAGACCAGAACGATGCCGACCTATGTCGTCTTGAACGGTGTGCGAACGTGGTACGACGAAAAGGGGACGGGCGACCCCGTCGTGCTGCTTCATCCTGGCGGTGCCGACTCCCGAGCCTTCGGCCCGAACCTCGAGGCGTTCGCTGTGCGGTTCCGCACGTTGACGCCAGATCGGCGCGGCCACGGTCGTACTCCTGACGTCAGCGGCCCGATCACCTTCGAACTGATGGCCGAGGACACGATCCACTTTCTCGAACGGGTCGTCGGCACCTCAGTACGGCTGGTTGGCTACAGTGACGGTGCCATCGTGGCACTGCTTGTCGCGCTCCGTCGACCCGATCTCGTCTCACACCTGGTGTTCGTTGCCGGGGTCTTTCACTCCGACGGATGGCTGCCTGGCGTGATTGACCCGCACACCGCGCCGCCGACATTCATGGCCGCAAGCTATGGCGATGTGTCGCCCGACGGCATCGGTCACTACCCCGTCGTCGTCGAGAAGCTCGCGCAGATGCATCTGACCGGACCAGCGTTGACCGCTGAGGATCTCGCGGGGATCGGGTGTCGAACGTTGGTGATGTTGGGTGACGACGACGAAGTGCGCATGGAGCACGCCATCGCCCTGTATCGGGGACTGCCGCAGGCCGAGCTCGCGGTCGTTCCTGGTACGTCACACGGACTGCTCGTCGAAAAACCGGAGCTTTGCAACCGGATCATCAGCGACTTCCTCTCCACCGAGCCGGTGCCCACGCTCGCGCCGATCCGGCGCGCAACGATGTACCAGGCGGCGCCTCGGACCTGATGCCGGGCACTGACGACTGTTCATGGCAGGCCTCGGCACAACCTGACGCCTCCAGTTCAATTACCACACCAAGGAAGAGAAACGATGTCTCTCTATGGCACTAGGCAACTCGCGCACGGGATGCGCGCGGTTCGACAGAACACGATCCTGATGGCGGGCGATTTTCCGGCGGAGAGATATGCTTTCCGTGCCACCCCCGCGACGCGATCGGTCGCCGAAACGCTGGTCCACATTGCGTGGCTCTGGACAGCCGATCATCTGATGCATGACGAGCTGCGTCTGGATTCCCTCGATGGGTTCGACTTTCCGGCATTGCTCGCGACGTCAGCGGCCGAGGAGCGCGTGGTTCTGCAGCGGATGGTGGGGATTGTGCCGCGGCCTACTGGGCTGGCGTAACAATCCGCGCCAGTTGTGACGGCAGGCGAAGGATCGCTTCATTCCTCAGGATTCCTGAAGGCCCCACGCCCCCTAATCGTCCCGGACGTTTTTTGCTGGGCTGGCACAACATCTGCTTCCAAGTTCGTGCGTCGGACGGCACGCGCTCGCGTGGTGTTGCGCCCTCCTCAAGCCGGTGCTCTGGCCGATGATGCTTACGACGATGTACCTCAGCGTACTCGAGCGCGAAGTCGAGCGCACACGCCGCGCGTTGATCCAAGTCCCCGAGGGCCAGGACGCATGGAAGCCGCATGCAAAGTCGATGGCGTTGGGCCAGCTCGTCGGGTTGATCGCGTCGATGCCCTCGTGGGTGGCAATGATGATCACAGCGGATGAATTCGACGTCGAGCCCGTGTCTCCGCAGCACGCACCTCCCGCGACGCACACCCAAACCGCGTGGTTGGCCGCGCTCGATGCTGCGGCGGCGGCGGCGCGCGCAGCGCTGGCGGGCACTACTGACGCGGTGCTCGAGGCCATGTGGACGCTGAAGGCGCGCGGCGACGTGGTAAGTATCGCCTCACGCGTAGACATGATCAGCGATACGTTCGCTCACCTCGCGCATCATCGAGGACAGTTGACCGTCTACTTGCGACTCTTGGGGGCAACCGTGCCCGCGCTGTATGGGCCGTCGGCCGACGACCCGCGTTACACGTAGGCTGGAACCGAACGCGCGCGGTCGACGGCAATCAGAGATGCAACGAGGAGACTTGGGTGTCCCAAAGCAAGAGTGAGGTCGCCCCTGTGCGCGATCACACGCATCACGCGCTCAACGTATTCTTTGGCGAATAGCGCGCCGAGGGGCAGTCGTACAGCAGTTCGAATCAGCCCGTCGGAGACCCAAGAAGCATTCCTGAACGTTGGACCAGCACTCACACCGGCGAGTGGCACACAGGGAAGTATTTCCTCATTCAGGACGAACGCGCGGTGATCGGCGGCAAGCCGTTCGAGACGCTCGGTGTCATGGGGGTTGATGCCAAGACCGGCCATCACTTCGCGCGCACTCTTGAAAACCTCGGGTTCTATCGTCATTACGACGTGCTCGCCGACCGCCGTGTCTGGAGCTTTTCCGGTGCACGGGAGCGGGCGCAGATTGAGTTCAGCGAAGATGGACGCACCCAGACAATTGCCTGGGAGTGGCGCCCCAAGGACCGATGGCTCCCGCTGTGCGATCGTGTTGCTCGACGACAGGACTGACAGCCTCTTGCGTAATCGAGGACTGCCGCATCCTCCGGCGCTCGCCGGTGTCCCGACGGAGCCACGGGGCCTCGCCGTCATAATGTCGCAGAGTCGCGCTGACCGACGGGTCGCGAGAATTCGTTGCGGGGAAGGACGCAGTGGCGCTAGCGCGCGACATCCTGGCGCTCGATCAGGACGCGTTCACCGCGGCGTTACGCAAGTCGCCGATGAAGCGAGCGAAGCTGGCGAGGCGACAGCGAAACGCGGCGGTCGTGCTCGCTAATCTGGCGCTGCGACAAGTTGTGTCGGGACGTCGGCTTCGTGGTGCATGAACACGGCGGTCCAGTTGTCCGACGAGCGCGGAGGTCACGACGACGATCCTTCGTCGGCGCGCTTGCGGCGCACCCGCGCGTCCCCGAGCTCCAGTCCTGCTCTGGCACCATCCATGCGACAGCTGTCCAGCAGCACCCACGCGAACGCGACTCACTCCGGGATTGTGAAAACTCGAGATGGAACTGCTCTTTGTCTTGTTCGCTACCACGTTGCTCGCTCGACTGGCAGGCCGCTTCGGCGCTCCGACACTACACGATTGGGCGGCCGCTACTCGTGTCGGCCTGGCCGTCATGTTTTGCTTCACTGCCGCAACGCACTTCAACAGTATGCGCAGTGACATGATTCGCATGGTTCCTCCGATGATGCCGAATCCCGCATTCCTCGTCAGTCTCACTGGCGTTTGCGAATTTCTTGGTGCGATTGGTCTCATTGTTCCGCGTACGCGCCGGGTTGCCGCCGTTGCGTTGATTCTGCTGCTGTTCGCCGTGCTGCCGGCCAACATCTACGCTGCATCATCGGGCGTGACGTTCCGCGGTGCGCCGCCAGACTCGCTGATGCCAAGAGTCCTGCTGCAGCTCTTTCTCATCACCGTCATTTGGTGGTCCGGTGTTCGTGCCGCACGCGGCAGAATTGAGTGATGCACGTTCTCGCCTCGCGAGTGGAACTGCTCGAGGCGACCGGCTGGCTTGCGGAGTACGGGCTCCCGGCCCACGCGAGCTCTGACCTCAGAGACGGGCTGGCGTGACATGCCGGACATACGTGCCATCGCTGTTCGAGCGCAATGGTGCGACAGTCGCCTTCGGGAACGGGCGCGGTGTCACCTGCATCATGACGAGGACAACAGGAATGTGTGCTGTAGAACGCGACCATCAACGTGACCGCGCCCTCAGTCCATCGCGGCGCCTTCGCTCCACGTTTCAGCCAGCCGCACGGCCCGAAGCCGGAGCGCATTCCCGACGACGCTCACCGACGACAGTGCCATTGCCGCCGCCGCAATCACCGGCGACAGCAGGATGCCGAAGAACGGGTAGAGCAGGCCCGCCGCGATCGGCGCGCCGGCCGCATTTGCGCGAGCGCGAAGAACAAGTTCTGCCGGATGTTGCCCATCACGGCCTCTGAGAGCCGCCGCGCCCGGACGATCCCCATCAAGTCGCCGCCGAGCGGCGTGATACCCGCGCTCTCGATCGCCACAGCCGTACCAGTGCCTCGCCGGAGACGCTGCTGCATGGCGTTGCCGATGTTCTCATCGGCTCAGCGGCGACGCAGCAGCAACCTCGGATCGATACCGAGCCCCACGCAGTATCGGCCGGTACCCTCCAGCGCTGGGTCGACGTGTAGCGTCTGCATGTAGCGTCGTCGCCAAACGCGCGGCGCCCCCGAGTGAAACAGCTCGTCGATCGTGACGTCGACTACGTCGCAGTATTGCACATCGGTCGTCAAAGTTGATGGAGGAGGCGGATGAAGCGCCTGGGAGACCAGCAACGCGGGACCACCACTGAACCAGCCCAACTGCGCGTCGTCGCCCACCCACGCCGAAACGCGAGCGCAACGAAAATGTCCGGCGTCCCGGACATACGCAGCAGCCATCAAGTCGAACGGATAGAAGCCATCGAGGCCGACCTCGCGACGCCACCACCGGAGCCACGATCGACTCCGATCGGACACCCAGAGCCCCGCCGCCCCCATGCCGGCAATTCGATCGAGGTCCTGCGAACGCAGTGACAATCGGCGCGCCGCCGTGTATGGCACCAGGACGATGGAGACGCCCGAGCCGAGCACCACTTCAACGGCGCGTGAGTCCATCACGGCATTGAGATCACGAAAGATCGGCCCGTGTCCGAACAGCATCGCACCGACACCGCGATTCTCACTCGGATGAAAGCGATGCCCGACTCTGCGACCCATGACCGCGACGACACGAGTGATGCGTCTGGCGAGTGCAGGCTCGTGCGTGAGCACGGCAGCAAGGTTTGTCAGCGGCCCCAACGCCACGTATTCCATCGCACCAGCGTGCAGCGCCTTCGCCAACGCCACCTGCGCGTCGACACTGCCGCCGTCCGTGAGGCACCGGGCTGCCGGAGCGCCACAACCCTTGTGGACGTGCAGCGCAGGACCAATGCCGGAGCGCAGCTGCTGCACCAACGCACGTGTGACGCTGTCTGTCACCGAGACCGGCGCGTTGCCGAACGTCGTCGAGATGCCGACGATCTCGATGTCGCGTGCCGTGGTCAGCGACAGCATTGCGAGGCAGTCGTCGGGGTCTCGCCGCTCTCCGGTGCCGCATGCGGCGTCGGCATCGATCCAGATGCGAGACGGTCGTGCGTTGGTCGCTGTCGTCGGCTCGTACTGCAACGCAGGCTGCAGGATCTCACCTGTACGCCATGTCGTGAACGGGAGCAGCGCGACGACGACAAGCAAGATGGCGATCGCAGCGAGGCCGAGCAGAACCCGCTTCATCGAGTCCCCGCGCGTGTCCACGCCAGTTGTCTCGAGCGGCTGGTACGAGCAGTCGCGCCGGCGTCCGGTCCGCCTGGATCAATCACCTTGGATCTGACGTACCTCGATCGTGTCGCCGGCCGAGGCCGGACACTTCATCGCCCAATCGATGGCTTGCTGTTGCGACTCGAGTTCGAGAATCCAGTAGCCGCCGACCGTTTCGGTCGTGTCCACAAACGGACCGTGCCTGGCGGTCGGCTGACGGCCGTCGAACGTGATTCGAACGCCGGACGCGGGTGGCGTCAGGCCGTTGACGGACCTCAGCACTCCCGCTGCCTGGAGCAACGCGTTGAACTTGGTCATCGCGTCGATCGCCCCCGGATCGGGCATCACTGCGGGCGATGCGGTGTGGTAGTCCTTCGGAATCATAAAGAGGATGAATTGCATGTCAGAGTCCTTGTGAGTGGGGGAGGAGAAGACCGAGTCTCAACGGGACGCTCTCCCGTGGCGTGTTCTGGAAGAGGCGTGGCAATTCGTGCGTCGCGCAGCCGCGACATCGTTCTTTGTGGTCGCCTGGTTCCTGACTGAGTGAACGGGCGGGTCGTCGTCCGCCAGCGCGCGCCCGCTTGTCCGAAAGTCGACACCCCGTCGATCAGTAGTGTCGTGGCCCTGATCTCATCGTCGTGGCTCATCGAGCGGCGACCCTCATTTTGCCTCTCTGGATTCCACCGGAATTGAGATCGAGTTGTATCGGCAGCACAGCAGCTGAGAAGCAAATTCCGTGCGACGTGAACACGGTCGTGCACGAGTCTGCTGCGAGATGCCGCGCTACCACGCCGAGCGATCGCCCGGCCACGGTTCGCGCGAGAACTCTCAGCATGGCGATACCGATACATCGTCTGGCGCGGTGCGCGCGTCGGCAACAGTCGAGTCAGGTGCGGATCCAGCACCTCGAGCACGACGCCCTGCGGGAAGTGGCGACCGGTGCCGGCGACGAAGTCGTTGTCGTAGTCGAGCCGCCAGAGGTGAGACTGCCTCTCGTCACGATATCGACACCATCATTACGGATGGCGGGAGTCTATTTCCAGCGATATCGGAGGGCCACGTTCGCCATGAACCCTTCCAGCGGCGCCCAGACGTCGGTCGTCCACCGGCCGCCCATGCCGCGCGTACGTCGCACCAAGGGGTCGGTGTCCGTCTGCCGCACGTTGAGCAGGTTCTCGAAATTGGCCACCAGCTCGACGGGTCCAAACTGCTTCGCCGCGATGGCCATCATGTACACGTAGGGCTTCGACGTGGTGCGGAAGGGATTGTCATCGAGTGGCTGTGCGCCAAACCACGTGCCTTCGATGCCCATGCGATACACACCGGGGCGCTCGAGCATCAGATCACCGCCCACGCGATGACGCGGCAGCAGCGGCATCGCTTCGCGCGTCCCCGTGAATGCATCGGGCCGACTGCCCCGGGAGTAGCCGTAGTTCGCGATGAACTTTCCGCCGGAGAAGCGCCAGACCGCGAGCGTTTCGATGCCGCCGACGCGCGTGCGTGCCGGAGCATTCTGCAGCAACGTCTCCCCGGCCGTCCCCACCCCGTCAGCCAGTTGCACGGCATCGGCGATGCTCGAGCCATACACGGTGAACAGGACTTCGGCCCGCAGCAGCGTGCCGTTGATGTCCAACATCGCGCCGAGACTGCGTTCGGGATCGAGCGGTTGCGTCACGCGGACGCCGCGTAGCCCAGTCGCCTCGGTCTCCTCGGTCCGCCCGGTCAGTGCCGCGTACCCGTTGCCAACACTGCCGCGCACGGTCCACCCCTCCACTGGACGTGCGAGCAGCGCCACGCGCTCCGTGAGCTGCAGCCCCGCGTCGGGATGTGCGTCGGCGCGAACACTCGCAGAGACCGTCACGGGGCCGACGCCGCGTTCTGCCGTCACGAAGGCACCGGGAATGACCCAACGGTGATCGAACGTCGCGTTCAGTCCGTTGTTGTAGTTGTCGAGCTGCACGACGCTGCCCAGCACGACTGCGCGCCGCTCCGCATCGAAGGTGCGCGTGACCTCGAGGAACCCTGTCGTGGTCTCGTCGTCCTCGCGTGCGCCCGTGCCGAACGCCCGCGCCCTCGTGTTGCCTGCAACGGCGAGCCGCATCGACAGGCTGCCGCCCTTCAGGGGAAGACGCGCTGTTCCGCCGATGTCGGCGCGCGTGCTGCGAAGCGCTTCGCGAAACGGCGTCCCATCCGGTGCGTTCGCCCCGCCGACGGTGCCGCCGACCCGATCATCGTTTCCGACGCCCACGGTGAGGAACAGCGACCGTCCACGCGAGTCAACCGCGTGCAGTCGTGGACGCAGGCTCCACCGCGACGCGCGCGATTGGTCCGCCCAGCCGTCGTCGTCGATGTCCTGCGCCGCCTGCGTCGTGCCGGCGGCAAGCAGCGACACACCAACGCCCCTGCCGAAGCGATGACTGAGCCACGTCGCGCCGTCGGTCACTCCCAGCGTGCGGCGATTGAGCAGCAGCTCCTTTTGCCCGGTGGGTGGCTTCGACACCATGTTGATCACGCCACCCAACGCCTGTCCGCCGTACAACGCCGACGCGGCGCCCTTGATGATCTCGACGCGCTGCAGGTCGACCGGCGAGATGTCGAGCGGGCCCAACGCGCTCGCGCTCGCGCCATAGAGCGGCAACCCATCGGCGAGCATGACGGTATACTGGCCCGGCAGTCCGAGAATACGCACGCTTCCCGTGCCCAGTCCGGGCGCTGCCGCCTGCACGCGCAGCCCGGGCGTTTCGTTGAGCAGCATGCTGATGCCGCTGGGAGACATCAGCGTCTTCTCGTCGACCTCCATCTCGTCGACGACTTCGACGCGGATCGGCGATGCACCGGCCAGGCGTTCGATGCGCGTCGCGCTCACGCGCACCTCCGGCATTTGCATGGCCATCTCGCCCATTGCCGTGTTGCTCATGGTCGCAGTCACGATGACGGTGACCAGGCTATCGCGAACCACGAGCGTGGTCAGGCGGACGGGGGCGAAACCAATGCGCGTGACGGTGATGCGCTGGCTTCCGACTGGCAGCACGAGCCGTGCGACGCCGGCGCTGTCGCTCACGGCGCTCCGCCCGACCGACTGCACGAGAAAGCCCGCGATCATTCCCATGGATTCCTGCACGGTGACGTGGACGCGCCCGCTGTCGGCCTGCTGGCCGCGGAGCGGGGTGGCACCAACGAGCAACGCGACAACGGAGAGCAGAGTGAGCGGTCGATTCGTCATGTACGAACGATAGCAGCCGTCAGCACCTCTCGGCTGGTGGCACGAGCATGCGGTGTGGGCACTGAGGCAGCTTCGCCAATAGCTTCAGCCATGCCCACGACGATCCTGCAGTCCCTGCTCCGGTGCCCCGCCTGCGGACACGCAGAGCACCTCGAGATGCCCACCAACGCGTGTGCGTTCTTCCACGAGTGCACGGGGTGTCGCACGCTGATGCGGCCCAAGGCCGGTGACTGTTGCGTGTTCTGCTCGTACGGATCGATTCCGTGCCCACCGATCCAGACCAAGAGCTCCGACTGCTGCAGTACGCGCGTGCCCCTGTCGGACGCCCCCGCATGTTTCGGCACACCCCGGTAGAGAACGAGCAGCAGGACCCCCAGCGATGGAGCAACGTCTAACTACCTGCCTTTCTGAGAGTTAACCTCCCCGTCGACAGCAGGATCTCGAAACGGTTATACCGATACATCTCCCAGACCTGCTGTCCGTGGAACGTGAAGTTTTCGCAGGCGTTGGCGGAGGATTCGCCGTTCCGGGCGCGACCGTTTCTGGACGGGAAGGACGCGGTGACGCTGGCGACAGACATCCTGGCGCTGGGTCAGGAGCAGTTCAGCGCAGCGTTCCGCTGCAGAGCGCGTCGTTGGCGTTATAGGCGCCGTTGCGGTCGAAATCGTACAGCAGCGCGCCGACCGCCGGGTAGGCACCCGTGGCGTCGGGTGCACCGTTCGCGATCGGCGCGGGCCCTTCGTTCGGGGCGGTGGGGACGGCGCGGTCGGCTCACCCGCCAGGAAGGCCGGCTGCGCAGGCGGCGAGGACAGTACGAGCGTTGTGACGCATGGCGATGCTCCGGTGTGGCGCGGTGAAGCCTTGCGGGGACCACACACCGTGTGAAGGAGGAGAGCAACGGTCCTCGGTGTGGCCGAGGCACGAGACGCATCATCGTGGCGCCGCCGTCGCCGACGCGCCTGCAACGTGCACGCGTTGAGCTAATTCCGTCGCAAAGCGACGCCGAACTGCGTCACGAAATGGTTCTGGAGCCCCGTCACCGGTCCGCCACTGCCAGAAACTTTGATGGAGCGCTGTCGTACCGTGGTGCCCGTGACGCTGGCGTACGGCGCGAGTGCGTAGCGCCGCCAGACGCGGATGTCGTAGCCGACACCGACCTGCCCCGCCCATCCAGACGCCTGAACGCCACCACCCTGTCCTTGGTAGGGGCCTCCCAGTGAGTACGTGACTAGGCCGATTCCGCCCTTGAGATGGAAGCTGCCCTCATCGCTGGGATAGTAGTGCCCGACAAGCAGGAGGTTCAACACGTGCGCTTCTCGTCGTCCCGCGCTGGTGCCGGAGAGGCCCACCTCGATACCGGCCAGCACGTGTTGCGAAAAGGCCCCCCCGCCAGCGACATACCCGCCCGAGCCGCTTCCACCATTCCACGGATCCTCAGGTCCGGTCGTGTTACACCCGGTGCACTGCAAGTCGTTGCGTGCGACGCCGAGACCGACTTCAAACCAGGGGTTCTGGCGAAGCTGCCGCGGCGAATCCTGTGCGGCCGATGTGGTGGCGATCAGGAGTGACAGAGTCGCGCACGGGAGCCAGCGATGCAGCGTCGGCATGGGACACTCCTCCGGCGGTGGGGATCAGTCGGGCGCTCCTGCGGTGATGCTGGTGTTCATCGCCTGCAGGCGTGGCACAGCGAAAAAGGTAGGTGTGCGGATAGGACATTCACTCGCGGTGGCTGGAGTATAGGCCCCCGGCCCGCTGCGTCGCGAGCACCGGGGAGCGGGCTTCGGCGCGACAGCCACCGCGCCGATGTGCCTCGCGGGCGGTTCGGCCTGCGGTCCGGACGGGTGACCCGGGGCCGGCGCGGACCAATCCGTCGCGCCGGTGGGACGGCCGCCCACGACGCAGGTCCCCCCCGTGGTCGCGGCGCGTCGCGTCGGGGGGCGCGTACTCATGGGGGAGTCGGGGCGGCGGCGGACGGGCGTGGGGCGCGTGACGCGCCCTGGCTCGCGGGGGCGCGCGTCGGCGGGGGACTTCGTGGCCCGGCGTGCGACTCACCGGCAGCGCGGGCACGGAAGCGCGCGAGGCGCTGGTCGATCACCGACGCCCGGGTGATGACGGCGACGATGCGCGTCGCGCTATGGCAGGTGGGCCACGCGAGCGCGTCTCGCGCGGCGTTTCGGCAGTCGCCGCTGAAGCGGGCGAAGTTGGCGGGGCTCAGGCGGAACGCGGCGGTGGTACTGGACAATTTCCGGCATCGCGAGTGCAATGTTCCACCACCACATGGACTGCCGAAGGCCGCCACGTGGTGCGGTCCGCGTGACAACGTCCGTCGCGTGTCAGCGACGCAACACCGACTCCACGATCACAGCGCCGCGAGGATTCCTCCGCAGACGGTCATACCGCTCCGAGGCGATGTAGCCCGGCAGCCATGGATCGTGCACATCGCGCGCACGCACGAGGAGCGCGAGCGCCACATCCGTGTCACCCAGCTGATCCAGCGTCGCCGCGAGCACGCCCATCGGCGGCAACTGGCCACCACTGCTCGCCCGCATGCGGTCCAGCATCGCCCGCGCCCGGACGCCGTCACCGGCGCGCGCGTAGACGTAGGCGAGGATCGCGTGATACTCCGTCGCCGGCACCGCTGGAATCGCGCTCACGAGTTGCTCCAACGTTTGAATCGCCTCGGGAACGCGTCCCAATCCCAATTGCGCTTCGCCGTGCACACTTCGCGCAAGCAGAAACGTCGAGTCGAGCGACAGCACCGCGTTCGCCACGGAATCTGCGGCAGCGTAGTTGCGCTCGTACATGTAGACCTGCGCATCGAAGGTCCGCATGATCAACGAGGCCGGCTCGGCGGCACGCCCTCGCGCGACGAAGCGGTGCGCCTCGGCGAAATTCCCGCGCCACGCCAGATGAATGCCGTGCCAGCCCAGCGCAGTGGCCAGGTTCGGGTCCAGCGCTATCGCCCGGGTCATCTGCGAATCCGCTTGTGGCATGCGGCCTTGTGTCGCTGACACCCAGCCCAGCGCCGCGTACGCCTCGGCGATCGTCGAGTCGGTGGCCAGCGCGCGTTGCGCCGCGCGAATCGCTTGCGCCTGACGCGCATCGGGGCCGTCGAAGATGTAGTTCGACGATACGGCGTACGTCATCGCGAGGACGGCACGCGCGCGCGCGAATTCCGGGTCGCGCTTCAGCGCCGCTTCGAGGACGGTGATGCCCTGCGCAAGACTCACCGCGCTGCGCCGATTGAACAGTACGAGGCCCTGCAGATACAGGGCGTACGTTTCGGGATCGGTGGTCGCGGCGCGGACCGCCGAGCCGGCGACACGCGGCGCATCGGCACCGTTCAGCTGTGTCGCCACGGCACGCGCAATTTCGTCCTGCACCGCGAACACGTTGGCGATCGGCCGGTCGTATCGCTCCGTCCAGCGCACCGCACCATCGGAGGCGGATACCAGCGAGACATTGATGCGGATCTGTCCTGCGGCACGCTGCACGCTGCCGGACAGTAACGTCGCGACCCCGAGTTCGCGTGCGATGGCCCGTTCATCCATCCCGCGCGCCAACAGGGCCGCAGCGCTCGTGCGCCCGATCACGCGCACGCCACTCTGCGTCAGTGCGCGTGTCATTTCCTCAGCGAGGCCGATGCCGAAATAATCGTCGGCCTTGTCGCCGCTCAGATTCGCGAGTGGCAGGACCGCGATCGACTGATTGGTGTCCGCGGCTGAGGCACCTGTCAGCGCGCCCGTCGGCCCACCGGGACCGCGCGATGCCAGCCACAGCGCGACCGCAACGAGCACCAGCGTGCCGCCGACGAGCCATTGGCTGCGCCGCGCTCCGGTCGGCCGAGCTGCCGCACGCGCACCAGCGGACGCCGACACGCTACCGTCGGCCGCGCCCGGCGTGAAGACGGCGTCCAGTGCCTGTACCATCTCATCGGCGCGCTGCGGACGCGCGTCCGGCTCCTTCTCGAGACAGCGGGCAATGAGCCGTGCGAGTGGCACCGGGACATCGCTCCGGATCTCGCTCACCAGTCGCGGCGTCTCCGTGAGGTGTGCCGTCAGGACGCGCTGCGCCGAGTCGCGCACGAAAGGCGGTGTGCCGGTGAGCAGCTCGTACGCCATGCACCCCCAGGCATAGAGATCGGCCCGCGCATCCACGTCGGCGTCACCGGCGATCTGCTCCGGCGCCATGTATGTCGGAGTGCCGATCGCCACGCCGACCTGCGTCAGCGTCGCATCGCCCCCCTGAGTGCGTGAGGCAGACAGCGCCTTCGCGATGCCGAAGTCTGTCACGACCGCAGTGCCGTGGGAGAGGAGGACGTTGTCAGGCTTGATGTCGCGATGCACGACACCACGGGCGTGTGCGTAGGACAGCGCCCGTGCCACGTCCCGCAGCACGCCCACACATTCCGCCAGCGTCAGGGCAGGCAGTGTGCCGAGCCGGGTGCGGAGCGACTCGCCGGCGACGTAGGGCATCGTGAAGTACGGCACGCCGTCGGCCGTACCCGCGGTGAGCAGCGGGACGATGTTGGCCTGGCTGAGTGAGGCGGCCAGCTGGATCTCGCGATGGAAGCGCTCGAAGCTCACGCCCGCGGCCACGTCGTCCGGCAGCACCTTGATGACGACGTCGCGGTTCAGGCCGACCTCGCGCGCCAGAAACACCCGCGACATCCCACCACCGCCGAGTTCGCGCTCGATGGCGTACTGGCGTCCCAGGGCGGCGCTGAGTCGGGTGGAGGTGTCGCTCATGCCGAGCATGTTTTGTCGGCGGCCTGGGCGGAGATCGTATCTGCCGTCAGCATTGGGAACGACTCGATGTGGGTCTGCTCGACTGAACGCTGAAGTTCACGTCGTGATCCATGCGCGAACCATACTTCGGACGCGGGCATCGAGCGACGGAACCGTCTCGAGCCTCGATTCGAGGACGTCGGCCATCACCACGCCACGGCGCATGAGGGCACGGCAGAACTCCCGATCCTTCTCGCGACCCGCCACCGCCTTCGAGACCCAGAGATCGTGCAGTTCGAGGCACCACGCCGTGACGCCTCGCGTGCCCGGCGTATCGAATGGGACGAGCCGCGCCTGCCACCCCACCGGCAGGCGCGCGGTGGATTCGACGACGCCCTGCGCGTAGTACCCGAACGTGTCGTGAAACATCGAGGCCTCGCCAATCGAGCCATCGATCAGGTCTGCGAGGCGCCCGTCCGCATCACCGCGCACGGCCACGTCGACTTCCACCGAGCGCGCCGCTTCGATGGGCAGCGGGCCAGTCATGCTGCCGTGCAGCGCCTGACTGCCGATCACCAGCAACTCGGTGACGCCCAGCACCGCACCCGCGGCGCGAATCGCGTGCTCGAACTGGCCTCGCGTCATGACGCGTGATCGAGCGACATCGTGTCGGCCGACGCATCGACGCGCTCGCGCTGCGCGAACGTGCGATAGACCTGCGCGCGTTCGGCCGCGGACAGGACGCCGGTGAACGGTGTGACGTGGCGGAGTTCACGCGCCCACGGCATGGGATCGGTGAGCACCGGGAGCAGGGCGTCGAGCGGGCGACGCAGGAGGCACTGCCATTCGTCGAGCAGCAGGCGCGCGCCGGGATGCAGTGCGCGCATGCGAGCCAGCGAGGCGCGTGCGCGGGACAGCACCGCCTCGGGCTCCGCACGCAGTCGCGCGCTCACCGCCTCATGCAGCATCAGTGATCGCCGGTCCTCGCGCGTCAGCGCGGACACGAAGCGCACCTCGGCCTCGCATCCTGCTGCACGAGCCAGCCGCTCCACGGTGCGCCATGTCGGGCTCTTGCGATCGCCTTCGTAGGCGGCGATGGCCGACTGCGAGGTCCCCGCCAGGGTGGCGAGGTCCTGCTGCGTCCGGCCGGCGGTGCGGCGGAGGAGGTGGACCGGGTTCATGCTGCAACATATCCGATCGAATATGGCTGCGGAAGTCGGTACCGCTACGCCACGGCAGGCGAGGCCGACGGTGCGCCACCCGCCACATTTCAGGGCGAGTGCGCACTCAATCAAATGGTCGCAGCGTGCTGCATCGCTCATTCATCGCCTTCCTGACGGTCAGTGACCTGTCCCGAGGGTGATCTCAGAACGGCTATACCGACACATCTCCCAGTCCTGCTGTCCATGGAATGTGACGTTCTCCGAACAGCGCACCGAGCGCGCGTTCGATGCGCGTCCCGTACTCGCCGACAAGGATGCACGGACGCTTGCGAGGGACGTGTTGATGATGTCGCAGGACGAGTTCAGTGCGGCCCGTGCCCTCCACGTACTCGGGCCGTCGCGTGCGCGGCCGTCGCTCCCGATTGAGAACCCGGGGTTACGTTTTCGCTGTAGACCTCCCCGACCGCACAGGCCGATGACCGATCCGCTTCGCGAGACACTCCAGGCATCGCTCGGGCAAGCGTACACGCTGACCGCCGAGCTCGGCGGCGGTGGAATGTCGCGGGTGTTCGTGGCACGCGAGGAAGCCCTCGGCCGTGACGTGGTCGTGAAGGTGCTGTCGTCCGAGGTCGCTGAGGGACTCAGCGTCGAGCGCTTCGGGAGGGAGATCCGACTGGCCGCTGCGTTGCAGGAGCCGCACATCGTGCCGGTGCTGGCAGCCGGTGTGACGACGCTCGGCATGCCGTACTACACGATGCCGTTCGTGCAGGGCGCATCGCTACGTGACCGCCTGACGCAGGGGCCGCTGCCGGTCGACGAGGCCCTGGCGCTGCTCCGCGACGTCGCCCAGGCGCTGGCGTACGCGCATGCGCGCGGCGTCGTGCACCGCGACATCAAGCCGGAGAACATCCTGCTCTCGAGCGGCACCGCGGTGGTGACGGACTTCGGCATCGCCAAGGCACTGCAGGTCTCGCGCACCGTAGACGCGGATGCTGCTGACGCGCGCGGGATCACCCGCACCGGGACGTCGCTCGGGACGCCGGCGTACATGGCGCCGGAGCAGGCGGCGGGTGATCCGGCGACCGATCAGCGTGCCGACCTGTACGCGTGGGGCGTGGTCGCATATGAACTGCTGACGGGGCAGCATCCGTTCGCGGCGCGCACGTCACCGCAGCAGCTGCTGCGCGCGCACCTGACAGAAACGCCAGCCGCTTTCCCGGCAACATCCACTGTATCATCGAGGATTGCGGCGCTGGTCCTGCAGTGTCTGGCCAAGGATCCGGACGACCGCCCTGCCTCGGCAACGGCGGTGCTGCAGCAGTTACACGACGGACAGCGGCGAACCGATGCGGCGCCCGTTCAATCTCGCGTACCGCGTCGTATCGCCGCGGCGGTCGCATTCGTCCTGCTCGCGCTGGTCGCGACCGGCATGTGGTGGCGTGGCGCAACGCGCGACGCCACGACCGCGACAGGCGCGCCGGCACCGGTCATGATGGCCGTGCTGCCCTTCGAGCACGCGGGCCCAGCGGACCAGCAGCCGTTCACCGACGGCCTAACGGATGCGGTCACGTCGAAGCTTGCGAGTCTCTCCTCGCTGCTGGTGATCGACCGACGCAGTGCCGCCACCTATCGCGGGACGACAAAGCCCGCGCAGCAGATTGGCAAGGAGCTCGGGGTGCGGTATCTCCTCGAAGGCGTGGTCCGCTGGGCGAAGGATGGCGCGGGCACCTGGCGGGCGCGGGTCACGCCGACGCTGGTGGACACCAAGGCCGGCACGATCAAGTGGACCGGAACTCCGGTGGACGTGACGCTGGACGATCCGTTCACGGCGCAGGGGAGCATTGCGACCGATGTGGCGCAGGCGATGGAGGTGGCCGTGCTCCCGGTGGAGAGAGCGAAGTTGACGACGCGGTTCACGGACAATCCTCAGGCATTTGCAGCCTACCAGAGGGCACAGGAGATGATCAATGCGGCCGCACGAACGAGTAACTTCACCACTGCACCGGCGAATGGGGACGCAATTCGTGAGTTGAACACGGCGATCGCGCTCGATTCCACGTTTGCGGAAGCGTGGGGCGCATTGGCACGCCAGCATTGGGTCGCCGCAGTGAACTTCTTTGGCGATTCGGTCGATATCGCACGATCCCGTGAGGTCGTAAATCTTGCCCTGCGACGCGCGCCATCGGAGCCGAGCGCCATTCTGGCGGCCGCGTTGTGGGCATGGCATGTCGATCGTAATCGCCCCGCGGCGCAATCATTGGTAAGCACAGCCCTCTCGATGAGCCGGAATGATGCAGCTACCCTCGCAACCGCAAGCGACTTGCTGATTTTCTGGTCGCCGGACAGCGCGCGGACTCTTGCGGTACGTGCGGCTCAGCTGGATCCGCGATCCGGGCGCAATCTTGACCGAGCCGCTCGACAAAGCTTGACGTCGAGGCGATGGGTCGATGCCGGCCGCTTTGGTGAAGCACTCGTCACCCTTGATTCTGCTGACGAGCGCGGCTGGAGCATACTCTTGAGCCTTCAGGTATTGCGAGGCGACACCACGGCGATCGAGCAGCTGAGTACACGCGTCAAGCAGAACATACGCAAGACAAGCGCTCAGCTTGCATGCTGGATGTCGTATGGCAGCACGCAGTCGAGCGCATGGTACCTTGGTCTTCCAGCCGCCGAGCAGGGCCTGTCCTCGTTGATCGACAGCGTATCGTACTACGACTGCAAGACGGACGCAGCCGTTCGTGTCAGCGGTACCGCTGACGGACGCGCAAACTCCGACTCAATCATTGCGTTGCTGTCGCCATCCCGGCTATCCAGCTTGCCCACTCCGCCATGGTCCCATGAACTGACGATCTTGGCGTATGCCTACGCGAATGTAGGAAACAAGTCCGCAGCGCAAGCACTCGCTACTCGCATCATCGCCGAAGGCCGGCGCATGGAGGGGCAGGATTCATTGCCGTCAACTTTCGACGCCGACGGTGTTGCATCTGTGTATGCAGCGATTGGTGATACAGCCAGTGCCTTGCGATGGATGAGGGTTGGCTTGCGGCAAGGGTATTCCGTACGCTGGTACAAAATGAATCCGCGCCTTCGCCCGTTGCACGGCACGGCAGCTTTCGAGCGCTTCGTCCGCGAGAACGACCGCTGATCGCGTGATGAAGGAGAATGGACCTGCAGCGCGGCGTTGGAAGCAGCGCGGATCCGAAAATATCGCGAATGAGGCCAAGACCGGCCTAGTTGGTGCGTAAACGGACAACGCTCCATCATTCAAAGCGACAGCGGAATGAGTCGCGCGCGGATCCACTCCGCCAGTAACGCCTCCGTGACCTCTCCCCCCGCCAAGGTGACCATCATCTGCACCACCTCCACCTCGGTCGCAGACAGTTCCTTCTGGTTCAGGCCCAAAAACGTCATCATCGTCACGAACGCCGTGCGCTTGTTCCCGTCGCTGAACGGATGCGCGCGTGCGAGGCCGAAAGCGTAGGCTGCTGCCAAGGAGGCAAGGTCGGAGGTCGGCTCGTAGGACCACTGCTGCCGCGCACGGGCCAGCGCTGCCTCAAGGGCGTTGTCGTCCCGGACGCCGGCGAGTCCGCCATGCTCCCGCAATTGATCGAGGTGAATGGAATCCACGACGATGCGTGGCACCCAGCGCGGCTCTCGCATGACGCCAGTCTACTTGGCCAGCTCGCGGAGCGCATTGCGGTATTTCTTTGCCGCATGCGCCGCGACCGCGAGTCCGGCCTCGACGTCGGGATCGAACGGCGTCAGCAGGATGCCCTGTGCCGTCTCGATGGCGAGCACCCGGTCGCCCGCTTCGAGGTGCAGACGGTCGGCCATGTCCTTGGGGATGGTCGCACCGATCGACCCTCCCACCTGGCGCAATGTCAGTTCACGAACCATCGGTCGCTCCGGGTCATCGGGAATCAACAATTTCCTTCGCGTCAGAAAAAGTGGCATGAAAATGCTACAGAAGCAAGCGCGCATGGACCTGTTGATGGATTTTCGCGCCAGATCGCGCCGACCCTGACGCGCGGGCCGTCTTGCCGACGCCTGGCTCCCCGCCGATCAGCAGCACCCCGCCCTTGCCCGTCGAAAGCCGCTCGAGAAACGCGCGCGCCTCGCCGAGTTCCTTCTCGCGTCCGATCAAGGGCACGCGTTGTTGAGGAGCGACCGCACCGTGCGTCGAGAGCACCGCGGCCGCTGAAGAGCCTGAGAGCTCCGCGAGCAATGCCGCCCCGAACTCACTGATCGTGGCATGGCGCTCGGCGGGATCGCGCGCGAGTGCACGCGCCACCACCAGTTCGATCATCCGCGGGACCGACGCGCGCATCGTCACCAGACGCGGCGCATCCTCGGTGAAGCGCTTCGCCCTCAGCGCCTGCGCATTGGAGCCCGTGAACGGCGCGGCACCGGCCAGCATCTCGAACAGTACGCAGCCCAACGAGTAGCGATCGCTCCGCAGGCCCTCGCGCGTCATGCGATCGCGCAGCGACTCACCGTCCACAAACGGCATCGCGTAGTACAGGAAGCCGTCGGCGTCGCCCGAATCGAAGAGCGCGAGGATGTGCGGATGGTCGAGACGAGCGGCGATCTTGATCTCGCGCAGGAAGCGCTCGGCGCCGAGGGCCTGCGCCAGCTCGGCGCGCAGCACCTTGAGGGCCACGCGGCGGTCGTGCTTGCGATCGTGCGCGAGGTACACGGTCGCCATGCCGCCCTGGCCGAGTTCGCGGTCGAGGCGATATCGGTCGGCGAGGGTCGCAGTGAGGCGATCCAGGGTCGTCATGGCGTGCTCGTCCCTGAGGGTGTTCAGCGCGTCGGGACGGGCACAGCCACCACTTCCAGCCCGTCGATCCCCGCAAAGTCATCGGGATTGCACGTGTACACGGGCAGCGCATGCGCCAGCGCGGTGGCCGCGATCATGGCGTCATACGACCGGGCGATCGTCTTGCGCCCCGACTGCCGGAGTGAGGCAGCCACGCGGCCAAACGCCCTGGCGGCGCTGGCATCGAACGGCAACGCGTCGAAATCCGACTCCGCTTGCTGGAGATGCGCCTGCCGCGCGGCGCGCTCCTGATCCGACGTTGCGACCAACGGCCCGACGGTGAGCTCGGCGAGCGTGATTGCCGTGATCAGCGGCTCATCGGGCAGCACGGCAGGATCGTCCAGTCGGCCGAGCATGATGACCGTGCTGGTGTCGAGGATGCCGCGCGCGTGACTCACCCGTCGGCCCAGAGCGCGGTGCTCGTCACCCGGTCCAGGTCAGCCCGCAGCTTCTCCGCGTCAACGGGCGGTAGCCGGCGCCACCGCTGCAGCAACGTGGCCGCGGTGAGCCCGCGCCGTGGCAGCGGGCGCAGTTCGGCGATGGGTTGGCCGTCCATCGTGACCGTGAGCGTCTCACCGCCGGCGACCCGCTGCAGGACGCGGCCGCCGTTGTTGCGGAGTTCGCGGACGGAGCGAGCCAGCGGCCGCAGTCAGCCGCGTCGCCCGGACGCTCGTCGTGTCGATCTTGGTGGTGATCACCAAGGGGAAGAGACAGTAGTTGACCCGCGGACCCTCACCCGGTGCCATCACCGTCGCGCGCTGCACCGGTGCGCCCGCCTGCTGCGTCGACGCCGCGACGGATTCAGCCGCCCCGCCGGACGTCGATGTCCGACCGGCGCCGCACCCACGCGGCGCGGCGGAAGGCCGCCGCGGATGCGCTGGGTCCAACCACGAAGTGATACCGCATCGGGGCCGCGGCGGTGCTCACGACTCGATGACTCGTCCCGGGCGGGACGTGCACCACCGACCCTGGCCCGAGCGGCACGGTATCGCCGCCGAAAGTGGCATACCCCCACCCCGACACGACGAACAGGATTTCATCGACGACGCCATGCCGAGCCTCGCCCTCGTCTCCGCGGAGTTCGCCCATGCCCGCGACGAGCCGGGTCGTGGGCGCGGTCAGCGAATCGACCTTGAGCGTCAGCACGAGCGGCCGCTCGCAGTACGCAAGGCGCTCACCGGCGCCCGGTCGGAGTACCAGCCCCTGCCGTGCGCCGGGCGGGGCGGTTGGCGTCACCTGCGGCTGACCCGGGACGGTGCCCGCGCAAGCGGCGGATACCAGCACGACACACAGCACTCGCGATCCGCCACGGGACCATGCGGGGGGCGAGGGCGGCCAGCAACTCTGGCGCGCTTCTTCGCGCGTCCGTCCTCGCATCGTCGCCGTACCCGCCGTATACTCGACCTCACCACCTATCTCCGCCTCGGCGACCGACGATGCCCACCACGCCAAACCGCGTTCTCGTGATCGGAGCGACTGGCCAGCTCGGGGGCGCGGCCACGCGGCGGCTGCTCGAAAGCGGGCACCATGTTCGCGCCATCGGGCGACACCAGGGCAAGCTCGCCGCCCTGAGAGCACTGGGCGCCGAGATCGCCGCCGGCGACTTGCTCGATGCGGCCTTCGTGAGCGACGCCTGTGCGGACGTGGATCAGGTCCTGACCACCGCCAACAATGCGATGGGCAGCGGGGCATCGAGTCCGAACAGGGTCGATCTTCGCGCGTACACGAACATCTGTCGCGCCGCGCGCGATCGTGGGGTGTCGCGGATCGTGCACGTGTCCGCGCAGGGACTGGGCGACGCGTCGTCGCGGGTGGACTTCTTTCGCATCAAGCAACAGGTCGATGCCCTGATCCGCAGCAGTGGCGTACCGTGGGTGCTGCTGGCCCCGACGGTCTTCATGGAAACGTGGGTGCAAATCCTGATCGGCGCAGCGATCCAGCAGGGCAAACCCGTGATGCTCTTCGGCGATGGCACGGCGCGCGCGAACTTCATCGCCGTCGACGACGTCGCAGAGTTCGCGCTGCGCGTGCTCGACGACAGGTCCATTCAGGAAACCGTGATCGAGGTCGGAGGGCCGAGCACCTGTTCATTCGCCGAGGTCACGAGCATGATCGAGCGACGCCTTGGCGTGTCGGCCCGACGCCGGCACATCCCGGTGGGTGTGCTTCGCGCCGGCTCGATCGTGCTCCGGCCGTTCAGTGAAATGGGCGCCCGACTGATGGCGATGGGGTACTTCACGGCACAGATGAAGGATGCCTTCACCGACTGGCAGCCTGCGTCTCGTCGGTTCGGGGTACAGCCGATGTCGATCCAGCAGTTCATCGACAGGACTTTCCCCGTCCAGGTGTAGCAACACTCGACCAACGAAAGGTTTCGCCGGGCAGCCGCGAGTCAGGCAGGTGCCGGCAGCGTGACTGCCGCCCGTGCACGCTGCACCAACTCGTCGAGACGAGGATCTGCGCGAAGCGTGTCGAAATGTTCATCGCGCGCGAGTTGGTCGTTGTTCGACCACCCGTGCTCTGCTGCCCGTGCAAGCGTAGCCAGGGCTTCGTCGTGCGCACCGAAACACGCGTGCGTTGCCGCGACTTCGTACCAGTTGTCGGCCAGCGTCGCACCGATGTAATTGTTCCACACGAACCGGGAGCGCGTGACGATCATTGCAATTGCGTCGTCACGTAGGCGCTCCGCGTCGTCCGGTGCGCCATGGGTGTGCTCCAGACGGGCGAGGCCCAGTGTCGCTTTGACCCATGATGAGCCGATTGCCGCGCGATGTGCATGCTCATCAGCGACAGACCGCGAGCGCTCGTAACATGCGCGCGCGGTCTCGACATCTCCTTCGCGCTCGGCCAGCCGGCCACGTCCAAACAGCGCCCATGCCGTGGCGGTCTGTGCGTACACGTGATCGGCCGTCGGATACCGTTCGATGGCGCGATCGAGGAGCTCGCGTGCCGCCATGCGCTCGTCGCCGTGCATGTGAAGCAGCCCTCGAATGACGAACGATCCCACGAACTTCACGCCCTCTCCGGACAGCTCCATCGCCACGGCTTCATTTGCGAATCGGGTGGCGTGGAGGGTATCGCCACGCAGCATGTACACTGCGGCGACGGCGAGCGGACCGGGCTGAAAGTTCTGGCCGACGGTGCGGGCACGAATACACGCGGTGAGCGCAGGCACGAAGTCGTCCAGCGTCTTGTGCTCCACACCGCGCGAGTACAGCGAGATGCCGAGGAGATACCACGCGAGCGCCACACCGGGATCATGCTCCACCGCCTTTTGCGCATGATCGATCGCCTCGTCGAACCGCTGCTGCATCATGTGCCAGTACGCCAGGTAGACGTACGGTTCCGACAGCGCCGGATCGAGCGTGAGGGCCCGTTCCAGCGCTGCGATGCTCTCCTCGAGGCCCGTCGCGTTACCGGTCGTGAGCAACCGCGGCATGAGCAGGCTTCCCAGGCCGGCCCACGCGAGTGCGTAGTTCGGATCGATGGCGACGGCGCGCCGGTAATAGTCGTCGGCGCTGCGGAGGCTGCCCTCGCCGAAGCCGAGCATCGCCTGACGGCCGCGTGCATACAGTTCGTATGCCTGCATCCGCGCCGTGTCCGGCCGACCAATCCGCGCGATGTCGGCCGTGGTCAGGTGGATGTTCAGCTCGTGCGCGAACTGCGCGACCACCTTGTCCTGCAACTCGAAGATCTCGTCCATCGAGCCGTCGATCTTGATCACGCCGATCGACTCTCCCGAGTCGACGTCGAAGAATTGCGGCGTCAGGCGCAGGCGAGAGCCCGAACGCTGGAACCCACCTGCCAGCGCCCAGCGTGCGCCAACCGACTTTCCAAGCCGCTGCGCGGAGGCGGCGTCGACGGCCGATCCGTTCAGCGCGGCAGTGATGCGACGCCGAGTCGGCGCGTCGCTTCCCACCACACGCACCCCTTCGATGCGCTTGAGATCGGCGCTGATCGTATCCGCGATGCCGACCGTCAGCCAGTCGATGTCGGCAGAGGCGGAGCGGTTGGTGAAGTCGAACACCAGCACCTTGGTGTGTGCCTTCGGTGCTGCGGTGTCGAGCAACGCGATGCTCGCCGTCGCCTCCTTGGTTGGACTCACGGGCTGCTCGAGCACTGCGGCGAACGCGGAGGCGGAGGGGAAGCGGTCGTCCGGTTCCTTGCGCAACATGCGGTCGACGGCGTCGGCCACGATGCTCGACACCGGCGCGCGCATGCCGACGAGTGGCGGTGGCGGCTTCACGACATGCTGGGCCATGGTCGCCATCGCACTCAACCCCGCAAAGGGCGGCGCACCACTCAACATTTCGTAGATGATGCAGCCGAGCGCATACAGGTCGCTGCGACCGTCGATGATGCGTTCTCCACCAGCCTGCTCGGGGCTCATGTAGACCGGTGTCCCCAGGGTGGCGCCCGCCGCAGTGAGTGTCTGGCGCTGATCAGGGGAGAGTTCGCGGGCGATGCCGAAGTCCGCCAGCAGTGCGTGGCCGGCGACCAGCATGATGTTCTCGGGTTTCACGTCGCGATGCACGACATCGTGCGCATGGGCGTAGTCGAGGGCGTCCCCAACCTGCCGTGCGATCGTCGTGGCCAGAGCCAGGTCGGTGGACCCCTCCCGATCCAGCAGGTCGCGAAGCGATTCGCCTTCGATGTACGGCATCACGAAGAACAGGACGCCATCCTGCTCGCCCGAGTCGTACAGTGGCAGGATGTGCGGATGATGCAGTCTCGAGACGGTGCGAATCTCCTGACTGAATCGAGCGACACCGATTTCCTTGCTCAGCTCGGCAAGCAGCACCTTGATGGCGACGGTGCGGCGGTGCTTGCGGTCATTCGCGAGATACACGGTCGCCATGCCGCCCCGGCCGATCTCCCGCACGACTTCGTACTGCTGGAGGAGCACCGTCATCGGCCGCGGGTCGGCGGCGCGATTGCCGAAACCGTCCAGCGCATCCGCGTCAGCCGCAGGGCCATCGTCTTCGGAGGGGATGGGCATGCCATGGACTCCGGGGCGCTGCGGGTGGACGGGCCACGACCTGCACACTGCCTGCAGAAACCGAGGCCGCCGTTTCAGATGCATCGGCGCAGACAGTTCTCTTTGAACGTACGGCGCAGTGCAGTCGCGCGCCACCGGAGCGCGCGGTCGTGCGCGCACTGCAGGGCTGCCGGCAGCGCCGCCGTGATGCGCAGCGCTTCGTCTACCGGCAACTGCTTCTCGCGATCGAGTCGCGCGCGCAGCGTTTTCCCGTCCTGGAACGGCATCATAGCAGCACAGCAAGCCCGCCGCCTCGCCGCTGTCGAACAGCGGAAGCAGGTTGCGGTGCTGCAAGGTGCGGTGACCTGAATCTCGGCAAGAAACCGCTCCTCGCCCAACGCCGCGCCAGCTCGGACTTGAGCACCTTGAGCGCCACGCTCCGCCCAACGCGCACATCGCGCGCGAGGTACACGGTGGCCATGCCGCCCGCGCCGATCTCCCGGTCACGGTCGTAGGGGCCGGCGAGCGCGGTAGCGAGTTGAACGGGTGGGGTCACGAGGCCGCGGCAGGAGAGTCGGGGTGACGCTGGCGACGGACATTCTCGCGCGGGATCAGGACGCGTTCAGCGCGACGTTCCGGAAGTCGCCGATGAAGCGGTACTGCGGTGACAGTGCACTCGTTACTGCACAATGAGTGCACTGTCACCGAAATACACCGAAATACCAAACCGTGGTGACTGGCGTGGCGATTCTTTTTGGGGGGGAGTGTGGGACGGGCCGACGTGGGCGCAGGCGCATCGGTCGTCACCAACGCGCTGGCCCAGTGTTCTACGACGATGGGCCGGCGCACGGGCGCCGATCCATCACTCTGGTAGTGCGATCACTCGGGACGGTGCAATCGCACGGCCGTGGTGTGCCGCTCAGGCGCGCAAGGGCGCACGCCGACGCCGGGCGAATGCACCGAGGCCGACCAAGCCGGTCGCGACCAGCGCAAGGGATGAGGGTTCGGGCACAACGTTGGTCGTTCCCGTGAGGTTGAATGCACCCTCTACCCCATTCGGTGCTTCCTGATTGAGACGCCACTCACCATTGTTGACGAAGGCGTTTGATACACGCTGGTTGCCGGTCGGTGCTGACGTCGCCCAGTAGGCCGTGTTGTTGTTGGTCACGAATGGAGTAGAAAAGCCACCCACCGCGATCCAATAGCTTCCTGTGCCGAGCGCGAGGCCGCCGAGATCCGCGCTGAAAGCATAGCCGGTGAAAATTGGGAATCCCTGGCAGCAGAAAGACCCGTCTCGCGTACCAGTCTGGTTCACAAACGTCTGGCTGAATAAGCTGGTGAGGCCCGGAAAACCACCGGCGTCCGCGTACACCTGAACGGTGTACGAGGCTTGGATCGTGGAGGGTCCATTCACGTCGTCGATCTGCGCCCACCAATTGAACCTGCTCAGCGACGTCGTGCCTGAGAGAGTGAAATCATTTGTCTGACGTACGTTGGTGCCGTAGATGGGATAGCCGTCCAAGTTGTTGGGCGCGCCATTGTTGAACACGACCTGCGCGTTGGCATTTGCCGCGACGAGCGTGAATGACGCGATGGCAGCAGCGATGTTGCGGAAGCGCATTTGTTATCCTCAATCGTCAGTGAGAAGCTAGTAGTACCGAAGTGAAACTATAAGGCTGACGTAGGGACCGAAGGAGATACGCCGCCCATGCCCCGGCGTTCTCATCAACCGTTCGATAGCCCTACCAGGGTGCGTCGGTGACAGTGCACTCATTGCTCGACAATGAGTGCACTGTCACCGAAAAATCTGAGATCCACGTCGTGATACGCGAAACGCTCTCGCGCCTCAGCGTACCCACCACCACGAGGGGGCCAATCCTGTGAACACCGCGAACAGGCCGCTCCATGGGTACCGCGTATCCAGCTTCTGGCTCGCACCGAGCACCACGAATGCGCCGGTGCGTGACATCACTGCGCTGACTGCACGGAGGCTTCGCACCGCAGGAGGCGTCCAGGTGAGAAGTTCCGCGGCACGTCGACGTCGGCTCAGTACGGGATTTGCCTTCGCGGGCCTGGTCGCTGGACGTCACCTTTCACAACCGCTCCATGTCGCGCGTGCATACTGCTCTCCTGATTGGATTCGTGGTCACCGCCGGCGTCGCCTCGACTGCGGCGCAGGCGCAGGAGTTCCGGGGCCTGCGCTATCGGCTCCCATTGGGGTGGACCGCTACGGACACGCGCGACGTACGCGTGCTCACGCCGAGGCCGGGGCGTTCCGCGACGCCCGCGATGGGCGTCATCATCGCTGGTGCCGAAGCCGCCACGCGTGAGGACATCCGTGCGCAACTGGGGGCGATCGCCGGCCGATGGCACGCCGGACTGACGGTCACCGACTCCGGTGACATCCTCCCGACCGACCTGGGCGCCGGGGGGACACTCCTCATGCAGCGCTTCACAGTCCAGCTGCCTGACGGCAGCAACCACACGCGGTTTCTCACCGTGGTGTTCCGTGGCGGGCAGCGCGGCATCGCGCTGATGGTCGTCAGTTCGGAGACCGAGTGGAACAACCGACAGCGTGACATTCGCACGGTGCTCTCCGGCTTGCAGATCGGCACAGCGAGTGGCAATCAGGCCATCGTCGCGCCGGCCGTGGCGAACGGATTGCTGTCGGCCGCACCGATCGTCGCCACGAGCCCCGCCCCGCCCCTGACTCCCGTGCCATCCAACATGCCGACCAGCGCACCGTCCGCCAGCAGTTCGGAACGGCTACCGACGGGCGACACGCCGGATCTGTTTGCCGGGTCGCCGGGCTGGCTGCCGAGCGGGCGCGGCATACCGATTCCACCCGCGCGCATCGTCAGCGGGCGACCGCAAGGGCTGTGGTGGTACTATCAGGCCGACGGCAGCCGACTCGGCATGTCCGTGAAGTCCGTCGTCTTTCTAGCCGATGGCGTCACGGCGTCGTCACCTCGATTCGGCGCGGGCGACCTGATCGATGTCGAGGGCCAGCGTGCGCAGCGCGGCAACACCGGCGTCGGCACATTCACCGTCAGCGGTGGCGTCATCACGCAGGACCGCGATGGTTATCGCAACAGCGATCCATTCACCTCGGGGACGGACGGCGACGGCCCGTTCTTCAAGGCCGGTGCTCGCCTCTACCGGGCGCTGCGCCCCGCCACCTCCGCGCACCTGCTTGGCTCGTGGCGGGCGCCCGGGGTGCAATACGTGTTTCGCGCAGACGGGACGTATCTCGACGGCACGCTGGACGACGACGAAGCCACCCGCCGCGCGACGCCTGGCGGGCGAGGACGCTGGCAACTCGATGGTTATCTGCTGGAGCTGCGTCCCAACTCGGGGAGCTCGTACATCACGACGATCGGAGCCACCGGCGACAAGTATCTCGTCATCGGCAACGCGGTGTTCAGTCCGCGCTAGCGAATCACGCACACGCAACGTGCCACGCGCCACCGCGGCCGGATCGCGTCGCGGTCACCCGTCATCGTGGCCAGCGAACGACAGAGCGGGCCTCGCGACGAAACGACACGGCCGTATATCGCTGCCAACCGGCGCGCCATCAGCATCGTTCGGTTGAGCGCTCGAGCCGGCATGGCAAAGCATCGCGAGGAGCGGACAGCTCCGTAGACGGTGTCAGCGGAACGGCAGACCCTTCGGGCCGGTCACGGTGATCGCCAGCTTGTAGTCTAGAGAGTTGAAAACCAGTAGAACTGGATCGAGCCACCACCGAACTTTGACGGACGGGGAATCAGTGCCAGTACGCCAGTCGACGATGTCTGCGCCGCTGTGGGTTGGTATTGACCGATTCGCACCCGGCTCGTTGGTGTGGCACCTGCGAAGATCGACCGCCATGACGCGCCATCCGTTCTTCCAACGCTGCTGGAGATTGAACTCGTCGTAACCTGCGAATCCTGCGAAATAGGTATGGTGCCGCGCGACCACCCGCTGACCGGCGCTGGTCGACCACGGGGGCGGGCTCGCAAGTATCGCGCGGATTTGCACCGCGGTGGCGGCGCGCATGGGACGCGACTACGGCGACACGAGCTTAGTGGATGAACTCGTAGTCGAGTCGCAGGCTGTCCGCCGAGTGCGTGGCGCCGGTCGGCGTGAGCGAGAATGGAAGTGCGCGCGTGCTGTAGAGCCACTTCGTCTTCAGGCGCACCGCGAATGGCGCGGGAGAACCGGGCGCGGCGGTCACGGTGCGGGTGGTGCCCCCCTCGTCGACCATGTCGAGGCGTACTTCACCGCGCGCGACGCGGAGTGTTCCCGTCACCGCGATGGCATCGGTGTAGGCGGTTCTGCTCCCGAAGTCCTTGTCTTCATGCAGGTGCGTGTGCCCGGCGCTATCCAGCGGCGAGATCGTGAAGACACAGGAGTGCGTGCTACTCAAGAGTCCCGCCATCCGCTCATTGCAGCGGTACATCGCCGCTCCCGGCGGTGCGTCACAGGCCGTCACGAGCAGTACGGCGGCGATGAGCGCGCAGCGCCGGCGAATACGGTGGTGCGGCATGGTCTCGTGGGCGGAATGCGGTGGGCGGACTGTCCCGAGAGGAACGCACGATTCGCCGGAGCCTGCTCATGTACCGGGCGTGGCCGCGCTGCGCATCCGTGCAATGTCTGCAGCGCGGAGCATGAAGGCCGCCTCCGTTTGTGGCGGGTCTGCGGAAACCCTGAGAGCATCGCGAAGCGCTCCGCGTCATATTTGCAACGTGTGGTCACGACGGTAGTCCTCGAGCTGCTGCGCGGTCACCGGAGGGAACGAGGAATGACGAGGTCGGAACATCTGCCGCTACCGCCGGATCCCGGGGCCGTGCCCCTGTCGCTTCGCGATGCGTACGCGGCCGCCGCGACGGCGCGCCGCGCAGCGACCCCGGGCGCGTTCCCTGACGACGCCGACCTCGACACGCTCCTCGACGACACGGCCGACGAGGAGGCCCGGCTCACCGTGGTCGATCGGCTGCTGGCCAGCCGGGACGGTGCGGAGACGCTGACCCATCTGGTCGCCGCGCGCCTCGCCACGGCAACGCCATTGGCCGAGGAAGAACGTGAGCCGGTGGTGACACCCACCGTCATCCTCCCATTCGACGCGCGTCACATAGCGGCGCCGGGGCGCCGGATGATCGCTACGCTCAAGCCGATCCTGCTCGCGGCGTCGCTGCTGATCGTGGCCGGCAGCAGCTGGTATGTGGTCACACGGCCATCGCGCGACGACGAGCTGCGCGCCGCCGGATCCGAGGTCGACCTGCAGCAAGTCCCGCTCGGCGTGGCGGCGCGGCCGGTGACCCTGATCTGGAAGCCGCGGAAGAGTGTGTCGCGCTACCGGGTGGAAATTCTCAACGCCAGTGACGATCCGGTCTTCACCCTCGAGACCAACGACACCACCGTGGTGGTGCCCCCGGGCACCCTCGCGCCGGGCACATATCGTTGGTGGGTCCGCTCACGCGCGTCGGACGGCACCGAGATCCGCTCGCGCGTGGAGAAGCTGACGATTCAGTAAGGGGGCGCGGATCGATCCGCGACGCTACGGGCCGCCGTCAGCGCGCTGGCATCGCGGTGACCGGCGTGAACGTGAGCGCCCCGTCGCCAATCACGCTGAACGCAGCCCAGAATCGCGCCGGCACCTTGGCGCGACGCAGGGAGGTCTGGGCATCGTTCATCGCGTCGGCTGCCGTCGCACCGGCGGCGAGGCGCTGGTAGAACCGCTCCATCAGCACTTTCGTCCAGCGATCGCTCACCGCCCAATGGCTCGCGAGCACCGTGCGGACGCCGCGCGCGAGCAGTGGCGCCACCAGCCCGTCCACGGCGTCGCCGCGTGATCCGAAGTCGCCCGTGGTGCGGCATCCCGAGAGCACGACCATCGACAGGCCGCGGCTCATCGACGCGAGTTCGCCACCGGACACGTAGCCATCCTCCAGGCTGTCGGCGCGCAGGATGAGATAGTTGGCGCCGAGGGCCTGATCGCTCGTCAACGCGTGCGCCGCCGCGTGCAACACGGTAAATCCGCCGCGCGCCTCGCGCTTCAGTGCCGTCTCCGACGCGTCGGTCCCGATCAATGCCAGCGAGCCGAGCGACCACGCGGCAGCCGCACGCGCTTCATCGCCGGCGGCGGGCAGCGGCATCAGCGGATCGCTGCGCGAGGTGCGCTCCACGGTCAACTCCAGCGACTGCGGCACGGCACTTTCCACCTGCGTATCGCCGCCGCCCATCGCAAGCACGCGTGCTGGGATGCGGCGCTGGTCGGCGGCGTAGGCCATGGCAAGCGAGACCGACGGCGAGATCGTCACGACGACACGATCGCCAAGCACTCCCGATCCCACCGGCAAGGCCTGAAACGGCACGCGATAGAGCGGACCATGCGGCACCACCACCAACCGTCGGATGGCCGACGGCAACGTGCGGAGCGCGTTCCCGAGGACGCTTTGCGCCACCCGACGCCCGGCGCCCACGCCACTTTCACCGCTCTCGAGCAACGCCAGCCACCGTACGATGTCGCTGTCCAGCGAGTCGAGCGGGGCGAGTGTGAAGCCGCGCGCGGAATTTCGGGTCACGAGCATCATCGACGTGCGGGCGCGACCACGACCACCAGCGTAGATCAGCAGGGCGGTGTTCGGCTTCAACGTGCGTTGGACCTCACGCAACACCGTCGAATTCGCGCGCACCCGTTGCCGGGCATCGAGAATTTCGGATTCACTCGTCTCCGACTCGTCGGCGAACGCGCCAGTCAGCAGGGCACGAGCGCGGGTCCGCTCGGTCACTTTGAACACCGTGGGCAGCCACGTCGACGACGTCACGAACGACGCCAGAGCCTGATCGAGGTTGCCTTCCGTCCCCCCCCAATGGTCGATGGCCCCGATGACCTTCCGCAGACCCGCTGCCGCCAGGGTATCTCGCACGGCATCCAGGCGGCGGCTCGATTCGTCCAGCATTGCCGCGGAGCGTACAGAGTCGCCGCCGGAGAGATACGCCAGCGCCAGCGATCCGCCGAACGTGTAGAGCGACAGATCCTGTCCCCGTTCGAACTCTGAGCTGGATTTCGCCAGCATCTCGGTGGCGCGACGGGTGTCACCCTGCCGCAACGCGAGCAGCGCACGATAGTCTCCAAGTTGCCCGCGCCACGCGACACCGAGCCGCTCCACGTACCGCTCTGCCTCATTCAGGTATCTCGCACACTCGGCAAGCCGCCCACGTCGGAACTCGAGGTCGGCCAGGACGTAGCGTACTCGCAGTGAGGCGTTGTCGTAGGCCACCGAATCCGCGGTGCGCATCGCATCGAGCGCGAGCTGCTCCGCACCGTCCAGATCACGCATCGGAATGCGGACCGCACTCCGCTCGATGCGCGTGTTCAGCGCACCGAGCGGGTCGCCCGTCGCCTCGAACAACGTCACCGCGCGCCCGAGTGCCGAACTGGCGGTACTCGCATCACCGACGTCGCGCGCCGCCGTCGCCACGCCCAGCAGCGCCCAGGCCTCCACGTTGCGGTCGCCGATGCGCTGCGACACGCGGATGGCCTCGGTGTACCAGCGACGCGCGTTCTGCACGTAGCCGAGCGTCCGTTGCTGATAGCCGCGCCACTGCAGCGTGGCCGCGAGCGTCGGATCGTCGTGCGCGGCACGGCTCGTGGAGTCCGCACGGGCGTACCACCGACTTGCGCTCGCCATCTCTCCGGCGGTGGTCTGGAGCGTCGCCACGGTGAGCTGGCAGTTCGCCGCGATCGACGGCAAGCCGATGGCGATGGCCAGCTGGATTCCGGAGTCGGCGCGCTGGGTTGCCTGGCGCGGGTCGGCCACCGCCCGGAAGCAGTGCAGTCGCGCGCGCATCGACGAGTCAGACGGAGCGGTGTACGACGCGATGGTATCGAGACTGCCAAGGGTCATTTTCCGCGTCACGCGTCGGAGATGCCCCGCGCGCAGGAGCAGGACTTCCGCCATCTCTCCCGGCGGCAGACCGGCCGTATCAGCGATCAGCGCCTGTACCATCAGGTCCGTCGCGATGAACTCCCCGCGCACGAGCCGCGACGTCAGCCGCTCGCGAGCCACGGCCGAACGCCAGACCACGTCATTCGCCAGGCGTGCGGCGCTGTCGGCCCAGGTTAATCCCTCGTCGTAGCGCAGGTCGAGCCGTGCCAATTGTGCGACGGCGAGGCGGGGCGCCGGCACGTCTGGCGACGCTGCCGCCCACAGCCGCCACTCCGCTTCCTGCGCCGCAACGCGATCTGCGGCCTTTGCCCGCGCGGCCAACACCGTCAGAGCGCGCGGCGGCAGGGTGTCCAGCATCCGGAACGACGCAGGTGCCGATAACCCCTGCGCATGGGCGGCCGCCGGGAGGAACGACGCAACGCTGAGAACGAGGAAGAGTTGTCGCATGATGCCACGAATATATGCCCGAACTCATCTCGTACACCGGCCACCGGGTGGCCCCGCTACGGGTTTCGGTGGCGGGTTTCGGTGGTTTCGGTGACAGTGCATACACGCGGGGATGTGTGCACTGTCACCGGAACTGTCCGCGGGGATGTGTGCACTGTCACCGGAACTGTCGAGTGCCCGTTGGCCACGTTGCACATAGGCTCGAAGCAAGCCCGTGAGCACCCACTCACTGCGTCCGATGACGCCGAACGCGGTCTTGGCGGCCGCGAGGGCGCCATCGTCGTCGCCGGCAAGCGACCGCACGAAGACGCGGCCGTACAGCGTGAGGAACGAGCGCGGGTCCAGCTCGTAGGCTCGCTCGACTTCGGCGACGCCGTCAGCCGTGCGCCCCGTCGTGAGCAGGCACAGACTGTGGAAGAAGGCGCAGTACGCGCTGCGTGGGTCATCCGTCACGGCGCGCCTCATTTCCGCTAGCCCCCGGACATCGTCGCGGCGAAGGAAGATGAGTCCATACGTCGCGTACTGCGCCCGGATCTCGACCAGACGCGGCTGCGCCTCGAGTGCACGCTCCCACCAGCGGAAGGCGGCATCCGGATTATGCTCGAGGAAGAGGGACACACTCGCCAAGCTGCCCATGACCGTGGCCATCTAGTGACTTCGCCGGTGCCGAGGACTTCGCGGCGACCGTGTCCGCTTCGTTGGGCGCGGCGGCGAACTGCCCCTGCACCACGGGCATCACGTAGAACAGCGCGCCGTCGGCGTCGCCCGAGTCGTAGAGCGGCAGGATGTGCGGATGACTGAGCTTCGCCCCGAGCTGGATCTCGCGGAGGAAGCGCTCCCGGCCGACCGAGGCGGCGACGTCGTCACGGAGGACCTTGATCGCGACATCGCGATCATTTTTGAGATCGTGCGCGAGATAGACCGTGGCCATGCCGCCCTGGCCGAGTTCGCGGTCGAGGCGATAGCGGTCAGCAAGGGCGCGGGACAGCCGGTCGGCGATGTCGCTCACGCGATCTCCACCTGCGGGTGATAGCCGATGGTCGTGTGATCACGACGCCGTCTCATGCGGGGAGCGGCGCGCCCGGCACGATACCGAGCAGGAATTCGGCGAGCGGGAATATGGTGATCGGCCCCTGCTGCTGCTGCATCGGCACGTCCGCCAGTGCCACCAGCCGCGCCTCGGGGAACTCGTCGTGAAACGCCAACAACCCGCGGCGATCAGCCGGACGCAGCGTGTGACCGCTCTTCACTTCGACCGCGAGCAGTTCGGCGCCGGTCTCCACGACGAAATCCACCTCGACGCCACCCGTGGTGCGCCACGTTGAGAGTCGTGCATCACGCAGGCCCTCGCACCATGCCGCCAGGTGCTGATAGACGAGCCCTTCGCGGGCCGCACCGATCGCGTCCGGGGCGACCCGCGCGCTGTCCGTCGGTCGGAAGGCCGCGGCAATGCCGGTGTCGGCGAAGTACAGCTTGGGCTGCGCCGCTAACGCGCGACGGGAGGGCCGCGCACTGAACACGGGCACGCGCGCGATGAGGAACATCGACTCCAGCACGTCGATCCAGTCGATGACCGTGCTTTTCTTCACTGACGCGAGTTGGGCGATGGCGGTGGGACTGATCACGCTCCCATGCGAAAGCGCCAGTTGCTCGAGGGCGCGCGCGAACCCGTCGATCTGCCGCACGCGCGCTTCGGCACGCACCTCATCGAACACCGCCACGGTGGCGTAGTCCGCCAGCGCCTGTTCCGCGCGCTCGGCCGTCCAGATCACTGGCAACAAACCGATCCGCTGGGCCACATGCACTGAGAACGCCGAGCCCAACTCCGCCGCAAGAAAGGGAGACATGATGCGTCGCCCGGCGCGGCCACCGAGCAGATTCACGCCGGCCCGATGCAGGGAGCGCGCGCTGGACCCGGTGAGGAGAAAGCGACGGGCCGGCTCCCGATCCATGCGCTGGTGCACGGCGTCGAGGATCGCCGGCACGCGCTGCACCTCGTCGATCACCACCCACCGGTCGGCGTCGGCGGCGTCGAGTGTCTCGTGCAGGCGCTCCGGTTCGGCCGCCAGCATTCGCGCGACCGGCCCCGACCGCAGGTCCAGCAGGAGGGCGTCGGGGAAGCACTGCTGGGCGTAGGTGGACTTTCCCGTTCCCCTCGGGCCGAACAGGAAGGTGCTCCGCGTGGGCGCTGGGCTGAGCCGTCGGATGGAGGGAGTCGGTGGAATCAGGGGCGGCATTCCCCTATTATGGACGGCCCTACCGTCCAAAACAAGAGCAAGTGGCCGCTATCGCGGTCCAGATCAGCCGCTGTGAACTCGGAAGAGAGGAACGGCGCCAGATCTCGGCCGATCAACGCGGATGACGCAGCGCGTCCGGGCGGACCCGCTGCAGGGTTCGACGGCCGGTCATGCGTGAGATCTCGAAACGGGTATACCGACACGTCTCCCAGTCCGTCTGCCCATGGAATCAGAAGTTCCTCGCAGGCGCTGGCTGATGATTCGCCGTTCCGGCCGCGGGAGTGCATTTCGGGGAAGGATCCGCTGACGCTGGCGACGGACATCCTGGCGCTCGATCCGAAGGCGTTCAGCGCGGCGTTCCGCAAGTCGCCGATGAGGCGGGCGAAGCTGGCGGGGCTCGGGCGGAATGCAGGGGTGGTGCGGCCAACGTGCGTCCGACTGGGACGCCCGAGCCAGACGCGTAAGGCGCCAGGACCCGTTGCTCGTGCTCAGGACGCGGCCGCTGCGACGATGAAGAGAACGTCGCCGCCGAGGAACTTGAGCAGTTCGGTGACGCCCAGCACTGCGCCGGCGGCGCGAATCGCGTGCGCGAACTGTTCTCGGGTCATGACGCGTGATCGAGCGGCAGGGTGCGGGCCGACGCGTCGACGCGCTCGCGCTGTGCGAACGTGCGATACACCTGTGCGCGTTCGGCCGCGGACAGGACGCCGGTGAACGGTGTGACGTGGCGGAGTTCACGAGCCCATGGCGTGGGATCGGTGAGCACCGGGAGCAGGGCGTCGAGCGGGCGACGCAGGAGGCACTGCCATTCGTCGAGCAGCAGTCGGGCGCCGGGATGCAGGGCGCGCATCCGGGCGAGTGAGGCGCGTGCGCGTGACAGCACCGCCTCGGGCTCCGCACGCAGTCGCGCGCTCACCGCCTCATGCAGCATCAGCGATCGTCGGTCCTCGCGCGTGAGCGGCGGCACGAAGCGCAGATCGACTTCGAGGCCAGCAGCCTGTGCCAGCCGCTCGAGGGTGCGCCAGGTCGGGCTCGTGCGGTCACCTTCGTAGGCGGCGATGGCCGACTGCGAGGTCCCCGACAGCGTGGCGAGGTCCTGCTGGGTCCGGCCGGAGGCGGTGCACCGGTGATCCAGTGTGCGCTCCGGTGCCGACAGCAGCGCGCCATCGCGGTCGGCCGCGCCACTCACCACTAAAAAGTCGCGCAGCTCGCCGGTGGCGTGGAATCGTTGGGGAATCGCGCGAGGCATGCACTGATGTCCCGCGCCACGCGCGACAGCGCCGCATCGAGGCCGGTCACGAGAGCGACATAGTCGCCCACGCGAAACGCGCCGCCACGATCGTCAGTGCTGCCCCGCACCATCACGGTACCGTCGAACGGACGAATGATGTCCCAGCCAGCCATCACGTGGACGCGACCATCGCGCGCTGCGGAGTCGGCGACGACGCCCTCGAATCGCGTGACGTGCAACTGCACCAGCAGGTCGTGCTGCGCGCGCGCTGTCCATGGCGCGACGTCCACGGAGCGTACCCGTGGCGATCCCGCGAGGTACGCACCGACCGCGCGGCTGACGCCCTGATCGAGATCCCCGCCCCATCGGTGAAACTGCGAGACGATCAGCTCATTCGCGCCGCGCCGCATCATGACGGTGGGCACGGACAGATACGACGCGATCTCGACGCGGCGCAAGCCGATACGAAATGCCGCGCGCCCCGCCGACGGCGCGCCGGCCGGCGGCGTCGGCAGTCCGCTCGCTGACCCATCGCCGAGCACGTACAACCGCAGCATCGGCGACTCGCGCGCCAGCTTGACGCATCCGGTGAGTGCGACGGGAACGACGAGCATCAGCAAGCGGGCAATTCGGGCGTGGGTTCGCATGGTCATCTCCGGCTCATCGGTTCTGCGGCGGCTTCTTGCCGCGGAGCAGCATATCGGGGTTCTGTTCAAGCGCGGTGATGAGGACCTTGAGTGCATCCGCGGCCTCGCGCAGGCTCTTCAGCGCGCCGGTGAGCTCATAGCCAGGCCCGGTGTCGGCCGAGAGGAGTCCGTGTGTCTCGTCGAGCGTCTTGCGCAGCGCTTGCAGCGTGGAGATCGCCTCCGTGGACACACCCGTGACCTGGGTCTGCATCGGGTCGATCGCGCGCGTGGCGCGCTCGGCCAACTTCTGCGCCTCGGCCATCGTGCTGTTGAGCTGCGCGGTGGCGCCGGGCATCTGCCGGAGCGTTGCACGGAGCTCGGGCGATTCGACCAGCTGTTGAACAGCGTTCGCCGATTTTACCACCGCCGCGTTGACCTCGCGCACGTTCACGTCACCGAGCATGCCATTCACCCGGTTCATGATCTTCATCACTTCGCCCAAAAGGCTGCCGGCACCACCCCCGATCGACGCCATGAGCGACGGAGTGATCGGAATCTCCGGCCACGCGGTCTCCCGTTTCTCGAGCTTGGGCCGCGTGGAATCACTCCGATAGCTGAGCTCGACGTACAGCACGCCTGTCACGAAGCTCTCCATCTGCAACTGTGCGCGGAGCCCCTTCGCGACCTGTTGCCGAAGCACCAGGGTGTCGGACAGATCCACGAACGTGCCCCGCGGCGTCGTGAGACGCGGCAGGTCGATCTCGTACTCGACGGGCACCTGAAACGAGTCGTCGACCCGGTCGATCTCGATGTTGATCGCCGTCACGCGACCGACCGGTACCCCCTGGAACTTCACGGGCGCACCGTTCGCGAGTCCGTTCACCGACTCGGGGAAGAAACTGATGAACGTCGTGCGATCCTGAAACCAGGTCGGCGACGCGAGCACGAACGTACCGGCGATCGCGATCACCAGCCCACCAAGCAGAAAGAATCCGATGGCGGTCGGGTTGGCGCGCATGCTCATGAAGCACCTTCACTGCTGCGGGTGAGAAACCGGTGCACCTGCGGATTGGGCGGATGGTCGCGCAGCTCCGCCGGCGGGCCGAGAGCCGTCACGGTTTTCGTGTCGATATCGAGGAACAGCGCCCGGTCGGCGACGCGAAAGATGCTGTCGAGATCGTGGGTCACGATCACCATGGTCGTGCCAAAGCTTGCCTTCAGCTCCAGAATCAGGTCGTCCAGCCGACTCGCGCTGATCGGATCAAGCCCCGACGACGGCTCGTCGAAGAAGAGCACGTCGGGGTCGAGTGCGATGGCACGTGCCAGCGCGGCACGCTTGCGCATGCCGCCGCTGATGGCCGACGGATAAAAGTCCTCGAAGCCGCGCAGTCCCACCAGCGCGAGCTTGAACGACACGGTCTCTGCGATCGCCCGTGCATCGAGCTCCGTGAATTCCTCGAGCGGCAGCGCAACGTTCTCGGCCAGTGTGAGCCCGCTCCAGAGCGCACCGTTCTGGTACAGCACACCGATGCGGCGCAGCACGCGGCTGCGCGTCGCGACGGTGGTGATGTCGAACGCCTCGCCCTCGAACAGGATCGCCCCCTGTGCGGGTGACTTGAGACCGATGAGATGCTTGAGCAGCGTGCTCTTGCCGCTGCCGCTGCCGCCCATGAGCACGAACACCTCGCCGCGCGCCACGGTGAAATTGATGTCCTGCATGATGATGCGGTCGCCATATCGCATGGTCAGGTCGCGGACCTCGATGACCGGTGTTTCGTCGCTCATACGTTGAGCAGGGCGGCGAGCCAGTCGATGACCGCGTTGGCCGCGATGATGAGCGTGATCCCCAGGACGACGGCGGCGGTTGCGGCGCGCCCGACCGCACTCGCGTCAGAGCCGCCCTGCAGGCCTTTCATGCACCCCGCGACACCCACGATCAGTCCGAAGATGGTGCCCTTGAGCAGGCCAAGGAGTGCATCGGAGAGCGTGACAGCTGCCAGCAGGCCGTTCATGAACTGCGTGTACGACAGCTCGAGCAGCGCCCGCGACACGAGCATGCCACCCGCAATGCCGACGAAATCGGCGTAGAGCGTGAGCAGGGGCATCATCAGGAACAGTCCCAGAATGCGGGGCAGCACGAGATGGTCGATCGGCGACACACCAAGCGTCGTGTACGCGTCGATCTCCTCGGTGACCTTCATGGTGCCCAGCTCGGCCGCGAAGGCCGCACCGGTGCGGCCGGCGATGATGATACCCGTCATCAGCGCCGCCATTTCCCGCAGCATCCCGAAGCCGACGAGATAGGACACGTAATAGCCCGCGCCAAACCGCTCGAGCACCACCACGCCGAGAAAGGCGATGATCACACCGATGAGCAGCGCGATCAGCGTGACGATCGGGAGTGCCCCCGAACTGTTGATCTGCACCACGACCCAGAACTGGCGCCACCGCAGGTGGTTTCTGCGCGTGAACAGGCCCGCGAACGACAGGGCGACTTCGCCGACGAAGGTGATCGTCGTCAGTACGCTGCGCCACCCGCCGAGCACCGCCGTGCCGAGACGGGCCACGAACGACGCGCGCGAGCGTGGATCGGGCTGCACGTTGTCGGGGACGGCATTCGCGAGCGCAAGGAGCCGCTCAGTCCGCTCAGGGAGCCCGGTCCGGTCACACTCGAGCCCGTGTTCGTCGCAGTAGCGCTGACACTGCACCAGGAAGATCAGGAGACTGCTGTTCCATGATCCGAGCGCGGTGGCATCGAACGTCAGCCTGCGCACCCCTGCCTCTCCGATCGCGCGACTGCCGACCAGCGCATCGAGACGTAGCTGAGCCTGCTCGAGCGACCATTTCCCACCGATCACGACGACCAGCGAATCGCCCTCCGTCCGGAGCGCGGCGTGCGCAGCGTCCATCACGCCGGCCTTGGTACCGTGCATGCTCTCCCTTGTCGCTTACATGGCGCGAGCCGGAAAACCGTCGCTCTCGCGGTGGTGTGTGCGCCCGATCTCAAGGGCAAGTTGCGTACCGAGTTCGAGTCTGCGCCCGCACGGCCGTCGACACCGACTGGCGGCACGCTGGGAATCCCAGACAGCAATGCAATCTAGCGCGTGGCGACAGCTGCGGTGCGCACCCGATGTCGGCAGCACCTCAACGCAGGGCGTGTCGTAGCGCACGTATTTCGGTGAAAGCCGGGGCCGCAGGAACGCCGTCACGGGCAGACTGGCTCATTGCACGCACGAGCATTGACGACCGGGTGGTGGCGTCGGCACCCTCGCCGACCGATTCGGCATCGATGTTGCCACGTGTGTTGGTGCCTGCCGCGTCATCCGCGCGGGCGCATGGCGACATGGGGCGCGCTCTCGCGGATGTCGAACAGCCCTCACCTTGCGGCCCGTGTGCCTCGTATGCTTCCGCTCGCCGTTCCGATCACGATGCAGCTCGCGTGGCTCTTCACGCTCGCCATACCCGTCGCCTGTGTTGCGTGGACGGTGACGCACGAGGAAGTCCTCCGTGAACCTCGCGAGTACTGCGCCCGTCGCAGCCAATCGGCGGATTCGATCGTGGTGCGAAAGTTCTTCTACCTGTTCACCTGCGAATACTGCTTCAGCCACTACGTCGCGCTCGCGGCGCTGTGGCTCACGCACTTTCGGCTGCTGGTGGACGGCTGGGGAGGCTACATGCTGGCGTGGTTCGCCGTGGTCTGGATCGCGAACCAGTACATCGGCATTCATGGCCGGTTGCGCGTGTCGATCAAGGCCGAGAGCACGGAGATCGCGCTCATGGAAGATCAGCGTCGCGACAGCGACTCCCACGACGGACCCGCGGCTGGTCCTGTGACCTCCACGCGGCAGACTCGGCGCGGACCGTCACGATCGTGACGTCGTACGCGGCGACTGGGCGGCGGATTGAGAATCGCCGAGCGAGCACGTCAGCGCCAATCAGGCTGCAGCAGCAAGCGACTTGCACCGGTGGCCGACCGAAGCGGCGCGGCGGCAGACTCACCGTCGGAGAGGCGATACACCTGCCACAGCCCCTCCAGACGCGGCAGCGACACAGGCGCTGACACGAATGAGAAGGGATGTTCCGTCAGGCTGAAGGGGGAGTGGCCAAGATTGAGCCAAGCGAACTGCCCCGCGACCAAGGTCGCGGGTCGGTGGCCGTCCGGCTCGATGGCCACCCGCCAGATGCGGTCCGCCGCCGCTTCGACCATGACGACCCGCCAGGGGCGGCCGCGCTGGCGACGGACAAGACAGCATCCGCCACGTGCGGCCGCATACTGTGTCCTCTCTGCCTCGCACGTTAGCCTTCCCATCCCCCAGTCGATTTCCGTGCCCGAGTCCGCCAAGAACGCATGACCCGATCGCTCGTTCCAACGGTTCTTCCCCCCGCTGAAACAGCCGCGCTGCTCGGGAATCGTGCGTCGGAGCAGACCCCTGACGTCTGGGTCTACCGATACGCCCACCACGAGACGGGGTGGCGGTTGAGCATCGCGACCTGTGCGGCACCGGGGTCGGGTCGTCTGTCGTTGGGCGGATTCCGGATCGCGACGCCGGAGCGGACCGAGACGGCGGGGTTCGACAGCGATCGTGAGGCGGCGGGACTTGCCGTCGGCATGGAGGAGAAGGTCGGCTGGTCGCGCCTGCTTGGCATCGCTGGTCCGCTGGTGGCCCGCGATATCCGGTCCATCGTCGGCGGAAAGTGCGTATTGCATCCGACCGACGACGCCCGGGTCGGACAGGTGAACGACCGGGCGCTGCTCGACTTCGGCATCGAGTGCCTGAACGACGTCGAGTCGCGCGGTGGCTTCCGGATCACCACCGGTCAGGACCTCGGCCACGGTCTGTTGTCCGATGGCGTGACACGCTCGCTCGACTACCTGCATGCGCGGTTCGCGGGCTGCGTGGTCTCCGACACGTCGCAGCCGACGGGTCAGGGGAACTACCACGTGCTCAACGCGATGCTGCGCGGTGTCGGGGTTGACCTTCGCAGCGCCACGATCGGGCTGATCGGGTGTGGTAACGTCGGGACTCGCGTCCTCAATCGTTTGCGAGAGCAGGGGGCTTCGCTCCGCGCGCTGGACGCGAGCGACACGCGTCGCGCTGAGATTGCCGGCATGGGAATCCCGGTGTACGCCCCTCACCAGAAGGCCGACCTGCTGCACAGCGACCTCGATGCCGTCGTGGTCAACGCCGCCGGTGGATCACTGGACATGCAGTCGCTGGCAACGATCGCGGCGAATGAGCGGCTGCGCGTGATCTGCGGCTCCGAGAACCTCGCCATGCCAGACGAGCGCGCGGGCTCTGAACTCCTGCGCCGTGCAGGGAAGGCGTACGCCCCGACTGAACTCGGCGGCATGATGGGGTATCTCACGGCCGCCGAGGAGTATCTCGCCCGTGTGGAGGACGTACCCTTCGACATCGAGACGCTCATCGCGGCCGCGTCGCAGCTCGAGGCGCCGGTCGATGCGGCGATGCGTCACCTGCGCGAGCAGAACTTCTCGCTGTCTTTCGAAGCGGCGTTGCGCGCCGTCTGCCGGGCGCCGTGACGCCGCACGCCGCGGGAATGTGTCATGTCCCGGGCACGCGCGGATCTCTCCTTACTTTGCCTTGAACTTCGCGATCGCCTGTCGGGTAAAGTCGGACAACACCAGCGTGCCACTCATCCGCGCGCGTTCCGCCAGCAACGCGTCCCAGTTTTCCGTGCCGTGCCATGCCACCGTCTTCATGAGGCGCATGGCTTCGGGATTCGATGCGGCGAGTGTGGCCGCCAGCGTGTCGATCGCCGCGTCCATCGCGGCCGCGTCGTCGAGGACGCGCGCGAACAGCCCGTGGCTCTCACACCAGGCGGCGTCGCGCCAGTCGGCGTCGACGGACATGGCCATGAATGGACCCATCCCCACGCGCCGTGCGATCACTGGTCCCACCACGAACGGCCCGATGCCGACGGCGAGTTCGCTGAGCTTCACCGAGGCACTCCGCACCGCGAACGTGTAGTCGCCGGCCGCGGCGATGCCGATCCCACCGCCGGCCGAGCGACCCTGCACACGCACGATCACGAACTGCGGTGACCGGATCATGGCCAGGATCACCTGGGAGAAGCCGCTGAAGAACAGCTCGCCTTCGTCAGGTGTCGAGATGTTCACCAGCTCATCGAAGGACGCGCCGGCGCAGAACGGTCCCGTTCCGTCACTGCGCAGCACGATGACGCGTGTGTCGGGGTGACGCCCGACCTTCCCGATCGTATCCGCCAGGTGGCGGAGCAGCGCCCCGGGAAGCGAGTTGCCCTTCGGATGCGAGAAACGGACGGTCGCGATCCCGTTCCTGCTGTCCACGCCCACTTCGCCGCCGGCGACGGGGGTCGATTGTACCGGAGTCCAATTTTCCATGGCGGAGAATACTCGCCTGCCTCCCGAAGCGTCCATTGTCCAGTGCCTTGCAGCCGGTAGATTCAGGGATGACCCAGACACGAGCGATCGAGACGATTCCCGATGATCCGGCGGCGATGGCGGCGTTCGAGGCCCGGATCGCGAATGGCGAGAGCATCGAGCCCAAGGACTGGATGCCGGAGCGCTATCGCAAGCAGCTGATCCGGATGATGTCACAGCATGCCCATTCCGAAATCGTCGGCATGCTGCCGGAGGGCAACTGGATCACGCGCGCACCGTCACTTCGGCGGAAGGTTGGCCTGCTCGCCAAGGTGCAGGACGAGGCCGGCCACGGACTGTACATCTACTGCGGCGTCGAAACGCTCGGCGCTGATCGCACCGACATCATCGCGCAGTTGCTCGACGGCCAGGCCAAGTACTCCAGCATCTTCAACTACCCGACCCTGACCTGGGCGGACATGGGGGTCATTGGCTGGCTCGTCGATGGTGCCGCGATCGTCAATCAGACCCTGCTGGCCAAGGCGTCCTACGGGCCGTACGCCCGCGCCATGATCCGCATCTGCAAGGAAGAAAATTTCCACAAGCGTCAGGGCTACGAGATGGTGTCGGTGTTGGCAGCGGGTACGCCGGCACAGAAGGCCATGGTCGAGGACGCCGTGAATCGTTTCTGGTGGCCGTCGCTGATGATGTTCGGTCCGAGTGACGTCGATTCGCCCAACTCGGCGGAACTGATGCGCTGGGGCATCAAGCGGAAGTCGAACGACGAGTTGCGCCAGCGATTCGTGAACCTGACCGTGTCGCAGGCGATCGCGGTCGGACTGACACTGCCCGATCCGTCGCTGCGGTACAACGAAGCGACGGAGAACTGGGACTTCGGTGAGATCGACTGGACCGAGTTCAATCAGGTGGTGCGTGGAAACGGCCAGTGCAATCACGAGCGCCTCGAGACGCGCCGGCAGGCGGAACGCGACGGGGCGTGGGTCCGGGAAGCGGCCATGGCGTATGCCGCCAAGCAGCGAGCGCGCAGCGCCTCGGTTGCGGCGTGACGATGGACGCGCACGCAGCGGATGTGTCGACCTCCGTACCACTGGCCGCGCAGGCCGCCGCGCTCCCGGCAGACGGGCAGTGGCCGCTCTGGGAGGTGTTCACGCAGAGCGAGCAGGGCGCGCCGCACGAACATGCAGGCTCGCTCCACGCGGTCGATGAAGAGCAGGCACTGCAGAATGCGCGCGACGTCTATGCGCGCCGCGGTGGCGTGATCTCACTGTGGGTGGTGCCTGCGGCGGCGATCACGGCATCGAGCGCCGGCGACAACGGACCGTTCTTCGATCCGGGCGCTGCCAAGGCGTATCGTCATCCGCAGTTCTACAAGGCGCCGCGCGGCGTCCGCGTGCTGTGAGCGGGGCGAGAGGGTCCGTCACTCCGCCGGCCGCGCCGTCGCCGAACGTGCTGTTCGAGACGTTGCTGCGGCTCGGCGATGACCGACTGGTGCTTGGTCATCGTGTCAGCCAGTGGTGCGGACACGGTCCGATCCTCGAAGAGGACATCGCGCTGGCCAACATCGCGCTCGACCTGGTCGGTCAGGCGACGATGCTGCTGCATCTTGCCGGCGACGTCGAGGGCGCGGGTCGCGATGAGGATGCGCTCGCGTATTTCCGCGACGAGATCCACTTCCGGAACTGCCTGCTGGTGGAGCAACCGAACGGCGATTTCGGCACCACCATCGTGCGGCAGTTCCTGTTCGATGTGTATTCCGTCGTCCAGTGCGACGCACTCACGCACAGCACGCATCCCGAGCTGGCGGCGATTGCCGCCAAGTCCCTCAAGGAAGTGAAGTATCATGTGCGCCACAGCGGCGACTGGCTGCTCAAGCTCGGCGACGGCACGACCGAGAGCCACGACCGCGTCCAGCGGGCACTGAACTCGCTCTGGCGTTTCACGCCGGAACTGTTCGCCGCCGACGACATCGATCGCGCGGCGGTCGCTGCGGGGATCGGGCCCGATCTCGCCGCGTTGCACACGCAGTGGAGCAGCATCGTCCGCGATGTCGTCGAGCGCGCGACACTCACGATGCCGCCGGACGTGCCGATCCGCGCCGGCCGGACCGCCCGGCAAGGCGCACATTCGGAACATCTCGGCCACATGCTGGCCGAAATGCAGATCGTGGCCCGTTCGCATCCTGGTGCCCAGTGGTAACACCGCCGCGCACGTCGTTGCCGACACGGGACGAGGTGTGGGCGATCCTCGACTCCGTGATGGATCCCGAGGTTCCGGTGCTCAGCGTGCGCGACCTGGGCATCGTGCGCAACGTCGAAATCGATGCCGCCGGGACGGTGACGGTGACCGTGACGCCGACGTACTCCGGGTGCCCCGCAATTCTCGTCATCGAGCGGGACATCGCCGACGCGATCGTCGCCGCGGGTATCCCGTCAGTGCAGGTGCAGACGACGTTCTCGCCGCCGTGGACCACGGACTGGATCGCGCCCGATGCGCGTGCCCGGCTCAAGGCCTATGGCATCGCGCCGCCCGGCCGCGCCGACGCCGGCGGGCTCGTGCAGCTGATGCGTGCACGGCCGGCGGTGCAATGTCCGTATTGCGACTCTCACGACACCGAGGTCCGAAGTGAGTTCGGCACCACGGCGTGCAAGTCGCTCTGCTGGTGTCGCAGTTGCCGGCAGCCGTTCGAGGAGTTCAAGGCCATCTGAGGGCCGACTCGAGGGTCCGGGCCATTGGACACTCTTGTCTCTTGACACAGTGCAGTAAATGCCGGAGAGTCGCAGGCCGCGCAGTCAGGTGCGCAGCAGCAGCTCGATGCTCGCCGCAATCCTGTCGGCGTCCGGCAGCACCGCCCCAAGCAGCACTTCGTGATACGGCATGGGTACGTCGTTCACCGCCAGTCGCTGAATCGGCGCATCAAGATACCAAAATGCATCCTGCGACAGCACCGCCGCGATCTCGGCACCGAATCCGGCGGTGAGCGTATCCTCGTGGACGATCAGGCAGGTGCCGGTGCGTGCCACCGACGCCAGCACGGCCTCACGATCCCACGGCATGATCGTGCGCAGATCGAGCAGATCGACGCGCCCCGGGAAGCGGTCGGCCGCGTCGAGGCAGCGATGCACCATCGCGCCCCACGTCACCAGCGTCACGCGATCACCCTCGCGAATCCGGTGCGCGCGGCCGAACGGCAGCACGTAGTCGTCGCCGGGATACCGGGCACTGCCATCGCTCGTCATCAGTAACGAGCGATGCTCGAAGAAGATCGTGGGATTGCCGCTTCGCATTGCCGTGCGCAGCAGGCCGACCGCGTCGGCGGCGTTGGACGGCATCGCGACCTGCCAGCCGAGCGCGTGCGCCCAGGTGACCTCTCCGGAGAGCGAATGCCACGGGTCGCCGACGTCCTTCCCGAAGCCGCCAGGCATCCGAACCACGATCGGAGCCGCAAACTGATTTGCGGTGCGCCAGCGCATGGTCCCGCAGTTGTTCAGCTGCTCGTGCGCGGGGTCGGCGTACTTGCGGAATTGGATCTCCGCCACCGGCATCAGCCCGTTCACCGCCATGCCGACGGCGCGACCGACGATCCCTTCTTCCGAGAGGCTGGTATCGAAGACACGGTCGCCGCCGAATCGCTTCTGCAGCCCTTCCGTGACCAGATGCACGCCACCCTTCCGGCCCACGTCCTCGCCGAACACCAGCACTTTCGGATTCAGCGCCAGCTCGACCGCCAACGTGCGCCGCACCGCCTCCGCGAGTCGCATCATCTCGCCATCACTCGCGGCGACCTCTGTCGAGGGGAGTGCCGCACGCTCTCCGCGCGTCAGGCCACCGAACGTTGGCACATCACCAGCGCGTGGCGCTTCCTCGTACACGAATCGCCTGACGTCGGCCGCGACCGGGGCCCCACGACCGCGAGCACTCTCGACGCCAGCGGTGACTGCGACGGTCACGTCCTGCTCGAGCGCGTCCCAATCCGCGGGCGACATGTACGCGGGAACGAGGTGCGCGCGGAGCCGCGGCAGCGGATCACGCGCCATGTCGGCCGCAATCTCGTCATCCGTACGGTAGCCGCGCTGATTGTCCGGCCCGGAATGACTGCTCAGTCTTGGAACCGTGAGGCGCACCAGCGCCGGTCCGCCGCCACTGCGCACGTGCGTCACACATTCCGCAATGAGCTCAGCCGACTGCGCCGGATTGCACCCGTCTCCGTTGCGAAGAAAGAGGGAGCCGAACGAGGCGAGATTCGCCGCGATGTCGCCACCGGGCGTCTGCATGTCGCCCGTGACCGAGATGCCGAGCCCGTTGTCCTCGATGTAGAAGAGCATGGGCAGTCGGAGCGTCGTGGCCACCGTGAGCGCCGACCAGAAGCCGTTGGTCGCCACACTGGCGTCACCGCCGAGCGCCACCGCCATCGCTCCGGCATACGTCTCGTCGCCCAGCGTTTGCCGCCGAAACGTGATCGCCTGTGCCCAGCCGATGGCGGGCGTGAACTGCGCGCCGACGTCGCCGGCCATTGGGAGGACCGTGGCACCATCCCATCCTGGCCGGTTACACACGACACCGATGTCACGGCCATCGCTGAAGCCACCGGCGCGGCCGAGCGGACTGCCATGGGCGTCAGCGATGGGCAGGCCGAGCGACAGCAGGAGCGGTCGTGACCTGTAGTAGGCGCCGACACCATCGTGCGGGTGCCCGAGCAGCGACCCGAGAATGCTCTGTGCCACATCATGCCCGCGCGCCGAGAACTGGTACAACACCAGGTGTTCGCGTGGGACGGACGTCCGGCTGCGGTTCGTGGTTTCCTCGAGATCGTCCAGCGCGCGCGAGACCAACGCCGTGTGCGCGATCCGGCGCCAGTCGAAGCGCGTATCGACGGGCCAGGCGGTGGAGTCGAATGGGGCGTGCGACATGGTGGCGGGCGTCACGGGAGCTGGGATGGGCGGCCGGGCCGCGACTGCGAACAATGTGGCGCCTGATTGCGGCGAAAGGGAGGCGCGGTGCGGGGCCGCTGGCGTGCGCGACGGTATATTGCATGCTGCCGGATCGCTGCCGCGGCCGCGATCATCCGCTGATCCTCGACCACGCGGTAACCCGATGGAATCCGATTCGATCCTGAGCGAGCTGCGCGACGGCGTACTGATCGTCACGCTGAATCGCCCGCAGGTGCTGAACAGCTTCAACCGCGCCATGGCGGCGGCACTCTTGCACGCGCTGACGAGGGCGGCCGCTGATTCCGCGGTGCGCGCAGTGCTCATCGCGGCCAACGGGCGTGCGTTCTGTGCGGGGCAGGATCTGGCCGACGTGCTGCCGGATGCGGCGGGCATCATGCCCGATCTCGGTGACGTCGTCGAGCGGGACTACAATCCGATCATCCGTGCCATCCGTTCGCTCGAGAAGCCAGTGGTGTGTGCGGTGAATGGCGTCGCGGCGGGTGCCGGCGCCAACCTGGCCTTTGCGTGTGACATCACGCTGGCTGGCGAGAGCGCCACCTTCATTCAGAGTTTCGCCCGGATCGGGTTGATCCCCGACAGCGGTGGCACCTTCATCCTGCCGCGGATCGTCGGGCTCCAGCGGGCGGCCGCCCTGACGATGCTCGGAGACAAGCTTCCTGCAGCGGTGGCACGGGACTGGGGCCTCGTGTTCGAGGTGGTGCCGGATGCGGAGCTGCTGGAGCGGTCTACAGCGCTGGCGCGTCGTCTGGCGGGCATGCCCACGCGTGGCATCGGCATCGCCAAGCGCGGGCTGAACGCGTCCTTCGCGCATTCGCTCGACGAGCAGCTGGCGCTCGAGGTGTCGCTGCAGCGGGAAGCTGGGCGGACTTCGGACTACGCGGAGGGCGTGAAGGCATTCATGGAGAAGCGTACGCCTCTGTTCGAGGGGCGCTGATCGTGGACGGACACATGACGATCGGGGTCATCGGCGCCGGCGCCATGGGCAGCGGCATCGCACACGTCGCCGCCGCCGCAGGCCACGATGTGATCCTTGGTGACGTTGCAGTGGATGCCGTCTCTCGCGCACGCGCCGGGATCGCGACGCTGCTGGAGCGTGACATCGTGAAGGGTCGCCTCACGCAGGCCGCTGCCGACGCCACACTCGAGCGCATTCGCGACGCCGGAGATCTCCGCGCTGGCTTCGAAGCCTTCAACGGGTGCGGATTGGTGATCGAAGCCGTGGCAGAGCTGCTGTCGGTCAAGACGGCCCTCTTTGCGCAACTCGAAACCGCCGTTCGCGACGACTGCATCCTTGCCACGAACACATCGTCGCTCGCGGTCGCGGCACTTGCGGGCACGTGTCGCAGGCCGGAACGTGTGGTGGGGATTCACTTCTTCAATCCGGCGGTGCTCATGCCGCTGGTGGAGATCATCCCGGCGGTCACCACGTCCGATGACGTGACCACGGCGGCCCGCGCGCTGGTGACGTCATGGAAGAAGATCGCCGTGATCGCAACCGACACCCCCGGGTTCATCGTGAACCGTGTCGCGCGTCCGTTCTACGGCGAGGCACTCCGACTGCTGGAGGAAGGGGTCGCCGATGTGGCCACGATCGACTGGGCGATGCGCGATCTAGCCGGGTTCCGCATGGGGCCGTTCGAGCTGATGGATTTCATCGGCAATGACATCAACTTCGCCGTCACGCAGAGCGTCTACGACGGTTTCTTTCAGGATCCGCGTTACCGGCCGTGCATCACGCAACGCCGCCTCGTCGAGGCGGGCTTCTGGGGTCGCAAGCGTCAGCGGGGCTTCTACGACTACCGGGACGGTGCGGTGAAGCCCGAACCCAACCGCGACGCCGTCGTCGGCGCGGCGATCACCGAGCGTGTGCTGGCGATGCTCGTGAACGAGGCCGTCGACGCCGTGTTTTGGCGCATCGCATCACCGGACGACATCGAAACGGCCATGACGAAAGGGGTGAATTATCCCCGTGGGCTCCTGTCGTGGGGTGACGACATCGGTCCGGCGCGGGTGCTCGACCGCCTGGACACGTTGTACGCGGAGTATGGGGAAGACCGATACCGCGCCAGCGTCCTGCTGCGCCGCCGTGTTTCGGCCGGACAGGGGCTGCGCGCATGACCGACGCATTCATCCTTGATGGAATCCGGACCCCGATCGGCAGCCTCGGCGGCCAATTGGCAGACGTTCGTGCCGATGATCTTGCGGCGCACGTGATCGCCGGCCTCGCCGCCAGGCAGGCGGCGCTCGATCCGGCGCAGATCACCGATGTGATCTTCGGCTGCGCCAATCAGGCGGGTGACGACAATCGGAACGTGGCGCGGATGGCGGCCCTCCTCGCCGGGCTGCCGCACTCGGTGCCTGGCGAAACGGTCAATCGGCTGTGTGCGTCCGGCATGAGCGCCGTGGCCAACGCGGCGCGCGCCGTGCGGTGTGGTGATGGTGAGTTCTACGTCGCCGGGGGGGTCGAGAACATGACGCGCGCTCCGTATGTGATGAGCAAGGCAGCCAAGGCCTACGCGCGCGATATCGAGATGTTCGACTCCAGTCTCGGGTGGCGCTTCGTCAATCCGGAGATGAAGCGTCGGTATGGCGTGGATTCGATGGGCCAGACCGCCGAACATGTGGCGGAACAGCACGCGATCTCGCGGGAGGATCAGGACGCCTTTGCCCTCCGATCACAGCGGAAGGCGGCTGCGGCCCGCTCCTCCGGCCGATTCGCACCTGAGATCGTGCCCGTGTCGATTGCACAAAGGAAGGGTGACGCGAAGCTGGTCGCAGATGACGAGTTCATTCGTGCCGACACGACCCTCGAGATACTCGCCAGGCTCAAGCCGGCGTTTCGCACCGATGGCAAGGGCTCCGTGACTGCGGGCAATGCGTCCGGACTGAACGACGGCGCAGCCGCGCTGCTGATCGGGTCGGCCCGCGCCGCGCAATCGATCGGCGCGGCACCGCTGGCGCGGGTCGTCACGACGGCGGTCGCGGGCGTCGAGCCGCGCGTCATGGGGCTGGGGCCGGTGCCCGCCTCACGTCTCGCGCTCGCGAAAGCGGGGCTGACGCTGTCGGACATCGGGGTAATCGAACTGAATGAGGCCTTCGCGGCGCAGGCGATCGGGTGCCTCCGTGAACTCGGTGTGGCGGATGATGATCCGCGTGTGAATCCGAACGGTGGCGCGATTGCGCTCGGGCACCCGCTGGGCATGAGCGGCGCCCGCATCCTGCTCAGCGCCGCCCACGAGTTGCAGCGCTCCGGCGCGCGCTACGCGCTCGCCACGATGTGCGTCGGCGTGGGTCAGGGCATGGCGACCATTCTTGAACGCGCCTAGTGGAGTGCCAGTGGCAAACATCTTCGCCTTCGATGGGTTCATTCCGGTGGTGCACGAGTCGGCCTTCGTGCATCCGAACGCAACCGTCACCGGCAATGTGGTGATCGGCCGTGATGTCTACATCGGACCCGGTGCGGCCATTCGCGGCGACTGGGGCGGTATCGAGATCGGCGACGGCTGCAACGTGCAGGAGAACTGCACGGTTCACATGTTCCCGGGCGTCGTCGTGGTGCTCGAGCCAGGCGCACACATCGGGCATGGGGCGATCATCCACGGCGCGCGGATCGGCGCCAATGCGCTGATCGGGATGAACGCGGTGGTGATGGACAATGCGGTGGTCGGTGCGGGCTGTGTGGTCGGCGCGCTCTGCTTCGTGCCGGCCGGGCTGGTGATTCCCGAGCGGAAGGTCGTCGTCGGGAATCCGGCGAAGATCGTGAAGGATGTGAGCGACGAAATGCTGCAATGGAAGAGTGAGGGTACTGCCTTGTATCAGGCGCTCCCGGCGCAGTTGCGTGCCACGCTGACAGCATGCGAACCGCTGCGGGAGCTGCCGGCCGATCGGGCAAGCCAGTTGTCGACATACAAAACATGGGGAGAAACCAAGTCGTGAAGCGATTGCAGAACTACGCGTACGGCGAGTGGATCGAGGGCGCTGGGAGTGGCACGGCGCTGTATCACGCCGTCACCGGCGCGGAAGTGGCCATCGCGTCGAGCGACGGGCTCAATTTCCGTGACATGCTGACCTATGGGCGCACCGTGGGTGGACCGACGCTGCGGGCGATGACCTTTCATCACCGGGCACGGGTGCTGAAGGCATTGGCGCAGTACCTGACCGCGCGCAAGGACGAGTTCTACGCGGTCTCCGCGTGGACCGGCGCCACCAAGGCCGATTCGTGGGTTGATATCGATGGAGGATTCGGCACCCTCTTCGCCTACGCGAGCCGGGGACGTCGGGAGTTTCCCGACGAGACGTTCTTCGTCGATGGCGGCGTCGAAGGCCTGAGCAAGGGTGGCACCTTCATCGGACGACACATCTGCGTCCCGATGGAGGGCGTCGCCATCCAGATCAACGCGTTCAACTTTCCCGTCTGGGGGATGCTGGAGAAGTTCGCGACCTCGTTTCTCGCGGGTGTGCCGAGCATCGTCAAGCCAGCCACGGTCACCAGCTATCTCACCGAAGTGGTCGCACGCGCCATGGTGGAGTCCGGGCTGCTGCCGGCGGGGACGTTTCAGCTGATCTGCGGCAGCGCGGGCGATCTGCTCGAGCATGTCGACTGCCAGGATTCGGTGGCCTTCACCGGCTCCGCCTCCACCGGGTTGATGCTCAAGAGCAGTGCGGCGATCCTTGGCAACAGCGTCCGATTCAATCAGGAAGCCGATTCGCTCAACTTCTCGATGCTCGGGCCCGATGCGGCCCCCGGCACCGAGGAGTTCGACCTCTTCATCAAGGAGGTCACCCGCGAGATGACGGTCAAGGCGGGACAGAAGTGCACCGCGATTCGTCGGACGTTCGTGCCCGAGCGCATGGTGGACGCCGTGACCGCTGCACTGTCGAAGCGACTGGCAGGCGTGACAGTGGGCGATCCCGCCGCCGATGGTGTCCGTATGGGCCCGCTCGCCGGCAAGAGCCAGGTGCGTGAGGTGGAGCGCAGCGTCGCGCTGCTGCAGGCTGGCGCCGAGGTCGTCTTCGGCGGTCCCGGGACGCTCACGGTGGTGGGTGCTGACGCCGAACGCGGCGCGTTCTATCCGGCGATGCTGCTCTATGCGAATGCGCCATTCGGTGGGACGCCGTCTCACGATGTCGAAGCGTTCGGGCCGGTGAACACCGTGATGCCGTACCGGAGTGTGGACGAGGCGGTCGCGCTGGCGCGGCTCGGCAAGGGCAGCCTCGTCGGATCGGTCTTCACTGCGCAGGACGATGTCGTGCGCACGATGGCGCTCGGCTCAGCCGCGTACCATGGGCGATTGCTGTTCGTCAACCGCCATAGCGCGAAGGAATCGACGGGCCACGGGTCCCCGATGCCGGGCATGGTGCACGGCGGACCGGGTCGTGCCGGCGGCGGTGAAGAACTCGGCGGCGTCCGCGGCGTGATGCACTACATGCAGCGCACCGCCATTCAGGGATCGCCGCAGACCGTGTCGGCCGTCACCCGTGAATGGAGCAAGGGTGCCGATGAGCTGCGCGATCGCATCCACCCGTTCCGGAAATTCTTCGGCGAACTGCGGATCGGTGAGACGTTCATCACACACCGGCGCACCGTGACGGAGGCCGATGTCGTGAATTTCGCTGGCATCTCCGGCGACTTCTTCTACGCGCACATGGACGACATCGCCGCACAGGCGTCGCTCTTCGGCAAGCGCGTGGCGCACGGCTACTTCGTGCTGTCGGCGGCGGCGGGGCTGTTCGTCGATCCCGCACCGGGCCCGGTGCTCGCGAACTACGGCCTCGAGGGGCTGCGATTCGTGAAGCCGGTCTACATCGGAGATACGATCATGGCGCGCCTGACCTGCAAACAGAAGACCGCCAAGGAGGATCGCGAAGACCAGATCCCGCAGGGCGTAGTGCACTGGGACGTCGAAGTGATGAACCAGGATGGGGAGGCGGTGGCGGTGTACACCATTCTGACGCTCGTGCAACGCGCCGTCGCTGCGGTGGCCTGACGGCCACCCGTGGCGGACGGCGCTCGACGATCGCCCGGAGCCTGCAATGCCAGTCACCCGACCATCGCCCGGCGACCTCGAGCCGATCGAGATCGCCATATGGCAGCGCCAGCTTCCCGATCGCCACCGACTCCCGCGTTCCTGCGCGGCCGCATACACTCGAGCATGACGAACCGCCGCGATTTCCTCCGCCGTGCCGCTGTCGCGACCTCCGCATCGGCCATCTCCCTGACGATGCGTCCCGGGCTCATGCCGCCTCCGGATATCCTCGAACTGGCCAGGGCCAGCCGGGCGCTGCCGGCGCCGCCCACCGGATCACCCGCCACCGTCGCGGCGGATGAGGCATACTGGCGCGAGGTTGCCGCGCAATACGCCGTCACCGACAAGGTCACCAACCTCGAGGCCGGCTACTGGGGGATGATGGCGAACCCGGTCCTCGCGGCGTATCACCGCCACGTGGATCGCGTGAACCGCGAGAACTCCTGGTTCGCGCGACGCGAGTTCCCTGCGCTCTCGCAGGCCGCGCGCCAACGCGTCGCTGCCGCACTCGGCGTCGACGCTGGCGAGATCGCGTTCGCGCGGAATGCCACCGAAGCGCTGCAGTCGATCATCGGTCAGTACAACCGGCTGCAGGCCGGCGACACCGTGCTCTACGCCGATCTCGATTATCCCGCGATGCAGATGGCGATGAACGCACTCGCCGCCAGGCGCGGCGCGACGGTCGTGACGATCGCGATCCCGGAACCGGCGTCGCGTCAATCGATCATCGACGTGTATTCGAAGGCGCTGGACGCGAACCCACGAACGCGGCTCCTGCTGCTCACGCACCCCAACAACAAGTCGGGATTGATGCTCCCGGTGCACGAGATCGCCGAAATGGCGCGCGCCCGCGGCGTCGATGCCGTGATCGACACCGCGCATGCGTTCGGCCAGTTTCCGCTCTCGCTGCCCGAGCTCGGTGTGCCGTTCGCCGGCGTCAACCTGCACAAGTGGATGGGCGCACCGCTCGGCGTCGCTGCGCTCTACATCCGCAAGGATGCACTCGACCGCATTGACCGCGCGCATGGCGACGACGGCCCGCTCGATCGGGTCGACAGCCGGATCCACACCGGCACGACCGATTTCGCCGCCGTCATGACCGTGCCCGACGCGATGGACTTCCAGGACCGCATCGGCATCCCGCGCAAGGCGGCGCGGTTGCGCTACCTGCGCGACGCGTGGGTCGGTCCCGCGCGTGCGATCGCTGGCGTGGACATCCTCACCCCGGACGAGCCCGGACTCGCGGGTGCGATCACGAGCTTCCGTCTCCATGGCGATGGTTCTCGCGAACGCAACAGCGCCATCGTGCGAACGCTGCTCGACGAGTTCGGGATCTTCACCGTGGCGCGCTCGGGGCTGGCGAAGGGCGACTGCGTACGGGTCACGCCGGCGCTGTACTCGTCGCCTGCGGATGCGGCGAAGCTGGTGGCGGCGCTTCGGATGATGGCCGCGCGCCGGGGGTGAGCGGGCAGGGTGGTACCGATCGGCGCCGTCGACCGTGCGCTTCACGGTCGACAAGCATATCGCATGAGGATCGTATGAAAATCGTACAAGTACATACGTTGAGCCTCCGTATGACTTTGGCTGCACCCGCGTCCAGTGTTTTCTGTACATGGGTACATCACTGGTTGGGCCAGAGGTCGTGCGGCTGCGTGTCATGAAGCGCTGACTGCGCCGGTTTCGTTCAGGACATGCAGGAGCGTGTGGTGGCGCTGCCGTCGTTCAGACGATCGGCGACACGCGACATGCGTGCAACGGCCGCCGCCGCTCAGTTGATGAAACGGTAGACGACAGGTGGCTGACCCGGTATCAGCAGCCCCTGTTCGACGCCAGTCGGTATCTGTTCCCCGCCGGATGCGCCGTGATAGAGCCAGTGCACGAAGTAGAGCGATCCGGGCGTGTCGACAGCAATCCGTTCGAGCGTGCGGAATCCCGTCGCAGCATTCCTGCCTCCGCTGCGGTTGATCGTGCTGTTCTGCGACACGATGTTGATGTCGCTGCCGCCGCCCAGGGTGTGGGCGATGGTGTGGCCGCGGTCATGGAGTGACGAATTCTCGAGGGGATGCCCCTTCAGACGTTCGTCAGGTTTGCCCTTGCGGGAGACGGGGTTCTTGCCTTGGCTGACCACCCAAGCGCCGACCAGCCGCTCGGCCGCGACATCGAAGACATATGTGATGCCGTCCTTTTTCAGGTTCCCGAATTCATTCAGATTGATCCGAAAGAGGCTCGGGGCCATGCGTGTTCCACGCTGATTCTTCTGATCCCATGCACCAAGAACCTTGACGGGATAACTCTCGCGCCAAATCGACTCCAGTACCTCAACGACGCCGCTCCAGTCGTCGCCCCCTGGCTGCATGGCCGTAAGCGACTTGGTCAGCGTCTGATACGGTTCGAGCGGCATAGGCACCTCCGTTCGTTGTGACGAGATCACGGGACGCTCTCTCCCCGGACGATAGTAACTCGCGAGGCGAGAATGCGCCCGACAGGCATGGGAGTTCTGATCGAGATCGGTCGAGGCGCATTCGAGCATATCGAGCGCGATCACCTCGCCTGCGAGCAGCGGCGGGCGACGATGCATCCTCCGCCGACTACGCTCCGGCCGGCTCGGCGAGCAATCGACCGACCGCCTGATCGAGCGCGGGCGACGCGAAGATGCCGGTGACCGTATACCGGATTCGTCCCTGCCGGTCGACGACACCTCGATGCGGATCTGTCCTGCGGCCCGTGGACCCTCCTGCCGCCGGTGCTCGGCTCATCCGACACGAGACACCTGTCCGTTCTCTCCTGTTTATGCAATCATCGCGGGGCGTCGCGGCTGCGTCAACCGCACGCGACCACCGCATTGGAAGAGGTGCCACGCATAGCGCTAGTCGCGCATGAAGTGACAGGTGTAGCCATTCGGATTCTTGCGCAGGTAGTCCTGATGGTACGACTCGGCCGTATACCATGGGCCGGCCGGCTCGATGCTCGTGGTGATCGGACGCTTCCAGCGACCTGACGCATTCACGCGCACAATCACGCGCTCCGCAGCAGCGTGCTGCTCCGGCGACTGCGGGAAGATCGCGGAACGGTACTGCGTGCCGACGTCGTTGCCCTGTCGGTTCAGCGTGGTAGGGTCATGGAGCTTGAAGAACCACTGCTCCAGCAGCGCTTCATAGCTGAGCACCGCAGGGTCGAAGGTCACACGGATGGCCTCTGCGTGACCGGACTTGCTGTCGTGCGTGTCGTGATACGTCGGGTTTTCGAGCCAACCGCCGGTGTAGCCGACGTCGGTATCCGTCACGCCTGGCACGTTCCGCAGGATGTCCTCGACACCCCAGAAGCAGCCGCCGGCGAGCACCGCCACGTCCGACGCCGGGATATCTCGCATCGCATCGCTCATCGTTGTCTCTCCGTCAGTTCGTCCATTCCCAGTGTCGCCACACTTCGCGCGATCGCTTCCGATGCTTCGCGCCGTCACAGCGCGGGTTTCGATCGGGGTGCCATGGCATCGCAAACGTATTGAACACCACGACCCGATGAACAGTGCCAGACCCATGGCCGTTCATGCAGTCAGATTCCTCGAGCGTTCACGGCACCGGTGCGCCCCGATCAACGTTTCGAACCGGTAGACGCCGAGATTCAGGAAAAAATTGTCCAAGTCGCCCGGACGCGCCTCCTCCCGGCACTACGCGGAAGGGCGGCCTCGCGATTCACGCGGCCGCCCGAATCACGCTCCGCCCTCGAGCGGCACACGTCGAATCTTCTGAACGATCCGGGCGATTCAGAAGAGACGGCGGGCGCTTGTCACATTACCTACGCGCGGCGGCGCGGGCCCGGCCTCAGCGCTCTGATGAGCAGCAGCAGCACCACGGCACCGATGAACGCCACGATGATCGTTCCGACGATTCCACTCGCCGGCGATGACACGCCAAGCGCGGTGAAGATCCATCCACCGATGACGGCACCGGCGATACCGACGACGATGTCACCGATCAATCCGTACCCGATGCCGCCCACAACCGCACCGGCCAACAAGCCCGCAACGAGTCCAACGACGATCCACGTGATGATGTCCATACAGCACTCCGTAGGCCTGAGTCAAAAGTCGATCCCGCATTCCACCGGCCTTGAGAAGCGCCACGACCATGTCGAGAACCTGACTGCAGGCGGCGAGCCTGCTTCGTCGACAAGGTGAAAGGCCCGGTAATGGAAACGTCGCCACGCAGCCGCTTGCAGGCTATTCGCCCCAAGGCATACAGGTCCGCGTGATGATCGCTCGCTGGATCACCCGTCTCGCCGGGCGCGCTGACCTCCGAACCAACTCCTGCACCTGCTGCGGCACGTCGCACGCCCGAGCCGGAGTGCGGCGATCGCCAGCGAGTGTCGAATGGCGTCACGGCATCGCCGCGATCGCCGCCTCGATCCGTTTCGCGAAGGCGATCGGCTGAATCTCCTGACCCTGGAACATCCACTGATTCAGCACCGCCACCGTGCGCGACTTCGGGAAGACGAACACATACTGGCCACCATAGCCCCAGCCGAAGTACGCCCCGGGATCCTGCAGCACGCCGTCACCGACGGTCCACCACATCAACCCGTAGTTCACCCGTGGTGGCGCCTGCCCCGCTGCGGTAGGCCGCTGGCCGCGGACGGACTCGGCGACCCACTCCGCGCTCACCAGTCGGGTGCCATTCCACACGCCCTGAGCAAGCATCAGCTGGCCCAGCTTCGCCAGATCCGCCGGCTCGAGGTACAGGCCACCCTCGGAATCGGTGAGGCCTCCCGATGACCGTTTCCAGTGAAACTGCGTGATGCCGAGCGGCGCGAACAGATGCTGCGCGGCATACAGCTGCAGGTCCACACCGGTGGCGCCCCGAAACACCTCGGCCAGCAACGCGGCAGCACCGTCGTTGTAGTGGTATGTCGTGCCGGGCACCGTCTCCATCGGCTGCGCGATGACCATCGAGACCCAGTCGGCGCTGTTCTCCATCCGCTGCGTGATGTCGTCGTCGCTGCCGTAGCCACCACCCTCCGGCCAGCGGATGCCGGAGGTCATCGTCAGCAGATGACGAATGGTGATCTTCTTCCGGAGCGAATCACGGAAGGCGGCGGCGTGCGCCGGAAGGAATGTCGCGATCGGCGCGTCGATGGTGGCGATGTCCTTTCGCGCGATCGCGACGCCGTAGACCATCGAGACGATGCTCTTGCTCACCGACTGCAGCGTGTGCAGCGTGCGGCCCTGATAGAACGGATGCCAGTTCGGATCCTGATAGTTGAACACCCCCGGCGGCTTCTTCAACGCATACACCGGTGGCAGTACAACCGGGAACATCCGGGGAATAGGCGGAAAAGTTGCTGCTGGTATTTTCAACGATGATCAGGTATTGTGGCATAGTATTTATTTTCTTTTTTGAAATTCAAATGATCCTATGCACGTGCATACATAAAAAAATCCGCCCGTATAAGGCGGATTCTAATATACGATTGGGAAGCATGATTATTCTCCGATCACTTCAAATTCAACTTCAG
>JANOCB010000067.1:0-12282 GCA_031411975.1 Gemmatimonadaceae bacterium
GATGGAGGCTGCATGGTCTGTCATGTCGATCCAAAGTGACCGAACGGTGCCCTGTGATTCAAGTCCGGGTCGGACACGCGCATGGTCACTTCAATCGCTGCACCGTCAGTTCGTCAGCCACCCCGCCGTAAAACTTCGTCAGCAGCTGCTCGAACACCGATCCCGGCGGCGCGACCGCCGCGAACAGTGTCGCCGACGATCGCAGCTTCATGGCATCGGTCTTTCCGAGGATTTTCAGCGCCGTCAGCCCGTTGGTGTCCAGCAAGGCCTGCGCAGACTCGACGAGGCGAGGCCCGAGCGCGGGATGCGCGAGATACGCCGCGGCTTCCTCGCGTCCGCTGATCGAATACCGGAGCGACGTCCCGGTGCCCCCGAACGGAAGCTGCGGGAATATGTACCACATCCAGTGGCCTGTCTTCCGACCACTGCGCAGTTCCCGAAGCGCCTCATCGTAGGTATCACCCGCGTCCTGCGCCTCGACGAAGCGCTGCAGGTTGAAATCGTCATGCTGTGACATCGAGCCCTCCTGAGCCTGCCTGGAATGTAGCTGACTCGGCTGACACACGAGCAATCTCCATACGCGTCGCGCAGTTCGTGAAGCCTGCGCCTCTACCGCAACACGGCGATCCCGAGCGCCACCAGCGAGGCCACGAGGGCGACGGCGGCGATCCCGATCGTCACGGCAGCACTCTTCTGAACGCGCTCCTCCGAGGCCCGCAACGCCGCGATCGCAGGGTCGGCTGGCGCCACGGCGTCGTCTGCACTGAAGAGCGACTGCTGCATCACCGACTTCGCGGCGACGACTTCTTCCATCGCCGCGATGAAGTGGCGCTGGTGGATGCGCTTGGCCGAGTCGGGACCCTGTTCTGCGGCTGCGGCTGCGGCCGCCTTCAGCACCGCGTTCTTGATGTCTCCCCCACTCGCCGCAAACTGCTGTGCGAGCGAAGCGAAATCGACATCGTCGGACAGCGGCGTGTACGTCGGATGAATCTGCACCTGCCAGATCCGGGCGCGTTCCTCGACACCGGGCATCTCGAACTTCACATGCGTCCGGATGCGACGCTCGAAGGCAGGATCGAAGTTGGCCGCCAGATTGGTCGCGAAGATCACGACGCCGTTGAAGCCCTCCAGCTCGCGCAGCAGCACGTTCACCGTCGTGTTCGACTCACGCTGGAACGGTGCCCCGGTCGCCAGGCTGCGACGCGCCGCGATGGCATCGGCCTCGTCGAAGAAGAGCACGGCATCCTCCTCCGCGGCGCGTCGGAAGAGCGCAGCCACGTTCTTCGGCGTCTCCCCGGCCCACATCGACTCGACTTCGGCGTAGACCACCGACAACAACTTCTTGCCGAGTGCGCCAGCGATGGCTTCGGCGCAGATCGTCTTGCCGGTGCCTGGGGGGCCGGCGAAGTTGAACGCGAGGCCGAGTCCGGTGGAGTGACGATCGCCAAGTCCCCAGCGCCCGAAGATCAGCGCATGGTTGTGCACCTGCGCCAGAGCCCCGTCCAGCATGCGGCGCGTGGCGGGCGGCAGGATCACATCGCTGAAACTGCGAACGGGTGTGATGGTATCAACGACAGGGCGAGCCTTGAATCGTCCGAAGAACGACAGTACGGGCGGTGTCGGCATGCAGGCGTGTGTCGCACGATCCGCGCCGCCGGGGCGTCCCGTTACCTTGCACGCAGGCGCACCGTGCGCCTCCTGTCACCTTCACCTCCAGCGAGGATGGGCTCGATGTCGATGGCATTCCTGCGGGACGATGCTGAAGGCGAGATGCCGCGGCGCCACTACGGCCTGCCGCCGCGTGACGACCCCGAGTACGACCGGGTCGCCGCGCGCGCGCTGCTCGAGGCGACGCGCGTGGACGAAACACAGCTCGCCGAACGCGCCACCGGCTACTACTGGGGCGAGCCGTGCCTGCATGTGTACGCCGAGGAGATTCGTGTCGAGGCCGAGGCGAAGGGAGACGATCGGATGGAGCAGCTGGCTCGGCGGTTTCAGCGGAAGATGTGAGGCAGTCTCATCCCCCCATCATTCCGCTTAGCGCGACAAGGAATGCTGTGAGCAGCACCGCAACAGTTGCCAAGAGCGATCCGACGACGACAGCAGTTGTTCGCTCATCACTGAACTCCCGCCGTTCCACCCGCAGCATCCTCCGGATCGGAATCGCGATCGTCGAATCAGACGAGCCACGCCTCGGTGTGCCGAAGAGTGTATCTCGCGAGACACGCGCCGCCTCGAACTCGATCCCTTCGGCCGTCGTCAGCACCACACGGACCGGCTGGTTCCATGACGCCGTCTGTCCCGGCGCGAGGGTTTCCAGCTCCCAGGTATGGCAGCCGGTCAGCATCAGCGGCAGCGCGGCACATACCGTCAGTATTCCTGTCGTCTTGTGCATTCCCTCACCCTTGGTGAATGACGTACCACGGAAACTCAGGTGACGGTGTTCAGAACGCCTGATTGAACCCGAGGTGCAGCCCCGCCGCGCCATCCAATCCGAGACCGTAATCCGCACGGACTCCCGTCCGCTGACGTGCATCGAACTGCATTCGCAGCCCGGCACCGTACGTCGGCAGCAACCGCCCGTCGCCGAGCGCACCAAACCGTGGCGCCGCGACCCCGGCACCACCGAATGCCACCGCCCCCACTCGGCGCCAGAGCGCCGAGCGGTACTCCGCCTGCGCTGCCGTCACCCAGCGATCGCGATACCGGCCGCGCTTGTAGCCGCGCATGATGTCTGAGTTGCCCACCAGCGCCAGTGCATCGAACGGGGCGTCACCACGCACGCCCGTCCCCTGCAGCTGCAGCGCGATCACCTGTGATGCACCGATCGCGTGATAGCTGCGCGCATCGAGACGCAGCGTGCTGTAGGTGAAGTCCGACCAGAAGGCATCATCGCTGCGTGCATAGCTGAGCTGCACCCACTGCCCGGCACGTGGCGCGAAGAGATTGTCGCGCGTGTCGAGCTGAACACCGCTGGTGAATTCGGCGGTCGTTCCGCCGCGCGATCCGGTGATCAGCCCCTGCCGCAGCACACCGATCGTATCGGCGGTGATCCGCTGCTCGAGGCGTCGGACGCCAACGGTGGCATACACCGGCCCGCGAATCCGCTGCAGCATCGACAGCACCACCTCCGTGCCGCGCGGTGTGTACACCTCCTCGTCCTCCTCGGTCGAGCGATCACCGATGCCGAAGTAGGGGAGCGGAAACTCCTGCCACTGGAGCAACGCGTAAAACCGCCGATCGTTGCCGGTCGACCAGTGTTCCCCGTCCACCCGCAACCGTGTCTGGGCCTTGGTGGTGCGAAGCGCCGAAAAGATGAGCGAGGTCGGGCGGGTCTTCCGGATCGCGGGGGGCTCCCACACCGCGAGCGTCGTCACGCCGAACTGCAGTCCCGTCTCCGGCGCCGAGCCAAGGGCCGGCAGCAGCTGGATGCGTCGCCGCCCCACCGAATCGGCAGGAGTCTGGCCGAAGAGCACGCTGGCGGTGGCGATCGACAGGGCGACCAGGACGGTCACCCGGGAGCTGAGCGGTCGGGTCGGGCAGGAGCGGAGCACGTCGGGTTCCTCACTGGCAAGGTTGGGGGTCTCTCCCTTCAGCATCGCCTGCCGGTCGCTGCCACCCCATACGTCAGATGACGTAGAGGCCGATCCCGTCCCCCGCCCGGGACTCCCCGCCCGGGACTCCGAGTCACCTCGCGGCCCCGGACTCCGAGTCACCGCGAACTCGCCCTGCGCTGCTCCGCTCCACCGCGTGCAGATGGTTGGAGTTGCGTCGATTCGCACCGAAGAGGCCCCGCAAGCGCCCCCGTGTGAGTCGAACAGCCGGGCAGCGCTGTCCACTCACACGGAACCGCACGCGTCACATCGCGACTTTCTTCTCCGCCACCTTCGCCTTCGGGTCCAGCAGCGGTTTCCGGTTCCGCAGATGTTCTTCCATCTTCAGCCGCGGCACCCCCTGCTCCAGCCACTCCGGCGCCGGCTTGCCCTGCAGGAAGTGATCGAACCACTCCAGCATGCGCACCGCATAGTCCTTCTGGTTGATCGGACGCGCCAGGCCGTGGTTCTCGCCCACGTACTCCAGCAGCACCACATCCTTGCCCAGTTCACGCAGCGTGTTGTAGTACGTGATGCCCTGGTTGAAGTCCACCGCGCCGTCCCGGTCGTTGTGCAGGATCATGAACGGAATGCTCAGCTTGTCGGCGAAGCGGTTCGGTGAGTTGCGCAGGTAGGCATCCGGATCCTTCGCATAGCTGCTGCGGAAGCGACCCTGGCTCGAGATGAAGATGCCCTGGTTGGCATTGCCCGAGTTCCAGTACACGCTGCTGAACATCGACACCATGTCGGTCAATGGCGCACCGGCGATGGCGGTCTTGAACAGGTTGGTCTGCGTCGTGATGAAGCTCGTCTGGTACCCACCCCAGCTGTGGCCCTGCAGCGCCACGTTGGTCGAATCCACGATGCCGCTGGCGATCGCCGCCTTCACGGCCGGCACCACGCACCACACCGCCGAACGCCCCGGTTCATCGAGCTTGTAGGTGATGTCGGGCATGAAGTAGGCGTACCCGCGCGAGGTGTACACGCTCGGGTTGGCATACCGCGTGGCGTTCGGCTGCGCGTAGGCATGGAAGCCCTGCGACAGCTTCTCGTAGATGTACGTCAGCGTCGGGTACTTCTTGCCCGGCTCGTAGTTGGCCGGCAGGAACAGCGCGCCCTGCAGCTTGTCGCCGTTGTTGTCGCACTGATACTCGATCAACCGGGCACCGGCGCTCCACGCCACGTCGGCCTGCTGCGGATTGGCATCCGTCAGGCGACGCTCGTTGGCCAGTCCACCATCGGCGGCGTAGTAGTCGGGGAAGCGCACGAAGCTCTGGCGAGTGTACACCCACACCTCCGCATCGCGCGCACGACGGTAGTCCACCTTCGCATCTTCCCACGCCATCACCCGCGCACCGCCCTTCACCGCATCCACGGCCACGAGCCCTTCCTTCTTCGTCCGCTCGCCATACGTCTCGATGAACAGCGGCATGCTGGCATCGATGCCACGCTCACGCGGCTTCACGGCCACGCGCCCCTGATACCGGATGCCATCCGACTTGCCGTTGCGCGTGATGTTCACCGCCGCACCACCAGCCACCGGCACACGCCAGATGTCCCAGTTGTCACGCAGGAACACCACACGCGAGTCGCGCGACCAGCCCAGCGGCGGCGCGGCAGGCGGCTTCACCACGTTGTGATCGTCCTCGTCATCCCAGAACGTCGCGGCGATCGCCGAGGTGATCGGACGTGACGACTTCGTGCTGAAGTCGTACAGGTTCCACACGCCGTTGTCGTACCACACCGTGCGCAGCCCGTCGGGCGACATCAGCTGACCTGGCTGACCACCCGGATTCTGGATGCCCTTCGCCATGATCGTGCGGGCACCCGTCACCACGTCGATCGCATACACGTCGCGCAGCTGCCGACCATCCACACTTGCCTGCCGTTCGTAGGGCGAGACGTCGAACCCCATCGCCCACCGGTCGCCGTACCCGACGGCCACCGTGCGCACCTTCTCGTCACTGAGCTGCACCACCTTCGGCGAGGCCAGATGCCACGCGGCGAGATAGCTGAACGTGCGATCGGCGCTCTCCGTGACCTGCTGCTGACTCTGCAGGCGCGGGTCCTTCCAGTGCCAGAGGATCAGTGACGGTGTCTCGTCATCCTGCCGAGCCGGCGCCACCTGGCCACCCGCACCGGCACCGGGCGCGGGCGCATTCGCACCGCCACCCACCGGAGCACCGGTCGATGCCGGCGCCGCCGGACGCGGCTCACGCAACCCGAAGTAGAGCACCGACTGCTGATCGTTCCACCTGGGCGTGCGGTCGGCGCTGACCAGCAGCGCTCCGGTGATGCCCGCACTCTTCTCGTTGATCGACACACTCACCGGTGCACGCGTGGACAGGCGCGTCCAGCCAAGGATCGTGCTCAGCGTGTCCTTCGTCGCGCTGTCGGCCACCGAGCGGATCACGGCCAGTGCATCACCACTGTCGGCCCATGTCAGGCGGCGATACATCGCCTTGTCGCCATCCAGCGCACGCACCACGCCGGTGCCCATGTCGCGCACCTGCACGCCGTTGCCCATCATGTCACGCTGATCGATCGTCCACGCGAGATACTGCCCCGACTCGTCGAAGACGTATTCACCCACGCCGGCCAGCGTCACCGGCGCACCACCGGTGAGATCCATCAGCTGCACCGTCGAGCCACTCGTCGGCGAACTGGTGGCAGGTGCCGCGGCACTCGGGCCACCCGCCGGTGCATCGGCCGGCGACAGCTGCAGCGCGATCACATTCGAGTTGTCGCCGGCAAAGCGAAAGCTCCGGACGCGGTCGAACTCACGCTTGGTACCCGTCGCCAGTTCGATCACACCGACCTTCGTGGGCAGTGTCCGGCGATCGCGTCGCGCCTTCTTCGCGTCCTCGGCCTTCGGGTAGATCGTGTACGCCACCCAGCGGTTGTTGCCCGAGATGGCGAGCGACGGGCCGGCACCGAACCCCGATGGCGCCTCCCCGACCGGCAGGCGGGTTTCCTTCGCGCCCGCCCCAGTGCCACGGACCACGAACTCCGCATCGCCTTCGTTCGGGGCGAGGAGATACGCCATCCAGCGACCGTCGTTCGACAGTGCGGGGGAGCGGATGCCCTTCCACGAGAGCAGGTCTTCCATGCTCAGCGGGCGCTTGCCGCCCGGCGGGACCGCAGCCGCCTGCTGCGCGGCGGCGTGGCTTGTGTACAGCGAGAGCACGGCCAGTGTCGACGCGACATGGCGGAGAACGCGGTGCGAACGATGAAGCATCGGGGGGAACTCCGGCGACGGTGTTGGGGGCGCCAGCCACAGACCTGGCGGACGCCACCGTAATCTGTGCGATGCAGCAGCGCTCCGCCCCGGGGGGGTCGAGTGCGACCTCTCCTGTTTCCGACCATGTTGCAGGGACACAACTCGTCGCCCGCCGTGCACCATTCGGGCAAATCGTGCAACATGCAGCCAGGCCAGCCCGCACCGCTGTTCGCTCACCCGTTCCCTACCTCGCCATGCCACCGCGCCCGTTCCGGCTCCTGCTGCTGACCGCCTCCATCGCCGTGCCGGCAGCATCCGCCAACGCCCAGTCGCTCCAGTACCGCTCGCCATCCGGTACGGAATACCGGTCGCAGGCTGACACCGGCCCCATCGCGCGGGCGGAGGCGGCGTTGCGTGCCGACACCGGCAGTATCGCCCTGCACATCGCGCTGGCGACGGCGCAGTCGGGAGCGCGGCAGTTCCGTGAGGCCATCGCGACCCTCACACGAGGTCTCGCCATCGCGCCGAACGATGCCATGCTCCTCCGCTGGCGGGGCCACCGGTACCTCTCGGTCCGGGAGTTCGACGCGGCTCGCGCGGATCTCACCCGCGGCTACGCCATCGACAGCACCAACTATGGCATCCTCTTTCACCTCGGCGTACTGCACTTCCTCGCGGGGGAGCACGCCCGCGCGGCAGCCATGTTCACCAAGGCGCAGCCGCTCGCGCCCGACGGCGGCGAGCGAGCCGGCAGCACCGACTGGCTCTGGATGTCCCTGTCCCGGGCTGGGCGCACGGCCGAGGCGAAGGCGATGCTCGCCCGTCGCCCCGATTCGCTCCCCACACCGCCCGGATACGCCTACGTCACCCGACTGCGGCTCTATCGCGGCGAACTGACGCCGGAAACCCTCTTCTCCGCCGCCGACACCGCCGACGTGCAGGTGGCCACCCTCAGCTACGGCCTCGGCAACTGGTACATGGTGCGCGGTGACACCGTCCGCGCAACAGCCGCGTGGCAGCGCGCCGTATCGTCAGGCGGCTGGCCCGGATTCGGGTTCAACGTGGCGGAAGCGGAACTCGCGCGACTGGCACGCAGATGACCCTCGCGCCGCGCGATCGCGTCACGGCCGCGGCGTCGATCTCCCGGCGGCGGACTTCTTCGCGACCGGTCTCACTGTCGCCGACGTGGTCGTCCGCTTCGTCGCCGGCGCCGTTGTCGGTGTCAGAGTCCGCGCTGCCTGTTTCGCCGCCGCACGCGTGATGCTCTCCTGCACACGGTGCTTCGTGATCGCCCTGATCAGCGCGACGGGCAGCGGCCGGTCGAGCGGCAGCTGGATCGTTCCTTTCGACGTCACGTATCCAGCCAGCTCGATGGCGTGAGACGCGATCACAGTCGGCCCCGGGAAGATCGAGATGTGATGCTTGAACGCCGCGAAGTGCAGCAGGATGCCGTGCAGCCGGAACGTCGGCATCCCGTACGAGATGACCTCCGTGGCATCCGGCGCCGCCTTTGCGATGATGGCGCGGATCTTCGTGAGCCGATCCCGCACATCGGCCGGCGCAGCGGCGATATACGCATCGATGTCGGCGGCGACCTTTCCTGATCGCATCAGGAACTCCGGCCAATGGTGAGTACCGCGTGTGACGGGTCTCCCGAAACAAATCACTGCGTCACAGGCGTCGGCAACACCGGCGCCATGTAGTTCGGGTCAGTCGGCAGCGTCGGCCGAGAGTATCCCCTGCCGTGGCCGCGTCCACGGCGGCACCGCGCGAGGGCAGGCGTCCGGACGTGCGGCAAACGTGAACGACGCCACGCTCGCCCGTTCGCGGTCGTATCGAAGGTCGCCCACCCGCAGCGAGTCATCACTCGTGCGGATCCAGAACGGGGCCCGCACGAATCGGAGCCACGTGGACACGCGACAGTTCGTCCGCTCGAGTTGCGCCAGCTCGCCGCGGGGTGCGCGCCACGTCCACTGCCAATCCAGCGACGGCGAGTCAGCGCGTGCCGATCGTTCCATCGGCAGCGTCTGCGCGCCACGGGCGGTATCCGTCTGCGCTGCGGCCGAGCACCATTGCGCCGTGACCAGCGACGGCGCCGCCGAGGCCCACGCCGTCGTCAGCCGGTAATCGCTTCGCGTGGTTTCCACGGCGATGACCCGTGCACAGAGTGGATTGGCGGGACTGGGACTCGTCATCACATCCGCCAGCTGCGGAGTCACCGCGCCAGCATCAGCCGCAGCGAGGCGTGTGCGCTCTGCATCGACGCTGCCGCGCACGCCCTGTCGCACCGTGTACGTGCCTGCCGCGAAACTCGCCGTGACCGTGATCCACGCCACGATGCCCGTCACTGCGGCACGCCGTTCAGGGATGCGCTGCGACACGAGGATCCACACGGCCGCCCCCGTCGTCACCACGATCGCCGCAGCGAGCGACACCTGCGGCACCACCCAGCTCAGCGTGAGTCCCAGCAGCAGCAGCGTCCACAACACACCTCGCGTGACCCGACGCGACGTGATGCGCAATACCATCGGAATCGTGGCGACCCAGAGCCACGGCTCGATGATGAACACACTGTCACCGTACGTCCATGCATTCGCGAACGGCGAGAACGGGTGCACCCCGTAGTCGTTGCTGAAGTCGAGCGTTACGTGGCTGAGGATCGCGATGGCCGACAGGCCGAACAGCGTCCGGCTGTCAGCGCGCTGTTCCACGGCGCTGACGATCGTGGCCTGCAGTTGCCGGCGCCGGAACCACATGGCCAGCCACCACAACATCGGGATGAAGAACAGTGCTGCCAGCATCGTGTGTGTGTAGCCACGATGGTGCAGCAGTGAGAGCAGGTCATCGTACACGCCGGCGCCCTGCAGCACGGCGCTCCAGAGTACGTCGATGTCGGGCAGGTTGGCGCCAACCACACCCGTCAGCGCCGCGATCGTGGCGAATTGCGGGTCGTCCGAGCGCGGAGACCTATGACCTGCGCGCAGCTGCACCGCCGTCCCCGCCAGCAGGAGCCCGGCGAGGCTGTGCGTGATGTTGTCCACTGAGTCTGCCTGCGAGGGTGACGACGACGATCGCAGGAACGATAGCGCACTCAGTCGTCAGCGAACACCGCCCGCAGCTGCTCCACCGCCCAGCCCAGATCCTCCTGCGACACCACCAGCGGCGGCGAGAGTCGGATCACGGTGTCGTGCGTTTCCTTGCAGAGCATGCCGCGGTGCTTCAGCGCCTCGCAATACGGTCGCGCTGGCTCGCGCAGCTCGATCGCGATCATCAGCCCACGGCCACGCACCGCCACGATGCGATCACTCTGGATCGTGCGGACCTGCGCCAGCAGCCATGCACCAAGCTCCGCCGAGCGCTTCACGAGCTGCTCGTCACGCATCACGCGCATCGCCTCGCGCGCCACGGCACAGCCGAGCGGATTGCCGCCGAACGTGCTGCCATGGGAGCCAGGACCAAACACGTCCAGCACGTCGCGCCGCGACACCACCGCCGACACCGGATAGAACCCACCCGACAGCGCCTTGCCCAGGATGTACATGTCGGGGGTCACACCGTCGTGATCGCAGGCGAACAGGGTGCCCGTTCGACCAAGGCCGGTCTGGATTTCGTCGGCGATCATCAGCACCTGCTGCTCGCGGCAGAGCTCCGAGAGCTCGCGCAGGAAGCCATCAGGTGGCATCAGCACACCCGCTTCGCACTGGATCGGCTCGAACAGCACCGCGCAGGTGTCAGGTGTCATCGCTGCGCGCACCGCCTCGATGTCGCCGAACGGCACCAGCGTGAAACCGGGGGCGAATGGACCGAAGTGCGCACGATACGATGGCTCCGACGAGAAGCCGACGATCGTCGTGGTGCGACCATGAAAGTTGTTCGTGAAGGCGATGATGTTCGCACGTCCGTCGGCGATGCCCTTCTTCGTGTATCCCCAGCGCCGCGCCGCCTTGATCGCCGTCTCCACCGCTTCCGCACCGGTGTTCATCGGCAGCACCATCTCCATGCCGCAGAGCGTCGCCAGCTCTTCACAGAACGCACCGAGCTGCTCGTTGCGGAACGCGCGCGACGTGAGCGTCACCCGTGACGCCTGCTCGATGAAGGCTGCCAGCAGGCGCGGATGACAGTGCCCCTGATTCACCGCGGAATACGCGCTGAGACAGTCGAGGTAGCGATTCCCTTCCACATCGGTGACCCACGCGCCACGTGCCTCGGCGATCACGAGGTCGAGCGGGCGATAGTTCTGCGCGCCCCACTCGTTCTCCTGCTCGATCAGCGCGTCGGTGACGGTGGGCAGCGTGGCGGTGGCGGTCATGGTCCGGCTCCGGTCAGAGAATGCGGCGCCCGAAGGCGCTGGCAATGAGGTCCGCTGCGAGTTCGGCGGTGCTGTTCTGCCGATCGAGAATCGGATTGATCTCCACCAGGTCCATCGCGACCATCGCACCCGAATCGTGGATGATCTCCATCGCCAGATGTGCCTCGCGGAGTGTGGCCCCACCGCGCACCGGTGTGCCCACGCCCGGGGCTTCGCGTGGATCGATCCAGTCGGCGTCGCATGACACATGCACGCCACCGGTGCCCTGCGTCGCGATCGCGACGGCCTGCTCCATCACGCTGCGCAGTCCGCGCTCGTCGATGTCACGCATCGTGAAGGCGTGAATGCCGCGCGAGGCGATCATCGCCTTCTCGGCATCGTCCACGTCGCGCAACCCGACATACACGAGGTGTTCCTCGCGCACGGCGGGAAACACCGCCGACAGTCGCGCCATCCGGGCGTCGCCCCAGCCCAGCAGGTGCGCCACCGGCATGCCGTGCACGTTGCCCGTCTGACTGCTGCCCGGGGTGTGCAGGTCGGCGTGCGCATCGAGCCAGATCAGTCCCGTGCGCTCGCCCCGCTCACTGAGGGCCGTGGCGGTGCCGGCCACCGAGCCCGCCGCCAGTGAGTGATCGCCCCCCAGTACCAGCGGCCGGTATCCGCTGCGGATGGCGTCGGCGGTGCGCACGGCGAGCTGCGCGCACACATCACGGATCGCGTCGAGTCGCGCCTGCACGCTCTCACCGATGGCCGTGCGGTCGGGCACGCGCACATCGCCGGCGTCGTCGAGGGTCAGGCCGAGACGGTGGAGGTGCGCGGTGAGCGCCGAGAGGCGCATCGCCGAGGGGCCCATGTCGACCCCGCGGCGGCTGGCGCCAAGGTCCATGGGGACACCGATGAGCCGGACGGTGCCGGTGATGGTCGCGCGGTGGAGATGATGCTCGACCAGGGCCGCGTTCTGGGCTTCGAATGGCATGCTCAAAAGGTCGGCGCATGCGATGTTAGCAACAAGAGAACACAACGGCCAAATTTGCTTATTGATTTTGCAGTATGATATGATCAGTGTGTCAATCTGTATACTCATCTGCCTGCGACGCTGACCCCGAACTGCCGTCCGGCGTCGCGACGCCACGCTGCGCCCCCGCCGGGGGGACTCGGAG
>JANOCB010000068.1:0-115743 GCA_031411975.1 Gemmatimonadaceae bacterium
GCGCCATGACGCTGCTGGCAGCGCCGATGGTGCTCCACGCGCAAGCCGCGACGGGTACCGTCCGCGGCAGGATCACGGAGGCGTCCTCCGGGCGCGGCCTGGCCGAGTCCCAGATTCAGGTCGTCGGCACGCGCGTCGGCACGATCAGCCAGGCGTCGGGTGAATACACCCTCGTCGGTGTGCCGACCGGCGCCCGAGTGATCCAGATCCGTCGGATCGGCTTTCAACCGCTCAACCGGACCGTGCAGGTGGTGGCCGGTGGCTCGGCGACCGTCGATGCCGCGCTCAGTGTCAGCGCTATCAATTTGTCGGAGGTGGTGGTCACCGGTACGGCGGGCCCGATCGAGAAGCGGAAAATCGGCACCAGCATTGCCACCGTCGATTCGACAACCGTTTCGCGTGCCCAGGCGGTGACGGTCGACCAAGCGCTGCAGGGTAAGCTCCCGGGAGCCCAGATTTCGCAGAACTCCGGTGGCCCAGGCGGCGGCGGGATCTCCGTTCGTCTTCGTGGCACCAACAGTTTTGTCTCTGGTTCGGATCCGCTGTACATCGTCGACGGCATGATCATTGACAATGGCTCGGCGCAGCTCGCCGATCTTGGCATCCGGTCCAACCCGCAGAACCGTCTGGCCGACATCAATCCGGCCGATATCGAGCGCATCGAGATCATTCGCGGTGCCGCAGCCGCGGCGCTCTACGGTTCTCGCGCGAACAACGGCGTCGTGCAGATCTTCACGAAGCGCGGCGCGATTGGCAAGCCGCAATTCTCGTTCAGCACCCGGTTCGCGGCCAACGAACTGCGCGAACAGCAGCCGTTCAATCTGTATCCGTTCGACAACAACGGGCTTCCGATCGCGCGATACAACTATCAGGACAACATTTTTCGACGCGCACCGACGTACGAGCAGAACCTGAGCATCGAGGGCGGCAATGACCAGACCCGCTACTTCCTGAGCGCTGGCAATCTGCAGGACGAAGGCATCATCCGGAGTACGTCATCCCGTCGACAGAGCGCCCGCATCAATCTGCAGCAGCAGCTGCTGCCGTCGCTCGTTGCGAATGTCAGCAGCAGCTTTACAAACACGCGGAACGAGATTCAGGCATTCGGCGAGCAGAACAGCTACGGCATCATGGGCTCGCTCTTCTTTGCGCCGACGAACGTCGATTTCCGGCCGAACGGTGGCGTCTATCCGCTTCCGCCTTCGCTCGGCACTAATCCACTGCTCGCCATCGATCGAATCCGGAACCCACAGAACATCAATCGTTTCATCGGCTCCACCAAACTCACCTGGACGCCGCGGTCTGACGTGCTGGTGGACTACACTGTCGGGATTGACAACACCGGCTTCGAACAGCGGCAGTTCATTCCTCGCGGGGCCGTTCTTGGCACCGATCTGCTGTCCACCGGGCAGTCGCTGGCAAACTTTCAGGGTACGCGCATCATCAACCAGGACCTGATCGCCAGCCACACGCTGAATACAGGAAAGGATCTGTCGTTCCGCACAACGGGTGGCCTGAATTTCACCGATCAGCGGACTGCCATAACCGTCGCACAATCGAACAACCTTGGCGTTGGTGAGCAGGTCAACGTGGGTGCGGTGCAGGCAGCCAACGAGCAGAACTTCCAGCTGCGGACGTTCGGATTGTATGTCCAGGAGGAGATTGGCCTCTATGATCGTCTCTTCCTGACGGCTGCGGTGCGACGCGACTGCGCGTCGGTGTTCGCCGAGTCACAGCGCTGTCAGCTATTCCCGAAGGCCAGTGCGACGTACTCCCTGCTCACGCAGGGGAGCGGCCTCCTCAATCAGGCGCGCATTCGGGCAGCGTATGGTGAAGCGGGCAGTCAGCCTGGGTTGCTCAATGCGTACAGCCAGTATTTCACGTATGCCAGCACTTTTTTCGGCGGACGGCCCGGCATCGTCAGTGACGCGCAACTCGGCAATCCCGATCTGAGGGACGAGCGCTCGCGCGAATTTGAAATTGGTACCGATGTCAGTCTGTTCTCCGGTCGTGCCGGACTGGAGGCAACCTTCTACAGTCGTCGCGTCAGCAACCTGCTGTTCTTCAGACCGTTGGCCACCAGCACGGGGTTCTCCCGCGCCTTTGCCCCCATCGGCGATATCTCAAACCGGGGCTTCGAGTTGCTCGTGCGCGCGACGCCGATCGATCGCAAGAACCTCCGGTGGGAATCGACGATCACGTATACGCGCAATCGCAACAGGGTCGACCAGCTGCTCTTGTCCGATCCGAGCTTCAGTGGTCCTCCGGTTCGGTCGTTCGTGTCGGCCGGTGGGTATCCCAACCGGATCCAGGAAGGCCAGCCAATGGGCATTTTCTTCGGGTCATACGCGGCGAGAAACTGCGTCACGGGGGCCTTCCTCACCGATTCGCTCGGACGCTATCGCCGGAGCAACATCGCTGCAGACATGGGGACGACGATCGCGGCGCGTCAGGCGTTGAGCGGCGGCGCGTGTAATGACTCCGCAAACAAGGTCATCGGCGATCCGAATCCTGATTGGCTCGGATCGGTGCTCAACGAAGTGACGATCGGCGGGAAACTGCGGATCCGTGCGTTGTTCGACGCCGTCGTGGGCAACGATGTCATGAATCTGTCCACGCGCGCGCAGAACGCCGGTATCGCGAGCAACAGCCGGGAGTTCGAACGTGAATTGCTTCCACTTGGCGATCCGCGCAAACTGCCGCCGGGCTTCAATGCCCGAACGCAGGGAATCTTCGAGTACTGGGTCGAAGATGGCAGCTTCGTGAAGCTCCGTGAATTGTCATTCAGCTATCCTCTCGACTTTTCGGCGGTGCGTCGTCTCGTGCGCAACCCCGTTGAACTGACGGTGTCCGGCCGCAATCTCTTCGTCTGGACGCGATACAGCGGCTATGACCCGGAGATCAATCTGTTCGGAACCAACGCGGGAGGGCTCGGGTCCGGGCAGACCACAGCGGCCGATCGCGGCTTCGACTTCGGCGGCTATCCCATTCCGCGCGTTTGGTCGGTCAGCGCGCGCTTCACTTATTGAAACGGAGACGATCACCCATGCGCATTGTCAAGAGCGCGGTGGCGATTGCCGCCGTCATTCTCGCAGGATGCAATCTCGACGTCACGAATCCGAACCAGCCCGGACGAGACAAAGTCGAGGCTACGCCCGTACGTATCTCGCTCGCCACGCTCGCGACCGGCTTGCAAGGTCGTTTCGCCGCGTCGTACTTCAGCTTCGCGTACGCGAGCGGGCTCGTGACCGATGAATTTGCCAGCGCCTCAGCGGCGCTGGTGTCGATCAGTGACGCGGAGCAGGGCAATGTCCCTCCCGGCACCGGGATCGCGGACGCCGTCTTCAACTCGGTGTATCGGACAGTTCGGTCGGCCGATGAGCTTCTGCGCGACTCGCTGCTCGTCGCGCCAGGCGTCGAACCCGGAACGCGCAGCGGACTCCGTGCACTTGCCTTTGCCATCAAGGCTGAGGCGCTGGGCGAAGCGCTGCAGACGTATCAGCGCGTTCCCGTGAATACGTTCGGAACGACGCAGCCGGTGTATGTCTCGCGCACGGAAGCCATCCCTGTGATCCGGGCGCTGCTTGACACCGCAGCGCGCCTTGTCGTGGACACGGTGCCTTCCGCCGTCTTCAACTCGGAAATGCTCACACCCGGCGTGAGCTTACCCAATCTCATCCAGATGTACCGCGCGCGGTATGCGCGCATGGGCGGCGACAATGCCGCTGCACTAGCCGCTGCGAATCTCGTCAGTCGGAGCTCGCTGTCGCTGGTCACCTTCGTCGCGCCGACCACAAACCCGTTCAGTGGCGTCACGGGCGGCGTGAATGGTATCGGGCCACGACGTCAGTGGCGACTGAGCATGGAGGCGGGGGATCAGCGCTTTGGGTACTTCGTCACGCCGTCGACGGTGACGGGGCGCATCGGTGCGCAGCTCGACGGTTTCAGTCGATTCGCGCTGCCGACGGCGAACCTGCCACTTCTGTTCCCGGACGAAGCTCTGCTCATCAAGGCGGAGGCGTTGCTTGCGCTGGGCGATGCGGCTGGAGCACGCGCGGCGGTTGATTCCGTGCGCGTTGATTGCACCGGCGGACGCGGCGTCGATGATCCGAAGGCGTGCCTGACGGCCCTGTCCGGGCCGCTCACCAATGCGCAGTTGCTCGACGAAATCTACCGGCAGCGTCGTTACGAGCTCTTTGGGACGGGGGTGCGCTGGGAGGACAGCCGTCGCAGGAACCAGATCGTCGGTCCGACCGCAGCACCGGCCGTTCCCACCGCTGGCCAACGATGCTGGATGCCGTACTCGATCGGGGACCGCAATGCGAATGGAAACGTCCCCGCCGATCCGACCGAACCGCGCCCGCTTCCGACGGGTTGCCCACTGTGAGGAGCTCTCTGCGCATGATAGAACATCGTGTTGTTCTGCGGGTTGCACGTCTTGCCGCGATGCTCTCGCTGCCACTGGTCACGTTGTCGTGCGGCACGTCGGACGGCAGTACATCGCTGCTGCCAACGGGACCAACAGGACGCATCCGATTCGTGAATCTGATCACGGATACGACGAGAGGTCGCGTCAATGTCGCGCTCAATAGACCGTGGAACGTGAATCAGATCTATGGTGCGGCGACACCGGCGTCGCTCGCCGCGCCGAATACTGCGATCTATAACACGATCAACGCGGGGGCACACTCGTTGGTGCTCCGGCGGACTGCGGACACTGCGGTCACGGTCGCCACGATCCCGCTGCAGGTCGCCAACACGGTGGATTGCACGGTGTACGCAACAGGCGGAGTAGGCGCGTCTACCATCGTACCGTTCATCACGGCTGACACGAATTCCTTCCCGTTTTTGGGGCAGGTGCGCGTGCGCGTGGTGCATCTCGCACCATCGGCCGGCAACGTGGATGTGTTCGTGACGGCGGTGGGCGCTGATCTGGCCACCGCCACCCCGACGCTCGCCAACGTGCCGCTGCGGGCGTCGGCGTACCTGTCGGTGGCTGCGGGCACGTATCAGGTGCGTGTGGTGCCGGCCGGTACGGCGGCAGGTTCGCGTGCGGCGAACGTGGCGATCAACCTCGCATCGGTCGCGCTACCGGCGAACGGCGCACGGACGATCATCGCAGCCGACAACGCCACCGGCGGTGCACCCTTCCGCTTCATCGCGCTCGTCGATCGCTGATCTCGTTTCGGTGACACCGCAACTCCGCTCGCACGGAGGCACGGAGGCACGGAGAACCTGCGAAAGAATGGAACTGCCGGGAGAACCTCGCTCATCGAGCGCTGTTCCCCCGGCAGTCTGCCATTCTCCGTGGCACCGCGTCTCCGTGTGAGGAGAGTTGCGGGACGTGGCACCCGGTAGGCAGCAGCGTGCAGCGCACTAGGTTCCCAACATGTGGATCACACGCACGGCAGCGGCACTGCTGCTGACAGGGGCACTGCCGCTGCACGCGATGCAGGCGGCACGCGATTCGACCGTGGTGCAGGGCACCGTCCGCGGCTTCGACGGCCGCATCCCCGTGCGGGCCGATGTGGAGCTGCGTCCGATCCGGGCGCCGCAGCGCGTCGTGCGGACCCGTGTGCAAGCCGACGGCTCGTTCCGGATCGCGACGGCGGAGGCGGGCCCATTCCGCGTGCGCGCAGCCGGCGTGGGCTACGTCGGCTTCGAGCGCGCGTTGCCACTCGACGCACCGGCGACGGTACCCGTGGCCATCGCGCTGGCTGGCTATCCCACGGGACTCGCCAAAGGGCCCGTCATCGGTGTCGCGCCGGAAGCCGACGCCGAGAAGCCACGTCCCGACATGCCACCGGCGGTGATCCTGTCGGCGCGTGGCAACGGGCGTCGCACCGGTGTCTTGCGCGCCAGACGGGATACGGTGGCGTACCGCGTGATCGACATCACCGCTCGGCTCTTCCTGTCGCCCGCCGGCGCGTCGACGTGGCGGTGGGCCGAGGATGGTGAGTACGAAGCGCTGACGGTGGGCAAGGCCGGGACCGACGTGCAGCTCGTGTACGACTCCACCGGTGTGGCCTTCGGTGGGGAGTCGTCGTTTCGTGTGACCGCCGACCTGCCGATCGCGGGCGTCGTCTCGCAGCTCGACTCGATCTTCTCGTTCGCCGCCCGCCGACGCTGTCTGCTCGACGCGCAGGAGAAGAACGCAACGGTCGCCTACATCGAGTCACCCTCGCCGCTGCCGCTGGCGGATCAGCTGCGCCTCGTCAGGCAATTGCTGCGGTCCGATGCCCGCTGCGAGCGGGTCGCCGGCCTCGGGCAAGGCGTCCTGGACCAGTTTCATCCCGGTTCGAAGCTCTGGGACCTCGACGACGTGATGCAGCGTCGTGTGGTGCTGATGGCCGCGCGACACGCCGCAGGGCAGCCATCGCGCACCACCCCAGACGCGATCACGATCGTCCGTGCGCGCTTCGACGCTGCGATCACCGCAGCCCGCGACACCACGGCGCGGTTCGACCTGTACGTGCGCGCCGCTGAAACGTTCATGCCGGCAGACACCGTCGCCGCGCAGGCATACGTGGCACGATTCGTCGCGGAATCATACGATCATCCCCGTGCGCTGCCGCTGCTCAAGCTGACCGGCTACAACCGCGTGCTGCAGCCCGGGAGAGCCGTGCCGGCGTTCACAGTCGATGCCCTCGATGCCGGCAAGCCGGCGATCACGAATGCGGCACTGGCGGGCCGCGTCACGCTGATCGACGTGTGGGCCACCTGGTGCATCGACTGCATCGTGGCAATGCCGGCGCTGCAGGCGCTGCAGGCGACGTACGGCGCGCGCGGGCTGCAGATCATCTCGGTGTCGGTGGACGAACAGCGCGCCACCGCCGACCGCTTCCGCACCAGTCGCGAGCAGATGCCGTGGACGCATGCCTGGGCTGGTGCCTGGCCCGAAGGGGAAGGCCCGCTGGCCCGATTCGAGGCGGCATGGCTGCCCACCACCATGTTGGTCGGGAAAGATGGACGGATCCTTGCCTTCGCCCCGAAGCTCGACTCGCCGGAGTTCGCGGCGCTGCTGGAAGAGGCGCTGCGATGAGTCGCGCGCTGCTCGTCGCGGTGTCACTCGCGGCCGCGATGCCACTCGTGGCACAGCCCCAGCCTTCGCTGAGCGCTGTGAAGCATGCGCGGGCCACGCTGCAGCCCGTGTCGGCGAGTGCCACGTCGGCAACGCTGCTGGTCACGCTGGCGGTTGACGACGGCTGGCATGTCTCCTGGCGCAATCCCGGCGAGACGGGATTGCCGACGCGATTCGTGTGGAATCTTCCGGCCGGTGTGCGTGTCCGCCGCGAAACATGGCCCGTGCCGGTGGTGACCCGCTCCGATGTGGGGGTGGCGCACACGCTCGAGGGTGAGGTGCCGTGGCTGATCGAGTTCGCCCTCGACGCACCGGCGGCGGTCGATCGGTTGGTGAACCTGACGGTGCGCTACGGCATCTGTCGCGACGTGTGCATTCCGGAGCAGCTGACGGTGCAGGGGGTCCTGCCGGGCAGCGGCGCCGGCGCGTCGGCCCTCGGTGTGGTCCCGCCGACGCTGCGCGCGCGGCTCGCCACCGACGCGGCGCCCGTGCCCGCGCGCCTCAGTGCTGCGGCGGGGCTCTGTCTCGACCGTCTGCCCGCGGGCGTCACAGGACGGGGCCTCGAGATGATCGCCGGTCCTGATCGTGATCTCGACGGGGCCGTGCGCATCGGTCCCTCGACCAAGGCGGCGCGGGGAGCGGTGCGGGTCCGTCTGCCCGCAGGGGCACGGCTGCGCCAGCCGGCCGACACCGTCCTGCTGGTCGCCGGCGACCGCGGCGTGACACTGCCGCTCGATTTCCGCGCCCCCGCGCCACGCTGCCGCTGACGCAGCCGAGAGCGGGCCCAACCCAACCGGTGCGGTGTGCGTACTCTTGGGTTGCGACAGGTGCCGCGGGTCGGTCCGGTCGCCGGCTTTCACCCTCTCGGGATTCGTCATGCGATCTCTTGTCCGTCTGTCATTGCTGCTGGGCGCCGCCGGGTCGGCGCTCGGTGCGCAAGCCCCCACCGCGGCTGCCATCGACTCGGTGACGCTCAACGCCATGCGCTGGCGCGCCGTCGGCCCCGCCAACATGGGTGGGCGCGTCACCGACGTCGAAGGCATTCCGTCGCCCTCGAAGACCTTCTACGTCGCCACCGCTGGTGGCGGCATCTGGAAGACCACCAACGCCGGCACCACGTTCCGCCCGATCTTCGAGAACCAGCGCTGCGTGGCGATGGGTGACCTCGCCATCGCGCCGTCCGACACGAACGTGATCTACGCCGGCAGCGGCGAACAGAACTCGCGCAACTCCATCTCGCCGGGCTGTGGTGTGTTCAAGAGCACCGACGGTGGCCGCAACTGGACGCACCTCGGCCTCCCCGAGACGGAGCACATCGGCCGTCTGCAGGTGCATCCGCGTGATCCGAACGTCGTCTACATGGCGGTGCTGGGTTCTGCGTGGAAGCCGAGCAAGGCGCGTGGCCTGTACAAGACCACCGACGGCGGCAAGACGTGGACGGTGATGAAGTTCGTCAGCGAGCGCGCCGGCTTCATCGACGTGCAGCTCGACCCCACCAATCCCGACATCGTCTGGGCCTCGAGCTACGAGCGGCAGCGCGGACCGTACTTCCTGCAGAGTGGTGGCTCGGGCAGCGCGCTCTGGAAGTCCACCGACGCCGGCGTGACGTGGACCAAGGTGAGTGGCGGCGGTTTCCCCGCATCGATGCTCGGCCGCATCGAGATCGGTATCGCCCGCAGCAATCCGAAGATCATGTACACCATGGTCGAAGCGGACACCATGCCAAACGCGGTGAAGGACGCGACGAAGAAGGCGCAGACCAGGCTCAGTGGCCTGTATCGCAGCGAGGACGGTGGCGCGACGTGGGCCCGTACGGCCACCGAGAACGTCCGGCCGTTCTACTACTCGCAGGTGCGCGTCGACCCGCGCAACGCCGATCGCGTGTACTTCTCCTCCACGCCGGTGAAGGTCTCCGACGAGGGTGGCAAGTCGCCGCGTGATGCCACGGTCGGCATCCACGTCGATCATCACGCCATGTGGATCGATCCCAACGATCCCGAACACATCGTCGTCGGCAACGACGGCGGCGTGGCGCAGACGTGGGACAAGGGTGGCAGCTACGACATCCTGAACACGATCAACATCGGCCAGTTCTACGCCATCAGCTACGACATGGCGACGCCGTACAACATCTGCGGCGGTCTGCAGGACAATGGATCGTGGTGCGGCCCGAGTCGTCGCGTGCGCGGCCAGATCACCAACGAGAGCTGGGTCTACATCAGCGGTGGCGACGGCTTCGTCACGGCGCAGGACCCGACCGATCCGAACATCGTCTACAGCGAGAGCCAGGGCGGCAACATGGGTCGCCTCAACATGGCCACCGGTGAGCGCACCGCCCTCGTGAAGCCGAGCTGGCGCCCGCGCTACATGCAGTTCGAGGACTCGATCATCGTCGAGCGTGGCGACACCGCCAAGCCGGAGACGCCGGCGCAGAAGCGCCGCATCGCGGCCATGCGGGCGCAGCAGCTCACCGACTCCACCGCACTCGATATGCGCTGGAACTGGAACACACCGTTCTTCCTCTCACCGCACAATCCGTCGGTGTTCTACGCCGCCGCCAACCGCGTGGTGAAGTCCACCAAGCGCGGCGACGACCTGATGGTGATCTCCCCCGATCTCTCGCTGCGCGACACGATGAAGATCCGTGTCAGCACCAAGACCACGGGCGGCATCACGATCGACGCCACCGGCGCCGAGACGTTCGGCACCATCGTGTCGCTGATCGAGTCACCGCTCCGTCCGGGTCTGCTGTATGCCGGCACCGACGACGGCAACGTCTGGCTGACGCGCAACGACGGCGCGACCTGGGAGAAGATCGCCGGCTCGAAGTTCACCGGCCTCCCGGCCGAGACGTACGTCAGCCGCATCGAAGCCTCGCACCACGACACCTCGACGTTCTACATCACCTTCGACAACCACCGTCGCGGTGACTTCACGTCGTACGTGTACGGGACGCGTGACTACGGGCAGACCTTCACGAACCTCGGCGCCACGCTGCCCAGCGGCGGCCCCGACTTCGCGCATGTGATCCGCGAGGATCCGGTGAACCCGAACCTGCTGTTCGTCGGTACCGATGTCGGCGCGTACATGTCCATGAACCGTGGCCAGAGCTGGCAGCGTTTCATGACCGGCCTGCCGACGGTGCCGGTGCACGACCTGCAGATCCACCCGCGTGATCACGAGCTCATCGCCGGCACGCACGGCCGCGCCATCTACGTGGTGGACATCGCGCCGCTGCAGCAGATGACGTCCACCGTGATCGCCAAGAAGGCGCACCTGTTCACGCCGAGGGTGGCACTGGCACTCGGTCAGGCACCTGACGCGGCCGGCACCGCCGGCGGTGGCAATGGCCACAAGCGCTTCGCGGTGAACGCGCCGGCGTCCGGCGCCGAAATCATGTATCGCATTGCCGAAGCGAAGCCGGGCACGCGGGTGCAGATCATCATCACCGACGCGGCAGGCGACACGGTCCGCACGCTCAACGGCCCCGGTGCCGCTGGCGTGCACCGCGTGATGTGGGACATGCGTGGCAAGCGTCCGGCAGCCGCGCCGCTGTCGCCGGCTGAGCGCCGTGACAGCATCAAGACCTACGTGACCACCATGCGCATTCTCGACTCGCTGCAGACGGCGGGGATGGACAGCAACATGGTGCGCATGGTGCGGACCTCCGTGCAGCAGGGCCGGACGCAGGAGATGATCCAGCAGTTCGCTGGCGGTGGCGGCGCCGCTGCTCCCGGAGCCCCGGCACCGGCGGCCGGAATGCCGGCATGGGTCGAGCGTCCGGGTGAGGGCGCCGTGGCCGGTGCCCGAGGCGCTGGTGGCCGTGGTGGACCCGGTGGTCCGCCAGCGGCCGGCGCGTCACCCAGTCCAGCGGGGGCAATGCAGGAGCTGTTCGCTGCCTTCCGCGGCGTGCCGGGTGCACTGTTCGGCCGTGGCGGCCGCGGTGGCGGTGGTGCCGCCCCGATGGTCCAGACGGGCGATTACCTCGTGACGTTCGTCTACGGCGACGTCCGCGAGCGTCAGGTGCTGCGCGTGGAGCGCGATGCCGCAATCACCGGGGCCAGTGGCTTCGGTGTCGAGGATGAGCGCGACGACGAGGACGACACCGACCGCTCGCGCTGAGTGGACGTTCGGCTGGGGAACAAAGGCGCCCATTCCGGCGCCTTTGTTTTTTCAGATGGTCGTGACGACGCGATCCGGTGTGCGTCACATCTGTGTGCCAATCAGCGAGATGGCGCACACTTTGCTGTTGAGTCCGACAGATTCGTCGAGTCGGGACCGCGAGTTCGCTGAACGGTTCACTTCCGAGGGTGGCACATGGTTGCAGGTCTGCTGGCGCTGGCCCTTCTGCTCACCGACACGGTGCCGAAGGGTGAGTTGCAACTCGATACCATGCCGGTCGCCCCGGGTGACTCGGTACCGACCGTGACCTTGGTGCCGCCACCTCTCGCCGCGATCGCCGCGCTGCCCACCGTGTTTCCGGTCGGGTCGTTCGTGCCTGCCGACACCGGCACCCGCAAGCGGACACGCGCCGTGGAGTACTCCGAGTGGTACGGTCGGCGCGTGGCCATTCACAAGACGTTGAGCTGGGCGATGTTCCCGTTGTTCGCAGTGTCGTACTACACCGGTGATCAGCTCGCGCAGAAGGGGCGCCGCGGCGTGTCGTCCACCGTGCGGTCACTGCACCCGGTCGCGGCGGGCGGTGCCGCCGCCGTGTTCGGCGTCAACACCGTGACCGGCCTGTGGAATCTCTGGGATGCGCGCAAGGACCCGGCAGACCGCAAGCGTCGGTATCTGCACTCGGCGCTGTTCCTGCTGGCTGATGCAGGCTTCGCCTATGCAGGATCACTGGGCGAGGACGCCGGCGAGGACGGGGAAACACGCCGCCGCCATCGCAACATCGCCATCGGCTCGATGAGTGCCAGCACGGCGGGCTGGCTCATCATGTTCCTCCGCAAGGACTGATGCCGGTACTCGAGTCACTCGTCACCATGCTGGAGCCGTGGAGCACGATGTACGGCGACTCCACGGCGTTGTCGGTCGGCCTCACCTATGCGCACCTCGGCGCGATGATGGTCGGGGGCGGGCTGGCGATTGCGGCGGATCGCACGGTGCTGAAGGCGGGTATGGTCACCGATGTGGGTGCGCGTCGCACGCTCGCCGCCTCGGTGGGTGATGTCCATCGCCCGGTGGTGGTGGCGCTGGTGATCTCGCTGGTCAGCGGTGGACTGCAGCTGGCCGCCGACCTCGAGGCACTGGCCGGAAATCAGGTCATGTGGATCAAGATCGGATTGCTGGCAGCGCTGGCGGTGAACGGTCTGCTGATGCTGCGCGATGAGCGCGGGCTGCGTGCGTCACCCGAGGCAACGAAGTGGCTGTCGGCGCTTCGGCTGCGGGCGATGGTCAGTGTGGTGCTCTGGCTCGCGATCGTTCTTGCGGGCGTGTGGCTCATGCAAGGATGAGGAACGGGATGATGGCGTCAGAACATGACAACACGGCAGCGTGCACGTCCTGCGAGCTGCCTGCTGATCGCCGCGCGTTCATTGCCCGGACGATGGCGGCAATCGCCGCGGCGAGCCTGCTGCTGCCTGGGGTGGTGCGCGCCGAGGAGCTGACCGGTTTCGTCATGCACCACGCCCCGCGTTCCGCCGATGGGTTGGCGCGCTATCCGATTCCGGCCGCCGATGGCGCCACCATCGACGCCGAGAATGAGGTGATCATCGTGCGCACGGCAGGGAAGGTGTATGCGTTCGCACTGAGCTGCCCGCATCAGCGTGCCATGCTGCGCGTGAAGGGCGGCGACACCGCCTTCCTCTGCCCGAAGCACAAGTCGGAGTACCGCATCGATGGTGCGTACATCCGCGGCCGCGCCACCCGCAACATGGACCGTCTCGCCATCCGGAAGGAGGGAACGGAGCTCGTGGTGGACATCGATGTCGAGATTCACAGCGACGAAAGCGCGGCCGCCTGGGCGGCTGCGGTGGTCACCCTGTAGTTCCCCTGCAGGACTGGGCGGTGGATGGCCGTCCATGCACGTTTCCCCTTGAGGTGCTTCATGAAGACAGACACGACGCAGTGTGCTGGTTGTATCGTGCGCGACAAGGCCGTCTCCCGCCGTGACTTCGTCTCCGCCGCCACCCTGTCGGCGATGGCCGTCGTGCTGACTGCCTGCGGCGGTGGTGAGGATGGCACCACCGGACCGATCGAGCCCGGCACGGGCCAGATCGCGATCTCGCTGGCCAGCTTCCCGGAGTTGGCAACGGTCGGCAGGGTGGCGCGAGTGCGTATCACGCCGCCCGTCGCCATCGCGCGCACCAGCACCGGGCTGGTGGCTTTCTCCCTGTCGTGCACCCATCAGGGCACGCCGGTGCTGATCGAGGAAAACGGGACGCTGCAGTGCCCCAATCACGGCGCGCGATTCACGTTCGACGGTGTCTGGGTGCAAAGTGCGCAGCGCACCTCGAGCCTCGTGCGGCTTCCGGTGGTGGTCGATGCGGGTGGGACCACCGCCACCGTGACGCTGGGCTGATCAACCGCTCCCGCCGCGCCAATGCGTCGCGCGGTGGGAGCCCGTCAGTCTCGCAGACGTGCGGGATTCGCCAGCCGTTGCTCCATGCGCTGACGCGTGGCCGCACTCGCCACCGCCGTCTCGCGCAGGGCCATGGCGTCCCGTCGCGATACCACGCGGTCCTGCTCGAGGTGATACACGCGCTCCAGCGTCCACTCCTCCTGGACGCGCTGCACCAGCACGGCGTCGTCGCCGGCCGCCACCACACCATCGCGTCGCACGGCGTTGTACCACCCCGCCGCCGCCGTCTGGTGCACCTCCTGCAGCAGGGCAGGGCGCATCCACCGGCGCGTCAGTGTGCCGCACGGGCCGCGCGGCTCCGTGATCTCGAGTTCACAACTGCCGATCCGCCACACGTCGCCCAGGCACACGGTGCGTTCCGTCAGCCCGTCGATCGTCAGGTTCTCGCCGAATGCGCCAAAGGCGTAAGAACTGGCGTCCACCTCGCCGGACATCTGACGCAGCGCGTCGGCATGTGCGGCGGCATGCGGACGCAACACCGCATCCCAGATGGCCGGGTAGTGCGCTGCACCGTACACCAGCACGGCCTTCTGCGGCCCCCCATGGTGCTTCGTCTCCTTCTGCGCATCACCACGCAGTCCGAGTGTCCCGACGTCGGCGCTCGCCAGCGGCGCCTTCAGGATCGCGGATCGCCATGCCGCGGTGTTTCCCCCCGGCTGACGCGGGGAGCGGAGCGATCGGATTGGGCCGGCGAACACCGCGCGGACGACGCCGTGTGTTGCCAGCGGGATGGGTGGGGCGACGCGCATGCTGCAAAGCTACCAGACGGGTCAGCCGCTGCCATCGCTGCGGTTGAGCCGTCGAGCCCGCTAACTCGATCCGCCTCGGGTCAAGGGATGGTGGTCCCGATCCGACCATCAGAGTGGTGACGCCGGGAGCGGTGTACCTGCAGATGTACAGCTCTGGCGCCCCCCGATGACAGCGGCGCACCTTACCCGCCACGTTGCAGCGCCCTCTCTCCACCTCACGGTCCATGTCTGAACAGAGTTTTCTCGCTCAGGTGCATCGCGCCTTCGACGCGGCTGGCACTTTCACGAATCATCCACCCGCGCTCCTCAACCAGATCAAGGAGTGCAATGCGGTCTACCGCGTCACCTTCCCGATCCTGCGCGACGATGGCACCATCAAGACCATCGTCGGCTGGCGCGCCGAGCACAGTCATCACAAGCTGCCCACCAAGGGCGGCATTCGCTACGCGATGAATGTGAACGAGGACGAGGTGATGGCGCTCGCCTCCCTCATGACGTACAAGTGTGCGGTGGTGGATGTGCCCTTCGGCGGTGCCAAGGGCGGCATCAAGATCAATCGCAAGGAGTTCAGTGAGGGTGAACTCGAGCGGATCACCCGGCGCTACACCTTCGAGCTCTGGAAGAAGAACTTCATCGGCCCGGGTGTCGATGTGCCTGCACCGGACTACGGCACGTCGAGCAAGGAGATGGCATGGATTGCCGACACCTACGCGCAGCTCGCCGTCGGTGACCTGAACGCCATGGCCTGCGTGACCGCCAAGCCCATTGCCCAGGGCGGCATCCGCGGACGGACGGAAGCCACCGGACGCGGGATCTACTTCGGTGTGCGCGAAGCCTGTGACAGCGCCGAAGACATGCAGGCGCTCGGCCTCACCAGAGGCCTCGAAGGGAAGCGTTTCATCGTGCAGGGCCTCGGCAACGTGGGCTACCACGCCGCGAAGTTCATGCAGGAGGGCGGCGGCATTCTCGTGGCGGTCGCAGAACACGACGGTGCGCTGTACAACGAGAATGGGCTCGACCTGCAGGCCATCATGGCGCACCGCCGCGAGGCCGGCACGCTCAGGGGATTCCCCGGCGCCACCTACATGGCCGACTCCGCAGCCGCACTCGAACTGCCGTGCGACATCCTCGTGCCGGCAGCGCTCGAAGGCCAGATCACGGCGGAGAATGCCGGGCGCATACAGGCGAAGATCATCGCCGAAGGCGCCAATGGTCCGACCACCTTCGAGGCCGACGGCATCCTGCACCAGCGCGGTGTGATGGTGCTGGCCGACATGTTCCTCAACGCCGGCGGTGTGACGGTCAGCTACTTCGAGTGGCTCAAGAACCTGTCACATGTGCGATTCGGCCGGATGGAGAAGCGCTTCGAGGAGACGGCCTTCACCAACGTGCTGAAAGCGGTCGAGGATCTCACCGGCAAGACCCTTGGCGCCGAGCGCATGGCGCGGCTCTCGCACGGTGCCGACGAGTCGGATCTGGTGAACTCGGGCCTCGAGGACACGATGATCTCCGCCTGGACGCAGGTCCGCGAAACGTGGCTGCATCACGACCGCAAGACCGACATCCGGACCGCTGCGTTCATCAGCGCGATCAACAAGGTCGCCGTCAGCTATCAGGACCTCGGCATCTTCCCGTGATGCGTGATGGCTGTCCCGACGATCGCTGGACTGCTCGACGCAGAAGCGCAGAGGAGCGCAGAAGGAGCAGAATTCAGGACTGACGCTTTGGGGGAACTGCACTCACTCGTGCGGTTCCCCCAAAATTTTCCGGCTACACCTTCTACTCCGGATGTGCAGCCGACGAGCGCGACATCGTATCGGCAAATCGGAAGCGCACCGGCGCGCCGCAGACGGGCCCAGGACGTCCGCGGCCCTCGGCGCTCCTCTGCGCTTCTGCGTAATGCAGTGAGTGCCAGGAGCGCGGAACAGGAGCGATCAGTTCCTGAACAGCTCCACCCCGTTGGCCACGAACTGCACTTCGGTCGCAGTCCCATCGGGGTTGCGCACCAGCGGTGCCCCTTCGCCGATGAGATGATCGGCGGCGGCCTTGGAGTGGGTCGTCACCTTGGTGACGCCCTCCATGCGGGCACGCCGGCCCACCATCGACTGCGGAATGAAGAAGCCGTAGTCCTTGAACGTCACGCGCATGCCGCTGGCGTCAGGCGTCGGTGCCACCTGCATCCAGCACCCCTTGTCGGTGCACTCACGGGTGATGATGCCTTCGACGATGACCGGCTTGGCGGTGTAGTTGCGCGCGGCGGTCACGAGGCGGGTGACCGGAATCGCGGCCCCGGCGGGGACCGGGGCGCCCCGCAGCACGACGGCCGAATCCACCGGTGACTGCGCGGCCAGCGAATGGGCCGTCAGGGTCAGGGCCGCGACTGCGGCGAAGGTGCGGACAGAGCGCATGATGAGAAACCGTCGGGGTCGGTAGCAGAGGGATCGTGCCGGATCCCGGAAATATCTCTGCCGGGGGGCGGCGACGGAATGGCACCACGGCACCTGTCGACGCGTCGCGACCCGGGGATACCTTGCACGGGTGAAGCGGCCTCCCTTCTTCTACCGCCAGTCGCACGGCATTCGCGTCTCGGTGCGCCCGGTCTTTCTCCCGGCGCAATCGCAGCCTGCGCACGCGCAGTATGTGTTCGCCTACTTCGTGCGACTCGAGAACGTCGGCGACCAGGCCGCCCAGCTCCTCTCGCGCCGCTGGCTGATTCACGATTCGATCGGTGATGGCGAAGACACCGAAGTGGAAGGGGAGGGCGTCGTCGGCGAACTCCCCGTGATCGCCCCCGGGCACGTGCACGAATACCAGAGCTTCTGTGTGCTCAAGTCGCCGAGTGGCTACATGGAGGGGCAGTACTTCTTCCGCCGCGCCGACAAGTCCCGCTTCGCCTCCGACATCCCGCGTTTCACCCTCGACGCCGAAAGTGCCCTCGGCCCGATGTCCTGATCACGCTGTTGCTGCACGGCGCGACCGATGCTCCGGTGACAGCAACTGCAACTGCAACTGACAAACGCAAGCGGCCTGCGGCCGCCGCAGAGGCGCAGGGGCGCAAAACAAACGGCAACGGCTTTGGGGGAACTGCAACAGCGGTTTCTTCAACATCATCGCGTCGCGGCGCACGATGCGTCGCGAGCGCAGTTCCCCCAAAACGATCCATGCACGGCACGGATGGTCGCGCTCAGCGCCGGTGCCTCTCGCGCTGTTTTGCGTCGGCCGAAGGCCGTCTGCGGCGGCAGCCGGCCGCTTGCGTTGCGCAGTTGCAGATGCTGGCAAAGACCGAGAACGATGAAACAAAACAGCCCGTCACCGCGAAACGCAGTGACGGGCCGTTCTGCCTTCGACGCCAGCTCGACACGATCGCGAGCCGACGGCCTGGACAACTGAATCAGGCGACGGTCTGAGGACCGTTTGCCCAGGTCGAGCCGGCGGAAGGACTGGCACTGGCCATGGGATCACCTCCTTCTGAAATGTTGAACAGTGGGCAGAACTGCGAACCACGCGCGGTGGCCGCACCGAAGGATTAGCGTATGCCGTAGCAGCGCGCCACTCCCACGATGTCAAGACACTCACCCCCGTCCTGCGTTCCATGTCGCCACGCCATTGGGCTCCGATCTTCCTGCCGGCCGACGTTCCGCTGCCCGCCGGTGCATACAGCCCGGCGGTCCGCGCGGGTGGCTTCATTCACGTGTCCGGGCAGGTCCCGAAGGATTTCCGCACCGGTGAGGTGATCGGTGCCACGATCGAGGAACAGACGGCGCAGGTCATCCACAACGTGCGCGAGGTGCTCGCCGCCGCTGGTGCCTCGCTCGACGATGTCGTCTCGGCCACGATCTATCTGACCAGCGAACAGGACTGGACCGTGGTCAACGACATCTGGAAGGCGTCCTTCACACCGCCGTATCCGTCGCGCACCACGGTCGGCGCACGACTGCGCGGCATCCTGATCGAGGTCACCGTCGTCGCCTACCGGCCAGCCTGACCGGCGAAGCTGGCTCGCGTTACTTCGCCGCGCCGACCGTCGCGAACCAGCGGTCACGGATCCCCTCGACCCGCTTCCGGTTCACTCCCAGGTCACTCTTGCCGAGGCGTGAGGCCGAGCGGACATGGATCACCTGCGCCGCCGAATCGAACCGGAACTCCACGTCATCCACGAACCGGAGCAGGAGGCTGGTCGACTCGGCGTGGAGGTAGTCCGGAGTCGCGGTGATGATCTCGGTGCGTGGCCACGCACGGACCACCGCCGCCAGACGCTCCAGATCACCGCGGCCACCGGGCGCAGGCAACGACGGCACCCGTTTGTCCGCGGGGGTCCCCGCCTCGGAGCTCACACAGTTGGGCGTGTCAGGACAGGGGCGCAGCGCGCTCCCCGTGAGTCCCAGATCCGCCGGTCGCTTGCCGGTACACCCCAACATGACCCCTCCGAGAATGATCGTCTGGATCACTCGTACACCAGATACAGACACGCGGGTGTCTCCCGGAGAGGACAGTCCCTCTCGCGTTGAATTTGTAACTCGTTGCGCGACAGATCGTTATGGAAGGTGACCTGACGGTGCGTGCCATGCAATGACACTGTCCCGAGGCAGAGATCCCCGTCGTCCCGCAGGGCCTCGATCCCGACCGTCCGACCCATCTGGAGCACGCCATGACCTTCCTCTCGACTGTCGCTCTCCGCCGCGTTGCCGCGCTCGGACTGGCGGCCGTCTCCCTCGCCGCCTGCAACAACAAGCGCGTGAGTCGCATCGATCCCGCGCGGGTGACCGACCTCTCGGGGCGGTGGAACGACGTGGATTCGAAGCTGGTCGCCAACGCCTTGATCGAGCAGACGTTCGGTGGCCCGTGGACCACGCAGTACGCCTCCGCCCACGGCGGCACATCGCCGACGGTCATCGTCGGCACGTTCCGCAACCGCACGCTCGAACATGTGCCGATCGGCACCTTCGTGAAGGATCTCGAGCGCGCGTACGTGAACAGTGGCCGCGTGCGGCTGGTGGCCAGTCGCGATGAACGCGCCGAAGTCCGCGACGAGCGTGAGGACCAGCAGGTGAATGCCTCGGCCGAGAGTCGCGCACGCATCGGAAAGGAGAGCGGCGCCAACTTCATGCTGCAGGGTGACGTGCAGGCGATCGAGGACGCCGAAGGCCGCGAAAAGATCGTCTTCTACCAGGTCGATGCCTTCCTCGTCGACCTCGAAAGCAACCAGAAGGTCTGGATCGGGCAGCACAAGATCAAGAAGTACATCGACCGCCGCCGTGTCGGCTGGTAACCGGGAGCCATGACCATGCATACCACACTGAAAGCCACCATCCTGTTGGGCGCAGCCCTGGCCGTCGCCGCCTGCAATGGCCCGCGGCGCGTCCGCGCCCGGCCGATCGTGGAGAACGGCGATCGCACGGAGTCACAGGATCGCATCATCGCCCGCGCTGCCGCCGAGGGGAACACCAACACGGCCAGGCTGACCCGGGCCCGTGACAGCATCTACGCCCGCGCCGTCAGCCGCTGCAAGGGCAGCATCTGCGCGTCGATCGCGAAGGGGGAAATCTCGCTTGGCATGACGCAGGAGCAGGTCATGGCGGCCACGCGCACGTCGCCCGCTGCCTGGACCATCCGCGAGGCACGTGATGCCACCGTGATGGTGCCGCGGTATCTCGGCAGTTCGCCCCGTGACGCCACCGGTGAAGTGGTGATGGTGCAGTTCGACGATGAGGAGCTGAACGCGGTGAGCTACCGTGAGACGCAGGGCATTCGCGTGGTCAGTTCGCCCGCTGACACGACCACCGACGGCCGCGCGAAGGCGATGGCCGACGCGCTGATCCGCGAAGGTGATCAGTTCAACGCCGCCGGAGATCGGGCGAAGGCGCTGGATCGATATGATCGGGCGCTGGCACTGAAGGCGGACGACATGATGCTCGAGTACAAGATCGCAACCATGCTCGACCTGCAGATGCGCCCCGTCGAGGCGCAGATCCGCTACCAGCAGTTCCTGCAGTCATTGGAGATCGAGCGGATTCAGGTGCAGGGTGAGGCGAACGCGCAATTGGCCGACGCCATCGCCCGGGCGCAGCAGCGGTTGATCGTCCTCGAGCGGCAGACCTCGGTGCCGGTGCCGGCGTCGGACGCGAACCCCGCACCGGCGCGGCGCCCCGCGACGGATTCCACGCGGGCTCGTGCAGACTCGGTGAAGGTGCCGGTCGATTCCACCAAGGTGCCGGTTGACTCGCTCCTGTCGCAGGCCGCACTGCTGCGGTGAGACGATGGTTGGACCGGTGTGATGCCCCACGGCATCGCACCGGTGTGTTCCCCCCGTGTGGTTCCTGATCCGCGCACGTAGCTGAGACTCCCCGTCATGCGTCGCCCCCTGCTGCTGGCTGTCGTCCTCGTGACCTCGACTGCGTGCACCACGCTGTCGAACACGGCGCGCAGCTATCTCACGGCACCGAACGGATTGCAGATCGACGATGATCGCGTGCGCAGCCTGCTGCAGCGCGGCATGGCCGATTCGGCAGTGCGTGCGCTCGGCAACCGCAAGTCCACGCTGAGCCCTGATGACCGTCTGCTGCGGTTGCTCTACCAGGCCAGCGCGGCGCGTTACGCCGGCCGGTATCGCGAAGCGGGCACACTGTTCGATGCCGCGTACGCCGTCAGCGAGGATCGCTACACGAAGAGCGTCAGTCGCACTGCCGTGTCGCTGGTGACCAACGATTTCGCGTTGCCGTACACCGCCGGTCGCAACGAGCGCCTCATGCTGCACTACAACGCGGTGCTGGCCTGGAGCGCCGCCGGCGATCCCGATGCCGCGGCCGTCGAGGCGCGTCGTCTGGTGGCGCTGCTGGCGAGTGTCGGTGAGCCCGACGATGACGAGCGCCCGATGCGGGCCACCATGCACGCACTCGCCGCCGCGGCGTTCGAGCAGGCAGGCGACTGGAACGATGCGTCGGTGGCGCGCCGCAATGCGGCCCGACTCGGCGCCGCCGTCGATACCGCCTGGACCGCACCCGCCGATTCGCTCGGCGATGTGCTGGTCGTGATCGAACGTGGCGATGTGGCACACAAGGTGGCCGTCGGACTCACCATCCCGATGTTCAGCGGCGACAACGTCAATGCGTCGGGTGGCGAGTTCGCCGCCCAGCGATTCCTTGGCGACCTCGGGGCCCTCCGCAACGGGGGGGTCTGGTTCGACGACACGCCGTCGTGGCGTTTCACCGACACGCGCTTCGGGGCGCTGCGGGGCCAGCGCGCATCCTATCTCCTCGACATGAGCTGGCCGGTGCTGCGTCGCCCGGTCTCGACTGGTTTCGGCGACGTGCGCGTCCGCATGGATTCGTCCGAGCAGCGGGCGATGCTGGCAGCCAGCCTCAGTGATGCGCTGGCGTCGGACTACCGTCGTGATCGCAGCGCGATCCTGTCCCGCACCGTCACGCGCGCCGTGACCAAGTATCTCGCCGCGCGTGCGATGGAAGCGGCCGCCGAAGCCGCCGCGACGAAGAAGGATGACGACTCGAAGTCGAAGAAGAAGAAGGATCGCGATGGAGCGCAGGCGATCGGCATGGTGGCGCGCATGTTCACCAACGCCGCCACCACGGCGCTCGAGCGGGCCGACACGCGTGCCTGGACACTGCTGCCGGGGAGTGTGTCGCTGGTGCGCATGCGCATCCCCGCCGGATCACACGAGGTGCTCGTGGATGCTGCGGGGATGCGTCAACTGCGCCTGCCGGGCGTCACCGTCCGCGCCGGCCGGACCACGATCGTCTCAGCCCGGCTCTGGCGGGAGGCTGGTCAGGGATTCCGCGCGGTGGTTGAGCGCTCCGACATCGACGACGCCGCGCCACAGCGCTGACGTGAAGGCCGGAGGGGACGGCTCGGCGTCGATCAACTGGCGCAGGAGCGACGCCGGACCGTCCAGCACGACACCTTCGTCCGCACAGTCGTCGAAGTTGTCGTCGTCGACAGTGGCATCAGTGAACACGCGACGCTCCGGAACGCTTCATGCGTGGGTAGCGGATGCGCGCCGGCCTGGGGCGTCGCCAGTGCTGCAGCAGTACGGCTGGAGCGACCATCGAGACGAGCAGGAACACTGCACTCATCTGAGCCTCTGACGCAAAGTGTTTGTCCGCAGGCACATCGGCGTGCCCCGCGGAAGTATCGGTCGCACGTGCCGGTTCTGGAGTCCGGTCGTTTCGGCCGCTGGCTGCCGGTGGTGTCGCACTCTGTAGACGCGCGGCGGACTGCGAGGTAATGCACCGCAGCGAGGTGGGGCCGCGATCGGCTAACTTCCGGCTCGCCTCAACCCCAGTGCCGTGTCCCATCGCCGTTGCCTCCGCCCGACACATGACCGACGCCCCAGCGGGGCGCCGCGTGCTGCACCGCGTCCATCGCAGGTGACACGATGAAGCAGGTCGTGGTGATCGGTGCCGGCGCGGCGGGGACGATGGCGGCGATCTTCGCCGCGCGCGGTGGCGCCAGCGTCACGTTGCTCGAGCGCACCAGGGATGGCGGCCGGAAGATCCTCATCAGCGGAGGCGGACGGTGCAACGTGCTGCCGTCGCGCGTCGACGAGGCACGATTCGTCACCGACTCCTCCCCCAACATCCTGCGCCGCATCATCCGCTCGTGGCCGCTGGCCGAGCAGGTCCGGTTCTTCGAGGATGACATCGGCGTACCGCTCGAGCACGAGGAGGAGTCGCTCAAGCTCTTCCCGGCGTCGCACAAGGCGCGTGACGTGCGCGATGGCCTGCTGGACTGCGCCACACGCGAGGGGGTCCGCATCGAGTTCGAGACCAGTGTCAGCGACGTGGTGCCGGATGGCGCGCGGTGGATCGTGACGGCCGACGACGGACGCGGCTGGGAAGGCGATGCAGTGATCATCGCCACCGGCGGATTGTCGGTGCCGGCCACGGGCAGCGACGGGCGCGGACTGTCGCTGTTGCGGCGCATGGGGCACACCATCCATCCCACCTACGCGGCGCTCACACCCATCACCGTGGAGCCGAACGACTTCACGGCGCTGGCCGGCATCTCGCTGCGCGTCACGGTGAGTGCCCGGTACGGCGACGAGCGCGCGCAGGCCACCGGCGGCTTTCTGTTCACGCACCGCGGGTACAGCGGTCCGGCCGCGCTGAACGTGTCCCACGTCGCCGTTCGCTCGCGCGCCATCGGCTCGGGCCGCGCGACGCTGCAGGTGCGCTGGACGCCGCTGGGTGATGAGGAGTGGACTGCGCGACTGCAGCCGCATGGCGCGCGCACCGTCTCGGGCGCCGTGCGAGACGAAATGCCGGAGCGTCTGGCAGCGGTGCTGATCGCGCGCGCCGGCGTCGACCCACTGCGTCCGCTCAGCGAGTTGCGACGCGAGGAGCGTGTGCGACTGGTGGAGACGCTCGTGCGCGGTGATCTGCCATGGGCGGGAGACGAGGGCTACAAGAAGGCCGAGGTCACCGGCGGCGGCGTGAGTCTCGCCGAGATCGACCACCGCACGATGGAAAGCCGCCGACAGCCCGGGCTCTTTCTCTGCGGCGAAGTGCTCGATGCCTTCGGTCCCATCGGCGGTTATAACTTTCTCTGGGCGTGGACCACCGGCCGGGCGGCCGGTATCGGGGCAGCTGCGCGATCACCCAGCTGATCGCCGCGCTGCCGCACTGAATGGACGGATCCGTTGTACTCGCGTGCCACGACGCGGGGGCAGGGCACGCTGAACGCCAGCCGTGACCAACCGACGTCTCCGGCGTCATCGTGCGTTCGCCCGGCGCAGTCGGGTTTGCCGTCAGACTCGTGAGCGCCATCTCCCCTGCTCAGGTGATGGACTGGTCGTGGTCCAAGCGGTAGAGTACGGTGTGACTTGCGCCACCCGTTTCATCTGGCACCCTCTCCCCCCCGAGGTCGGAAATGTCCGTGATGCGCTCACTCCGGTGGCTGGCGGTCGCAGCCGTCGCTCTCGTTGTCGCAGGGCCCGTCGTTGCGCAGGGTACGCGCGAGCGCATCAACGCCGAGCAACTGATCGGCTTGCTGCGTGACAAGGGAATGGAAGGGAAGGCGAACGCGAGCGGGAACGTGGTCGTGGACAACGGTGGCTCGAAGATCGTGTACTTCATCTCGGGTCAGACGATGCAGGCCTACTACGGCATCTCCGGCACCAAAGCCACCATCACCACGGTGAACGAGTGGAACAAGACCAAGCGGTTCGGTCGCGCCTACATCGACGCCGAGGGTGATCCGTGCGTGGAGCTCGATTATGACCTCGAAGGGGGCGTGAGCGATGATTCCATCAGGGTGTGGTTCGGCACCGTCTCCGCGATCGTTCGCTCGTTCAAGGCGCACGTCAACAAGTAACCGCATCCGTCGTCGCTGATGACGTCACGAGCAGGCCGCGTACCACCCTAGCCCGGCGCGCGGCCTGTGTCGTTTCCGTGCGCGCCACGTGGCACTACGGCTGGCGCGCCAGTACCTCGAGCATCGCCACACCAAACGCCGGAAGATCCTTCGGCACGCGCGCACTGACGATGTTGCCGTCGATCACCGCCGGCTGATCGACCCACAGCGCACCGGCGTTCACGAGATCGTCACGAATGCCCAGCGAGCCGGTGATCATGCGACCGCGCACGATCCCCGCCGAGATCAGGATCCACGGCCCATGGCAGATCGAGGCCACCATCTTGCCCGCGTTGTGCACCTCGCGCACCGCGTCGAGGACGGCAGGAATGCGGCGCAGTTTGTCGGGTGCCCAGCCGCCCGGCGCGATGATGCCGTGCAACGCCGCCACATCGAGATCCTCGACGTGCAGATCCACCGGTGCGGGATAGCCATGTTTGCCGCGATAGGTCAGCTCGCCCATGCCGACCAGCGGCACGGCATACCCCGCCTCCTCCAGTCGCAGTTTCGGGTACCAGACTTCGAGATCTTCGTACTCGGGGCCGACGAGACAGGCGATCTGCTTGGTCATGGACGCCATCCGAAGCTGAGGTATGCGGAGCCTTTGTCGCGGAGTGGTCCGCGCATGATGCGCGCCACGCCGGCGGTGAACTGCATGCGGGGCAATCCCACCAGGCCGAGGTAGTCCACCGCAAACTCGCGCTCGGCGCCGAGCACCACCGAGTGCCGGTTGGCGCGCCAGGTGGTGCCGGTGGAGTGCGCGTAGAGGTTCACCGGCAGCAGCGGCGCAGGTCGTGCGATCCGCAGATCGAAGAGTTCGAGCCCGCGCACGATGCCGACCGGCAGCGCCGGTAGGGCGATGCGCTGCGACAGCGTTCCCGCGTCGGCCAGCGGTGGGGCGAAGCCGCCGGCTGCGAACTGCTCCAGCACCGGCGTGCCGCGCGATGCACGATGCCAGCGCGCGTCGATGCGGGTGCGCGACATCATCCCCCAGGCACCGGCGGAGGCGCGCACGAAGCTGCTGTCGCCCAGCCGGCCAGCCGTGGTGCGGAACGAGGCGCCAACGGAACGGCGCCATCCCGCCGAGGTGCCGATGGCGTACGCGGCGCTGAGCGTCGTCCGCAGCCGGACCGTGTCGGCCGGTCCGGCCGCGCCGCCGAAGGCACTCACACTCAGGCGCTGCGCCGTCGTCGATCCGGCCACCACCAGCTCCGCCGCCAGCGACCCGCCGGCGAGACGCAGGTCGGGTGCACCTACCACGGCGCGATCACGCTGCAGCCCCGGGCGCTGTTCAAGCCAGAATGATTCGGCCCGAATGGCGGGACGCGCGCCGTACCACGCGCCGCTGGCCACGCCACCGCGCCACGCCGACTTCACACCGCCCATGCCCGTCAGCGTCCAGACCAGTCGGTTCGCGGGATCGGCGCTGGTGATCACGGCCCCGTTCACGAAACCATCCCGACCCACCGACGTCTGCGCCGCAAAGCGCACCGTGCGCGGGCCGATGCCGTACGGCGCCGACGGTGGCACCACCCGTGGCGTCAACACGGCCCCGGGCTCCACGGCGCGGGGCATCGCAGGCACGAGGCGCAGGTCGGCCCCGATCGCATCAGCGGCAGGCACCGTGATGCCACCGGCGAGACGACGCAGTTCCATGCCCTCGCCATACTCGCTGAAGAACAGCACACCGCCGTCGGGCAACGGCAGCGGCTCGTACACACTGCCGGTGACACGGGTGCGTCGTGTGGTGGCGCGATCGGTCAGCTGCATCGATTCGACATCGGGAATCCCGCCCGCTTCGCTGACGTAGACGAGTCCCGTGCCCGCCGCGTCGAAGCTCGGCGAGTGACGGTTCACGCCATCACGGGGCGAAACGATCTCCTCTGCGCGGGTGCTGGCATCGAGCAGTGCCAGTTGCCAGGTGCCGCTCGTGTCCTGCACACTGGTCACGATGCGTGTACCGTCGGGCGACCAGCGCGGATGGCTGTACACGCGTCGCGGTGCGCCCTCGGCCAGCGATGTGACGGCGCCGGTGGTGAGTGATACGATCACCAGTCCGCACGAACCACCCGCACACCGCACCGCCACTGCGCGGGAGGCATCGGGAGACGGGTCGGCGTCCTGCACTGCGGCACCATCGGTCACGAAGCGCACGCTGCGGGTGGTGGTATTCCAGATGGCGAGATCGGGACGCTGTGTGCCGTCGCGGCGCACCCCCCACGACTCGACCAGCAGCCGTGTGCCGGCCGAGTCGATGAAGCGTGGATTGCCGAAGGTCCGCCCGCGGCGCGGCAGGAGCGTGGCGACCGGCTTGGCAAGTCTCGGAATGGTCCGAATAGCCGGAACGTCCTGCGGATCGCGACGCAGCAGCCGCTGGACCTGCTGCTGCTCGAGCGTGGTGATCGGTTGGGTGTCGGTCGGTGCGACGATCATCCGCGGTGCGGCACTGAGCCCCGGGAGCGTCAATGCGATGCGGCGACCGTCGCGTGTCACGGCCGGGCCACCCGCACCGCGTGCGTAGCGCGCCAGCAGGGTGCCGTCCACCACGCCGCGCGTCCGCAGTGCGGCGTCCACGGTGAAGGCCTTCGCCGTCAGTTCGGCGGCGAAGCGTGCGTAGAGCGTGCCGGGGGCATCACCGTAGACCCCGCGGAAGGCGTCGTCGAAGCTGCGCGCGGTGCGTGCCGACTGACGCCGGAAGACGAGGGTCATCGACGTGTCGCCGCGTTGCGCTTCGAGCCACTCCCAGAAGGCCGAACCGGCCAGGTACGCCATGCTGCCCCCCTTGTAGCCCCCGCCGGCGCTCATCGCCGCGTACGACGGCAGGCGTCCGGCGAGGGCGAGCTCACGGAGCAGGGCAGGACGCCACGCGCCGTGCGGACGGCCGCTCCCGGTGATCTTGCCCTCGATCCAGGTTGCATAGCCCTCGGCCGCCCAACGGGGTGACGAGACGGCGAGCGCGCTGACCTGGGCCGGCAGCAGGTGCCAGTACCACTGCTGGCGCCGAACCGGGCGTGCGAGATGTGCGATGTGCCCGAATTCGTGGGCCGCCAGCTTTTCGCCCCAGCCGCGATGATTCGCGATCTGGTCGGTGGCGGTGGGGGGCGTGACCCACAGGTGAATCACGGGCGTCTTCAGCAGCGGGATCGCCTTGCCGTTGGCCACGTTGTACGGATCGTCGATCAGCACCGTGGTGCGGCCGGATGGCGCGTATCCCACCAGTGCGGCGACGGCGTCCCGGGTGGCATCCAGACGGGGCGCGAGGTCCTGTACCCAGTCCTCGGTGTCGGTCGGGTAGTGGATCTCGAACCACTGGGTCCGCAGCGTGCGCCATGTTGCAGTGCTCCGGACGATGTCCTGAGCGGCGAGGGGCTGGGTTCCGCCCAGCAGCGAGCACACGAAGAGCAGGCCCCCCGCCAGTCGGCGGCCGGGGGCAGAAACGGATCGGGGCATCGGCGTGCGTGTGGGAAAACAGGCGGCGCCGGAGCAGGCGCCTTCGCGGCGAAGAATAGCCGATGCCAGCCAGCCGCGACCCGATTCCGCCCGGCGTGCCGTCTTGCTCCCGGACATGCCGGAGGGTGCCCGGACGTGCCGACATAGCATTTGGGACCCGATCTCGCCATCATGCGAGCGTCCGCCGACGTCGGCCACCTCCCGTCACCGTTCACACCTGCTCCCGGGGACCGCGCCGTCCATGAAGCTGATCACCGCCATCATCCGTCCCGAGTGTCTTGCCGACGTGAAGGCCGCGCTGTTCCGCGCCGGCGTCACCGGCGTCACCTTCTCGCGCGTCTCCGGCCATGGCGGTGAGCGCGAGGTGGTGCAGCAGTATCGCGCCGAGACGGTGGTGCTCGAGTTCCACGAGAAGGTGAAGGTGGAAATGGCGGTGTCCGAGCACTACGTGGAGCCGACGATCGCCGCGATTCTCTCCTCGGCGCGCACGGGCAACGTGGGCGATGGCAAGATCTTCGTGCAGCATCTCGATCGCGTGGTCCGCATCCGCACCGGTGAAGAGGATACGGCGGCGTTGACGCCGGTCACCGCCGATGCCGTTCAGCGCCAGGCGCAGCGGCAGGCCACGTCATGACGCCGACCTCGACGATGGTCGCGGGTGACACCGCGTGGGTGCTCGTCTCGACGGCGATGGTGCTGATGATGGTGCCGGGGCTGGCCTGCTTTTATGGCGGTCTGACACGAAATCGTGCCGTGCTCAACACGATGCTGATGAGCTTCGGCGCGCTGGCCGTGATGTCGGTGTTCTGGGTGGTGGCCGGCTACTCGCTCGCCTTCGGGCCGGGGTCGTCGTGGATCGGCAGCCTGGCCTGGGCCGGCATGCAGGGCGTGAACGCCACGCCCAATGCGACCTATGCGGCCGGACTGCCGCATGTGCTGTATGCGGGATTCCAGATGATGTTCGCCGGCATCACCGTGGCCCTGATCAGTGGTGCCGTGGTGGAACGGATGCGATTCTCGGCGTTTCTGCTCTTCGCCCTGCTGTGGGGCGCGGTGGTCTACGTGCCGCTGGCACACTGGGTCTGGGCGGACGGCGGCTGGCTGCGCAGTCTTGGCGCCCTCGATTTTGCCGGCGGGACGGTGGTGCACATCAGTGCCGGAGTCGCGGCGCTGATTCTCGCGAAGATGATCGGTCGCCGCCATGATGCCGGACGCACGGCGATCCTGCCGCACAACGTGCCGCTCACGCTGCTGGGCGCTGGCATTCTCTGGTTCGGGTGGTTCGGCTTCAACGGTGGGTCGGCGCTCGCGGCCGACGGCATTGCCGCCAATGCCGCGATCACGACGCACACCGCCGCTGCCTCGGGCCTGCTCGGCTGGATTCTGGTGGAGTTTGCGCGCACGCGTCATGCAACCGCCGTGGGTGCCGCGACCGGCGCCGTGGCTGGTCTGGTGGCGATCACTCCTGCGGCGGGCTTCGTCTCGCCGATGTCGGCAGTTGCGATCGGCTCCCTCGGTGCCGTCTGTGCCTACGCGGCGATCCAGCTGCGTGCGAGGACGGCACTGGACGACGCCCTCGACGTGTTCGCCTGTCACGGTGTGGCCGGCATCGTCGGTGCGCTGGCCACGGGGGTCTTCGCCACCACGTCGATCAACAAGCTTGGCGCCGACGGATTGCTCGCCGGCAACGCCCGGTTGCTTGGCATTCAAGCGGTGGCCGTGCTGGCCACGATCGCCTTCGTCGGCGTGATGACGCCGGTCGTGGTGATGGCCGTGAACGCCGTCACGAAGATCCGTATCTCGCTGGCCGACGAACTGGCGGGCGTCGACACCAAGGAGCATCGCGAGGAAGGGTATCACGGCGGCGGCCTGGCGGAATTCGCCGGTCAGGCGATCACCCTGGGCCAGCGTGTGGTGCTGCCGGCCCACGAAGTGTTTGGCCAGCCGGTCGCCAACGGCGACTGAGCTGTCTGTAGCATACGACGCAGCGGGGCGCTCTTCGTGTGAAGAGCGCCCCGCTGCGTACATTCAGTCCTGCAACCTGCTGGTCAGCGCTGCGTGGGCTTGGCGACGATCTTGTCCTGCAGCCACGTCATCGGCACGATGAACAACGGCGACAGGAAGGAGCCGAGCAGCACGTTGATCCAGGTCAGTGCCAGGAAGTACGCGCCGAGGCCGATTCCCATCCACAGGGTGCCGAGAATGCCATTTGTCTCCACGCCAACTCCACCGGTTGAGGTTCAGGACGGAAGAGTAATGGCGTCCGGGGCAGGATGGGAGAGGGGTGGCGGCGGCGTGACGCTCGATCGGCCCGCGGTGCTCGCCGTCTCGGGTGGCGCGGACTCGATGGTGATGGCGGCCATGCAGCATGCGCGAAGCCCGAGGCACATCGTCGCGCTGGCGACCTTCGATCATGGGACGGGCGCTGCGGCGTCGGAGGCGGTGGCACTGGTGCAGGCCTGGGGTGCCGCGCGCGGCATTCCGGTGCTTGCTGGCTCGGCGACAGGGCTCTCGCCGACGGAGTCGGCGTGGCGCCGCGCGCGCTGGGCGTTCCTGCACACCGTGAGCGAGTCGATGGCTGCACCGATCGCCACCGCGCACACCGAGGATGATCAGGCGGAGACCGTCTTCATCCGGCTGCTGCGAAGTTCCGGGGTGCGGGGACTGGCCGGGTTGCTGGTCAGCGGTCCGGTACTGCGGCCGCTGCTCGGTGTGTCGCGCCAGAGGGTTCGCGCATGGGCGGAGCGCGAACAGGTGCCCTTCCGGGACGATCCCTCGAACGCCGATCGCCGGTATCTCCGGAATCGAGTGCGCTTGGAGCTGCTGCCTGCCATCGAGCGCACGACGCCCGGGTTTCGCGACTGGCTGCTGGCGCTGGGCCGCCAGGCGGCTGACTGGCGAGGAGAGGTGGCTGAGGCCGTGGACCGTCACTGGCGCCCGGAGGTCGGCGCGGCACGCGCGGAGGTGCTGGTGCCCCGCGCCCCGGGACGGACCCCCGAGCGCGAGGAAGCGGCGCTGTTCTGGCCGGAGGTGGCGGGTCGGGTTGGGGTGACACTCGATCGGCGAGGAACCGCCCGGCTCGCATCGTTTACAACGAGGCGGGTGGCTGGCTTGCGAATGCCGCTCGCTGGCGGCGCCATCGTGACGACCACCCGCGCTGGATGGTCCTTGCAGCGAGCTGGAGCTTCGCGATCCGGTGGGGCCCGGCCGAACGGCTGGCACCACCGGAGCGGTGAATGAGCTTTATCTTCCAGCAGTGGCATCCGGACGGAAGACCGTTCGTCCGGACGCAGGTCAGCATGGTGATCGTCTGGGTACAAGCCGGTGTGCCGCAGCGACGCGCAACACGGTGGCTGGGTGCCACCGGGAGACAAACGGTTCGGTGAGCGACGTGTCGACGGCGGATCCACGATTGGAAGGGCGCGCGGTGAAGCGCGTGGTGTACGATGAAGCGGCACTGGCGGCGAAGTGTCGGGAGCTTGGCGAGCAGATCACCGCAGCCTATCCCGACGGCGATCTCCTTGTGCTGGGGCTCCTGAAGGGCAGCTTCATCTTCGTGAGTGATCTCGTGCGGGAGGTGCACCGTCCGCTCGCGGTCGATTTTCTGGTCGCCTCGAGCTACGGCGATGCGATGGTCTCGAGTGGGAATGTCCGGCTGCTCTACGATCCGGAGACGACACTCGAAGGCAAGCACATCCTGCTGGTCGAGGACATCGTCGATTCGGGGCGCACACTGGCGCGTCTCGTGAACCTGCTCAGCGCTCGACAGCCGGCATCACTCGAGATCTGTGCACTGCTGCACAAGCACATCGCCACTGAATTGTCGCACCCGGTGCGGTTCGTTGGTTTTGATGCGCCGAACGAGTTTCTGGTCGGGTATGGCCTGGATCACGCCGAGCGCTTCCGTCACGTTCCTTACATTGCGAGTCTGCTGTAATGCCGGTCATGCCGAATAATCCGAGTCCGAACAAGGGCGGTGGGTTCAACTGGGGCAAGTTCTCGAAGACGCTTGCCTTCTGGGTCCTCATCATCCTGATCCCGGTGACCTTCGTGACGTTGACGTCACAGAAGAACGCCGATGCCCCCACGCTCACCTACAGCCAGTACGATCGCGAACTGCTGAAGGGCAACCTGAAGAAGGTCGTGGTGGTGGACGGCCGCGAGCTGCAGGCCGAGACCAAGCAGCCGATCATGGTCAACGACAAGGAAGTGACGCGCTTCACGACGACGCTCGTCGGTGAGGTCACCGATCGCGACAAGGATGCGCTGCGCAACGCCGGCGTCGAGTTGAGCGCCAAGGCGGCACGCACCTCGATCGGGTCGGTGCTGATCAACATCCTGCCGTACCTGCTGCTGTTCGGCTTCTGGCTCTTCCTGTTCCGGCAGATGCAGGCCGGTGGTGCCAAGGCGTTCAGCTTCGGCAAGAGCAAGGCGAAGCTGCTCACGGGCGACACGCCGAAGGTCACGTTCGCCGATGTGGCGGGTGCCGATGAGGCGAAGGTCGAGCTGCAGGAGATCATCGAGTTCCTCAAGGATCCGCAGAAGTTCACGAAGCTCGGCGGACGGCTGCCCAAGGGTGCGCTGCTGGTGGGCCCGCCGGGTACCGGCAAGACGCTGCTGGCGCGCGCCGTGGCCGGTGAGGCCGGGCGTCCTTTCTTCAGCATGTCGGGTTCTGACTTCGTCGAGATGTTCGTGGGCGTCGGCGCCAGCCGCGTGCGCGATCTCTTCGAGCAGGGCAAGGCGAGTGCGCCATGCATCATCTTCATCGACGAAATCGATGCGGTCGGTCGTCACCGTGGCAGTGGCATGGGTGGCGGGCACGACGAGCGTGAGCAGACGCTGAACCAGTTGCTGGTGGAGATGGACGGTTTCGAGAGCAATGAAGGCGTCATCCTGATCGCCGCGACGAACCGTCCGGACGTGCTGGATCCGGCGCTGTTGCGCCCGGGCCGCTTCGACCGCCAGATCGTGGTCGATGCCCCGGACCTGCGTGGCCGCGAAGGCATCCTGCGTGTGCACATCCGCAACAAGCCGATCGCTGACGACGTCGACGTGTTGTCGCTGGCCAAGGGGACCCCCGGTATGGCGGGTGCCGATCTCGCCAATCTCGTGAACGAAGGCGCGCTGCTGGCCGCGCGTCGCGGACACGACAAGATCTACATGACCGACCTCGAGGAAGCGAAGGACAAGGTGCAGCTCGGCGCCGAGCGCAAGTCGCTCGTGATGCGCGAAGAGGAGCGTCGTCTGACCGCGTACCACGAAGCAGGACACGCCGTCTGTGCGATCAAGATCAAGGGCAACGATCCGTTGCATAAGGTCACGATCGTGCCGCGTGGCCGTGCGCTCGGTGTGGCCTTCACGTTGCCGGAAGACGATCGCGTCAGCGTGACGCGTGAGCAGATCGAAGCCCGTCTGGTCATGGCCTACGGCGGGCGTACGGCCGAGGAGCTGATCTTCGGACGCGATCACGTCACCACCGGTGCCAGCAGCGACATTCAGCAGGCCACCGGTATTGCGCGGCGCTATGTGTCGCAGTGGGGCCTCTCCGATGTCGTCGGCCCGATCCTCGTGGGCGACAACGAGCAGGAGATGTTCCTCGGCCGTGAACTCACCAGCCGCCGCGAAGTGAGCGAGAAGACCGCGCAGCTCGTGGACGCAGAAGTGAGCCGCGTGATCAAGGAAGCGTACAACCGTGCGAAGGGCGCGCTCGAGGAGAACATCGACCTCCTGCATTCGCTGGCCAGGAACCTGCTGGAGCGCGAGACGCTGACACGTGAAGACATCGGGCTGCTGGTGCAGGGACAGATTCTGCCGCCGCGTGTCGATCCGCCGTCGAACCTGACGCCACCGGTCGTGCCGCAGCCGGTGGCCGTCGCCGCTCCGAAACCGGAGCGCATCGCCCCGCCGCTGCTCGGCGGGCCTGGCATCCAGCCGGCGTGATCGCCGGAATGGCACGTCGAGCGCGATCTGCCGTCGCGCGATGACCTGACCGCAGCACCGACGCCACCGGACGCCACCGTGCTCCGGTGGCGTTTGCGTGGTGCGACCCTGCATCTGGCGGCGCCGCAGATCATGGCGATCTGCAACGTCACCCCGGATTCATTCAGCGATGGCGGCGAACATTACTCCGTGTCGCTTGCGCTGCAGTTCGCGGAGGCGGCGTGGCGTGACGGCGCCACGATCCTCGACGTCGGCGGTGAATCCACACGTCCGGGTGCCACGCCGGTGCCCGCCGACCGCGAACTCGCGCGGGTGTTGCCGGTCATCGAAGCCGTGCGCGAGCGGCTGCCGCAGATGCTCGTCACGGTCGACACGGTGAAGGCCGTGGTCGCCGACGCAGCGCTCGCGGCTGGGGCGCATGCCGTGAACGATGTCTCCGGCGGCCGCCTCGATCCCGCCATGTTCGACGTCGTCGCGCGGTCGGGGGCAGGGATGGTGATCATGCATTCGCGGGGCACCGTCGCCGACATGGCGTCGCTCATGCACGCGACCTACGAAGGCGACGTGGTAACGACGGTGTCGTCGGAGCTGATGGTGCAGGTTGCGCTGGCGCGCGCGGCGGGGATCGCCAGTGATGCCCTCGTGCTCGATCCCGGCATTGGATTCGCCAAGACCTCGGCGCACTCGCTGGCCCTGCTGCGCGCGGTGCCGCGGCTCTCGGCGCTCGGCTTTCCCCTGCTCGTCGGCGCAAGCCGCAAGCGCCTCATCGCTGAGCTGACAGGGGTCAAGGAGCCGTCGCAGCGCGTGGTCGGGGGCGCGATGGTGCATGCGCTGGCCGCCATCGCCGGAGCGCGGATCATCCGGACCCACGATGTCGCACCGACACGTGAGGCGCTGGCCGTGGCGACCGCGTTCAGTGCCCGGCCATGATGCGCGAGGCACTGCACGATCGCACCGCCACCTGACTCAGGGCTTTCTGGCCGCTCCCGTTCGCGCAGCGCCGGCCGGCCCAGCCGTAGCCGTGATCACCTGATACATGCCCTTTGCGACGTGTGAGCGACCGTCAGCGGCGGGGATGAGACAGGACAGGATGTAGCGCCCCGGCGGCATCCGGAACGAGATGAAGGCCTCGGCGCCATTGAGGATCGTGTTGGTCTGCGCGAGACTCTTGCTCCAGGCCGGGGGCCTGCCACCGTTGCGCGTGGCGTCGAAGAAGTCCTTGACCGTCTTGCCTTCCGGCAGTTCCTGCACCGAGAGATGGTGGATGTCGGTGCCCTGATTCAGGAGCTGGATCGTGGCGATGCCCGACTGCACGGTCGCAGGTGCGTCGAAGACATAGTCGCGGGCGACGACCTTGATGAACTGAACGCGGTCGGGAGCGGCAGCTGTTGCCTGAGCGGAAGCCGGTGCCGCGATGAGTGCCGCGAAGAACGTGCAGAGGGCCGCGCGAGCTGTGGAGCGCATTCAGTACCTCCCATCGGGTGATGCTGACCTTCGGTGGTGACTGGAGAGTGCCCCGCGGAACACCGGTCGTCAATGTGCCGCGCCCGATCCGGCGCAGCGCCGGGGCGGCCTGAGCCGTAAATCACACTGGCCTGAGGTGCCTCCCCGCTTCAGTTTGCTCGCGTTGCGCTTCCCACCGAACATCTCCCGGAGTTCCATCATGGCTGGCCTCTCCCCACGCCTCGCTGCCACGCACGCGGCCCTCGCGCTCCTCACGCTGCTTGGCACGACGGTCGTGGCTCACGCGCAGGGGCGAAACGCGGCGGCGACGGCACCCCCTCGGTCCGCGCTCGACACGACGATCCTCTCGCGCCTCATGTTCCGCGGCATCGGCCCGGCCAACATGATGGGGCGCGCCACCGATGTGGAAGGTGTGCCGGGCAACCCGAACATCGTCTACGTCGGCACCGCATCGAGTGGTGTCTGGAAGACTGCCAACGCCGGCACCACATGGAAGCCGCTGTTCGAGCAGCAGCCGACGATGTCCATCGGCGACATCGCGCTGGAGCCCGGGAATCCCGCAGTGGTATACGTCGGCACCGGTGAAGCGAACGTGCGCAATTCGGTGTCGTTCGGTCGCGGCGTCTACAAGTCCACCGACGGTGGCGAGACGTGGAAGTTCATGGGGCTGGGTGACACGCGGCACATCGCCCGGGTGCAGGTCAGCGCCGCGGACCACAATCTGGTGTTCGTTTGTGCCGTGGGACACATCGGCGGGCCCAACGCCGAACGCGGTGTGTTCGTGTCGCGTGATGCGGGCGAGACGTGGAGCAAGTCGCTCTACCTCGACGACCGGCATGGCTGCGCCGATCTCGACATCGACCCGGTGAACCCCAACATCGTCTACGCCACCACCTGGCACTTCGATCGCAAGCAGTGGACGTTCACCAGCGGGTCGACGCAGAGTGGCATCTACCGCTCGGTGGATTCCGGCCGCACCTGGAAGAAGATGACCGGTGGCCTGCCGACCCTGCTGGGCCGCATCGGCATCAAGGTGGCCCCGTCGAGCCCGAACACCGTCTATGCGATTGCCGAGGCGAAGGAAGGATACGTCTGGCGGAGCGACGACCACGGTGTGAACTGGCGCATGACGAGCAACAACGCCGCCACGCTCTGCCGCGGCTTCTACTACGCCGATCTGCGCGTCGATCCGGTGAATGCGGAGCGCCTGTACTCGATCGCCTGCCAGCTGTCGTTCTCGATCGATGGCGGGAAGACGTTCGCGCAGTTCTCCGGCAGCGTGCATGGTGACCATCACGGCATCTGGATCGACCCGCTGGATCCGAAGCGGATGTGGCAGGCGAACGACGGTGGCATCGCGGTGAGTCAGGACATGGGCGTCACCTGGCGTTTCCCGCAGGCGTTCGCCCTGTCGCAGTTCTATCAGGTGCATGCCGACAATCGCGAGCCGTTCTATTTCCTTGGTGGTGGATTGCAGGACAACGGGAACTGGATCGGGCCGAGCCGGACGCGCGAACCGCAGGGCATCCTCACCGATGACTGGCGCCTCGTGAGTTATGGCGATGGCTATTACCAGACGTCGCACCCCGACGATCCCGACCTGCTGGTGTCGGAGTCGCAGGGTGGATGGATCTATCGCACCGACATGCGCACCCTGGAGCAGCAGGACGTCTCACCGCAGCCGCGCCGCAACGACGGTGGGCCGGTGAATGGGCTGGAATACCGCTTCAACTGGAACGCCCCGATGGTGGCATCGCCGCACGACGGCAAGGTGCTGTACTTCGGGGCGCAGGTGCTGTTTCGCTCGAAGGACTTCGGCAGCACCTGGGAGATCATCTCACCTGACCTGACGAAGAACGACAAGTCGCGTCAGGGCTTTGCCGGCGGTCCCGTGCTGCTCGAAGCCACCACGGCGGAGTATTACAACACGCTCTACAGCATCACCGAGAGCCCCGTGCAGCGTGGCCTCATCTGGGCCGGCACCGACGACGGCAACCTGCAGGTCACGCGTGATGACGGCAAGACATGGACGCGGGTGGATCGCAACGTGCCCGGTGTCGGCGCCGAGGCGGTGGTGTCGCACATCGAGGCGTCACGGACCGCGGCGTGCACGGCGTACGCCACGTTCGAGCGCCACTTCATGGATGACTACAAGCCGTATGTGTTCCGGACGACCGACTGCGGCACCAGCTGGACGAACCTGAGCGGCAACCTCCCCGATGGGGCCTATCTGCAGGTGTTGCGCGAGGATCCGAAGAATCCGCAAGTGCTCTATGCCGGCACCGAGGCCGGATTGTACGTGAGTGTGAGCGGTGGGACGAGCTGGTTTCGCCTGGGTGGGAACCTGCCGCCAGTGCCGGTGCACGAGGTGCTGGTGCATGGCCGCGAGAACGATCTGATCGTGGGCACACATGCCCGCGGCATCTGGATTCTCGACGATGCCTCCGCGATTCAGGATCTGGCGACGGCTGCTGCCGCGCCGAAGATGCATCTGTTCCGCATGCGGACCGCCACCCGCTTCGCCACCAAGACCACCAAGACGCCGAGCCTCGGTGATGCGTTGTACCGCGGCCAGAATCCGCCCTATGGTGCCATCATCCGCTACCATCTCGCCAGCAAGCCGGATTCGGCCACGCCGGTCCGCGTCGAGGTGCGCGACAGCGCGGGCACGGTGGTGCGGGTGCTCGCCAATGTGCCGCGACAGGCGGGGATCAATACCGCTGCGTGGAATCTCGCCTACGACGCGCCGCGGCAGCGTCGCGCGCTCGACCCGAACGATCCGACGATCCGGTTCTTCGGTGAAATTTCCGGCCCGCGTGTGCTGCCGGGTCGCTACAGCGTGCGTCTCGTCGTCGGTGATCAGCAGGTGGAACAGCCACTGATGGTGCGCATCGACCCGACGGTGAAGGTGGCGCCTGCTGCGCTGCGCGAGCAGTTCACGCTGGCAATGCAGCTGCGCGATCTGCAGTCGGTGGTGAACGACACGCTGCGTGCGCTCGACGGTCGCAAGGGTGAGCTCGAGGCGAAGAAGCGCGCGGCGGAGGCGATCCCAGATGGCGCGGGTCGTGACGCGGCAAAGCGGATCGGTGATGAACTGGCCGAGGTGAACACCCTGTTGCTGGTCCTGGTGAAGCCGACCACCATTCCGTTCTACAGCGATGGCCCGCGCATCAGTGACCGTGTCGGGGCGCTGCTGCGCACGGTGGATGGCACCAATGCGGCACCGACCGGCCCCCAGCGGACGTTGTCCACGGAGCTTGCCACCGAACTGAAGGCGGCGCTCGACAACGTGTCGCGTGTGCTGGGCCGGATGGGGATCACGATGTGACGTGTGCTCGCCTGACGGGCACACGATGGACCGTCTCGCGCGTGGGAACCGTGCTGCTGCTCACGGCCTGCGCGCGTGGCACCACCGGGGTGGCGCCCGCATCAGCGACTGCCGCGTCGGTGGAGCAGCGCAGCATCGGTACCGGGCCCGCACCGCGGCTGGTGGAATCGTTCGATGGCCTGGGCATCGGCTTCACGGGGCCGCAGGGTCGTGCGATCCTGCGCAATCCGTCGGACAATTCGCTCGCCGTGGGACGTGATCACATCGTGCAGACGGTGAATTCCCGTGTCGCGATCTTTTCGCGGCGGGGTTCACGCTTCGACAGCACGGGTCGGGTGCTCTACGGTCCGGTGCCGACCAACACCCTCTTTCGTGGTGCCGGCGGGGCCTGTGAGGCACGCAACAGCGGTGACGCCGTGGCGCGATACGATCAACTCGCCGAGCGCTGGCTGATCGTGATGCCGGTGTTTCAGCGCAGCCCGTGGCGGGCCGATGATCCGCCGGCTCCGGGGGCTGGCGTCACGGTGGTGAGCCGCCCGTTGCGCTCAGGCCAGCCGGGTGCTGCGGCGCCGCTGTTCATGCCGGCCCCGGCCAACGACACCGCGATGGTGCGCGCACCGGCCACGCGTGACTCGGGTGTGTACGCCATGTGTTATGCCGTGAGCACGTCACCCGACCCGATGGGTACGTGGTACCGGTATGAGTTCATCCGACCGCTCTTTCCCGACTATCCGCGACCGGCGGTCTGGCCCGATGGCTGGTACATCCCGACCAGCACGGGCGATGATGTGATCGAAAAACACGCCTGCGTTGCCGATCGCACGCGGATGCTGCGCGGTGAGGAAGCGTCGGAGCAGTGTGTGGTGATCCGCGACGTGAATTTTCTGAACAACGTGGACCTCGATGGCACCACGCTGCCGCCACCCGGTGCACCGAACATCATGCTCGCCGCGGGTGGCACACAGTTGCGCGGGCTGCTGCGCGACAGCCTGCTGCAGATGTGGAAGTTCCGCGTGAACTGGTCCGATCCTGCGCAGACCCGCGTGGAGGGGCCCGTCACGGTGCCGGTGGCGCCGTACGAGTACATGTGCGGTGGTCAGCTCACCAGGTGTGTCGCGCAACCCGGCACCGATGTGCGGCTCGACTCGCAGGGTGACAAGCTGATGGCACGTGTCGTGTATCGCCGCATCGGCACTCGCGAGGCGATCGTTGCGTCGCACTCGGTCAACACCATCAACGGCAACGGCGGCATCCGCTGGTACGAACTGCTGGTGACGCCGGAGCGGAGCCTGCGCGTGGTACAGCAGGGGACGTTCGCACCCGACAGCACCGCCCGATGGATGGCCAGTCCGGCGGTGGACCGCTGGGGCAACATCGGGTTCGGCTACTCGATCGGGTCGGCGACCATGTTTCCCGGTCAGCGATTCACGGGCCGTCGGGTCGGGGACCGGCGTGGGACGCTGCCGCTCGGCGAGACGGTGCTGGTGGAGGGTGCCGCCTCGCAGACGTCCACCTTGCGCTGGCAGGACTACACGCAGACCGCCATCGATCCGCGTGATGATTGCACCATCTGGTATGTGGGCGACTACCTCAGGAGCGGCGCCACGGCCTACACGTCGCGCATCGGAGCGTTCCGCCTGCCGCCGTGCACCGGTGCACCATCCGTTGCCCGTTGATGCTCGGATGACCTCCACATTCACCAGATCCAGAGTCATGTCGCGTCACTTTCGCACCGTCGTCCGTTCCGCCAGCTGCCTTGCCGTCGCGGCGACCTCGCTGCTCGCACAGCAATCCACCTATCCCTCGTCGTGGGACGCTGCTGTGATGCGGCGTGCCGACGTCCGTGCTGCGATCGCGCATGTGGAGCAGGGCATGCCGAAACACGTCGAGGAGTGGATCCGCATTGCCGAGATGCCCGGCAAGTCACAGCACGAGCAACAGCGCGGCGCCTATGTGAAGGCGCAGATGGAGGCCGAAGGGCTTCGCGTCAGTGTGGACTCCATCGGCAACGTCGTCGGCGTCCGTGCCGGAACCGGTGGCGGCCCCACCATCGTGTTCGCGGCACACATGGACATCGTGCACGCGCTCGAGACCAATCTGAAGGTTCGCATTGCCGGTGACACGCTCCACGGCCCCGGCATCTTCGACAACAGCGCGTCGGTGGCGAACATGCTGGCCACCATCCGGGCGCTGAACGCCGCGAAGATCCGCACCAAGGGCAACCTCGTGTTCGTGGCCACCGTGCAGGAAGAACTCGGGCTGCGCGGCATGAACTACTGGTTCCAGCACAACCCGAAACCCGACCTGCTGATCTCGATGGATGGCGGCCTGGGTCCGGTGAACTACGGCGCCCTGGGCATCTACTGGACGAAGTACGTCTTCACCAGCGCCGGATCACACACCGTCACCTCCCGCGGCAAGCCGACGCCGGTGAAGGCCATCGCCGATGCGATCCAGCGGATCTACGCACTGCAGTACGGCCCGCTGCCCGACGGCGCGGTGATCAACGTGGGGCAGGTGCACGGTGGTGTGATCTACAACGGCGTGCCCCAGGAACTGTACATGACCGTGGATCTGCGCTCACCGGATCCGATCCTGCTCGACTCACTGGATCGCACGATCGGGCGCATCATGCAGGAGGCGGCGACGAAGGAGAAGGTCGGCCTGCGCGTCGAGGTGGAGCAGAAGAATCAGGCCGGCGGCACCACGGCGCAGCTCGAGGGGGCGCGTCGTCATCCGCTCGTGCAGACGGCGGTCGACATCCAGAATCAGCTCGGCATCACCGCTTTGCCGGGCGCACCGGAAGCCATCGCCACCGGCAGCACCGATGGCAATGTGGGCGTGGTGGCCGGTGTGCCGAGCATCGCGATCGGCCGGTCGAAGGGTGGCAACCAGCACACGCTCACCGAGTGGGCCGACGCACCCAGTGCGCTGCCGGCGACGAAGCTGGTGCTGCTGCTGGCGGTGACGTTCGGCGATGGCGTGAAGGTGGTGCGACAGGCGCCGATTCCATGACCGTGGCATGACGGCATGACATCGTGACGGCCTCACGCATGTGGTCACCGTCCGATCCAGCGCGTGAACTTCACGAGGAAGACATGACGGCCGGGATCGGCGAAGGTCCGGGTGGCTTCACCGATGACTCCCGTGCGCACGTCGTCGAACTGCTGCTCGCGTTGCTGTGTCCAGACGAAGAACAGTGCCGATCCCGGCTGGTACTCCCAGCGCAGCACCGCGTTGCCGCGGAGCGCACGCACGGTGAAGTCCTGATTCGGAATCGCGAACGAGGCGGCGGGTCCGGTGCCGTCAGGATCGACGGAGACGCTGCCGGACCGGCCGGGAGTGATCGTCCCGAGATCGCGACCGTACTCGGCGAAGGTGAAGGTGCGCGGGGTCTGGAACTGCTTGAACCGGGAAAACTGCCCCGAGGCGGCGAATGGCTGCAGAAAGAGCTGGAGCGAGAGCCACGGCGAGAACGTCCAGTCGATGCGGGTGTCGAGACGCACCGACTGCTGCCGGACATTGGCGAACACGTAGCGTTGGCCCGCGAACGCCGCCGTCGTGAAGCTCGGGTCGGCGACCGTCTGCACGTACTGGTCGACCGAGCGCTCCTGTTCCCATGACGGGCCAAGTCTGATGCGAGCCTGCGGTGCCGGCCGCCAGTCCAGAGAGAGTTCGGCACTGTGCCGACGGCGTCCGGCGGCGTCCGTGCTTCGGGAGAACTGCGAGTTGAAGATCACCGGTTTGCGCGGATCACTGGTCACCGTGACCCGTGTCTGCAGCGTCTGCGGGCGGAGCGCCAGTGGACCGCCGCGCAGGAGCCGGTCGTTCTGTGTCTCCGGAGAGAACGATCCGAAGGTGCCGAGCTCCCAGAAATTCAGCAGGGTGGTCTCGAGGTTCCAGCTGACCCGCTCCTCGATCCGATCGCCACCGAAGTTGTCGCTGACGGTGGTGAACAGGCCCATCTCGTATTCCCGCATCAATCGGGACTGCAGCGGGTTCCGGTACGTCAGATACGTGGACACGGTGCGAAAATCCGAGCGGAACTGAAAGCCTGCGTCGTTGGCCTCGAACTCCGGACTCGTTTCTTCGTAGGTGACCGATGCGAGCACACGGTCGCCGGCGGTCTTCGCCACCGTGAGAGAGCCGTAGTGACCGTCGAGGGTGGTGCGGGATGGATCGAAGCCGAGATGGGTGGCATCTGGCCGCTGCAGGCTGCGGTAGTTTGCGCGCTGCAGTCGGGTGATGGCGGTGTTCTCGCCGGCCACCGTACTCCGCGCCAGCACGCCGCTCACGGTCCAGGTGCGTCGCTGCCACGCCGATTCCCAGTCGAGCCCCACGATGTTGGCCGACGCGGTCAATCGGTCGGCGAGCGCCGAGTCCGCCAGATTACGCCGTACGTCACTCACGAACCCGCCGATGCCTGCGTTGCCCCCGCGCAGCAGCTTCCGCAGTCGCGACACGTGGTAGTTGGTCAGCGGCTCGGCTGCCTCGCGGCGTACCGTGCCGCCGACGCCGAGCACGTCGGCATTCTCACGCGCTGTGATGGCATTCAATGATCCGATCTGCCATCCCGACGGCGTCGTGCCGGACAACTTGAGCGCACCAAGGATCGGCGTCTGCGTCGCCACCCCAACCGCCGTCACACCGCTGCCCGATGGCACGCGCTGGGGTGGTCGCCCGATTCGGCGTGTGTAGAAGAATCGCGGCGCGTCATTGGCGTTGAACGTGCGCGTGCTGCCGAAGCTGAAGGCATCGGCGTTCTCCAGAAAGAATGGCCGGCGCTCCGGGAAGAAGATCTCGAACGCCGACAGGTTCACCACGGCGGGATCGGCTTCGACCTGGCCGAAGTCGGGGTTGACCGTCGCGGTCAGGGTCAGCGACTGCGGCAGCTTGACGCGCACGTCGCCCCCGACCGCCGTGGCCAGACGCGACGCCGGCACGAACTGATTGCGCGCGGCGGTGGGTTGTGTCTCGATCTGCGTCCGCAGATATGGCAGCATCTCGATGCGTGAGGCGGGGCGCAGCGAGTCGAGGCCGGTCAGCGTGCCGAACCGTGAGACGATGCCGGGAGCGTTGGCCGGTGTCGGAGACCAGAACGACTCCTCGCCATGTCTCGCGATCTCGCGCGCGAAGTTGATCCCCCATGGACGCTCCGCGCCGCCCGGTCCGGCGTTGTATCGCACCTGTGACAGCGGAATGCGGAACTCAGCCGTCCAGCCGGCGCTGTCGCGCCGTGCCGCGACGTTCCAGACCGCGTCCCAGAGAATGTCGCGCTCCTCGTCGTTGAAGAGGTACACGTCACGTAGCACGCCGCGCGGGTTCACGGCGAACCCGAATGCCGTGCGGCGGTCGCCGTAGCTGTCGAAGCCCACCGTGAACCAGTCCGAGTAGAGGTCCTCGGCGTCGCGACGTCCGAGCTGGTCGGCGATCGAGTCTGGCGCCGTATCGAAGTTGCGGACGCCCACGTAGATCGCGTCGCGGTCGTAGGCAATCCGGACCTCCGACCGCTGCGACGCCGGCGTCCCGCCCATCGGTGCGCGCTGCACGAAGTCGGTGGCCGGCTGCGCCGTGCGCCAGACCGGCTCGTCGAGACGACCGTCGATTGCCGGCGGCGCCGTGATGTAGGTCGCCCGTAGCGACTTCGCCGCAACCGGCCGCGCCGCCACCGACGACGACTGCGCAGGCATTCCGATCGGGACGAGGAACAGCAGCAGCGCAACGGCGGGTGAGGACGCGATCTTTCGGACGAAAGCAGGCATCCTTGAAAGTTATCAGGCCGCTGGATCAGCGACACACGGCGCCATTCATTTCATGGTCTGTGCGTCACGGGCGGCGCGCGCAGCCCGTGCGGCCAGAAAGCCGGCACCCCGTTACACAGCAGCGCCGTGGAGATTCGTGTGGAGACCGATGTGATGACCAGTTCCGGCCCGCCGCCACACACGAAGGTCGGCGTCGGCGTGATCGTCGTTCGTGAGGGTCGCGTCCTGCTCGGCGAGCGTCGTGGAAGCCATGGGGCAGGGACATGGGCGCTGCCCGGCGGCAACCTCGATTTCGGGGAGTCGGTGGCGCAGTGTGCCGCGCGTGAGCTGCAGGAGGAGACCGGGCTCACGCTGAGCGATATCCGGCAGGCGCCGTTCACCGAGAACTTCTTCGCCGAATCCGGGCGGCATTACGTCACCCTGTTCGTCGAGGCACTCGGCGTGACCGGCATACCGGCACTGCTCGAGCCGGAGAAATGCCAAGGGTGGGCGTGGTTCGCCTGGGACGACTTTCCGGCGCCGCTTTTCGCACCGCTGGCGTCGCTCCGGAACGCGGGCTACGTGCCCGCGTCGATCAGCGGGTGACTCGCGGCGGCGCAACGCGCCTGTCGTGTCAGTTGAGCCGCGCGCGCACGTGGAGCGCCACCGCCGAACGCCTCGTCAGCGTGATGCTGGCAGTGCCATCCGCTGCCACCGAAACCGCCGGTCCGGTGCACGCTGCCGCAGTCGAGCCGTTGGCCGGCGTGAAATTGTACTGCGCCACGTTGCAGTAGCTTCCCGGCGGTAGCCGGGTCGGCAGCGAGGTCGTGCCACCCGTCGGACTGATGCTCATGGCAAGGAAACCCGCGCCGTCACGACAGAGCGCAATCCGGTTCGGATCACTGTCGATCATCCAGGTGTTGCGCCCGCAGTTGGAGGTCGGTGTGCCTGCGGCCGCCTTGCGAAACGCCACCATGTTGGCGATCGCCGGAATCCGGTGCTCGCAGATCCAGCGGCCGACCTGCGGGGTGCCCACGGTCGTCGTGCACTTCGAGCTGCCGTCGGCGTTGAATGTGCTGATCGTGTTGCCGTTGCCGTCCGAGGCCGGCCCTGCATCGCGCGTCTGGGTTGCCGAGCGATCGAAGCCGTAGCCCGACATCACGCTGGCGTAACCGTTGCCCTGTGCCAGCAGCAGCACCACGCCGAGGTCATAGGTCGAATCGGCGTAGTACAGCGCTCCGCCACGCTGGGTGTCATGATTGTCGATGAAGACGACGATCTTGTCGGACGGGAGCAGTTCTCCACTGATGGTGTTCATGGCGGAGAACAGGGTGGCATTCCGGCCGAGGAAGCTGTCGGAGAGTCGGTTGCCGAACGTGAAGTCGGTGATGTCGGTGCTGCCGCCTGACGCGTACCCGACTCCGTAATACTGTTGCGGTGTGACGGCGTCACCGGCGGCGCCATAGATGATTTCGAGGAAGACATAGGGCTTCGGCCGACCAGCCGCCGTGGCGGCCGTGTTGACCCTCGTCATGATCGCCTCGAGATCGGCCGCAGGCACATGCTTCGCCGCATCGATGCGATAGCCGGCGATCCCCAGCGCATTCAGCGCAATCAGATACTCCGCCACCTTGGTGCGCACGTACTCGGACTCGGTCGCGAGATCCGAGAGCCCCACCAGTTCGCAGTTCTGCACCTGCGACTGGTTCAGGTACGACGTGATGCCGCAGGCAGTATGGAAGTCGAGCTGCGAGAAGGGGACCGATGGGTAGTTGTACTTGGTGTAGACCGTACCCGCGCTGCCGGTACCACTGCCTGCCGTCATGTGATTGATCACCACGTCGGCGTAGATGTCCACACCGACGGCCTTGCAACGTGTCACCATGTCCGCCAGTTCAGCCGCCGTGCCCGAGCGCGACCGGTCCAGCCGGTAGCTGACGGTCTGATACCGCTGCCACCAGGGGAAGAAATCCTGCGCACTGCGGATGATCGCATGCTCCGAGGGCGGTGAGATCTGGATGCCCTTGTATCCGCGGGGGCCCAGTACTTGTTCACACTCCCGCGCGATGTCCGGCCAGGTCCATTCGAACAGGTGGACGAAGACGTCACCCGCAGCCGCCCGACCGCTCGACACATAGACCGACCCCAGCACCGGGGGCGTGACCGGTGTCGGTGTCGGCGTGATCGGTGTGGTCACGGTCGGTGCGTCGGCTCCGCCGCCACAGGCGGTGAGCAGCACGGAGAGAGCGGCAGCCTTCAGCAGGGATCGAAGCATGGCGTATGAACACCGACTGCACGACGTCCGTCAAGCACGTGCCGTCTGGTATGGTCCGCCGCACCACCTCGAAGGTGCCGGGCGATCCCGCACGAGGGTGGCCTGTGCCCTCGTGCGGTCGCTACCGTTCTGCATGACGACGCTCGCCGCAATCCAGATGGTCTCGACGCCGGATGTGGCGCAGAACTGTGCCACGGCCGCACGCCTGGTGGGTGAGGCCTGCGCGGCCGGCGCCGAATTCGTATCGCTTCCGGAGTATTTCTGCCTGATCGGCAATTCCGATGTGGAGCGTCTCGCCATCGGTGAGGATGCCGCGGCCGGCCCGATCCAGCAGTTCCTCGCCGGACTGGCAGCACGGCATCGGGTCTGGCTGCTGGGTGGCACGGTGCCGATTCGTACCCCTGACGGGCGTCAGGTGCGCAACGCCAGTTGCCTCTTCGGACCCGGCGGGACGCTGACGGCACGGTACGACAAGATCCACCTCTTCGCCTTCCGCACCGACCGCGAGTCGTACGACGAGGCGACCGTGCTCGAAGCTGGATCGGAGCCGGTGCGAACCGAGGCGGCCGGCATGCAGGTCGGGCTCAGCATCTGTTACGATCTCCGCTTTCCGGAACTCTTCCGCACGCTCACCGCGCAGCCTGGGCAGCCACCGCTCGACCTGATCTGCGCCCCGTCGGCTTTCACCCACGCCACAGGTGCCAGGCACTGGGAGCTGCTGCTGCGCACGCGCGCCGTCGAGAACCAGTGTTATGTGCTCGCGGCAGCGCAGGGTGGCCTGCACCTGAACGGTCGGCGCACCTGGGGCCACAGCATGATCGTCGATCCGTGGGGCGAGATTCTGGCCTGCGTCGACGAGGGAGAGGGCGTGGCCATCGCGACACTCGACCACGCCCGCATCGCCGCCGTTCGCGCACAGTTGCCCGCGCTGGAGCACCGGCGGCTCTGAGGGGGCACAGCCGTGTGGCGGCGCGTGGTAGTTTTCGGTCATGGATTCCCGACTGACGTTCGACAACCGATTCGTGCGCGAACTGCCCGGCGACGCCGACACCTCACGCGAGCGGCGACAGGTGCTGCACGCCTGCTGGAGCATGGCACACCCCACCGCAGTGAAGGCGCCACGACTCGTGGCCCACGCGCGCGAGGTCGCGGCGCTGGTCGGGATAGCCGAGCCTGATGTGGCGCGGCCGGAGTTCGCTGCGGTGTTCGGTGGCAATGCGCTGCTCGACGGCATGCAGCCATACGCCGCGTGCTACGGCGGGCATCAGTTCGGCAACTGGGCCGGACAGCTCGGGGACGGGCGTGCCATCACACTCGGCGAAACGGTGAACGCGGCCGGCGAGCGATGGGAACTGCAGCTCAAGGGCGCCGGTCCTACGCCGTACTCCCGCACCGCCGATGGCCGTGCGGTGCTGCGCTCGTCCCTTCGCGAGTTTCTCTGCAGCGAGGCCATGCATCATCTCGGCGTGCCGACCACGCGTGCCCTGTCACTGGTGGCCACCGGTGACCGGGTCATCCGCGACATGTTCTACGATGGCAATGCGAAGCTCGAGCCGGGGGCCATCGTCTGCCGCGTCGCGCCGTCGTTCATCCGCTTCGGCAACTTCGAGATCTTCACGGCACGCGGTGATCACGCCGTGCTCGGGCAGCTGGCCGACTTCACGATCGCGCGCGACTTCCCGCACATCACCGGCACTACGGCCGAACGCCGCAGCCAGTGGTTCCGTGAGGTCTGCGAGCGGACCGCCGTGATGATCGTGCACTGGATGCGCGTGGGCTTCGTGCACGGCGTGATGAACACCGACAACATGTCCATCCTCGGTCTGACCATCGACTACGGCCCGTATGGCTGGCTCGATGACTACGATCCCGACTGGACGCCCAACACGACGGATGCCGGCGGCCGCCGTTACCGCTACGGGCAACAGCCAGCCATTGCGCAGTGGAATCTGGTGCAGCTCGCCAATGCCATTGCACCGTTGTTCCCGGATACCGAGCCGCTGCAGCAGGGACTGAACCGCTACGTCGAGGTCTATCAGGAGACCTTCGCCACGATGACCTGCGGCAAGTTCGGTTTCATCACGAACAGCGATACCGCGCAGGAGATCATGGCCGAGGGCTACGCGCTGCTCGAGGGGGCGGATCTGGATTACACCGCCTTCTTTCGCGCCGTCGCCGACCTGCCGGACGTCCTGCCCGCTGAGCCGCTCGTACCGTTGCTCGGTGACATCACCTACGACGACACGAAGCTCGACATGCATCGGGCGGCACTGGAGTCGTGGCTTCGGCGCTGGCATGACACCGCGGCCGCATCCGGTGACACGCCGGCGGCCCGTCGCCAGCGGATGCACGCCGTCAATCCGCGATTCGTGTTCCGCAACTATCTCGCGCAGCAGGCCATCGAACTGGCCGAAGCGGGGGACGAGTCGATGATCGGCACACTGCTCGAGGTGCTGCGCCGTCCGTACGACGAGCAGCCGGAGCACGAGGCGTTCGCCGCCCGTCGCCCCGACTGGGCGCGGCACAAGGCCGGGTCGTCGATGTTGTCGTGCAGTTCCTGACTGACGGAGATCGCGGCCGGCCGATGGTCTACAGCTCCGCGTCCGCCTCGATCTCCACCAGATAGCCCTCGCCGATCAGCTTCGCCTGTACCATGGTGTTGGCCGGCAGGATGTGGCCGAAGCGTTCGCCGAGTGCTCGGGCAATCGGCTCCCACTGCGCGATGTCGTCCACGAACACGCGGGTCCGCACCACCTGCTCGAGTGTTCCGCCAAGTGACACCAGCGCCCCTTCGATCTTGTCGACGACGAAGTGCGTCTGCGCGGCCGCGTCATTTCCGCCGATGTGCGTCGGTCCATGCGTGGCCGTGGTACCGCTGACCATGATGCGATTGCCGTGGCGGGTGGCGCGGCTGTAGCCCGCGAGTGGCTCCCAGACCGTGCCGCTCAGGCAGTACGAGCGCGTATCGCTGACCGTGGTCACCGCATACGGTGCCGGGAAGGCCTCGACGTGATGACTCAGGTCGCCGGATGCCGTCAGGTACGGTGGCTTGCGGTACTCGTCTCCGCAGTCACCCGGGATGGGCGTGAGTGTGGCGAGGACGTCGCGGAGCATGCGACGGTCGTCGTCGTCGAAGCGCAGCGTGGCCAGGCGCGCGTTATCGTCCACGTGCGCGCGTTCGCCGAGTCGTGCGCCGATGATCACGCCGGCCACCGCGGGAAAGTCGAGGATGTGGCGACAGGCCACGTTGGCCATCGACACACCATGCTTCTTGGCGATGGTCGCAGTGACCTCCAGCACACGCTGCAGCGCGTTCCAGCCGCCGGCGGCCTGCATGAAGCGGCCGTACTTCATCAGCGACCAGGTCTTCAGGTCGTCCTTCGGCGGCTCGGGCCGCGCCTGCCAGCGCCCGGTGAGCAGACCGCCGGCCACGGTGCCATACGCCAGAAGCTTCACGCCGTACTGCAGGCACACGTCCGACAACCGTCCCGCCGCGCGCTGGTCGAGCAGGGAGAACGAGACCTGGTTGGTGACGAGGGGAATGCCGCTGGCCACCGCGATGCGCAGGTGGGCCGCATCGAAGTTGGTCACGCCAATGTGGCGCAGCAGCCCATCCGTGCGCAGCTCGGCGAGGTACGAGAGCGCGTCCAGCCAGTGCGCATCGGCGAAGGTCCACGCATGGAACTGCATCAGGTCGATCGGCTTGCCCTGCAGCCGCTCCACGGCCCGCTCCACCGCCACGCGCACGTCGTCACGCCCGATCGGCCCCGGCTTGGGGACCCACTTCGTGAAGAGTTGGGTGGCCGGTGAGGGATGTGCTGCGCGGAACCTGCCCGCGATGATCTCCGCTGAGCCGTAATGGTCGGCCATGTCGAAGGTCGTAAACCCGGCGTCCACGTACGGCGCCATTGCCTCGGCCGTTGCGTCGAGGTCCAGCACGCGGCCATCACGTTCCATGTCGGCGATCTGCCAGAGCCCCGTGATCACACGGTTGATCTCGAGGTCGGGCGCGAGGGCGATGCGTTCCACGGGAGCGGTCATGCGCAGGTCATTCCGGCGGCAGGGTGGCGAAGATGGCCTCCACGTTCACGCCGCGGCGACGCATCGCGGAGACTTCACGACGATGGAGCAGGGTGGCAACGCCCATCACCAGCAGCCACACCGGTGTGGAGCGGAAGTACCACGCGGCCACCGGTGCCGAGAGGTCCTTCCAGGTGTGCACCGCCAGGAACGACGCCAGAAAGAAGATGCCCATGCAGGTGACCACCACCTGCGCCGTCCGATTCGGCAGCACCCGCACGTCGCGCGCAATCGCGGCGTTGCGCCCCGGCAGCGTCAGCACCGACACACACATCAGGATGTAGTTCACCAGCATTGCCGTCACGAGGATGTCGATGCCGAGAAAGATGTCGCCGGCGAGATGGCAGCCGAGGATCGAGATGGTCGCCATCAGAGCGCTGAGCACGATGGCCACATGCGGCGTGCGGTACCTGGCATTCAGCGCCGCGACACGCTTCGGGAAGATGCCGTCCTCGGCCCACGCGAACATCAGCCGCGACACGGCCAGCAGCATCGCCGGCACATCCTTCGCCAGCGCCACCGCGCCACCCGCAACGATCGCGACGGTCCATCCGGTGGGCAGCACGTAGCCCAGTAGCCCGGGGGCGTTCACGTCACGCACCGCCGACTGCTCGGCCACGTACTGCCACGGGACGGCGTGATACACGGCGGCGGTGAACAACATGTAGAAGATGCTCACACCCACGACGGCCAGGCCGATCGCCAGCGGCAGCGTGCGGTTCGGGTTCTTCGCCTCACCACCGGCCTGCGCGATCGAGTCGAAGCCGATGAAGCCGCTGAACAGCACCGTTGCCGCCGTGAGAAAGACGCGCAGCGTGATCGGCGTCTCCGGACGCGAGGGCATCACGCGGCCCTCCCTGGCCAGTACCGCGGCGGCGAAGTCGGTCTGATCGAACATGAACCCTGCCACGATCACGATGCCGCCCAGCACGAACGTCAGGCCCAGCAGCGGCACGAGAATCCGCTCGTACGACTTGATGCCGAGCACGTTCACGAGCGCGAACAGCCAGAGGATCGAGAGCGGAATCGCGAGGCGGACGGCACCGGTTTCCAGTGTTGCCGCCACACCGGTCCACGAGGCGGCGATCGCCACGTCGCGGAGGAACGGCACCAGCACGTACGACACCACGCCGATCGCGACACACAGTGCGAACCACTGCGAGAAGCTGGCGATGAACCCGAGGTACGGATTCATCGCGCGACTGGCGTAGACGTAGCTGCCGCCGGCGCGTGGCATGGCCGAGGCCAGGATGGCGTACGCCAGTCCCGCGAAGAAGGCAGGGATCGCCGCGAAGAAGAACGCCGGCAGCACCCACGCGCCGATCCCGGGCACGTTTCGCTGGATCATGAACGGGATCACGTTGATCCCGGCACCGACCATCGAGGCGATGCCGGTGGCGGTCAGCGCGAGGAGCCCCATGTCGCGGGCGAGACCCGGGCGGGTCGGGGACGAAGCAGGCTCAGGGCGTGATGTCATCGGACGACAGTCTACGCACGCGGCCGCGACGGCGCGCGGGCACAGACCGGCCGGCTAGCGGAGGTCGGCGCCCTGCTGTTCGCGCGCCTTGACGCCCTCGAACGCCGGTGCGCCCGCGGGCAGCGAGCCGCCGACCATTGCCTGCGTCAGAAAGCGCTGGCCCTCGCCAATGCGCTCCACTTCGATCGCGACGGCATCGATCGCACTTTCCAGCTTGTTCATCCGATCGCTCATGGCCGCCTGGTCCGCCAGGTCGCGGCGTGACGGGCCACGATCGGGTGCGAACATGCGCCGTGCCAGCTGGATCGCGAACGGCATCAGCAGGGCGAAGCTGAAGATCAGCATCAGGTTGCCGTTCGCGTTGAACGGGAAGCCGCGGCCGCCGTTGGGCGGGGCCGTCGTGACATCGCGTCGCGACGACGGCGCATTCGCGAGTTGCGCCGAATTGCTCGCGATCTCCTTCTCCAACTGCACCAGCCGATCATCCAGCACCCGGAGACGGTCCTGCAGACCGGGGCGCTCGGCGGCGGTCGTGTTCTCGCTCCGGAGCTGGTCGGCCACCTCATCCCGGCGTTCCGTTGCCGACTCCAGCTGATTACTCAGCGCGTCGCGGCGGGTCCGAAGGAAATTGGCCTGCTCCCGTGTGATCGGCTGGGCCGAGAAGACCTGACCGCTCCCGTCCACGACGGCGAACCCCGGCGTGGCGGGAGCAGTGGCGGGCGGTGGAGCTTGCGGGGCGGTGGCGGGCGGTTGTGGCATATGTTCCGGTACGGTGGGCAGTCGGGGGCGGTTTCGCCACCCACCGCTTGAAATGAGACCCGATCCCCGCTCGGTCGTCCCGGTTGTGCGACCACCCGCCGCCACCCGCTACTGTATTTTCATGCCCCGCCGATCGCCTCCAGGCCGCCGACGCGCGTTCACGCTGCTCGAACTGCTCGTCGTGCTCGTCCTGCTCGGCCTTTCCACCGCGGTCGTCCTGCCCGCGTTCCGGCTTCCGGCCCCTCCGGTCGAGGAGTCCCCGCTGGCGCGTGCCCGGGCGCTGGCCGTCCGGCGGGGCGAGTCGCTTCGGATCGAGGCGCAGGGTGAGGGGCGGTGGAGGGTGTCGGCTGCTGCCGACACTGCCGCTACGGTGCTGCTGGACGGAGACGGCATGGATCCCCACGCCTTGGGCGGGTCGCAGTCCGTGGTGGTCACCGCCCTCGGCACCTGCCTCCCGGAGGGGCCATCCCCAGTGGATGGCGCCGCCTGGGACCCGGTGCGCTGTGGCGTGACATCGCGCTGATCGTCGAAAACAGATGACGCTACTCGAATCGATTGTTGCCCTCGTGATCCTCGGCCTCGCCGCGACCGGCTTCCTGGAGCTCTTCCAGCGCGCCAGCGTTGCTGCGCGCAACACCGCCGACTGGTCGCATGCGGTGCGCGTTGCCGAGTACACGATGGAGCATGCGGTGCTCGCCCCGCTGCCGGTGCGTGACACCGTGAGCGGCGTGCGCCGGACGGTCGAGTTGCGCCCGTGGGGCAGCAGCACCCTGCGCGAAATCACCGTCGTCGTGGAACTGCCGCCGCCCGGCACCGCGACCGTCACACTGCACCGCCTGGTGGCCGCGCCATGAGCCTCCGCCGCGGCTTCACGCTGGTGGAAGTGATGATTGCCCTGCTGATCGGCAGCGTGGTGGTGCTGCTTGCGTATGCCACGCTCACCGCAGGGCTCGACACACAAACCCGCCTGGCGGCCGCGCGCGAGGTCGACGCCGAGTCGTCGGCGATGCGAGCCATGATCGGCGACGCGTTGCGCCACGCCGTCGCCGGTGACGCGAGCGATCCGGAGGGCATGCACACCGACGACGCCGGAGCATCGCTGCACTTCGTGACGCGCGGCATCGACGCACCAATGGGTGGCAGCGCACGGTGGCAGGTCTCGATCTCGACCGATTCGACCGGGATCTCGATGCGCGCCCAGTCTCCCGATGGCGGACGCACCCCACTCACGCTCACGGCACGGCGTGGCCGCGATCTCGCCGTGCGATTCCTGCCGGCGGTGTCGATGGACTGGCGCGACCGGTGGGAGGATCCGTCCCGTCTGCCGGAGGCGGTCGAACTGCGCTTTCTCGACGCGCAGGGGCGCGATCTGATGCCGCCGCTGGTCGCCCGGACGACGCCGGTGAGCGGCTCATGAGGCGTCGCCTGCACACGCAGCCGCGGCGCGGCGTCGCGCTCATGCTCGTGCTCTGGATGATCGTCATCCTCGGTGGTATTGCCGCCGCGGTCACGGGCAGTGCGCGCACCACCGGAGAGGTCACGTCCAACGCCCGTGCCCGCACCGTCGCACGGTACGCCGCCGAGAGTGGCATCGTGGCCGCCGTCGCCGCGCTGCAGCAGCAGCTCGAGGCAGCCGGCGATGATGCGACACGCCGTCGTGCGGTACTCAACGATGCCGGGTACGCCTTGCGCGAGGTGGCCACCGTGACGCTCGGCGACGCCGAGGTGCGCACCGTGATGATCGACGCGAGTGCGCGCATCGACATCAACGCCGCACCGGAGGAGGTGCTGGCGGCGCTGCTCGCCCGGGCCGGCAATGCCGTCGCGGCAGCCAACACCGCACGCGCCATCCGCCGCCACATCGATTCCATCCCCGGCCAGGCCCGGCTGCTGCACTCACTCGACGAGGCCGCGACGCTCGAGGGGGTCGATCCCGTGCTGCTCACGCGCGCGGCCGCATGGCTCACAGTCGATGGTGATGGGCAGGTGAACCGTGCCTCGGCATCGCCGGAGGTGCTCGGCGTGGCCCGCGGCAGTCTGGTGGATGAACCGACACGGATCGTGCTCGTGGCCCGCGGATGGCAGCGCGGCCATCCGCTCACGCACGAACTTCAGGCCGTCTATGCGGTGCAGGGCAATCAGCTGGTGCTGGTCCGCATGCGGGAGCGTGACCTGTGAGCGGCATGATCGGGATCGAGGTCGGCGTGGGTCGCCTTCGCGCCGTCGTGCGGGGCCGACGCGGCGCGAGCCAGACGTTCGAAGTGCCCTGCGTGAGCGACACACTCGACGCGGCAGTGTCCGAACTGCAGGCGCTCGCCGGTGATGCCACCAGCATCGGCCTCGCCTTCGGTCTGGGGCATCTGCAGGTGAAGCAGGTCAAGCTCCCGCCGGTGACGCATGCGGCCCGCCGGCAGATGCTCATGGTCGAGCCGGAGCGCTGGTTTGCGAACGCCACGGGACACTCCGCCGCGATCGCGCTGGATACCGACGGCGGCCTCGCGTTGGCCGCCGACGGCGAATTCGTCGAGGCGTGTGTCGCCGCGTTCTCACGCTGGGCTCCAGTGGTGCGTGTCGAAGCCGCACCGATGGCGGTGGCGCGTGCCTTCCGGTGGGCGCGCGTGCACACCGCGTACGCGGTGCTCGACGCCTCACCAGGTGAAGTCGGCATCGTGCAGGTGGACGACGGTGTCCTGCGCACCGTGCGACGGGTCCGCCTGTCGGACAACGCGCCATCGATGCACGGTGCCACGGAGGTCCCCGGGGTCGATACACCGTTCGTGACCGCGTTCGGGGCCACGCTGCCCACTGATGCCGTGACCGGCACCCAGCTGCTCACCGTGGCGCTGGAGCATGGGTTTGCGAGCGTCCGCCGCCGCCGCATTGCGGCGTGGTCCGTGGCGGCGGCCGCCGCGCTCTGCACCACGGTCTGGTCGCTTGGCGTGACCCGTGCGCGAACGCTCGATGCACTCGATGCGGCGGTCGCCGGTGCGCGCAGTGGGGCGGTGCCCAGCCATGCGGCGGTCACGCGCGCGTTGCTGATCGATCGCGAGCTGGCGGCCATCACCAGCACCGTCACCAACCGCATCGATGTGCTGGCCGCACTGGCATCGATCGGCGCGCGGCTGCCGAACGAGGCTGTGGCACAGCGCGTGCGCATGGCCGGCAACGAATGGCAGGTCGAAGGCAATGCGGCGACGGCGAGTGCGGTGCTCGCCGCGCTGGCCGCCGAGCCGCGATTCGAACGGGTGCGATTCCTCGCACCGAGCAACCGGTTCCGCGACGGCGCCGAAGACCGGGAGACCTTTGCCATTGCCTTTGCTGTCCGCTGATGGCCTGTCGGCCCGTGATCGCCGCACCCTCACGCTGGGTGCGGTGGCCGTGTCGTGCGTGCTGGCGGCCTACGCGCTGATTCCCGTGGGCCGGCAGTGGTCTGATCGTGAATCGCTGATCTCGGCGCGGCGCACTGAACTGGCGCGGCTGCGCGGTCTGCAGCAGGCCGCTCCGGTCCTGCGTACCGCGCTGGCCGCGCGTGAGGCACGGGCGGCCGAGTTTCCGCAGCGTCCCGTCAGTGCCACGACGGCCGCACTCGCGGCCGGGGTGCTGCAGGGCGTCCTGCAGCGTTACGCCGACGCGAGTCAGCTCAGCGTCAGCGAGCTCAATGTCTCCGGCGAACCGGACACCACCGTCGTCCCGCTCGCCGCGCTGCCAGCCACACTGATCGCACTTGGCGACGTGTACGCCGTGGCGGACCTGCTCGCGCGCGTGCAGCAGGGCAACACGCTGCTCGACGTGCGCGAGATGACCGTGCAGGTCAATCCGGCCCGACGTGCCAACGGCGGTGGCGAGTTGCTGCAGCTCACGCTCGTGGTCCGCGCGCCGTTCGTGCTGCAATGAGAACCGGGCCTCGGGTGGTGCTCGTGCTGCAGGGGATCACGCTGGTCGCGCTGGCGGCGTCGGCGCTGCTGCTGGCGTGGCCACGCCGCATCGATGTCAGCAGTGTCGCACCGATACTGCCGATGCTCACGGCGCAGGTGCCCGTGGACTCGACACCGGCAGCTGGACTGACGGACAGCATCGTCAACGCCAACATCTTCTCGCTCACCCGCGAGGCGCCGGATGAACGGACGTTCGTCGCCTCGGCCACCGACGGCGGCGTCGGCGATGTGCCCGCAGGCGAGTACGGTGCCGACGCCGGCCTGATGGACCGTACCGCCGCCGCTGCGCCTGCACTCGAACCGGTCCCCGCGCTCTACGGCATCGTGAACGGCCCTGCTGGCCGCGCCGCCCTGCTGCGCCTCGATCCGAACACCACCAGTGCGCGCCTTTTCCAGCTCGGGGAAGGTGCGGCAGGCTATCGCGTCCGCAGCATCGGCGCAGACCGTGTCGAACTCACCGGCCCCTCCGGTCCCGTCGTCCTCGAACTTGTCGCGAAGGGCGGCACGTCATGATTCAGAATCTTCTTTACAGACTTCGGACGTCGGCACTCATTGCGACGGCACTGTTCAGTGCATCGGCGCCGCTGACGGCGCAGGTGGCCACGCGGGAGCAGGGCAGCACCCTGCGCTTCTCCAATGCCCGCCTCGAAGATGTGATCGTGGCCATGGGACAGCTGCTCGGGCTCACGGTCCTCACCACCGATGTGCCGGACAAGCGTGTCACGCTCAACACCGCCTCACCCGTGCGCAGCGCAGAACTCAGCGGCGTGCTCGAATCGCTGCTCGAATCACATGGGCTGGTGATGGTGCGCAACGGATCGGTGGCACAGGTGGTCCCGGCCACGCAGTCGCCCGCCGGCGGGCAACTCGGACTCGGTTATGATCTGCCGAACCCTGCACCGGTCGGCATCATTTCGCGTCTGGTGCCGCTCCAGCACATCCGCGCCTCCGAGGCCGTGGCGGCGCTGAAGCCGATTGCCGGTCCCACGGCGCGCATCGAGGCCGTGGCCCGGTCGAATTCGATCCTGATGACCGACCGCGGTACCAACGTCGCGCGCTACCTGGATCTGCTGCGACGCCTCGACCTCGCCACGCAGGGTGAGGACGGCTTGCGCAGCTACGTCGTGAAGCTGCGCTACGCCTCCTCCGATGACCTCGCCTCGGTGCTGGGCCAGCTCTACGGCGCCACCGTGGCAACACCGCGCCGGTCCTCACTGGATGATGCCTCACTTTCACGCAACGTCGGCGCATTCCGTGAACGGGAAGCCGACACGATGCGGCAACGACGTGACCTGCAGCAGACCATGCCGGTGGCACCGATGCCCGTGTCGCGCGACAGTGCTCGCGGCGGCGGCATGGTCGGGCAGACGGTGATCGTCTCGAGCCCACAAAGCAATTCGCTGGTCATCCGCACCGCACCGTCCAACTACACGCTGCTGCGCGAAACCATCGACTCGCTCGACAAGCGGCCGGTGCAGGTCCTGATGGAAGTGACGGTGGCTGAAGTGGTGCTGGGGCGTGGCACGGAGTACGGGATCAACTGGGCCGCCGCCACCGGCAACGCGCGCAATGCGCGTGGGGCACAGTTCGGACAGCCGCTCGTTCCCGACACGCTCGACCCGATTCAGGATTTTCTCGGGCGCGTCACACGCCTCGGCTCGGTGGATGTGCGTGCCGTGCTGCGGACCCTGGCGTCGAGTTCTACCGTCAACGTGCTCAGCACACCCGAAGTCCTTGCGGTGAACAACCGGGAAGCACGGATCCTCGTCGGCAGCAAGGTGCCTTTCATCGCCTCCACGCGACTCGGCAACGACGTCGCCATCGATCGGGCGGTGCAATATCAGGACGTGGGCACACAGCTCACGCTCATTCCCACGATCAATGACGATGGCTACGTCAGCGTCCAGCTGCTGCAGGAAGTCAGCAGCCTGTCAAACCAGACCGTCCAGGCGGCGTTGAACGCCCCCGTGATCACGACGCGTGAAGCCTCCACCCGCGCCATCGTGCGCGATGGTCAGACCGTCGTCATCGGTGGCCTGATCGGCACCTCCACCGAGTTGGTGTCGAGTGGTGTGCCGCTGCTCAAGGACATTCCGGGAATCGGCTTCCTGTTCAAGCGACAGACCACGGCGAAGAACCGGACCGAGCTCGCAATCTTCATCACGCCCTACATCATCCGCAGCGATGCCGAGGCCGACGCGTTGTTCGAACGTGCGCGGAAGCGGACCCGTGATCCTGAACCCGGCGATGCGCGCACGCTCAGTCGTCCGGCCGCGCCGGCGCCGCGGAAGCCGTGATCATCGGCAACGATCCGGTGCCGGGCCTCGCCAGTGACCTCCGTCAGGCCGCCACGGGCGACTGTGCGCGTCGCCTGTCGCCCCGGTACCTCGAAGAGCACACGCTCCTGCCGCTCGGCGTGGACGAGACCGGGACGCTCGTACTGGCCGTGGCGGAGCCGCCTGATGTCACCGTGCTCGATGAACTGTCGCGGCTGTTCGAGCGGCCACTCCGTCTCGTGGCGCATCCGGCCGGAGAGATTCAGGCTGCACTGCTGACGGCGGAGCGGGACACACCGTCGGCCGAGGCTGCGGCGCTGCGGCTCGACGATGGTGATGACCAGCCACTCGATGATCTGCGCGCACTGGCGGAGCAGGAACCCGTCATCCGCCTCGTCAACGTCACGCTGCTGGACGCCTTGCGCGCCGGCGCGAGTGATGTGCATCTCGAACCGCTGGCGTCGGAACTGCGCGTCCGGTACCGGCTCGATGGCGTGCTGCGTGAGATGACGCGCGTCGGGCGCCAGTATCAGGCCGCCGTCGTCAGTCGCGTCAAGATCATGGCGGGTCTCGACATCGCCGAGCGTCGGAAACCGCAGGATGGTCGCATCCGACTCCGGGTCGCGGATCGGGAAGTGGACCTGCGCGTGTCGACACTGCCCGGGCTGCACGGCGAAGGCATCGTGCTGCGACTGCTCGATCCCGGCGTGACCACGCCGGAGCTTGCGGCGCTGGGCATGCCCGACGGGATCCGGACGCAGGTGGAGCGACTCGTCGCGCGGACCGGTGGACTCGTGCTCGTCACCGGGCCAACGGGTTCCGGCAAGACCACCACGCTGTACGCGGCGCTGGCCAAGCTGAACACTGCGGCGGTGAAGATCGTCACCGTGGAAGACCCGATCGAGTATCGCATCGACGGCGTGACGCAGGTGCCGGTGAACGTGCGCGCCGGCATGGGCTTCGCTGCGGCGCTGCGCTCGATTCTCCGTCACGACCCCGACATCATCATGGTCGGTGAATTGCGCGATGCCGAAACCGCAACGATCGCGATCCAGGCGGCGCTCACCGGTCATCTCGTCCTGAGCACGTTGCACACGACCGACGCCGTTGGGGCGGTCACACGCCTCGTGGACATGGGTGTGGAGCCATATCTCGTGTCGGCCACGCTGCAGGGGGCGCTGGCGCAGCGTCTCGTCCGGGTGTTGTGTGACGCCTGTGCCACGCCGCGTGCCGCGACCAGCGCCGAAGCCGCGCGGTGGGGCAGTGGCGAGGCGCGACCGCGCGAGGCGCGTGGGTGTGATCGCTGTGCCAACAGCGGATACCGCGGCCGTCGCGGGATCTACGAGTTGTTCGTGCCCGACGAGGCGCTGCGAACGGCCATCGTCACCGAGACCGCCGCCGAACTGCGGCGTGCCCACGCCACCACGCACGGCGCCGTGTCGCTGCGCGACGAGGGCTGGCGCCTGGTGCGCGACGGGATCACGACACCGGAAGAAGTGGCCCGCGCCCTGGGCGCGGACGACGCGTGAGTCCCACGGCTGCGGCGCAACCGTCGGCGTTCCGGTATCGCGCGTCCACCGACGCCGGCGAGATCGTGGAAGGTGTGCTCCGCGCCACGTCGCGTGATGCCGCCCTGCGCGAGTTGCGCCGACAGCAGCTCTGGCCGGTGGCCGTCGATCCCGTGGTCACGCGGACGGCGGTCTCGATACGCCTCGGTGTCAGTCCGGCGGCCCGGCGTCGCGGCGTCGCGGGCTGGGTGCGCACGGTTGCAACGCTGATCGAGGCGGGGGCACCGCTGGATCGTGCGCTCGGCGTGGCCCACGGCCAGGCCACCCATCCCGACGTGGTGCGCGGGGCGCAGGCCATTCGCACCGCCGTCCAGGGTGGATCGTCGCTGGCGGAGGCGATGCGGCTGCAGCCGGTGCTGTTCGAGCCGCTTCACGTCGGCGTCGTCCGCGCGGGTGAGGCGGCCGGCGCGCTCGACACGGCCCTGACCACGCTGGCGGGTTACCTCGACGACGATCTCGCCTTGCGTGCGCAGCTCACGTCCGCGCTGATCTACCCGGCGCTGATGGCGACGGTGGCAACACTCGGGATGCTGGTGCTGCTGCTGTTCGTCGTGCCGCGTTTCTCGGCACTGCTCGCCGATCTGGGGGGCGCAATGCCAGCGTCCACGCAGGCACTGATCGTGATCGGCGCCGTCGTGACGCGCGGCTGGTGGATCTTTGCACTGGTCGCAACCGTCGCCGTGATCGCGACACGGCGCGCGCTGGCGGTGCCGGCGACGCGGCTGCGCTGGCACGCACGCCGACTCACCTTTCCCGTCATCGGCACGCTGGAACGTGCCATGGCCACCGCGCGCTTCACGCGGGCCCTCGGCCTCATGCTCTCCGGCGGGTTACCGTTGATGCCTGCCCTGCGTCTCGCACGGAGCGGCGTCACGAATCATGCCATCGCGGCGGATCTCGAACGCGTCGCCGGCGAGGTGGCGCGCGGGCAGCCGCTCGGTCCGGCGCTGGCCGGTGTGCTCTCTCCGATGGCGGTGCAATTGCTGGCCGTCGGTGAGGAGAGTGGCAAGCTCGATATCCTCTGCCTGCGGGCGGCAGCACAGCATGACGAGGAGGTGCGCGGCGCGCTGCGGACGTTGGCCTCGCTCCTCGAACCAGCCATGATCTTGCTTTTCGGCGCGATCGTGGGCTTTGTCGCTCTGGCCATGCTTCAGGCCATTTACGCCGTCAACGCCGGGGTGTAGCGTCATGCAGAATGCACGAAAGATGGCGAATCGCGGGGGGTTCACCCTCCTCGAACTGCTCGTGGTGCTGGTCGTGCTCGGCCTGCTCGCCGGACTGATCGGGCCGCAGCTCTTCGGGCGGGTCGGCGAGGCGAAGGCCACCACCGCGCGCACCCAGATGGAACTGCTCGGTGTGGGGCTGGATGGCTACCGACTCGACAACGGCTCGTATCCGGTGACCGGGCAGGGGCTCGCAGCCCTCAACACGCGGCCCACCAGCCAGCCTGTTCCGCTGAACTGGCGCGGACCGTACCTTCGGAAAGCGGTCCCTGCGGATCCATGGGGTCGTCCATATGAGTATGTGTCGCCGACGGCTGGCGGCGAGGGGTACGCCCTCCGGTCTCTGGGTCGGGACGGCAAGGAAGGCGGAGCCGGTGAGGATGCGGACGTGAGCAACGGCGTAGCGATGAGGCCGCGCTAACCCAGGATCTGCTGTGCTGGTCATGAACTTGCAACGAGCTCATCCGGTGCGTCCGGTCGAGTTCGGTGGCCGGACAGTGGGAGATTGCCGATCGCGTCAGCCCGCGCCGCTCGGGCACGCACAACGACTCGGAGGATGGATGGGAACGACGCTCGAGCACGACGCTGTGCAGGGGGCTGACCAGCAGGGGGCTGCCCAGCAGGGTGCGACGGTGCAGCCGTCCGCCGAAACACCACTGGCGTCGCGTCGGAGGTTCTTCACCACCGCGGCCACAGCTGCCGCGGCACTGGTCGCTGCCACCCCGGAGAAGGCCACGGCGCAGGGGGGCCGGCGAGCGCGCCGGAAGGCCCCGGAACCGGTGCGCGGCGTGTCGCTGTCGCTGGCCACGGTGGCTCCACCACCCGACGCGCAACTCGCCGTCTGGCGTGACCCCGTCGCACGACTCGTGCGCCGCTGTACCCTTGGCATCACCAAGGAGGAGCTCGAACGTGCGCGCGCACTCGGCGTTGCGCGGTACCTCGACGAGCAGCTGAAGCCGAACGTCATCGACGACCGGGCCGTCTCTGCGTTCGTGGCCGCCAACTATCGCACGCTGAGCATGACCCCTGAGGAGCTTTATGGCGCCGATCAGGGTCTGGTCAACAGGGAACTGCAGGAGTCGACGATCTATCGGGCCGTCTTCTCCAAGCGGCAACTCTACGAGCGCATGGTGGAGTTCTGGACCGACCACTTCTCCATCGACACCGAGAAGGTCGGCTACCTGAAGACGACCGACGATCGCGACGTGATCCGCCGGCACGCCATGGGCAAGTACCCGGCGTTGCTGCGGGCCAGCGCGCACAGCGCCGCGATGATGGCGTATCTCGACCAGCCAGCGAGCCGTCGTGGCCGCATCAACGAGAACTACGCGCGCGAGATCATGGAACTGCACTCCGTCGGCGCCGACGGCGGCTACACGCAGGAGGACGTGAACGAACTCGCCCGGGTGCTCACCGGCTGGACGGTGAGCGGCCGCGGCATCTTCACCTACGATGCGCAGCTCCACGACTTCGGACCGAAGAGTGTCATGGGTCGGACGATCCCCGCCACGGCGCAGGCTCGCGGTTTGGCCGGGAAGGATGAAGCGGAGCGCATCATCGACATGCTGTCGCTGCATCCCCGGACCGCGCTGTACGTCGCGGGCAAGATGACCCGATACCTGCTGCAGTACGATCCAACCGACGCCCTGGTGCAGGCCGTCGCCGCCGAGTTCACACGCACGAGGGGTGACATCCCGGCGATGATTCGCGTGATTCTGACGGAGCAGAACCTCATGGTGGCGCCCGCGAAGCATAAGCGGCCGTTTCACCTGGCCGTCTCCGCCGTGCGCGCCCTCGGCCCGAACGTCACCAGTACCGGGTATGTGCGCGGGCAGCTCGACGCGATGGGGCAGACCCTGTTCAACTGGGAAACTCCGGACGGCTATCCCGACAAGATGGAGTTCTGGGCGGGGCTGGCGCTGTCGCGCTGGAACATGGCGATGGGTGTCGTCAGTCAGACCGGTGCCGCCTTCAACTTCGATGTCACGCCATTCGTGGGCACCACTGCGGAAACCGGGACCGAGCTGATCATCGACCGCCTCTTCGGCGGCGAGGTCCCCGAGTCGCTGCGGACGCGGCTGCGCACGTTCCTGCGCACGAGTCCCACCAACACGGCACGTGTCCGCGAAGCTGTCGGTCTTGCCCTCTCCTCCGCGCAGTTCCAGTGGTACTGACGGGCGACGCTGCCCTCGATTCCTGAGGTTTCACCTGATGTCACAGCATGATCAGCAGACCGGATGTGATGAGTACAACGCGCTGACCCGTCGCGCGTTCGTGGGGGCGGCGACCGGTCTGGTCGCCGCGGCCACGATGCCGGCGTGGATGCCCAAGGTGGTGCTCGCGCAGAGCGCGTCGAGCCGCGACATCATCGTCTCGGTCTTTCTGCGCGGCGGCTCCGATGGCCTGTCGATGGTCTACCCGTTCACCGACACGAATTACTACACGGGTCGCCCCACCATCGCGATTCCGCGTCCTGACAGCAATGATCCCAACCGTGGCATCGCGCTGAACAACCAGTTCGCGATGTCGCGTGCGATGAGCGCGCTGATGCCGGCCTACCAGGCCGGCAACCTGCTCGCGGTGCAAGGCGCCGGTCTGGTGAACAACACGCGCTCGCACTTCGATGCACAACGTTTCATCGAAGTCGGCAAGGCCGCCGACCCGAATCTCGTCACAGGCTGGCTCGGTCGCCATCTCGCGACCTCCACGCCGATGCGCTCCAACGCACCGCTGCGTGCGCTCGGCCTGTCGCAGGGCTTGCCCCGTACGCTGGTGGGTGGACCGAACACCATCCCGGTGCCGAACCCCGGCAACTACGGGATTGCCGGCAGCGCCACCACGCGCGCCGAGCGCACGGCGTGGCTGCGCGAGGACTACGCCGAGGTCGACACCTCGATCGGTGCGAAGGCGCTGGATGCGCTGAATACGGTGCAATTGCTGAACAACATCAATTTTACGGCATACGCCCCATCCGGTGGTGCGGTGTATCCCAACACCGGGTTCGGTCGCGGCATGCGATCAGCAGCGGCGTTGATCAAGGCCGACATCGGCATCGAAGCGCTGCAGCTCGACCTCGGCGGCTGGGACACCCACTCCGCGCAGGCGCCGCTGTTGGGCGGCATGGCGCGCTCCATGCAGGATCTGGCTGGCTCACTCGCGGCGTTCCATGCCGACGTGCTCACCGGCGGCGTCTCATACAATGTGACCGTCGTCGTGCTGTCCGAGTTCGGACGTAACGTGCGCGAGAACGGCAGCCAGGGTACCGATCACGGTCGTGGCACCTGCATGCTGGTGATGGGCCCGGGTATCGCCGGCGGCCGCGTGCTCACCAACAACTGGGTGCCGTTGGCGCGCGAAAATCTGGAGTCACAGCAGGACCTGCGTGTGACGATCGACCATCGCGACATCCTGGCCGAAATCGTGACGCGACGCCTGGGCAACAACAACCTCGGCGTGATCTTCCCCTCCTACGTCCCGACCGTGCGCGGAGTGACGCTGTGATCGCCCCGCAAGCGGTTCGCACGTTTGCGCTCGGCGCATCGCTGCTGCTCGCCGCGTGCGGCAGCGATGCGGCGGATCCCACGGGTGGGCTGCCGGTCCCTGCGCAGGTGAGGATCACCACGCCATCCACGGAACTGTTCGTCGGGCAGTCCATTCAGCTCACCGCCACGGCGCTCGATGGATCGGGCGCGGACATGGCGGCCGGTGAACCGCGATGGGTGTCCACCAATCCATCGGTGGCCGTGATCAGTGAGACCGGCCTGGTTGACGCCATGTCGCCCGGGTCAGCCACGCTGCGCGCGACGATGGCCGGCAGGAGCGCCACTGTTGGTGTGACGGTCACGGAACTGCCCGGGTACGACGTCACCGTGCAGGTGACTGCGCAATTCCTGCCGGCGACGATTTACATCCGTCAGTTCGGCACCGTGCGGTTCGCGTTCAATGGCATTCAGCAGAACGTCACGTTCGGCCGGGCCTTTCCGGGAGCGCCCACGGACATCCCGAACTCGACGACCGGTACCGTGGCACGTCAGTTCAATACGGTGGGCGACTTCCGTTACGAGTCGTCCGTCAGCGCCGGACTCGCCGGGGTGGTGCGAGTCCGCTGACGACGAGCGCGGTCAGGGGGCGCGCTGCACCTGACCGCGAATCTCGCCGTTGGTGAAGGTGGACGAGTGCAGGTCCACGTAGAGCCGCCCGGCGCGCATCAGCGCCTTGACCGAATCCATCGCCAGCCGCGGCGTACCGCGGACCCACGCCGGCTCGATACTGCCCAGGCTGATCGTCCCGTTCAATGCCACACTCGGCGTCTGTGCCGCAGTGCCGTTGACGGGGAGCAGCCAGACCAGCGTCGGGCCGTTTGCGCCGGCCGCTGCATTGTGCAGGTGCGCCTGCGTGATGCCCGACATGTTCGCCACGGAGAGCGAGAACGTCATCACGCTATCGGTGAGCCCGCTCTCGAACGTGACGGTTCCGGTGTTCGTGGACGTCGTCGCCGGTACCGTGCTCGTGCCATTCAACGTGGCGATGAATCGCTCGGGCGCCGGACCCGCCGTGGTGTCAGCCCCGTCGCTGCCGCAACCCGCGAGCGTCAAGAGTGCGAGCGCAGGCAGTGAGGTGCGTGCTCGGATCATGCGTCCCCCGAAGAGAGTGTGTGACATGGCGTGCAGACATCGTCGTGAAGCACTGCACAGGTCCGTCAGGCAGGAGGCGCGACGTCCGCACTCCACGCTGACCAAGTGACGAGCCACCGGCATGGCCGTCACACTGGCCCGAAAACCGCGGCTCCAGGCGTGCACGGTTCATGCCTCGAGGCACCGCGCGCGCTGTCACGGCGCGTGCCCTGATGCCATCTTTGACACGCCGCACAACGACGGCACATCCTGTCTGGTCCATTCCGCTGCGCACTGGCATGACATCGCCGTCAGACCGATCCAATCCGATGCACGGCGTCACCCTCGAGCGACTTCTCACTGAACTCGAGGCGCACTACGGCTGGCATGCGCTCGGACAGATGATCCCGATCCGGTGCTTCACCTCCGATCCGAGCATCGCATCGAGTCTCAAGTTCCTGCGCCGCACGCCGTGGGCCCGTGCCAAGGTCGAGAACCTGTATCTGGATCTGGTCCGGTTGCGAAACCGGCCACCGCACGCCTGACGGCGGGAAACAATCGGCGAGGGCAATCGTCACTGAACGTGACACCTCAGGCGTGATCCGACCTCCTCTGCATCGCCGCACCCGTGCTCCGTTCCGCAAGATCTGCTGTCGTGCTGTCACTCTGGGCGATCGCCCTTGCGCCGAGCCATGCGGCGTCAGCACAGCGCATCCTTCGCTGGACGGAACTCAACGCCGCGCAACTCGCGTCGCTGGATCGTGCGAAGACGGCCGTCCTGATCACGGCCGGGATCGTCGAGGAGCAGGGGACGATGCTGCCCGTGGGTGCGGAACTGTTTCGCTCCGAACGACTCGCCACCGACATCGCCAACAGCATCGCGTCGCGTCCGGGATGGACCGTGCTGATGCTGCCCACCATCCCCCTCGGCAGTGGCGCCTTCGACCGCCGTGTCGGCCGCTCGGGGTTCGGTGGATCGCTCCCGGTGCGCGCGAGCACGGTGCAGGCCATCTTCACCGACATCGGCACTGATCTGGGCGAGCAGGGGTTCGAGCATCTGTTCATCATCGATGGGCACAGCGAGGCGAGCCACGCGCGTGCCCTCGACCTCGCCGGCGATGCCTTCGGTGCCCTGCATCGTGGGCGCCTGATTCATCTGCTCGGACGCAGCGGCTGTCATGCCGACGGCATCGAGCCACCACCGATCACGATGTACAGTGCCACGGCGATGACCGCCGACGCCGATTCACCGCACGCGGGAACGCGTCAAACGGCACGACACTGGTGGTTGCGGCCGGATCTCGTCGATTCGATGCGCGTGCGGAATGCGCCGGACGTGACCGCCGGCTCGCCGGAACAGCGTGCGACGGTCGCCAGGCGGAATGACTGGCAGGGGTATGTGGGCGCGCCGCGTTTCGCCACGCTCGAGCTGGGGCAGTGGATGTACGAGACCGAACTGCGAAACTGCACTGCGCTCGCCAACCGGTTTCTCGATGGTCTCGACGAGCACAGCGTCCCGCGGTTCTCCGACCGCATGCGCGCCGATCCGGAGATGCGGGCCCTCATGGAGGCCACGTCCCGTCGCGAGTCCGGCGACTCCACCCGGAGGAACCGGGTCGTGCCCCGGAGCAGCGTCCCCCGCTGAGCGGTGCCGCGTGGCTGTCTGCTCGGCGGCTCCGCAGGGGTTTGGCCGCGGCACTAGCTTTCGACTTCGACGTGTGCCGCTTCGGCGGGACGCCTGGCAGCCGCGTGTCCTTCCGGCCGCATCACCGCAGCGGAGGGTACCCGGTTGGCGAAGAAGCCGAATTACGATTTCGAGAAGCGACGCAAGGAACTGGAGCGAAAGCAGAAGAAGGATGCGAAGCGCGAGGAGCGCCTCTATCGCAAGCGGCACGGCCTGCCCGAGGATGGCGATGCCGTCGAGGGTGACGACGCCGACGCTGCCGGTGACACCGCAGCAGACGCGCCCGCCGCGCCGTAAGTCCGTCACGGCCGGAGCACATCCGGCCGCCACACGCCGCCTGCCCCCCGCCACGACAGCCACGACATGATTCTGCGACACGCGCTCCGTCATCCTGGAGGTCGCGCTGTCGTCGTCGCGACCGTCGTTCTCGCCTCGTCGCTGACGGCGCAGCGCGGCCCGGCCCGAGTGGCGGCTCCCTACTTCCCCGACGCCGGCGCGAACTGGCAGCGCCGCTCGCCGGCGCTGGTGGGGATGGACTCCGCGCGCGTCGCTGCGGCCGTCGCCTTCGCGATCGCCAGCGAGGTCACGAACCCGCGCAGCATGGAAGAAAACCACTACCGGACCTTCGGTCGCGAGCCGTACGGCAACGGCGTCGGTCCGTTCCGGGATCGCGGCGACGCCACCGGTGTCATCCTCCGCCATGGCTACATCGTGGCCGAGTGGGGCGAACCCGATCGCGTCGACATGACGCACAGCGTCACCAAGAGCGTGCTCTCCTCCGTCGTCGGACTGGCATACGATCGGAAGTTGATCCGCAGTCTGGACGATTCCGTCTTCCAGTACGTGGGTCCCGTGATGTCGCTGCCTGGCGGGCCCGGGACGGGTGCCGTCGTCCCGCTCGACCTCTTTGCCACGCCGCACAACCGCCGGATCACGTGGGATCACATGTTGCGGCAGGTGAGCGACTGGGAAGGCACGCTCTGGGGCAAGCCCGAATGGGCCGATCGGCCCACCGGCGCACCGGCGGCGTGGCGGACGCGAGCCCGTGTTGAACCCGGCACGGTGTACGAATACAACGACGTCCGTGTGAACATGCTGGCCCTCGCGGCGCTGCAGGTCTGGCGCCGACCACTGCCGTCGGTGCTGCGGGAACATCTGATGGAGCCGATCGGTGCCTCCACCACCTGGCAGTGGACCGGCTACGAGACCTCGTGGGTGCTGATGGACGGACAGGCGGTGCAGTCGGTCTCCGGTGGTGGCCACTGGGGCGGCGGCCTGTTCATCAGCGCGCGCGACATGGCGCGATTCGGCTACCTGACGTTGCGACGCGGCAAGTGGAAGGACCGGCAGATCCTCTCCGACGAGTGGGTCACGCGCGCGCTCACGCCGACCGCCGCGCAGCCTACCTATGGCTTCATGAACTGGTTTCTCAATACCGACAAGAAGTACCTGCCCTCGGCACCGGTCTCGGTGTTCGTCCACGTCGGCAATGGAACCAACGTCATCATCGTCGATCCCGACCATGACATCGTGGCGGTCGTCCGCTGGATCGAGAACGGGGCCGTGGACGGGTTCGTGCAGCGGCTCCTGTCGGCGTTGCCGCCGCGCTGACCCATGCTCGACGACGTCCAGCCGCTCTTCGATCGCCAGCCGCTGCTGGCCACGCTCGGCATGACCCTGGTCCGTGTTGCCGACGGCGAGGTCGAACTCCGCATGCCCTTCCGGGCGGACCTGCTGCAGCAAACCGGGGCGCTGCACGCCGGCGTGCTGACGGCGCTCGTCGACAGCGCGTGCGCACTCGCCGCCACCACGCGCCTGCCGGCAGGACGCACCGTGGTCAGTGTCGAGTTCAAGGTGAACCTGCTCAGTCCGGCAATTGGAGACGAAATGTGTGCAATCGGTCGCGTCATCCGTGCCGGTCGTACGCTGACGGTCTGCTCTGGCGATGCCTGGGCCGTGACCGGCGAGTCGCGCACGCACGTCGCCGTCATGCAGGCCACGATGATGAACGTGGCCGACGCGGGCTGACGAACGCCTCGGCACTGGACCCTGTGGTCCTACGATCGTTAGCGTCCTCTCAGGTACGCCGACAGCGCATGCTTGCTTCAACTCACATCTGTTCATTACTGTAAACATGTGAATACAGTCCACTCGCCCAGCACGCAGATCAGTTTCTCGTGTGATCCCGTCACGCGGTGCCGAACGGCGCGTTTCACGGGCGCGATCACTGATCGCGAACTGCTGGGCGCATTCGAGCAGCTCGTGCGTGATCCGGCGTACGACACGTCCATGAACGATCTCATCGATCTGCGCGACGTCACGCACATGGGCGTCACGAGTGCCGGACTGCATCGCCTCATCGCGCTCTACGACGAACGTGGCCCGACGGCGATGCTGACGCGGAACGCGATCGTTGCGCCGACCGATGTGCTCTACGGCGTCTCGCGGATGTTCCAGACCCTGCGCGGTGAAGGGCTGCCGGCGGAGCTCGAGGTCTTTCGTACCATCGACGAAGCGGAACGCTGGATCACCGACGGCCCCACCACGCACGGCTGAGCCGTCACGCGGTCGTCGACTCGGTCCGCCGGAAATGCCGGACCGCGAGCAGCAGCGACATGGCCTGCAACACCGCGCAGAAATAGAACGGCGCGCCGATCCGCCAGTCGCCACGGGGCAGATCCGATACGAGGCCGAGCAGCGGCGCACCGAACATCGGCGCCACCACCGCCATCAGGCTGTTCAGCGAGGCCACCGATCCCAGGGTTCGCCCCTGCGTGCTCGCATCCGCCGCCGACGAGATGAGGCTCTGGATCGACGCGCTCACCGTGAAGCCGAGCACGTTGATGAACACCGTCGCGTACATCATCCAGCCGGCGGTGGCGAGCCCGTACATCAGGTTCGCGGCTGTCGCCGAGATGAGCCCCCAGACCACCAGCCGTTGCGCCGAAACGCGCTTCAGCAACGGGCCGAGCAGAAACCCCTGCACGATCACCGACACCACACCCACCGCGGCCAGCGACCACCCATTCTCCAATGGCCCCCAGCCGAACTTGAACGTCGTGTACAGCACCCACGACGTGAACAGGATGTACTGCGCCAGCACGCTGAACGCCACGACCGTCACCAGCGGACCGACCCGGCCCAGTTTGGAGAGTGCCGCGAGTGACGTGAACGGGTTCGTGGTGCGCAGGTTGAACGGCCGACGCTTGTCGAGGTCGAGTGACTCAGGCAGGACGAAGTAACCGTACAGCAGATTGAGCAGCGACAGCGCGCCGGCAACGAAGAACGGCAGTCGGAGACTGACGGCGCCAAGCAGGCCGCCCGCCACCGGACCGATGATGAAGCCGACGCCGAACATCGCGCCGAGCATCCCGAAGCGCTTCGCCCGCAATTCCGGCGGCGTGATGTCGGCGACGTACGCGTTGCACACTGCCGCGTTGGCCTGCATTGCTCCACCGATCAGGCGCGCCACGATCAGCACCCAGAGCGCCGTCGCCAGTGCCGTCGCGAAGAAGGTGACCGCCAGCCCGCAGAAGCCCAGCAGCAGCACGGGCCGCCGACCGTAGCGGTCGGAGAGTGCGCCGAGCACGGGAGCCCCAAAGAAGTTGGCGAATCCGAAGGCGGTGCTGACGATGCCGAACCAGAGCGCCTGGTCGTTCGGTGAGCCGGTGAAGCCACCCACGATCGACGGCATGACCGGCACGATCAGCCCGATCGCTGCCATGTCGATCAGGACCGTCAGCATGATGAACGGCATCGCGGCCTTCCGGTCGCGGGTGCCTGAGGACTCGGCGAGCGGTGGGGAGGGCGCCGTGACGGGCTCGCTCACAGGCAAACGGAGCAACAGGGGTGGAAGCACATTCCCGCACGGTAGCGACGATGGCGCACAAACCGAACCCCTGCGTGCCCCCGCCAGCGCCCGTCCATGGTGGCCGCGGCGTGGCCCCGAACGCATTATCCCGCGGTACCGTACACAGCCGGACTTCCTGTGCTGCCTGCCTCTTCCACGCCCCGACCGATGCTCCGTCGATTTTTCGTCACCGCAGCCGCGCTCAGTCTCCCGGCCCTGAGCGCCTCGGCGCAGGAGACGCTCCTGCTGCGCCAGCCCAGTGTCAGCGAGCGCCACATCGCCTTCGCCTACGCCAGCAACATCTGGATCGTGGATCGCAGTGGTGGACAGGCGCGACGGCTCACGTCGTTTCAGGGAACGTCGGCTCAACCCAAATTGTCGCCCGATGGTCGCACCGTAGCGTTCACCGGAACGTATGCCGGCAATGCCGACGTCTACACCGTGCCCGTCGATGGTGGCGAACCGACTCGACTGACCTGGCACCCCGGTGCCGACGGGGTCACGGGATGGACGCCCGATGGCAAGCGTGTCGTGTTCACGAGCGCGCGCCAGACGCCTGCGCCTTCGCCGGCGCCGCGCTTCTGGACCGTGAGCAGCGAGGGCGGGCCCGAATCGCCGATGCCCATGCCGCGCGCATTTCAGGGGCACATCAACGCCAGTGGATCTCACGTGGCGTACCGCATGGCGAGCTCGTGGGACGATGAGCGCCGCAACTATCGCGGCGGCCAGAACAAGCCGATCTGGGTGCTCGACCTGAAAAGTTTCGCATTGGATACGATCCCTCGCCCCATCAACTCGAAGGAACTCGACCCGGCCTGGCTCGGTGACGACGTGTACTTCATCTCCGATCGTGACGGAGTGCAGAACGTCTGGAAGTACGACGGGCGTTCAAAGGCCGTCACGCAGATGACCCGCTTCACCGACTTCGATGTGAAGACCATGGACGCCGGCGCCGGCGTGGTGGTGTTCGAGCAGGCGGGCCGGCTGCATCTCCTCGATCCGAAGACGGCGCGCGCCACGCCCGTGTCGATCACCGTGCGCGGTGACTTCCCGTGGATGATGCCGCAGTGGAAGGACGTCTCCACGCGGGTCACCGGCATCGCGTTGTCACCCACGGGCAAGCGCGCCATCGTCGAGGCGCGCGGCGAGATCTTCACGATCCCTGCCGAGAAGGGCGACGTGCGGAATCTCACGCATTCGAGCGGCACGGCCGAGCGCGCGCCGATCTGGGCTCCAGACGGGCGGTCCGTCGGCTGGTTCAGCGATGTGTCGGGTGAATACAAGTTGATGATCGCACCGCAGGACGGTCAGGCCGAACCGCGCGCCATCACCCTGCCGGGCATGAGCTTCCCGTACACGCCCGCCTGGTCGCCGGACTCACGCAAGGTGCTGTTCACCGACGTGGGCCTGAAGCTCTGGGTGGTGGATGTCGCCACGGGAGCCGTGAAGAAGTACGATGGCGATCCGTACATGAATCCGGCACGCAGCATGGATCCGGTCTGGAGCCCCGACTCGAAGTGGATCGCCTTCGCCAAACGTCTGCCCAGTCTGTACCGTGCGATCGTGGTGCTGAACACCGAGACCGGCGAGCAGAAGCAGATCACCGATGGTCTGGCCGACGCCACCTCGCCGGCCTGGGACGTCAGCGGCAAGTATCTCTGGTTCCTTGCCAGCACCGACTTCGCACTGCGCTCGCAGTGGCTGGACATGACGTCGTATCAGCGTCCGCGCACCAATGCCGTGTACGTCGCCGTGCTGAAGGCGGGCGAGCCGACGCCGTTCACGCCCGAGAGTGACGACGAACCGGCCGTGCCGACGCCCGCTCCTGCGCCTGCCATCGCGGCCACGCCCGGTGCACCGGCGGCCGCTGCGGTCACACCACGCGTGCCGGTGGTCACCATCGACTTCGACAATCTCGCGCGACGCATCATCGCCGTGCCGAATGTCGCCGCCCGCGATTACGCCCTGCTCAAGGCCGGCGCGACGGGCACCGTGTTCTTCTGGGAATCGGTAGACGCCGTCGGTCCGACGGAGCCCACCGCTCCGGGCGGACCGCTCTATCGCTACACGCTCAAGGATCGTAAGGCCGTGCCGTACGCGAGCGCCGTGGCCGCATACACCATCAGCGCCGACGGAAAGAAGCTGCTCTACCGCACCGGTGGTCAGCAGGCCGCGCTCTTCCTGGTCGACGCGACCGCGCCGACGCCGCCGGCGGCGAACACGGGGCGCATGGCTGCACAACTCCGCATGTGGTGGGAGCCGAAGAAGGAGTATGCGCAAATCTTCGAGGAGGCGCGTCGCAAGGTGCGCGACTACTTCTACGTGCCCAACCTGCATGGCACCGACTGGCCGAAGGTGGTGGCACAGTATCGCCAGTTCGTGCCGCATGTGGCGCATCGCTCCGACCTGAACTACCTGCTCGATTGGATGGGCAGTGAGCTCGCCGTCGGGCACTCGTACGTCAACGGTGGTGACTTCCCTGAAGTCCCGAACGCCAGCGGTGGCATGCTCGGTGCCGACATGACCGTCAGCAATGGCCGCTATCAGTTCACGCGCATCTACGATGCCGAGAGCTGGAATCCTGATCTGCGCGCCCCCTTGGCCGCACCGGGCATCGACGTCCGCGCAGGGGAATACCTGCTCGCCATCAACGGGCTGGAACTGGCCGGCACCGACAACGTGCATCGCCTCCTCGACGGCACGGCGAACCGGCAGGTCGTGATCACCGTCAACGCACGACCGGTGATGGAGGGCGCGCGGCGCATCACGGTGGTACCAGTGCCGAACGATCAGGGGCTGCGTACCCGCGCCTGGGTCGAGGGGAACCGTCGCATCGTCGACTCGCTCTCCGCCGGCAAGCTGGCCTATGTGCACCTGCCGAATACGGGGCAGGGCGGATACTCGCAGTTCAACCGGTACTACTTCGCGCAGCAGGACCGACAGGGTGCGGTGGTCGATGAGCGATACAATGGCGGCGGGTCGGCCGCCGACTACATCATCGAGCTGCTCGGTCGCGACTACGACGGCTACTTCAACAATCCCGCCGGTGATCGCACGCCATTCGCCAGCCCGTCGGCGGGCATCTGGGGGCCGAAGGTCATGATCATCAACGAGATGGCCGGCTCCGGCGGTGACCTCATGCCGTACATGTTCAAGCGTCGCAAGATCGGTCCGCTCATCGGCACGCGCACCTGGGGCGGTCTCGTGGCCACCTCCGACCAGGCCCCGTTCGTGGACGGCGGTGGTCTGGTGGCACCGCGGCTCGGATTCTTTGATCGCGATGGCAAGTGGGTCATCGAGAACGAGGGGGTGCCAGCGGACATCGAGGTCGAGAATTTCCCGCGTGAGGTGATCGGCGGGCGTGATCCGCAGCTCGAGCGCGCCGTGCAGGAAGCACTGCGACTGCTGGCCGCCAATCCCGTGCGCCAGCTGAAGGAGCCGGTGGGTTTGCCGTGGGGCAAGCGCCCGTAGCGTCACCGGAAGATTCGAATGTTTCGACGGCGCGCGTTCCTCCGTGGAACGCGCGCCGTCGTCACATCGGTGGTACTCGGAAGCGCTCTAGATCCGCTGGTATCGCACCTGCACCAGACCGGTCGGATGTCCTTCGGCGCCAGTCAGCGACCACTGACTTCCCGGCAGTCCGCGGGTGAACAGTGGACGCCCCGCGCCGAGCAGCACCGGCACGATCGAGAGGGTCATGTCGTCGATGATCCCTTCGTCCAGTCCTTGGCGGATCGTCGCACCGCCGTCGAGGTACACGCGCCGGACACCGTCAGCCGCGAGTCGCTCCATCAGCGGCTGCAGCGCGCCCGCATAGGCGACCTCGTCGAACGCTGACGCCAGTGGGCGGTTCGTCAGCACCACCACGCGCCGGCCGGTGAAGGGCCACATGTCGAACGTCCGCACCGAGTCGTATGTCTCCCGACCCAGCACCACCGCATCGACGGTCGCCATGAAGTCGGCGTAGCCGTAGTCATCGCCACCTGCGTCCTGCACCCCCTCGAGCCAGTCGAGCGCACCATCATCCCGAGCGATGTACCCGTCGATGCTGATGGCGATGTAGACGCTGACGATTGGGCGCACATGGTCCTCCGTGTGACGATCGTTCCAGGACCCGGAATCTAGCGGTCCGGGCGGCAGGCCTGCGCGCGGTGGCCGGCGCCGTGTGCACCCTCGCTATTCTTCCGGTTCGCCGCTCCCATCCCATCAGCCCCGAGCACACCGTGCCCACCAGTCGCGAAATCCGACTCGCCTCCCGCCCTACTGGCATGCCGACGGCCGACAACTTCGAACTCGCCACGGTCGAGATCGGGTCGCCGGGTGCGGGGCAGGTGCTGGTGCGCAACCTGATCATGTCGGTGGATCCGTACATGCGTGGTCGCATGAACGACGTGAAGTCGTACGTGCCGCCCTTTGCACTCGGCGTCGCGATGCAGGGCGACAGCATCGGCGAGGTGATGGAGTCCGGGGCGGCCGGCTTCGCGCCCGGCGACATCGTGCAGTCGTTCTTCGGCTGGCGCGAGTATTTCGTCGCCGACGCGAACATGCTGCGCAAGGTCGACCCGGCCGTCATGCCGCGCTCGGCGTGGCTCGGTGTCCTCGGCGTCACCGGGTTCACGGCGTGGGCCGGCCTGCAACTGGTGGACGTGAAGGCGGGCGACCGGGTCTTCATCTCCGGTGCCGCCGGTGGTGTGGGCATCGTCGCGGGCCAGCTCGCCAGGCAGCGTGGCTGCACCGTGATCGGCAGCGCCGGCTCGGCCGACAAGGTGGCGCTGCTCACCGGTCAGCTCGGGTTCGATGCCGCCTTCAACTACCGCGACGGCAACCTGTACGAGCAGATCATGGCCGCGTCGCCGAAAGGGATCGACGTGTATTTCGACAACGTCGGCGGCGAGCATCTCGAGGCCGCACTTTCGGCGCTTCGCCCGTTCGGTCGCGTGGCGGCATGCGGCTCCATTTCCGGGTACAACGAACCCACGCCTGGCCCGCGCAACATGGCCATGATCATCGGCAAGCGGCTCACCATCAAGGGATTCATCGTCAGCGACTTCGAGCCGCAGCGTGCACAGTTCATGGCCGAGGTCGGCCCGTTGCTCGCGAGCGGTGCGCTGCAGGCGCTCGAGACGTCGGTGCAGGGCATCGAAAACGCTCCGGCGGCGTTTCTCTCGCTGTTCAGCGGCGGCAACACCGGCAAGATGCTCGTCACGCTGACCTGATTCCGGCGCGGCGGTGATCACGGGCCACCGCCAGCCTCACTCTCACCGCATTCGTCATGCAGTTCCTGCTCATTGGCCTCGCTGCAGGTGTGCTCTCCGGCTTGTTCGGGATCGGCGGTGGCATCGTGATCGTGCCGGCGCTGGTCTTCCTCGCGCAGATGTCGCAGAAGACCGCCACCGGTACGTCGCTCGCGGCACTGTTGCTTCCGGTCAGTGCACTGGGGGCCTGGCAGTATTACAAGACCGGCGCGCTCGACGTGCGCGCGGCGCTCCTGATCGCCCCTGGTCTGGCCATCGGTGCCTTCATCGGTGCCAAGCTCGCACTGCAGCTTCCTTCACGGGAACTGCAGCGCGCTTTCGCCATCTTTCTCGTGGCCGTCGCAGGCCGGATGTGGATCGCCGCCAAATGAGCGGCTGATCGGCCCTCGGTCAGGCGATGCTGCGCAACACGCGTCGCACGCGATCGATCACCTCGCCGATCTGCGTCTCGCTGATGATGAGCGGCGGTGAGAGTGCGATGATGTCACCCGTGACGCGGACCAGCAGGTTCTCGTTCCAGAAGCAGGCGTTCATGGCGTCCATCGCCCGTGCACCGACCAGGCCGTCGCGTGTCTCCATCTCGATGGCACCCACGATGCCGGTGTTGCGGATGTCGATCACGTGCGGCTCACCCTGCAGTGAGTGTACGGCCTCCTGCCATCGCGGTGCCATGGCGCGCGCGCGCTCGAAGAGTCCTTCGTCGCGATAGAGCCTGAGCGTCGCCAGCGCGGCCGCCGTCGCGATCGGGTGGCCGGAGTAGGTGTAACCGTGAAAGAACTCGATGCCGCGTTCCGTCGCCGACACGATGCTGTCGTGGATGTCGCGGCGCACCGCCGTGGCACCCATCGGAATCGTCGCGTTGGTGATGCCCTTCGCCATCGTGATCATGTCGGGTGTCACGCCGAAGTGCTGCGCGGCGAACGGTGCACCGAGACGGCCGAATCCGGTGATCACTTCGTCGAAGATCAGCAGAATGCCGTGGGCGTCGCAGATCGCGCGCAGTCGCTCCAGGTAGCCGACGGGTGGCACCAGCACGCCGGTGGATCCTGCCATCGGCTCGATGATCACCGCCGCGATCGTGTCGGCGCCATGCTCCGCGATGATCGGCAGCAGCGCATCGGCGAGTTCCGCGCCATGCTGCGGCTGGCCATGCGAGAATGCGTTACGTGCGAGGTCGTGGGTGCTTGGCAGGTGGCTCACGTGCGGCAGCAACTGTCCGGCATACGCATCCCGGTTCGGCGCGATCCCACCCACCGAGATTCCGCCGAAGCCGACACCGTGATAGCCGCGCATGCGGCCCACGAAACGGGTGCGCTGCGGCTGATTGCGCGAACGCCAGTATGCCAGCGCGATCTTGAGCGCGGTGTCCACCGCTTCCGACCCGGAGTTCGAGAAGAACACCCGATCGAGGCCGGTCGGCAGGACTTCCGCCAGTTCGTTGGCGAGCTGGAAGGTCGCCGGGTGCCCCATCTGGAACGCGGGGGCGAAGTCGATCGTCGCCACCGCCTTCTGCACGGCCTCGACAATCGGCTGTCGGCAGTGACCGGCGTTCACACACCAGAGCCCGGCGGCACCGTCGAGAATCTCGCGCCCGTCGTCCGCCACGTAGTGCATGTCCTTCGCGCCGATCAGCAATCGGGGCTTTGCCTTGAATGCCTTGTTGGCGGTGAAAGGCATCCACAGCGCATCGAGCGATTCGTCGTGTGCGGACGGCGTGGCGGAAGGCAGGGGGGCAGTCGCGGTCATCGGCGGATCCGGGTATAGTGGTGGTGCGGGGAAGATCGCCACGCCGCGTCCATGCTGCCAGCATACGGCCGTGCCTGCTCCTGCGCCGCCACCGTGCGAGCTGATGCTGCGACGGCTGGTAATGGATCAGAAAGCCGGCCATCGGCCCCGTCCCTCGCGTCAGCCACGCAGGCGTTTTCCACCGCAAGTGGAGGCAGGGGCCCATGAAGTATCCAGGTCGGGTGATCAAGGCCGGCGAGACCGATCCCGCGCTGGTGCGCGCCATTCGCCTGCAGCTCAACCAGCAACTCGGCAACGCCGCCCGCAGCGCCGGTCGCCTCGACCAGCGCGAGTCGGCGTTCGACGCTGCGCTGGTACAGGCCGTGCGCCAGTTTCAGGCCCGCAATGTCGATCCCGACGGCCGGCCGCTGAAGCAGGACGGCCGCATCGGTCCCATCACGTGGGAAGTGCTCTTCGGCGTCCAGTCGGTGCCGAGCACACGGAGCGCCAAGGACAGCTACCTCGGCCGCATGCTGCAGGTCGCGCTCGGTGAGGCCGAGCGACAGGTGCGCGAGGTTCCCGCCAATTCGAATCGTGGCCCGCGCGTCGAGGAATACCAGAAGCGCGCCAAGTCGCGTCCCGGGCTCGCGTGGTGCTGCTCGTTCGTCTACTGGTGCATGGACGAAGCGGCGATCGCCATGGCGCGTCGGAATCCGATGATCCGCACCGCCGGTTGCCTCGATCACTGGAATCAGTCGCGCACTGCCGGTGCGAGGCGCATCAAGAAGGCGCAAGCGCTCGAGAATCCCGCGCTGCTGACGCCGGGCATGATCTTCGTCATGGATCACGGCGGCGGGTTTGGCCACACCGGCATCATCGCCGAGGTCAATGGAGGCTTTCTCTCCACCGTCGAAGGCAACACCGATGCCAGCCGCACGCGTGAGGGTGGCGGCGTGTATCGGCTGACGCGCAAGATCGGCGAGATCAACCTCGGCTACATCGACTACGCGGGTGTGAGTGCGTTCTGACGAACATGCGAGTCCCGGGTCGCGCGCACCCGCTGGTGCAGCCTGGGCGACCAGCCGAGGCGCGCCTGGCCAGTGCGCGTGCGGCGGGCCTGGCGATCCGCGCGTTCCTGCGGCGCGACGACGCCTGAGCGTTCGCCGGCGCGCTACGTCGGAATTACGACAGCTTCGTCACCCCAGCGCGTCCCTGCTCGCACCGCCACCGTGATGCCGTGACCTTCGGCGCGCCTGGCCGTGACACGTACTCCACCGACTGGTAGTCGGTGCGCCACTCGGTCGGCGTCACGCTGCACGACACGTAGCCACGCCGGTGGTTGTGCCACCGTACCTCCGGCCGCCGGGCCTCCACGGCCGCGGGGAAGAATGGCGAGCGCTCTCCGCCATCCCCTTCCGAGGAGATCGACGTGCCCACGAACTCGGTTGCGATCACCGGTCGATCGGGACGGTCGAAGCCGCGGTGAACGTCCTGCACGTAGCTCGAATGGACGTCACCGGTCAGCACCACCGTACGGCCGGCCGCCCGATCAGCGATGGCCGCGAGCAGCCGGTCGCGCGCCTTCGGATAGCCGGCACCCAGAAGTTCGCCACCGCCCCCCACTCCATCGACCGTCGGATCGACAGGTCGGCCCACGACGCGGCCCGTGGGACGCGCACCGGCTGATGCTCCCACCACGCCTGGTAGGCAGCCGCGCGCCGCTGTCGCATCTGTTCGGCCGACTCGTACACGTTCTCGCCGATCTCGTTCGCGTAGTTGTTGTCCACCTCATGGTCGTCCCACGTCACGAGCCATGGCGCGCGCGCATGCGCCGCCTGCAACATCGGATCGAGCTTGTACTGCGCATAGCGCCGCCGGTACTCGTCGAGCGTGCGACACTCGAACCCGTCGTGCTTTCGCACCCGTCCGTCGATGCCCGCATACTCGTAGATGTAGTCACCGAGGTGCGCCACGAGGTCGAGGTCTTCACGTGCCATGTGTTCGTAGGCCGTGAACAGCCCGGTCTCGTAGTGCTGGCACGACGCGAAGGCGAAACGCAGCGGCGACAGCACGCCGGCGGCCGGCGTGGTGCGCAGTCGGCCCACAGGGCTCGTCGCGTCGTTCAGCCGGAAGCGATAGAAGTACCAGCGATCCGGGCTCAGGCCGTCCACCTCCACGTGCACCGAGTAGCCGAGTTCCGGCACGGCGCCGTGCACTCCCTTCCGGACGATGCGTGTGAACTGGTCGTCCTCCGCCACTTCCCAGGCCACGCGTGCCTTCACGCCGTCCATGCCCCAGCCTGGCTCCATCGGGCGTGGCGCGATGCGCGTCCAGAGCACACCACCCGTCGGCAGCGGATCGCCGGAGGCCACACCCAGCGTGAACGGATCGGCGGCGAAGCGCAGTCGCCGTGACAGTCGGTCGGTGGCGGGGAGGGCGGCGCAGAGTGCGGCGTACCGGGAGAGGTCACTGACGAAGTTTCGGCGATTCATCCCATTATCCTGTAACCTGCGAGGCCAGACCGACAGGCCGGTGCGTCACGGCGCCGCCACGGTCGGCACCTGCCGGGCAATCGTGGCCTGCGGCAGGTCTCACCGAAGTGGAGTCGGGCGTGAATTCCTGCGTTCTGTATGCGGTGGCGTCTGTCCTGCTGCGCCATGGCCGGTGCGTGGAGTGTCGGCGCGTGTGCCTCGAGGCCCCTCCCGTCGCATGAGCGATCCTCGCGCGCCCCGGCAGTCGGCCATCGCCACCGGTCTGCTGCTGTTTGCCATCTATCTTGCCACCGGCGCACCCTCCCTCACGTTCTGGGACGCGAGCGAGTTCGCCACGGCGATCGCAACCTTCGGTGTGCCGCATCCGCCTGGCACCCCGCTGTACGTGGCCATGGGAACTGCGCTCTGGCATCTCGTGCCGGGGCTCTCGCCGGCGCAGGCGGGCACGATGCTCTCCGCGCTCAGCACGGCCGGCGCCTGCGCCACGGCCGCCTGGCTGATCACGCGGATCAGCGGCGTGCGCCGCACGGGTGTCATCGCAGGTGTCGCGGCGGGCACCATGGGCACCGTCTGGATGAATGCGACGGAGACGGAGGTCTATGCGGTCTCGTTGCTCTGCGTCGCCGCGCAGTTGGCAGTGGCGTGGCGGGCGCACGCCGCCGACGATGACCGCGCACGCGTGATGCTCATGTTCCTCGCGGCGCTGTCGATTCCTGTCCATCTCAGCGCCCTCGTGGCGACACCGGCCGCGCTGCTGCTGGCCAACACCGATGGGCAGGGGCGGGTGCGGTGGTCGGCCCTGGTGGCATCGCTGGCCCTCGTCGGCGCGACGATCGCACTCAGCATGGCGTACGTCTGGATGGCGCTCGCACTGATCGCACTCGTGGCGGTGTCTGCGCTGGCACAGGCTGGCCTGCGCCCCTCACCCGCCTGGCTGGCCCGGGCCGCGGCCGTGACGCTGCTCGGGTGGAGTGCGGTGATGATCATGCTGGTGCGTGCGCGCCACCTGCCGTTCCTCAACCAGGGCGATCCCGGCACGGTCGCGACGCTGCTCGACGTGATGTCACGCGCGCAGTACGACGTCGCGGGCCTCTGGCCGCGGCGCGCGCCCATTTGGTTGCAACTTGGCAACATCATCCAGTACGCCGACTGGCAGGTGGCGCTCTCCCTCTGGAACGACGTCACCCCGTCGCTGCTGCGCACGCCGTTCTCGGTGCTCGCGGGTGGACTCGGTGTGGTGGGGGCCGTGGCGCACTGGCGCGCGCATCCCGTGACGGCGCGCGCACTGACGGTGCTGATGCTGCTGGCCACGGTCGGCGTGTGCCTGCAGCTCAATCTCCGGGCCGGACCCTCGTTCGGGATCGGTGTGCTGCCGGCGACGGCGGTGCATGAGGCGCGCGAACGTGACTACTTCTACGCGCTGGCTTTCTGGGGATGGGGGCTCTGGATCGGCATCGGAGCCATGGCGCTCACGACGCGGTCCCGGGCCCCGAACTGGCTGGCCGCCGCGATACCGGCGCTGTTGATCGGTGGCAACTGGTCCGCCGTCACACGAGCGGTCTGGCCCGACCGGTTGCTGACCACGGCCATTGCCGGTGAGTTGCTCGAGTACGTGCCGCGCAACGGTCTGCTCCTCACCGCCGGCGACAACGACACCTATCCCCTCTGGTATCGCCAGGCGGTCGATGGCCACCGTGCCGATGTGCAGGTCGTGGTGATGTCATTGCTCCCCGCCAACTGGTATCTGCGCGAGAGCGCGCGCCGGGTCGGACCATTCGCCACCGATTCCGGCGGCCAATCCGACCCCCTCTCCCGCGCGGCGTGGCTGGCGCGGCAGAAGCTCGATGTTCGGGGCGGTGTCGCGATCTCGATTCTGGTGGACGCCACCACGCGAACCGAACTCGGCCGGCTTGCCGGCATCACCTGCTGGCGGCGCGCCGGCCTGGTCGACATCGGCTCGGCGGCGCGGGAGTACTGCCCGCCGCGTCTCGATGCCGAACGCTCGTTTGCCAGCGCACGCCGGTTGCAGCCATATCTGAGCGATGCACCGCGGCAGTCGCCGGATGGCATGGTGGAGGCGTTCATGAACGTCGCGCGTTGTCCGGGGGCCGTTGCGTCGTTCGCGATGGGTGGCGGTGCGCCCGCCGATTCCGCAACGCGAACGTTGCTTGATATCACCTGTAACCTCCGGTAAATTCTGAAGTTATGGCGTTTCCGGACCTGGATGTGTGCGTACGTGAAGTGCGGGATCGGATCGATGCGGCGCAGGTCCGCGGCGGGCACGGTCAGCAGGTGACGATCATCGCGGTGACCAAGACGCATGGCCCCGACGCGGTCGAGGCGGCGCGTGCCCTTGGCATCCGGGATGTCGGGGAGAACAAGGTGCAGGAGGCGGTCGGGAAGATGCAGCTGACGTCCGCTGACGTGCGCTGGCATCTCATCGGCCATCTGCAGCGCAACAAGGCCAAGGCGGCTCCGCAGTTCGCGATGGTGCATTCGCTCGACAGCATGCGGCTCGCCGACGCCTTGGCGGCGGCCGCCGCTCAGGCGGGGCACGCGCTCGACGTGCTGGTGCAGGTGAATGTGGCGGGGGAATCCCAGAAGAGCGGGGTCGCTCCGTCAGAGGTCGAGGCGCTGTCGGCACATCTGGTGTCGCTGCCGTCACTTCGCGTGGCGGGCGTCATGTGCATGGCCCCGTTCACCGATGATGAGGCGACGTTGCGACAGGCGTTCGGTGGTGCGCGCGCGGCGCTCGACGCCGTCCGCGCCGCCGGTCACCCGGCCGCGCGGGAGTTGTCGATGGGCATGTCGGGCGATTACGAAATCGCGGTGGAGGAAGGGGCCACACTGGTCCGTCTGGGAACCGTGCTGTTCGGAGCGAGGAACTGATGTCAGAAGAACAATTTCGATTGACGCCGCTGGACGTGCGGCGCTGGGAATTCGGTTCCGCGCTGCGCGGCTATGATCGTGCCCGGGTGGACGAGTTCAAGGCGCGCGTCGCCGACGAGATCGAGGAACTCGCCCGTCGCATCAACGACCTCGATGCCAAGGCCCGCGGCTTCCACGACCAGATCAAGTCCTTCCGTGAGCGCGACCGCGCGATCAACGACGCGCTCGTCAGTGCGCAGCAGTTGCGCACCGACATCCGCGAACAGGCCGAGAAGGAAGGCTCGCTCGTGCTGCAGGAAGCGCGCGGTGAGGCCGACAAGGTGCTTGGCGAGGCGAAACTCGAGTCCGACCGCCTCGCCCAGGACTCGCGCGCCGAAGCCGACCGGTTGCTCACCGACGCGCGCGTCCGCTCCGAAGAACAGCTCACCGACGCGAAGAATCGCTCCGACGAGATGGTGCGTGACGCACGCGACGAAGTCGAGCGGCTGTTGCGCGCGGCGAAACTCGAGGCGCGATCACTGGTCGATGACTCGCGGTCCAATGCCAAGCGCATCGCCACCGATCTCGATCAGCTCAACCGGGCCCGGACGTCGTATCTCTCGCAGATGAAGGCGCTCGCCGAGCGCCACCTGCAGGACGTCGAGGCGTCACGCCTCGCCGCGCCGAGTCTGCCCCCGGCCGTGGACATCTACCTGCACGAGAGTGACGACGTCATCGACGCGCGACTCAAGCCGCGCCCGACGCCGCTGATGAGTGCCATCGTGCCGGCCAAGGAAACGATCACCGATCCGGAAACGGTCCGGGCGCTCACCGACGGGATCATCCCGCGCAGTGCGTTGCCGGAGGCGAAGGCGTGACTGGTCCTGGCGTACCGTCGCTCAACGCCACGGTCGAAATGGAGGTGTTCCGCAAGGTGCTGCCGGTGCCCATGCCGCACAGCGTCGAGCGGATCACTGCCGCGACCAAGGCCATTCAGGCGCTGTTCCCGACGCCGCCCACCGAGGCGATCATCCTCGGAACCGGGCTGGGGCAGTTGGCGGACGACATGCACGTCGACGTCACCATCGACTATGCCGAGATCCCCGGCTTCCCGCTGTCCACCGTGGAGAGTCACGCCGGCCGCCTGCTCTGCGGCACCTTCGGCGGTCGGACCGTCGTGGCCATGCAGGGCCGGTTCCACCGCTATGAAGGCTATTCATTGCATGAGGTCACCTTCCCGGTGCGCGTGCTCCGTGCCCTCGGTGCCGGGACGCTGATCGTCTCCAACGCCTGCGGAGGCATGCATCCGCTCTGGCAACGTGGCGACCTGATGCTCATCGCCGATCACATCAACATGCTCGGCGACAACCCGCTCATCGGACCGAACGATCCCGCCCTCGGTCCACGCTTTCCCGACATGTCGGTGGCCTACGACGCACCGCTGCGCGCCCTGGCGCGTGACGTCGCGGCTGCGCAGCAGCTGACGCTTCGTGAAGGCATCTACGTGGCCGTCGTCGGACCGAACCTGGAAACCCGTGCCGAGTATCGCATGTTGCGGGCACTCGGCGCCGATGTCGTCGGCATGTCCACCGTGCCCGAGGTCATCGTGGCCAGGCATGGCGGCATGCGCGTGCTCGGACTCTCAATCATCACTGACATGTGTCTGCCGGATTCGCTGCAGGAAGCGACGCTGGATGAGATCGTCGCCACCGCGAACGCTGCGCAGCCGAATCTGACGGCGCTCGTGCGTGGGGTGCTGGAGCGCCTGTGACCGACGTCCGCCCGCCGCGCTACGCGCTCCTTCCCGGCGACATCACGCCCGACCAGCTCGAAAACGAACTGCTGGCACAGTGGGATCGGGAACAGCTCTTCACGCCCACGAATCATCCCGGACCCGGGCAGTCGTCGTTCGTGTTCTACGAGGGCCCGCCAACGGCCAATGGCCGTCCCGGCATTCATCACGTCTTCTCCCGCACGCTCAAGGACCTGATCCCGCGGCACCGCGCTATGAAGGGCGCGCACGTCACGCGGAAAGCCGGCTGGGACACCCACGGCCTGCCCGTCGAGATCGAGGTCGAGAAGGCCCTCGGCATCAGCGGCAAGCGCGACATCGAGGCCATCGGTGTCACCGAGTTCAATCGCCGCTGTCGCGAGAGTGTCTTCACCTATCGCGGTGACTGGGAGAAGCTCAGCAAGCGCATGGCGTACTGGCTGGATTACGACCAGCCGTACGTCACTTACAGCAACGAGTATGTCGAGAGTGTCTGGTGGGCGCTCGCGACGATGCACGCCAAGGGCCTGCTCGTCCAGGGCCACAAGATCCTGCCATACTGCCCGCGCTGCGAGACGGCACTCTCGTCACACGAAGTGGCGCAGGGGTACAAGGACGTCGAAGATCCGAGCACGTACATCGCGCTCGACCTCGTCGATCCATCGACCACGATGCGTCGGCGCATCCTCGTGTGGACCACCACGCCGTGGACGCTGGTCTCCAATGCGGCACTGGCGGTGCATCCCGAGCTGCCCTACGTCGAACTGCAGAAGAAGACCGGCGCCGAGTTCACCGTGATCCTCGCCGAGTCGCGCGTGGCAGCGGTGCTTGGCCCGGATTGGGCCGATCGCTGGGTCGGCGTGGGCGCCATGACCGGCGCGCAGCTCGCCGGCATGCGGTACACGCGTCCGCTGGACTGGGTCGAGTATCCCGAGGGTACCAATCACGAAGTGATCGTGGCCGAGACGTTCGTGTCGGCCGACGACGGCACGGGCGTGGTGCACATGTCGCCAGCCTTCGGAGCGGATGACTACGGGGCGGGGCAGCGCCACAACCTGCCGTTCATCCAGCCCGTCGACGCGCGGGGCCGCTTCCCGGAAGGCATGCCCATCGTGGGTGGTCGCTTCATCAAGGACGCCGATCCGCTCATCGTCGATGAACTGAAGCGTCGTGACGTCCTGTGGAAGGACGGGCGCTTCGTCCACTCGTATCCGCACTGCTGGCGCTGCGGCACGCCGTTGCTGTACTACGCCCGTGGCTCGTGGTTCGTGAGGACCACGGCCTTCAAGGACGACATGCTGGCGCGGAATGCACAGGTGCAGTGGCAGCCGCCCGAGGTGGGCGCCGGCCGCTTTGGCCAATGGCTCGAGAACAACGTGGACTGGGCCATCTCGCGCGACCGATACTGGGGCACGCCGCTCCCGGTCTGGGTCAACGACGAGGATCCCAGCGAGATGGAAGTGATCGGCAGTTATGCACAACTCGCCGAGCGGATCGGGCGGGCGTTGCCCGGGGACTTCGATCCGCACAAGCCGCACATCGATCAGTACACCTGGCCGGCGAGGAGCGGCACCGGCACGATGCGTCGTGTGCCGGAAGTGATCGATACCTGGTTCGATTCCGGGAGCATGCCGTTCGCGCAGTGGCACTACCCGTTCGAGAATGCCGATGTCGTCGCGGAGCATTTCCCGGCGGACTACATCTGCGAAGGCGTCGATCAGACCCGCGGCTGGTTCTACTCGCTGCTGGCCATCGCCACCGCGCTCGGTGATGCGTTGCCGAACAACGCCGCCGGTACGGCGGCACCGTATCGTCACGTGCTCGTGAACGATCTGGTGCTCGATGCCACCGGGCTCAAGATGTCGAAGAGCAAGGGCAACGCCGTGGAACCGTGGCAGGTGATCCGCACGCATGGTGTGGACGCCGTCCGCCTCTTTCTCGTCAGCACCAGTCAGGTCTGGATCCCGCGCCGCTTTGATGAGGAGGTGCTGCGGCAGACCGCCGGCCGCTTCCTCGTCACGTTGCGCAACACCTACAGCGGCATCTTTGCGCAATACGCGAATTTCGGCTGGGAGCCGAGTGCGCTGGATCCCGTGGTGGCCGATCGTCCGGCGCTCGATCGCTGGGTGCTGTCGCGCCTCGGCACGGTCGAGGCGGAAGCGGACCGGCTGCTCGAGTCGTACGAGCCGACACTGGCGGCGCGCACGATCATGGAGTTCGTGGACGAGGATGTCTCCAATTGGTACGTGCGTCTCAGCCGGGCGCGCTTCTGGGAGACCGACACCGCCGACAACCGGGCGGCCTTCGCCACGCTGCACGAGGTGCTGACGGTGACCTGTCGGCTGCTCGCGCCGCTGGCGCCGTTCCTCACCGACTGGATGCATCGCCAGCTGGTGGGTACGTCGGTGCACACCGCGCCCTACGTCCGTGATGCGGGCGCGGTCCGCGATACCGATCTCGAGCGCGCCATGACCGCCGTGCGGACGCTGTGCCGGCTGGGCCGAGCCGCGCGCGAGGAGGCCGGCCGCAAGGTCCGGCAGCCGCTCGCCCGCATGGTCTGTGTGGTGCCGAACGAGGAGGCCGTGGCTGTGGCCGCGCTCCTATCGCTCATCCAGACCGAGCTGAACATCAAGTCGGTGCTGCTGGCAGGCTCGGCCGACGATCTCGTCCGGTTGAGCGGCAAGGGCAACTTCCGAGTGCTCGGCAAGCGCTTTGGCAAGGCGACCCCGTTGGCGGCGGCCGCCATTGAAAAGTTGAGCTCGGCAGAGTTGCTCTCGTTCGAACGGGGCGAACGCGTCACGATCGTCGTCGAAGGCGTCGAGCACGCCCTCGAAGCAGATGACGTCGTCCTGACGAGGTCGGCTGCGGGTGATCTCGTCGTATCGGGAGACGGTGTGTATGTTGCCGCGGTCGATCCGGCCGTCACCGACGAACTGCGCCGTGAAGGGACGGCGAGGGAGCTGGTCAGTCGGATCCAGCGAGTGCGGAAGGACAGCGGACTGGCGGTCAGCGACCGCATCCGCCTGACGGTTGGCGGTGTACTGCAGGTGCGGGAAGCCGCAGCGTCGCACCAAGCCTGGATTGCGGGCGAGGTGCTGGCGTCGGTGTTCGTCGTGTCGGACAGCGAGACGGCCCCGTCCGGGAGCGTCGTCGTGGATCTGGATGGTCTCGCTGCGTGGTTCACCCTGGAACGGGACGAGACGAAATGAGCTCCTCAGCCGGCGCACCGAAGCCCACTGTGAAGGGCTTCAGCAAGAAGGACGTCGGGCACTTCGAAAAGCGCCTGATGGAGGAACGGAAGCGTGTGCTGAAGGAACTGGGGCACCACGGGACCCGCTTTGGATCCGAGGGGGACGGTGATCTGAGCGCCTACTCCTTCCACATGGCCGATCAGGGCACCGACGCCATGGAACGGGAGAAGGCGTTCCTTTTCGCCAGTCAGGAGGGCCGTTTCCTCTGGCATCTGGACCAGGCGCTTCGCCGGCTGTACCGCTCCCCGGAGAAGTTCGGTCTCTGCCACGATTGTGGTGGCCTGATCGCATTCGAGCGCCTCGACGCGCTGCCGCATGCCCGGTATTGCATCGACTGCAAGCAGAAAGAGGAAGATGGCAAGAAGTAACCGCAATGCCCTGGTGTTCTGGCCGTTGGCCGCAGGCTTCCTCGTCGTCGACTTCCTGACGAAGTGGTGGGCGGTGGACGCGCTTGCGCCCATTCACACGCGGCACGAGATCCTCGGCGAGTGGCTCACCTTCACGCTCCTCTACAACCCGGGAGCGGCCTTCGGCTTGCACCTCGGTGAATGGTCGCGGTGGATCTTCACGGCGCTCACCGTCGGTGCCGCCGTCATCCTGACGCGCATGTACCAGGCGACGGCCGAAGGCGATACGCTCAAGGTGACGTCCCTCGGCATGATCCTCGGCGGGGCCATCGGCAACCTCATCGACCGCATTCGCTCGGGGCAGGGCGTCGTGGACTTCATTGACGTCGGGGTTGGCGACATGCGCTGGCCGACCTTCAACGTGGCCGATATTGGCGTCAGCTGTGGCGCCCTCCTGCTGGCCTGGGTGCTCTGGCGCGAAGATCGCGCCGCCGCCCTGGCCGCCTCCGCCACGACCGAACAATCCTCGGCGCGCTGAGCGCCACCCCATGACCTCTCGTGAAGTCGCCCGCTCGCTGACGCTGGTTGCCGTCGGCGACGGGCAGCGCCTTGACCTGATCGTGGCCGCCGCCACCGATCTGTCCCGCACCGCCGCCGCCACGCTGATCGCGACCGGCCACGTCCTCGTGGACGGCAAGCTCCAGAAGGCAGGACATCGCCCGACAGTTTCCCAGCAAATCAGCGTCACCATCCCGGCACCACGCGGAGTGGAAATCGTCGGCGAAACGCTTCCGCTGGCCATCGTCCACGAAGACGACGACATGCTCGTCATCGACAAGGCCGCCGGCATGGTCGTGCATCCGGCCCCGGGCAACTGGACGGGAACTCTCGTCCACGCCCTCGTCGGCCGCGGCGGTGAGCTGTCGTCCGAAGCCGGCGATGAACGGGCCGGCATCGTCCACCGGCTCGACAAGGAAACCTCAGGCCTGCTCTTCGTCGCCAAGACCGACCGGGCCCACCGCATCCTCTCCGCCGCGCTGGCCGCGCGCCGCGTGCACCGGCGCTACGCCGCCCTGGCCTGGGGGCACCTCCGCGACGACCGCCTCACCGTCGAGGGCCAGATCGGGCGCGACCCGAACAACCGTCACCGCATGGCGATGGTCAGCACCGGCAAGGCCGCCCGCACCGACATCGATCGCCTCGCACGCTTCGACGGCGGCGACCTGCTCCGCTGCAAGCTGCACACGGGCCGCACGCACCAGATCCGCGTCCACCTCGCCTCCATCGGACATCCCGTCATCGGCGACGACACCTACGGCGGCGGCGGCGGGCGACGCGTGACCGGGCTGGCGCCGGGGCGTCATGCCCTGCACGCGGCCGCGTTGCGCGTGCAACACCCGATCAGTGGCGAGTGGCTGGCCTTCCGCTCCCCACTCCCCGCTGATCTCGAGTCCGCGCTGCGCGCGATGGCCGGTGCCTACCAGCCGCCCACCGGGGTCGACCTGCTCGACTTCTACGGGTTTCACGCCTACGAGGCCGACGATGATCTCCGCCCCACCCCCGACCACGACGCCGACGCCTGACGCGACCGCCGCCGACCCGGTCGGCGGTCTGCGCGTGATGGTGGTGGTGAGCGGCGGGGCACAGGCGGCGATCGATGCCACCAGGGTCCGCGAGGTGGCACCGCGACCGAGGGCGATCCGGTTGCCCGGTGCGCCCAGCATCGTCCCCGGAGTAGTCAATGTGCGGGGCACCCTCGTCCCGCTCGTCGATCTCGGACTGCTCCTCGGGCGAGGGCCCGCCAGTGCCTCCGGATGGCTGGTGACCCTCGATCTCGGTGACCGCCGGTGTGCCGTGGCGCTGGATCTGCTGCCAGTGCTGCGTGTCACCGAGGCCCCCGCCGGTGCAGTGCCGGCCAGTCATGCCTGCCTCGCTGCCGAGGTGCGCGTGGCGGGTGCCTCGCTGCCGCTGCTCGATGTGGATGCGCTGGCCGACGACCTCCTGCTTCACTGATTCCGCGCGACGACGCGCGGGAACCCAAGGGTCACCACATGAGTCATCGCGTTCTGGTCTGTGACGACGCTCTCTTCATGCGCACGCTCGTCGGCGACATCCTCCAGCAGGCCGGCTTCGACGTCTGCGGACAGGCCGAAACCGGCGCTCAGGCCGTCGCGCAGTACAAGGCGCTGAAGCCCGATCTGGTCACGATGGACATCGTCATGCCCGACATGGGTGGCATCGATGCCGTCAAACAGATCACCAGCTTCGATCCGTCGGCCAAGGTCGTGATGTGCAGCGCCATGGGACAGCAGGCGCTCGTCAACGAGGCGCTGCAGGCCGGAGCCTCCGACTTCGTCGTGAAGCCGTTCCAGCCGAATCGCGTCATCGAAGCCGTGCAGCGCGTGCTGGGCTGAGTCGCCGCCGGCGACGCTGACGCGCACCGCGGCACCGACCCGTGGACTCGCATCGCATCCTCGCGCTCTTCATCGCGGAAGGGCGTGATTTGCTGCAGCGCGTTGACGCCGGACTGACCGAACTGGCGCGAACGTCCTCGGACCGCGCGCACCTCGATGCGGTGTTTCGTGCGGTGCATTCGCTCAAGGGCATGAGTGCGACGGTCGGCCTGGCCGACATGACCGCGGCGCTGCACGCCGCCGAAACACTGCTGGCCACCGCGCGGGATCACCGCGAACTCGCCCCGGCCCATGCCCGCCTGTTGTTGTCGGCGGCCGATGCACTCCGCGCCGCGCTCGATGCCGCCGAGCGAGGCGACCGGCAGCCGGCGTCACTCGCGGCACTCGCACAGGAACTCGAGTCGGTGGCGGCGCGTCCGGCGGCGGCGCCTCCACGCCGCGACGCGGTGCGCCTCGTGCAACATGCCACCCGGGTCGAGGGCGCACGCTGGCGCGTCGACGTCCGCGTGACGGCCGATGCGGCCATCCCGTCGGCCCGCGCCACCGTCATCGCGCGTCGCGTGGCCCGACTCGCGACCGTGCTGGCCGTCACCCCCGACGCGGAGGCGCGCACCGACGACCGCTGGGATCGCGAGTTCAGCCTGTGGCTCGGTGCCGCGCTGGAAGGCGTCATCGTCGATGCCGAGGTGATCGAGGCCGCCGTGCGCGGCGCCGGGGAGGTGGCCGAGTGCCAGGTGATCCGTGACATCGTCGCACATGGTGTCGATGTGGCCCCGGCCGTTGCGATGGTGCGGATTCCCGCCAGCCGGCTCGACGACCTGCTCGATCTCGTCGGCGAACTGGTGCTCGCGCGGGATCGCATCGTGCAGACCTTCGGCCCCCGCGCCGACGATGCCGGCCAGCGCGTGCTCGATGACGCCTCACGCCTCGTGGTGCAGCTGCGCGACGCGATCCTCACCAGTCGGATGGTGCCGCTGTCCGAGGTGCTCGACCGATTCCCGCGCCACGTCCGTGACACGGCGGCGGGGCTCGGCAAGGATGTCGATCTCGTGCTCGAAGGCCGCGAACTGGAAGTGGATCGCTCGCTGCTGGATGAGTTGAGCGACCCGCTGCTGCATCTGCTCCGGAATGCGGTCGATCATGGCCTGGAGACGCCCGGGGAGCGCCGTCACGCCGGCACGAGCGCGCGCGGACGACTGGTGGTGCGTGCGGTGCGGGAAGGGGCCGTGATTGCCGTCACCGTGGCCGACGATGGGCGCGGGGTCGATCGGGCACAGGTGGCGGAACGGGCCGCGGCCCAGGGCGTTGCCGGCGCCGATCTGCTGGCGCAGGACGATCAGGGGCTCTTGCAGCTCCTGGCGCGCCCAGGCCTCAGCACGGCACCGCAGGTGACCGCGCTCTCGGGGCGCGGCGTTGGTGTGGATGCGGTGCTGAGCCGGGTGCACGCCCTCGGTGGCCGGCTCGATCTGGCCACCGCCGCCGGTGCCGGCACGGCGATCACACTGCGGCTGCCCCTCAGTGTGGCGGTGCTCCGGGCGCTGCTCGTGCAGGTGGCCGGAGAGACCTACGCCATCCCGCTGGGACTCGTGACCGCGACGCAGCTCGCAGCCCCCCACCGCACGGCCGCCGGGGTGCTCACAGCGGACATCGAGGTCGATGGATCACCGGTGCGCACGGTGAGCCTGCGCTCACACCTCGGCCTGCCGCCGGCCGATGACGTTTCGGGGCATCTGGTCGTCCTCGACGGTGCAGGTGGTCGCGTCGCCTTGCATGTGGACGCCTGTACGGCGCAGCAGGAGATCGTCGTCAAGCCGTTGCAGAAGGTGCGCGGTGCGGCGTCGAAGTTCAGCGGCGGCACGATCCTCCCTGACGGCACTCCGTCGCTCATCCTGGACATCAACTCGCTGCCCTGATGCTGGCCATTCGCGACGTCCGCAGTCTCAAGCCCGAGCAGCTCGATGCCCTTCGCGAAGTGGCGAACATCGGCGCCGGCCATGCCGCCACCGCCCTGTCCACCATGACGGGGCAGTCGATCATGATCAAGGTGCCGACCATCTCGATCGCGCGACTCGACGAGGTGCCGGGGCACGTCGTCGCGGATCCCGAAGATCCGGTGGCCGTGATCCTGCTGCAGATGCTGGGCGATCTCACCGGTCGCTCCATTCTCGTCTTCCCGGAACCCACCGCCTGCCGGCTGGCCGAGATGATGCTGATGCGGCCGCGCGGCTCGTCGCCCTCGATCGCGCTGCTGGAGGAAAGTGCGCTGAAGGAGTGCGGCAACATCCTCAGCGGGGCGTACCTCAACGCCCTCGCCGATTTCATGCACCTGATGCTCCTGCCATCACCGCCGCTGCTGGCCGTGGACATGGCGAGTGCCGTGCTGAGTTCCGCCTACCTGCAGTTCGGCGACGGGCGTGACGTGGTGTTCTGCGTCGAGAGCGAGTTCCAGATGCGCGATGATGGTGAATCCCTGCGCGGCTATTTCCTGCTGCTGCCCGACACCGGATCACTGCAGCGCATCCTGCAGGCGATCAATCTCGCCTGATCGCGGCCGCCGGAGCCTTGGGATGTCGATGACCCCGCCGGCGGTGCCCGTGCTGTCGATCCGCGAAGCGGACCGGCTGCGCGCCATCGCGCGTCGTGTGCCCGGCACCAACGCGGGCGCGCAGAACAACTGCGGCGTGATGCTGGCGCGGCGCGGACTCACGCACGAAGCCGCAGCGTGCTTCGAGCGCGCACTCGATGTCGATGCGCGCATGTCGCTGGCCGTCCAGAACCTGCAGCAGCTCGCCGCCCGCACGCCGGTGGACGCGGAGCGCGTGGCACGCCTCACGGATGCGCTGCGTCAGCTGCCGCACGATGCCGGCATCGCACTCGCGCTCGGCAAGTGGCATGCGCGACTGGGGCGTCCCGCGGATGCCGCCGTCGTGCTGGGCGAACTGCTCGACCGAACTCCCGACGACCTCACCGCCCTGCGCGAGATGGCGCTGGTGGAGCAGGCCCTGGGCTACCCGGATCGTGCCTCCGCATGGCTCGACCGCGCCCTCGGGCTCGCCCCCGAGGATGTCTCCCTGCATGCGCTGGCCGGCGAAATCCTGTACCGGCGCGGCAAGACCGACGCGGCCAGGCGGGCGCTCGAACTGGCACTGACCATCGATGAATCGGCGGCGTGGCCACAGCATCTGCTCGCCTTCGTGCTCGGCGACATGGGACAGCTCGAAGCGGCACAGGCGGCGGCGCAGCGTGCGCTGCAGCTCGATCCGAATCTCGCGCGCGTCGACATGAACCTCACGCTCGATTCGCGTCCGGTGAAGCCGGTGTCGCGCCCCGACACCGACAGTGAAGGGCGCGCGCATCTCAACCTCGGCATCGCGTATCGCAACACGGGCTACCTCGATCAGGCCCTCGCCGAGTTCGAGACCGCACTGAACCGCGGGGAACCGGCCGGTCAGGTACACACCGCCATCGCCGAAACACGCGTGCTGAGCAGTGAATGGGCCGCCGCGGCGGAATCGTACGCCGAGGCGGCACGCGCGCTGCCCGGGTCTCCGGTGCCGCTGATCGCACGTGCGGCGATGCTCGTGCAGTGCGACGAGCTCGACGACGCGCGGCAGGCCGTGGAGCAGGCGATCGTCCTCGACGGCGACATCGGCAGTGCACACCTGCTGCTCGGCATCATCGAGTCGCTGGGCCACCGTGCCGCCGAGGCGCTGCAGGCGTTCCAGCGCGTGCGCGGCACGTCGCGCGTGGAACTGGCGGCGCGGCTCAACGCGGCCTGGGTCATGCGACAGCTGGGCCGCCACGCCGAATGCCTCGAAGGCTTCCGGCGCGTCACCGAGGCGGACCCTGAGAACGCGCGCGCGTGGATCGGCGTCGGCGTCGCCTTCAGTGAATTGCGTCGCCTCCATGAGGCATGCAGTGCCTTCGAACGCGCTGCCACACTGGCGCCTGAGAATGGCGACGCCGCCTACCATCTTGCGTTCACGCTGTCGCAGCTCGGGCGCTATCAGGATGGGGTGCGCGCCATGAGGCGTGCCATGGCGTTCGAGCGCGAGTTCGCGCCGTTCCGCTTTCTGATGATGCTCGAACCCGAACTGCCGGACCTCGTGCTCGAGGTGACGGCGAACGATGCGGTCAATGGTGATGCAATGGCACTGATGATGCTCAGCGGTGCCTCGCGTCCCAACCAGACCTCGGAGCATTCCGCCGTCCTCAGCGAGCACACGCCGGTGCATCCCATGCGCGCCGCCCTGCCGACGGCGAGCGAGACGGAGACGCGTCGCACCCCGCTTGGCGCGTGGGTGGCGCTTCGTCGTGGTGGCACACCGGTGTCACATACCGGCGTGCAGCCCCGCGTCACGAAGCGCACCCCGGTGCTCCCGTTCGCGCGCGTCGCGCCTCCCGCAGCCGTCAGCGCACCGCGCGTGTCCACCGTGCCACCGCACCATGTCACACGCGACAGCGCGCGGTCGGTACCGGTGGTCACGCAGACGCGCGCGCCACTGGCGCCAGCGGTGGCGCGCAGCGCCGAAAGTGCGTTGCGGATGGCTCTCTCGCGCGATCCGGATCTGGCACAGGTGCGTGTCGGGCTGGCGACGATCCTGCGCGAAGATGGGCGCATGCAGGACGCCGAGCAGGAGCTGCTGCGCGCGCTCGAGAGTGTGCCGACGTTCAGCGATGCCGCACGTGCGCTGGCCGAGCTGCGCGTTGATCTCGGTCGGCCGAGCGATGCCATGCAGGCGCTGGTGAAGCCGTTGCGCGCCAATCCCCGTGACGTGGACCTGCTGGTGGCCCTGGCCGAGGCGTTGCTCGGACTTGGGCGGGAGGAGCAGGCCCTCTCTGCCATCGCACGAGGGGCCGCTGTCGCCCCCGATCATGCCGGTGTGCGCACGCTGCAGGGCTACATGGCGCTGCGCTCGGGTCGCGCACAGGACGCCCTCGAACACTGGCGCGTGGCCGCACACGGCGCCGCGGATGATCGGTGGTCCACACGCGCGCGCGTGGAGCTGGCCGAGCATGACGATGCCCTCGTGCCGCAGACGCCGGTCACGCTCGGCTCCGTCCGCCTGGTCACGGGCTGATGGCACTCGAGGGGGCACTCCGCGACCTCGGCCTCGCCGAGGTGATCCATCTGCTGGCAGGTGGTCGGCGGACGGGGACGCTGCGCGTGTCGGGCGGTGCGGGCGCGCGCGGTGCGATCCTCCGCTTCGTCGAGGGATCGATCACCGCCGGGCGCTGGGACGACGAACCCGAACCGTTGCTCAGCGCGCTGACACAGTCGGGACAGATCGATGCGGATGATCGCGGCGCCGCGGCAACGTGGGCCAGTCTGCAGTCGCCGCCGCGCTCGTTGGTGGATGGGTTGGTCGAGACGGGAGCGATCACGGGTCGCACCCGCGACACGGTGGCGCGCCGCCTGATCGACGACCTCTGTTTCGAACTCACCACGTTCGCCGAAGGCTCGTTCTCGTTCACCGACGCCGAGTCGGTGAGTCCGCTGGAGCCGACCACGACGCTGCACCTCTCCGGCGAGGAGCTGTTCCTGGATGCGGCCCGCCGCCGCGATGAATGGCCCGCCATCGAATCCCGCATCGGGTCGTTGGGTGCGGTGCCCGTCGTCTGCGATGGTGACGGGGAGGGAGAGCTCGCGGTCCCGGCCGATGGCTGGCGCGTGCTCTCGTGTGTGGATGGCTGCCGCACCGTGCGCCAGGTGGCGTCGGCGGCGGGCATGCGCGTGTTCGAGACGGCGCGCTGGGTGTCGCGATGGACGGCCCTCGGTGTGATCACCACCGATGCCCGCGCCGCCACGGCGGACAGCGACGATGCGTCGGTCGGTGTGGCGCAGCTCACGGCGCAGGCGCGCCGTGCGATCGCCGACGGACGCTTCGAGGTTGCCCTCGCGGCGGCGCGCACGGCCATCGGTCATGTGCCGCGCAATGCCGCTGCGCATGTGCTCGCTGGACGCGCGCTGCTCGGGCTCGGCCGACCGGATGACTGGGCCGAGGAAGTGCGTCTGGCGGTTCAGCTCGATCCGCTGCTGCCCGAGGCGCAGGAGCAATACGGCTACGTGGCGGCACGGCGGGGAGAGTATGCGGCGGCACTGAACGCGTGGGAGCACTATCTTGAGGCTGCACCCATGGCGCCGGAGGCGGCGAAGGTGCGAATCGCTCGCGATGCTGCGGCACAACTCCAGGAACTGATCTCCGCACATGCCGGCAGCTGACGACATCCGCCGATGGAGCAACGAACTCGCCACCGACCCGCAAAGTCTCGTCTTTGCGGACCTCGCCGAGGCGTTGCGCCAGCAGGGCGACCTCGAGACGGCGGAACGTCTCGCCACCCGGGGGCTCGAGCGGCACCCGACGAATGGGCCGGCACTCGGCGTGCTGGCACGTATCGCCGAGGCGCGCGGTGACCTGAACTCCGCGGCCGGCTTCTGGGAGCAGGCCCGGCGGCACAATCCGACGCCCACGACGGGGGCGGCGAACGGCAGCGCTCCGTCGCCGCGGACGATGATGCGCAACGGGGCGCCGGTGCCTGCCGGCGCGCGGCTCACCGGTGCCGCCTACCCGACGGCCAGCTACGCTGCCGTGCCAGCATTTCAGGCGACCATCGCCGTCCCGCCGCCGCGGCCCGAAGTGGTCCGGTCGCTGGTCGCCGATGCCGACGGATTGCTGCTCGCGAGCCCGCAGCCAAGCGACGACATGGCGGTGCTCGAAGCCATGGCGGCAGCGGTTGCGGGCGTGGGCGACGACGCGGCCAGGGCCATGAAGCACCTGAACCTCGGCACCTGGCATGCGCTGGTCCTCGAGACCGGGGGAGACTCGCTCGCGATTGCGCCAGCGCCTGCGGGTTCACTCACCGTGCTCAGCGTCGCGCCCCATGTGCCGATCGGGCGGGTTCGTGCGCTCCTCCGCGTCGCGACGGCGCGAGCCGCCGCCGACGGCTTCTGAGGGATCGTATCATGGCACAATACGACGTCCTCGTGGACGAACTGATGCACACCGCCGGCGTGCACGCGGCGCTCATCGTGTCACGGGCTGACGGCATCGTGATCGATGGCAACGTGCACATCGGCACCGACGCCGACGCGATCGCGGCGCTGGCCGCCAGCCTGTACAGCCGGGCCGCCTTGGCGGCGACCGCTGCCGACGGCACCGAGCCGGGATTCCTGCATCTCGAGGGTGAGCGCGGGCGCGTGTGCGCGGTCCCGCAGGGCGATCTGCTGCTCGTGACGGTGGCGGAACCCTGGGCCAACCTTGGCCTGCTGCGCCTCACCATGCGGCGCCTCGCACAGCAGCTCGGCTGAACGTCGTGACCCGCCGTGCCGCTCATCGGCGCTGGCGGGAGTCGAGGCGCAGCGGCCTCTAGTGCCCAATCCGGTGGTCCAGTCGTCGTTGGCTCGACACCGCAGACACATGAAACTCGATCAACGCCTCCGCTTCGACACTTTCGTCACCGGCTCGTCCAACCGCCTCGCTGTAGCCGCTGCCAAAGCGGTTGCCGATGCGCCGGGCGTGCTGTACAACCCGTTGTTCGTGTACGGGTCATCTGGGCTTGGCAAGACGCACCTGATGCACGCGGTGGGCCACGCGGCGCGCGACAAGCAGCCGTCGCTCGGCGTCGAGTACGTCGCCCTCGATGACTACATGGAGGAGTTCCATCAGGCGCTCCAGGGCGGGCGCCTCGACACCTTCAAGAAGCGCTACGAGTCGGCCGGCGTGCTGCTCCTCGACGACGTGCAGTTCCTGACGGGCCGCGCTGAAGTGCAGGGCGAACTGCTGCGCCTCTTCAATGTGCTGCAGAGTCGCGGGACGCAGATCATCATGACCAGTGATCGTCCCCCGGATGAGATCACCGATGTGACCGACCGGCTGCTGACGCGACTCACCGGTGGCCTGATCGTCGATGTCGGCATTCCCGACTACGAGACGCGCGTGGCGATCCTGCAGAAGCTGCAGGGTGAGCGGTCATCCCGCTTCCGCGATGGGGTCCTCGAGGAACTTGCGCGCGTCGACTTCTCCAACATCCGCGAGTTGCAGGGTGGCCTCAACCGGCTGCTCGCGCATCAGGGCATGAGCGACGCAGCGATCGGGATCGCCGACGTGCGTCGACTCGTCGGCGCCCGCCTCACGCCGCTCGCCACCGCCGCCGTGCTCGCGAGCTACGAGCGGGAGTCCAATGGCGGCACCCGCACCGGCGGCGATTTCGACACGTTCGTGCAGGAAGTCTCCACGGCCGTGGTCGAGCAGGTCGAGGAATGGCGCGTGCGGCTGGCCGATGCGGCGGCGCGATGGCGCGCCGAAGGCATCAGCGTCGCCGTGCTCGATCGTGCGCTGCAACTGCGCGAATCGCCCGATGTGGACGGACTGCTGGCCACCTTCGGCGCGGCGGTGGAGTACCTGCGTGATCTGGAGCGACAGGGGTCGGCAGCCGACACCGCGCTCTCCGGTCACACCATCTTCCGCGATCCGGAGCGGGTGAAGGAGGCGCACGCCCTCGTGCAGCAGGCGGTGTCGTCGATCGAGCCGCCGCCGCGCCCCGAGACCGCCTGCACCTTCGACGGACTGCACGAAGGTGCGGCCAATCAGCTCGCGCTCCGCGCGGCGCGCGCCGTGGTCGCGGCACCGGGCACACAGTTCATGCCACTCGTGATCACCGGGCCGTCGGGCAGCGGGCGGTCACACCTCCTGCACGCCATCGGCAATGGCCTCGTCGCCGCGGGGGTGCAGACCGTGGCCTGCGTCTCGGCCTTCACGTTCGCCGAGCAGCTGATCACGGCGCTGCGCGAAGGTGCCGTCGAGAAGTGGCGTGCACGCTATCGCAACGCCGGCGCGCTGCTGCTCGATGACATCGAGGCCGTGGCGGGGAAGGAGCGCACGCAGGACGAGCTCTTTCACCTCTTCAACGCGCTGCAGAGCGCGGGACGGCAGGTGGTGCTCACGTCGTCGGTGCCGCCCAATCAGCTCGCGACGCTCGAGGACCGCCTGCGGACGCGCTTCGCCCAGGGGTTGATCGTCGATCTCGGCAGCCCGGATCATGCGCAGCGTGTGGCGCTCATTGCCCAGTTCTTCCACGCACACGGCACCAACGTCTCCGATGAGGTCGTGGCGCAGCTCGCCGAGCGGTCGGTGCGCTCGATCGGCGACGTGATCACCACCGCTCGCCGCCTGCACGCGGCCGCCACCCTGGCCGGCGCGCCGATCACCACCACCTTCGTGGCCGCGGAACTCGATGGCGCGGTGGCGCCACGCCGCGGACTGAAACACCTCATGGGTGATCCGGAGAACTTCGTGCATCGATGGCCCGATCCTGCCGCACGCCTCATCGAGGACATGGACTGATGGCGATTCGCGGCAGTCTGAAGGAAGCCAGTTTGCCTGACGTGCTCCAGCTGCTGGCCCTCGGTCAGAAGACCGGATGCCTCAGCATCGTCGATGGCACCAAGTTCGGCTCCGTGTTCTTCCAGCAGGGCAAGATTTCGTTCGGGGCCATCGTGAACCGGCGTGATCGCCTCGGTGATTCGCTGGTCAAGCGAGGCCACATCACGAAGGAGCAACTCGATGAGACGCTCCGGCTGCAGGTCACGCAGCCCGGCCGGCGCGTGGGTGAGCTGCTCGTCGAGGCCGGATTCGTCGAGCGTGAGATCGTCGAGAAGGAACTGCGTGTCCTCGTCGAGGAGGCCGTGTTCTCGCTCTTCACGTGGACGCAGGGTGTCTGGACGTTCGAGCCCGATGTGCACCCCGATGGACGGCAACTCGCCAACCTGATCAATCCCGAGTCGCTGCTGATGGAAGGCGCGCGGCGCGTGGACGAGTGGTTTCTGGTGGAACGGCGCTTCCCGAATTTCGATCTCGTCTTCGAGATGGATGCCGCGCGCGCTGGTGTGTCCACGCCCCTGAGTGGCGAACTGGCCGAGGTGGCGCACCTCCTCGACGGCCGCCGGTCGATCCGCGCCGTCATCGAGCGCTCGGGGCTCGGCGAGTTCACGGTCGGCAAGGCGCTGTTCGAGCTGTCGTCGCAGGGGTTGCTGGTGCAGGTCACCAACGCCGAGACAGGCCGCGGCGATGAGGCCGAGGGTGGTGCCACCGGCACCGAGACGGCGCGGAAGATGGGCCTCGCGCTGGCCAAGGCGGGCATGGTCGACGACGCCGCGCGCGAGTTCCGCAAGGTCGTCGAATCGTCGCCGAATGATCCGATTGCGCGGCACCAGCTCGGACTGCTCGCATTGCGGCTGGGGGCCTGGGACGACGCCATCGGGTGGCTCGAGCCCCTCGCACAGGATGACGACGCCTCGGCCACCATGCTGCACCACCTCGCGCTCGCCTACGAAGGGCTCGGGCGGGAGCTCGAGTCGGCCCGCACGCTCGAACGGGCCGTGCGCATCGGGGCGCCGGCGTCACCCCAGATCGAGCTCGCACGCGCGCTGCATGCCTTCCGACTCGGCGACTACACTCGCGCCGAGCAGCTGTTCGCGTCGGCTCGCGCACGGTTCGAGGGCGATGCGCCGCCGGCCGTCTGGTTTCACTACGCCTCGCTCAACGCGGCGGCACGCGACGATGCCGAACAGGCGCAGGCGCTCCTCGAGGAAGCGATCCGCACCCATCCCTCCGTTGGTGTGCTGCATGCCAACTACGCCGCGCTGATGCTCACGCGCGGCGCCCTGACGGCCGCCGCCGCCGCGGTGGAGCGTGGGATGCTGCACGCCGCGAATCTCGCACCGTTCCAGAAGACCGTGGGTGATCTGGCGTACCGGGTTGCCCGCTTCGACGATGCGATGGAAGCGTATCAGCGGGCCGTGCGGCTCGAGCCGGCGCTCGGCCCTGATGTGTACCTCAAGCTCGGCGAACTGCGCTACCAGCGCGGCGAGGTGGCCGAGTCGCAGCGATGCTGGCACCGCGTGCTGGAACTCGATCCCGGTAACCGGCAGGCACAGGTCAGTCTCGACGCCATCCGGCGCGCGTCGTGACCCGTGCGCTCGCCACAGCTGGCTTCGACCAACCGGTGGCAGTGCCCACCGTGGTCGTCGCCATGGGGCAGTGCGCCCGCGCTGCGGCACGAGCCATGCTGACGAACTCTGCCGTGCCGGTCCGGTCGGACGACGTCGGTGGACATCGCGCCCGTTCCATCACGGTCGATCCGGCCACGCTACGGGTCATCGTGCAGACCATCCGAGACGGTGCCCGGTGCCTGTGAGCCCCATCGTGAGGACGATACTGTTGTCGGAGTTGGCTGCCGATGCGTCGCAGCGCGTGCAGCAGCGACCGGAACGACACTTGGAGCGGCGGACGTGACGATCATCCCACCATCGGCGGAAGACGTGCTGAGCCACCTGCGTGCGCAGGTGGACGACCTCGCGCACGAGCTCGTCGCCGATGCCGCCGCCGATCAGGGCGCGCTGCTGAAACAGCGCATTTTCCTGCTGCATCGGGCCGTCGAGCAGCATGCCCAGGTGATCGATTCGCTCCAGAGTGAGGTCCGCGCGCTGGTCGACGGATGGAAGGGCCGCTTCGCCGGCACGGGGAGCGTCACCCCGCCGGCGGCGCGCACCGTCGCCGCACCCGCCACACCACCGGGCGCCGCCACCCTGTCATCCACCGCTGCCGCGGGCGCTCCGGACGCGACGGTGCCCGTCGCGCATCCCGGTCAGCCGCGTGTCATCGACGAACTCAATGCCTCGACGTTCGTCGAGCGGGGGTGGAGCCGCATCGCCACCGGCGATTACGTCGGCGCGGAGGAGGCGCTCGACAAGGCGCTGGCCCTCAATCCCGGTGACGCGAATGCGGAAACCCTGCTGGGCTGGGCGCAGATGGGGCAGGGCAAGCTCGACGCCGCCATGGCCGTCTTCGAACAGGTGCTGGAGCGCGTTCCCGATCACGCCCTCGCATTGATCAACGTCGGGTTCGTGCAGTACAAGCGCGGGAACCACGATCTCGCCATCGAACAGCTCACCACCGCCATCGCGTTCGATTCGGATCGGAAGGCGATGCTCTACGCACACTACTACCTGGGCCTGGTCCGCTTCGAACAGGAGCAGTACGCCGAAGCGTCGGGTGCGCTGCTTCGTGCGATCGAGCTGGGGCCGAACATGATCGAGGCGCGTTTCGAACTGGGACGGGTATACTGGTTCTCCGGCCGCACCGATGACGCCATCGCCACGTGGCGCAAGGGAGCGGCGTTGAACAAGTTCAACCCATGGAGCGCGCGTTGCCGGGACATGCTCTCGACGATCGCCGACGGAGGAGCGCCCTCGCGCGTCTCCTGACGCGTGGGTGGTGTGCGCTGCTGCTGGGTGTTGCGGCGCTGATTGGCTCGCCCGCCTCCGGTGCCGCCGCGCCGCCGAACGCGCTGCGCGTCGATCGCGGGCGATTCACCGTGATTCATTATGCGGCCGATCGACTGCTGGCCGCCTCCATGCTCGATGCCGCAGCGGCGCGCGACTCGTTTCCGTTTCTGCCCCGCGCCACGACACACATCGTGATCATGATCGCGCCTGACGCGGCCACCTTTCGCGAATGGGCCGGACAGTCGGAGTCGACATGGGCCGCGGCGGTCGCCTTCGTCGAGCAGCACCGCGTGGTGGTGCAGGGCCGCAGTGCGGGCTCCGACGCCGGCCACCCGCTGCAGGTGCTGCGTCATGAACTCGCACACGTGGCGCTCCACGATCATCTCGGTGCAGGGATCCCGCGGTGGTTCACCGAAGGGTATGCGAGCTACGCCGCCGGTGAGGAACGCAGCGAGGGGTTTCTCTCGGCCAACGCGGCGCTGGTGTTCCGCCGGATGCCGTCGCTCGCGGCGCTCGACACGATGCTGGCCAGCGCTCACGGAACGGAGGCGCGCGCCGGTTATGCGCTGGCCCTGCGCGCCGTGGTCGACCTCGCGGCGATCGACCCGGAACGCGGTCTGACGCCACTCCTCGCCGCGTGGAAGGAGCGCGCGAGCTTCGATCTGGCAATGCGTCGCGCCTACGCGCAGACCTCCGACGATTTCGAGCGCCAGTGGCAGCAGCGCACCCGCTGGCAGTTCGCGTTCCTGGCCATCGCAGCCAACTCCGCCATGGGCGGCGTGGTGCTGGTGGGGCTGCTCGTGCCGCTCCATCGGACCCGACGGCGGAAGCAACACGAGCGGCTCGCCGAGATGCGCCGGCGTGAGGCGGTCACCGACGCCGCCATGCGCAGCGCCGCCCTCGACGCCATGCTCGATGCCATCAGACCCGTCGGCAGTTCACGGCCACCGGATGCTTGACCCATCCCGCCGGGTCGCGTAGCCTCCCCGAATGGCAATTCCTGAATCTGACACTCCGCGTCGACCGCTCCTCTGGTGGGGGCTGGCCGCGGCTGCGCTCATCCTCGGCTACGCTGACCTCGCCAGGGGCGGTACAACGTTTGCCCCCGTGTTGCTCGTAATCGGCTACTGTGTGCTGGTCCCGATCGCGATTCTGAAGTAATCCAGCAGGCCGACGCCCGCCGACGCCGGTGAGCGAACGTTACGATCTGGTTAAGTGCATGTGTGACGCAGAGTTCGTCCGTGTGTCGCGCTTGCCCTCGTTACTGGCGGCGGGCACTTTTCCGATGGAACGACACTACAACTTCCTGCAAACGCCTCTGGTCGAATGCACAGAGGTTGGCAGGTCGTCGGGCGAATAGCTCAGCTGGTTAGAGCACCTGTCTTACACACAGGGGGTCGGGGGTTCGAATCCCTCTTCGCCCACCTGCAGATCTCGGGGCTGCGGCACGACGCGGCAGCTCAATTGGCATTACCATCGTGGAGGTCGGAAGTGAGCGTTCGGATTCCCCAGATCGCATGGCTCGGTCTCGTGGCCAGCAGCTTCACCTGTGTGCTCGAGGCACAGGTGGCTCGCGCACCGGACCCCAACACGCCGCGGATGATGGTGTTGACCTTCCGGTCGGCGACGCCCGGCAACAACGGTGTGCAGGCCGCCGATGCACTGCGCGGCCGCCTCAGTGGCGACGTGCCGTACAAGCAGCTCTGGCAGATCCCGAACACCGAGATCAACGCGGTGCTCGAGGCCTCCGGCTATCGCAAGGATGAACCGCTGTCGTCGAACGACGCCCGCGAACTTGGCCGGCAGCTCCGGGCCGACGAGTTCGTGCAGGGTTTCGTCCGCCGGGAAGGGGAGACGTGGCGCATGGAGGCCACGCTGCATCTCGTGCGCGACCCATCGCTGGCACAGCCGCTGACCCTCGCCTCCGCCGCCAAGGCCGGTGATGCCGCCAAGCTGCTCTCCGCCGAGCTGGTCGAAGCCCGCAAGCAGCTTGTTCCCGAGCGCAACTGCAGCAACGCCGGCCGCGACAAGAACTGGGACAAGGCCATCGCGTCCGCCAAGGAAGGCATCGCACTCTTCCCGAAGGGCACGATCGTCCGCACCTGCCTCCTGAACGCGCTCTTCGAAACGAAGGCCACCGACGAGGTGCAGTTGGCGATGGCCGAGGAGATTCTCGCCATCGACGGACGCAGCCGCCGTGCGCTGTCCATCGCGGGTGACATCTACCGTCGCCGCAACATCGCGAATCCGAAGGACTCGGTGAACGCCAACAAGATGATTCAGGCCTACACGGGCCTCATCGCTGCCGATCCGACCAACGCGCGCCTGGTGGAAGACGTCACGAAGGCGATTGCTGGCGCCGGCAACCCCGGCGTCGCACTGCCGATCATCCGCAAGGCCGTCGAGGACAACCCGGGCGATGCGGCGCTGATGCGGACCCAGTTCCTCGTGGAGCTGGCTGCCCGCGAGACGAAGGCGGCCCTGACCACCGGTCAGGCCCTCGTCGCACTGGATACCGCAATGGCCGACACGAGCTTCTACTTCCGCATGGCGGCTGCATACACGGCAGACAGCCAGCCGGCCAAGGCCGCGGAAGAGATCGCCAAGGGTGTCGCCAAGTTCCCGGAGAATGCCAGCCTGCTGGTGGTGAGCGCGCAGGCACAGCGTGCAGCGGGACAGACACAGCAGGCCGTCGAGACGCTCAAGAAGGCGCTGGCGCTCGATGCCAACGTCGAGAAGGGGCAGCTCCAGCTGGCGCAGCTCTACGGTGAACTGAAGCAGCCCGACAGTGCCTACGCCGCGCTCGTCATGGCCGACAAGGGTGCCGACAGTGTGCTGGTCGGCGACGTCGCCCTCGACCTGGGGAACAAGGCGCAGCGCGAACTGAAGCCGGAGAGCACCGAGGCCGACTACGTCAGCACGGTCAACTACCTGACCCTCGCCGACAACAACGCGACGAGCCCGGAGCGCAAGCAGCAGGCGAAGTTCCTGATCGGCGCCGTGTCGCTGCGCCGTGGTCAGGCGCTGCTGAAGGCTGGTGGTGAGACGCGCAACTGCGCGATGGTCAAGCAGGCCGCTGAACAGCTGGCGATCGCACAGGTGAACGTGCCGGCCGGCGGACGCTTTGCACCACAGGCCGCAGGGCAGCTGATGCAGGCACTCGGTCAGCTCCTGCCGGCCACGGCGCAGACCGAAAAGGCCATCTGCAAGTAAGCGGCGTCACGCCGCCGTGACTGGTGCAACGCCCGCCGTCTTCCGACGGCGGGCGTTGTGCGTTCCACCCGCCGCGCAGCTGTTGGCGCCTGCGATAGATTGTGCTCGCTGCCCACCCCAGCCCGCCTGCATGATCGCGTCACCGCACCCCGAGACCGCCAGCGCGTTCGCGACCTCGTACCATGCCCCCGTGCTGGTCGATGCCGTGCTGCGCGCGTGCCACTCGGCCACCACGGTGCTCGACGGGACCCTCGGCGGGGGCGGACACTCGGCGGCCTTGCTGGCAGCGGGTAAACAGGTCACCGCGCTCGATCGCGACCCGGCAGCGATCGCCGTCGCGTCGGCGCGCCTCCGCGAGGCGCTCGACCGCGGGACGCTGGAGATCGTGCAGTGCAACTATGCCGACGTTGACCACATGCCGTCGCTGCAGGGGCGCACGTTCGACGCCGTCCTGCTCGATCTGGGCGTGTCGTCGCGCCAGCTCGATGATGACACCCGAGGCTTTTCGTTCCGCGTCGGCGCACCACTCGACATGCGCATGGAGGGTCAGGGGCTGAGCGCCGCCGAATGGCTCAATACCGAGTCCGAGGATGCGCTGGCGCTGGCCTTCCGGACCTACGGCGACGAGCCGCGCGCACCGCGCCTCGCACGCCAGGTGGTGGAGCGTCGCGCATTGCGCCCGTTCGCCGTCAGTGACGATTTTGTGAATGCCATCCGCGCCACGCTTGGCGCGCGGTCCGGCCCCTCCGATTTTGCGCGGCTCTTCCAGGCGCTGCGCATCGCCGTCAATGATGAACTCTCCGGCCTCACCCGCGCCCTCCCGGCGCTGCGCGAGCGCCTCTCGCCCGGTGGACTCTTTCTCGTGATGGCCTATCACTCCGGCGAAGATCGACTCGTGAAGCACGCGTTCCGTGACTGGAGCACCGCGTGTACCTGTCCACCCCGCGCGCCGTTCTGCCAGTGTGACGGCGTTGCGCTTGGCACGCTGCAGACACGCAAGGCCATTGTCGCCGACGCCGGCGAGATTGCGCTCAACCCTCGCGCCCGCAGCGCGCATCTCCGCATATGGCAAAAAGCCGCGTAGCCCCGAGGCGCCGCGGGCGCACGACCGTTGCACTCTTCCTGCTCGGCTTCTTCATCGTTGCGGTCGGCGTCATTGCGCGGCGCTCGTGGGGACAGGCCTTGCAGCGCGACCTCACCGGCATCGAGCGCACGCGGACGCAGCTCAGCGGCGACGTGATCAAGCTCGAAGCCGACATCCGCTCGGCCTCGAGCCGCAACCGGCTCGCCCCGCTGGTCGAGTCCACGCTGGGCATGCGCGTGCCCTCCGATACACAGGTCATCGATCTGCAGGTGCAGGAGGCCCCCCGTGTCGCTCCGTGAACGCCTGGGCGGGCTGCGCGATCGCTTCACCCTCATGGAGTGGGGCGTCGCATTCTTCGCCGTCGCCATTCTCGTGAAGGCCGCGACCGTGCAGCTCTACGATGGTGACAAGTGGGCCGCACAGGCGGCGCGGCAACAAACGCGCCTTGAACGGCTCCCCGCACCGCGCGGGCGCATGGTCGACGCCACCGGCACGCCGCTGGTGGAAAGTCGCGAAATGGTCTCATTCAGTATCGCGCCGCGCGAGGTCCGCACGTCGGATCGCGTCGCGCTCGCGCGCACGATGAAGCGCGTCGGCGTGCCGACGATGTTCGCCCGACGCGCGCTCGACACGACCCGCAAGTGGGTGAACCTGCCGGGCCAGTATCCCGTGTCCGACGCCGGGCCGATGATCGGCATGCGTGGGATCACCGCGAACTACCAGATGGCGCGCCTGATGGCGATCCAGTCGCGCGGCGTCCGGGCGGTGGTGGGCGGGCTCGATGGCGACAAGGCGATCAGTGGGCTCGAACTGGCGCTCGACACGCTGCTGCAGGGCGTGACGGGGTCCCGCCAGCTCATCAAGACCGGCCGCGGTGATCGGCTCGAGTCACCGGACGCGCCGATCACCGCACCGGTCTCCGGCAGTGAGCTCACCCTCTCCATCAACTACGGCGTGCAGGACATCGCCGAGCAGGCGCTGGAGAAGGCGGTGGCGGCCAACGAAGCCGATGGCGGTGATGTCGTGGTGCTCGATCCGCGCACCGGCGAGATCGTGGCACTCGCCAGCCGCACACGCACCGGTGTGGCCACCAAGCTGACTGCCGTCACCGATCCGTACGAGCCGGGCTCGACACTCAAGCCCTTCATCGTGGCGCAGCTGCTCGCCGACGGCAGGACGCGGCCCGACGAGATGATCAACACGTCCAACGGCACATTGAACTACCGCGGCATCCGCCGGATCACCGACGCGCATGTGGCGTCGCGCATGTCGGTCACCGAGGTGCTCGCGCAGTCCAGCAACATCGGCATCGTCACGCTGCGGGACCGCCTCAAGAATCGTGAGCACTACGAACTGCTCCGCAACCTCGGCTTCGGCGCGTACACCGGTCTGTCGTATCCCGGCGAGTCATCCGGACGCCTGCGGGCGCTCGGACGCTGGGACCAGTTCACCCCATCGTCGCTGGCGATGGGCTACGAGCTGACGGTGACGCCGCTGCAGCTCGCGCTCGCCTACGGTGCCATTGCCAATGATGGCCTGCTGATGGAGCCGACCCTCGTGCGCGAGATCCGGAATCCCAACGGCACGGTGCGCTGGCGTCACCGGCCACGCGCCGTGCGGCGTGTCTTCACGCCCGCCGTCGCGCAGGCCATGCGCGAAGTGCTCAAGCGCACGATCACCGAGGGCACCGGCAAGAGCGCGTCGCTCACCAAGTTTGCACTCGCCGGCAAGTCGGGCACCACGAAGTTGCTGCGCAACGGCAGCTACAACTCGGGTGACTACACCGCGAGCTTCATCGGGCTGTTTCCCGCCGATTCGCCGCAGCTCGTGATCCTGGCCAAGCTCGATCGGCCGCGCGGAGGGCAGATCTATGGTGGTCTGGTGGCGGCACCGATCCTCAAGGCCATCATCGAAGGGGCCTTCGCGTCGACGCGCACGTCGATCGACCGGCGCGCGCTTGCGACGCAGGTGATCGCGGCGCCGGTGGTGCCCGACTCGCTTGCGGTTGACACCGCGGCGGAGCCGGCCGCCCTCACGGTGCCGGCGCGTGCCGCGCGTCGTGCGCGGGCTGAGGTGGCCGACGGAGCCGTGCCGTACCTCATGGCCATCGCGCCGGCAGTCCGGCCCGCGCCGGCACCCCCGGTCACGCCGCGTCCTGTCCCCGACGTTGCCGGCATGCCGCTGCGTGAGGCCCTGTTCGTGCTGCACGAGAAAGGATTCCGTGTGCTCGTCGACTCCCTCGCCGGTGGCGGCACCTCACCCACGGCTGGCGTGCGCGTCATGCCGGGTGCGGTCGTCCGGCTGCATCGCGCCCCATGACGCACGGCATCGACACGAGAGTCCTCGTCGACGCGCTCCGACGTGCGGGGTTGCTGCTCGCGGTGCAGGGCACGCTCCCGCACACCGTGCTGGCGATCACCAACGACAGCCGGGCCGCAACCACCGGCACCCTGTTCGTTGCGGTGCGTGGCAGCGCAATCGATGGGCACACCTATCTCGCGCAGGTGCAGGCGCAGCACGCGGCCGCAGCCATCGTGGCCGATGCCGACGCGACCACCCTGCCATGCATCGTCGTCAGTGACACGCGCCGCGCGGTGGCCGTGGCCGCAGCGGCGTTCTACGGTGAGCCGGCGCGCGCGTTGCGGCTCGTGGGTGTCACCGGGACGAACGGCAAGACCACTTCGGCCAGCATGCTGCGGCACCTGCTGTCGCAGCCGGGCGCCGACGCCGCGTCCATCGGCACGCTCGGCGTGCTGGTGGGGTCGGAGGGGCGTGTGCATCCCGGCGGCAGCGGACTCACCACGCCCGGCCCGATCGAGCTGCAGCGAATCCTGCGCGAACTCGTCGACGGCGGCGTCCAGTGGGTGGCCATGGAAGCCAGCTCGCACGCCCTGCACCAGCATCGCCTCGACGGGCTGCGATTCAGCGCCGCACTGTTCACCAACTTCACGCGCGATCATCTGGACTATCACGGCTCCATGGAGGCGTACTTCGCCGCCAAGGCCATGCTCCTCGGCCAGCTCACCGCTGAGGGAACCGTGATCACCAATGCCGACGATCGCGCCTGGGACGCCCTGCCCGAGACGCGGCATCCGCGCCTGCGTTTCTCCGCCGGTGCCAACGTCGCCGACGTCTATGCACGGCGCACGACATTCACCACCACCGGCAGCTCCTTCTCGCTCCATGCCCGGGCGACCGACGCGGTGAAGGTGCACCTCCCGCTGCTCGGTGATTTTCAGGTCGAGAATGCGGTGGGGGTCGCGGCGGTCGGTGTGGCGCTCGGGCTGCCCCTCACCACGATTGCGGGAAAACTCTCGTCGATGCCGCAGGTCTCCGGTCGGCTCGAGATGCTCAGCACATCACCGGCAGTGCTGCGCGACTACGCGCACACGCCCGATGCCCTCGAACGGGCCTTGCAGTCGGTGCGACCGTTCGCGACGGGGAAGGTGATCGTGGTGTTCGGTGCCGGCGGTGATCGCGACCGTGGCAAACGGCCGGAGATGGGTCGTGTGGCTGCGGCGCTGGCCGACGTCTGCATCGTCACCAGCGACAATCCGCGCACCGAGGACCCCGCGCGCATCCTCGACGACATCATCGCCGGCATGCCCGCGGCGCAGGTCGTGCGTGAGGAAGATCGGCGTGCGGCCATCGCTCGGGCCATCGCGATGGCGGGCCCCGAGGATCTCGTGCTGCTGGCAGGCAAGGGGCACGAGACCTACCAGATCCGCGGCACCACCAGCTACCCGTTCGATGAGGCAGTGATCGTGGCAGAACTGACGGCGGGCAGATGACGGGCACCCGCACTCCCCTCGCGAGCGACGTCCCGTATACGTCCAGCGGTCGCGTCTTCTGGACGATGGACCGCGTGGCCCAGGCACTGGAGGCGTGCAGCACACGTCCAGCGCCCACTGGCGCACGGGAATTCACCGCCGTCAGCACCGACACCCGCAGCATCACGCCGGGCACGCTGTTCGTGGCGCTGGCTGGTGACCGATTCGACGCGCACGACTTCCTCACCGACGCGGTGACGTCGGGCGCGGCGGCACTCGTGGTGTCCGATGCCGAGCGTGCCGCCGGCACCGGCGTGCCCGTCTACGTGGTGCGTGACACGCGTGAAGCCTACGGTGCACTCGCACACTTCCGGCGCGAAGCGTGGGCCAGGCCGGTGATCGCCATCGGTGGGTCCAATGGCAAGACGAGCACGAAGGCGATGCTGTCGGCCATGCTCGGTGGCCTGTATGACGTCCATGCCACCACGGGCAACCTGAACAACGAGATCGGCGTGCCACTCACGCTGCTTGCATTGCCGGATGATGCCGACGTCGCCGTGATCGAAGCGGGCACCAACAGTCCCGGTGAGATCGCGCGGCTGCGCGCCATCATCGCTCCCGATGTCACCGTGATCACCTCGATCGGCGAAGAACATCTCGAGGGCTTCGGCGATCTGGCCGGTGTGCTGAAGGAGGAACTGGCGCTCACCGAGCGTGTGCCGGTCGTGATCACACCGGCGGCGCATCCGGAAGTGGCCGACGGCATCAGCGGCGACGGACAGCAGGTCGTCGTGGCGGGGCTCGACGACGGTCACATGCAGCCCAACAGCTGGCGCCTCGAGCCCGACGGCACCGGCGTGCTCACGTTCGACGATGGCGATCTGCACATCCCGCTCCGCGGCGTGCACAACCTCCGTAACGCCATGCTGGCCGTCACCGTCTGCCGCGGCTTCGGTGTCTCGCTCGAGCAGATGCAGTCGGGACTCCGCCGCATGTCGCAGCCGTCGATGCGTGCCGCAGTGGATCCGGTCGGACAGGCGCTCCTCGTCAACGACGCCTACAACGCCAATCCCCCGTCGATGCGCGCCGCCCTCGATCTGCTCGAAGCCGTCGGGAAGGGGCGGCCGCTGGTGGCCGTCCTCGGCAGCATGCGTGAACTCGGCGCCGGTGCCGATTCGCTCCACGACGACATCGCCCGCGATGCGGTACGTCGTCCGCTGGCGCTCATCGTTGGCATCGGCGACTTCGCCGCCGCGCTGCGACGTGTCGCCCCCGATGATCCGCGCATCGTCACGGCCGCGGATGCACCGCTGGCTGAGCACGACCTGCTCCGCCGCACGCCGCCGACCGCGGCGATCCTGCTGAAGGGATCGCGCGGGGTGCGGCTCGAGCGTCTCGTTGCACCGATCACCGCCTGGGCCGTTCCGGCCACCTGACCTGCCACGACCCTCGACGTGCTCTTCCATCTCCTCGCACCACTGCAACCGTACTGGGAACCCTTCCGGCTGATCTATTACATCAGCTTCCGGGCGGTGGCCGCCGCCGTCACGGCGCTGCTGCTGGCGTTCATGGTCGGTCCGCTGATCATCGCGCGGCTTCGCAGCATGGCGCTGCATCAGATCGTGCGCGAAGGGACCCCCGATTCACATGCCGCCAAGGGCACCACACCGACGATGGGCGGGCTGATCATCCTCGCCGCGACCATCATCCCGACGCTGCTCTGGGCGAAGATGGACAATCGCTACGTGCTGCTCGCACTCGGCGTGATGATCTGGATGGGTGGCATCGGGTTTCTCGATGACTACCTCAAGCTCCGCCAGAAGCGCCTGGGTGTGAAGAACGAGGGACTCGTGGAACGCTACAAGCTCGCCGGGCAGGTCGTGATCGGCGTCGCACTCGGTCTGTACCTGTGGCTCGATCCGATCAGCACGCTGCCGGGCGCGAGCACCACACTGCCGTTCTTCAAGTACGTGCTGATCGTACCGCTCTCCATCGGATTCGCGTGGACGTACGTGCCGTTCGTCACGTTCATCCTCACGGGCACGAGCAACGCAGTGAACTTCACCGACGGTCTCGATGGGCTCGCGGCCGGGCTGTGTGCCATCGCGGCGGTCACCTTCGCCGTATACGCGTATGCGATGGGACGCGTCGATACCAGTGCGTATCTGCAGCTGTTCTACCTGCGGGGTGCCGGTGAACTCACGATCTTCTGCGCCGCGATCTTCGGTGCGCTGATCGGCTTTCTCTGGTTCAACACCTTCCCGGCCCAGGTCTTCATGGGTGACACCGGATCGCTCGCCCTCGGCGGCGCGATCGGTGCCGTGGCCATCCTGCTCAAGAGCGAGTTCCTCCTCGCCATCGTCGGCGCCGTGTTCGTCGCGGAGATGCTCTCGGTGATCATCCAGCGCTCCGTGTTCAAGTATCGCCGGAAGAAATTCGGGCTCGAGTATGCGCAGAAGAACCGGGTGTTCCTGAAGGCGCCACTCCATCATCACTTCGAGATGAAGGGCTGGCCCGAGACGCAGGTCGTGATCCGATTCTGGATCCTCGGTATCCTCTGTGCATTCCTCGCGCTGGGGACGCTCAAGCTGCGATGAGTCATCCCCTGTTCGCCCGCCTCAGGCGCACGCCGGGCGAGATCGCCGTCCTCGGCCTCGGCAAGTCGGGGGCGGCCGTCTGCGCCCTGCTCCGGCGCGACGGTCTGGCGGTGTATGCCTCCGATGGGGGCACGTCGCCGACGGTGCTGGCCAACGCCGAACGTCTGCGCAGTCTCGGGGCCGAGGTGCAGACGGGTGCGCATGATCTGGCGCGCATCGCACG
>JANOCB010000069.1:0-60974 GCA_031411975.1 Gemmatimonadaceae bacterium
CGAGCGACTCGAGCGTGGGCGGTGGCGTCTGCGCCGCTCCGGCATGCGCAAGCAAAATGGCTGCCAGTGCCGCGATCATCGCCCTTGGCCATTGTCTCATGACTCGAACGCTCCAAAGCATCGTGGTCGCGCGTCTAACGAGTATTAGACGGATTGCCATTAATCCGCCGAATTCGAGAATACCCCGCCGAACCCCTCCTCACCAGTCTTCTGCGGCCACCGAATCCGCATATCCGCTCACCATGTTCTGCAGACTCGTTCCGCGTAACTCGTGCTACCGCAACCAGTTAACTGCGCGAAGTGCGTTCTCCACCCGCACGGGCGGCCACCCCGCCAGTTCCATAATGGCCGCATAACGCCCTCGCGCGTACGAGATGCCCCAGCCAGAGAGGCCTCCGCGGCAGCGCGGTACAAAGACGCCCCCTGGCCAAGGCCACGCGCCACTCGGCCTTCGCCCGCGCAGCGCGCCCGCACGTCGTTGAGCCACGCGGCGGCCAGTGCAGCCCGCCACACGGCATCATGGCACCACCGTCGCCCGCTCCTCGAGCTCGGCCGCCCACAGTGCCGAGTTGAAGTCCGTGAACAGCCCCTGACCATTCCACGGCATCGCGTTCATCACGAACGGCACATTCCACGTCAGCGCCTTCGGATCGTGCGGCGTGAACTCGGCGATCTCGGGACGCTGTTCGGCGGCGTCCGGGTGCTTGTCCTCGCTCACGTCGCGTGGCTTGCACCAGCGGCACGCTGACACAGCGAGGTGTCGTCATGCCTCAGCTCGTACAACCCCGTCAAAAAATGCACGCCCGGCATCGAAGCAACCGATGCCGGGCACGCCGTCCGGACCGCAGCACGAATCAGAACTGGTAGCGCAATCCAGCCTGGACCTGTCGCGGATCGCCGAGGCCACTGCGCACGGTACCGTCGAAGTTGAACAGCAAGCCGTTGAATGCGGGATCGCGGAAGTTGTTCCGGCCGAGGACATTGAAGACTTCGAAGATCGCCTCGACGGCCTGCCCGCTCCGCACCGCGAATGGGCGCGAGAGGCGAAGATCCCAGCTCGCGAACTCGTTGTCCCGGCGCAGGGTATTGCGCTCGAGAATCGTCCCGTTCGCGCAGACACGATCGCCTGGGCCACCACGCTGACCCGACGGCGCGTTGTTCACGCACCGCTCCGACACCGGCTGCGCGGAGTTGTAGGTGAACCGGTTGTTCAGGAAGAACTGCCCCGGCAGCTTCGAGAGCAGGTACGCATTGAAGCGATGCCGCTGATCGCGATCGCTGTAGCCCCACTCCCGGTCCAGCCGGTTGGCGCGGGCGTAGCGGAAGGTGAATGGATCGCGCTCGTTGTCGTCGTCAGACCTGTCGTAGCTGAGCGTATAGTTCACTTCGAACTGGTAGTTGCTCGTGTTGCGCCGGGCCACGCCGAACGTGACACCATTGTACTCGCTGCGTGCAGTGCTCTCGACGGTCGTGAGCGTGCCGATGCCGTTGCCACCGGTCAGCGCCGCGGTCCAGGGACCGTTGCCCCCCGTCCCGAACACCGCATCATTGCGGTTGACGAAGCGCGTGAGGCGATCGGCCTTTGCATACACGTAGTTCACGGACGCCGACACGCCGTTGGAGATCTCGCGCTCGTAACCCGCCGTGAGACTGGTCGTGCGCGGGTTGCGGAAGTTCTGGTCGATGACGAAAATGTCCGGGCGAAACGGCGCGCCAGTCGGTGCCGGCAGCAACTGATCGTACGCTGGCGGTGCGCCGAGGATCGGAATCAGTTCGCTGTTTCGGAAGATGGTCTGGCCCACCGAGCCATTGTTGTTGCGGACGCTGGCCAGGTTGAGTGCCGCGATGCGGGCGAAGTACTGCCCCGCCGTGAAGCGCACCACCGACTTGCCGTTGCCATCGACATCCCACGCGAGGCCGAATCGCGGCTGGAACATGCCGAAGTCACTCGGGATCTTGCCGTTGGACGGGAAGGTGATCTGGCCGGCCGGCGTCGTCACGGTACGACCGATGAGTGGAGCGTAGAACACGTCAGCCGGCGGTGTGATCGGGTCGGGCTGCCGCTGGCCTTCCCAGCGCACGCCGTAGTTCAAGGTGAGGCGCGGCGTGGGCTTCCACGTGTCCTGAATGAAGACGCCGAGATCGTTCTGCGCGAGGGACTGCGTACCGCTCTGCTCCACCGTGCGGCCACCGACGCCGGCCTGCTGCAGATACAGCGCGATCGGGCCTGTGATCGTGGTGCCGGTCGGACAGGCACCTGTGTTATTGCGCGTGCCGTTCGAGCATTCGACGTAGTTGCGGCCCTGCTGCACGTAGTTGATGAAGCCGGTCACGCTGCCAAAGATCATACGCCCGTTCGCGAACCCGATGAACGTCTGGTTCGACTTCACGGCGTTGAGCTCGGCACCCACCTTGAAGAGGTGATTGCCCGCTGCGTAGGTGACGTTGTTCAGCACCTGAATGCGCGTGTCGTTGTACACCACCGGGATGAAGAAGGGTCGACCGAGGCGGAACCCATTCGCGAAATCGATGCCGGTGTCCGGAAAGCCATCGCGCGGGCTGCCGGGAAGACCCGGCGCGTCGTAGTCGCGCGGCCGGTCTTCACGGGCGAACTGGAAGCGGAACTCGTTCGCCACGCTGTTCGAGAGCTGTGACGTGAGCTGACCGCTGATCGCGTTGGAGAAATTCCGCTCGATCGCGTTGGAGCTGGCACCCCAGCTGTCCACGTCGAACGTGCCGTTCACCTGCTTGCTGTTGGTGAAGTTGTACTTGAGCGAGAAGTTGTTCGTCGCGTTGACCACGTAATCCAGCTTGAGCAGGAACACCTGCCCGTCATTGGTGCGGTCGATCGGGCGGAAATCATCACGGAGCGCGCCATTGAACGCCGTCTGCAGGAAGGTGGTCAGCGAGTCGAACGCCGCCGAGCGCGGTCGCGTCTGCTGCTTCGTCTCGCGGTAGACCTGCTGATCGTATGCGGTGAAGAAGAACAGCTTGTCCTTCACGATGGGTCCGCCCAGCGTGAAGCCGAACTGGTTCTGCGAGAAGTCCGGATTCAGGGAGACACCGTTGCCCTTCAGATCGCCCGAGAGTGCACCGTTCTTACCGAAGTAGTGCACCGTGCCCTTCATCGTATTGGTCCCACTTTTCGTGATCACGTTCACGAAGCCGCCGGCACTGCGTCCGAATTCGGCGTTCGCGCCGCCATTGGTCACGACCAGTTCCTGCACGGCATCCAGATTGAACGTGAACGCCGGGCGCTGCCCGCCACGCTGCTCGCCGAAGAACGGGTTGTTGAAGTCCGCACCGTCCACGCTGACGTTGTTGTAGGTACCGCGCTGGCCGGCGATGGTGATCACGTCACCATCCGGGCCCTGCGCCGTGCCGACGTTCGGCGTCAACAGCGTCAGTGCAAGGAAATTGCGTCCGTTGTTGGGGATGCCCTTGACCACCTCTTCCGACAGCGTCGTTGCCGCTTCAGATCGCGAGGCGTTGACGGCCGCGGAGTTTCGGTCTGAGACGGTGACAGCCGCCAGCGTGACGGCCTGACGGGTCACGACGAACGGGATGTCGAGCGATTGCCCGACACGCAGCACCAGATCACGGCGAGCGGCCTGTGCGAAGCCGATCGCCTTCACGCTGATCTCATACCGGCCAAGGGGCAGGAGCGGCGCCGCGTAGATGCCGCGATCGCTCGTGCGCACCGCTCGGCTGACGTTCGTTTCCTGATTGCGGAGCGTGACGAGCGCGCCGGCGACCGGCGCTGCCTTCTCATCCACGACGGTACCGCGAATCACACCGGTGGTGGCCTGCGCCTGTGCGTGCAGCGAGGTCGGCGCCGCGAGCGCCACCGCAACGACGAGTCGCGCAAGTCCTGCTGTCCAACGTGGGAAAGTCATGGCGGGGAGCCCTGAAGAAGGTCCGGATGTACATGCCCGGCTCGTCCGCCGAGACGACCAGAAATTGTCACGGATTTGTCGCTGGAGCGAGCGAAACCGTGTAACGGCGTCGGGAGGTCCGCCCGATGTTACAATCATGACGACGGATTGAACGACTCAGCGAGCGCATCAGTTGGCACGGATCCAGCCTACGGCACCACCGTCGCCCGCTCCTCCAGCTTCGCCGCCCACAGCCCCGAGTTGAAGTCCGTGAACAGCACCCGACCCTTCCACGGCATCGCGTTCATCACGAACGGCGCGTTCGACGTCAGCGCCTTCGGATCGTACGGCTTGAACACCGCGATCTCGCGACGCTGCTCGGCCAGGTTGCCCAGCAGCTCGCCGCTCACGTCCACCACCCGCACGCCACCGTCGTAATAGGCCTGATAGAGCACGTCGTTCTCGACGATGATGTCGTGCGCGCCATAGTCCTCGAGGTGATAGCGACCCACCTTCTTCATGTTCATCGGGTCGGTGGCATCGACGATGTGCACGTAGCCCCCCGACGTCTGCGCCACGCCACCCGACTGGCCGAGCGTCGGACCGTAATTCGTGCCTTCCCACACGCGACCGGCTCGGTTCATCTCCTCGTCACCGATGAACAGGTAGGTCTTGCCGGTGCTGGCCTGCACGTACGGATAGATTTCGTGACCGGAGTTGATCGGGAAAACGTTGATCAGCCTCGGCTTCTCGATCGTGCCGCCCCACTTGCCGTTGCCCACGTCCACCAGCACCGTGCCGGCGCCACCCTGCGCGGAATACGCGATACCGTCACGCACCCAGAGATCGTGGATGCGCGCACCGGGGTGCTTGTACTCGCTCACGTACCGCGGCTTGTAGATGTCACGCACGTCGATGATCACGTACTTCTCGCCACCCGAGATGGCGTAGAGATGATCGTTGGTCGCGAACGCGTTGTGCACGCCACCCGTCAGCTGCTCGTTGAACACCGACGCAATCTTCGGATGGGCCGGAACCGCCAGGTCGAGGATCACGACACCGTTCACACGGTTCGATGCCCCTTCACGCGTGAGCACACCGTAGCGACCGTCGGGTGAAACCGTGACGTCGTTGATCGTCCGCGCATCGATCCGGATCGAGTCGGTCTTGACGATGTTGTTCATGTCGGTGATGTCGAACACCAGCGCATACCCATCGCCGCCCCACGTGCCGACGATGCAGTAGTCGCGACCGTCCTTGCCCGTCCACGGCCAGAGATCCGACGTGGCGGTGGTGTTGATCACGCCGCGGCCGGTGATCGAGATGCGACGGTGCACGTCGCGTGGCTTCACGTCGAGCACCGTGCGCGACAGGGCACCGCCCGACTGCGCCAAGAGCGTGAATCGGCCGGGCGCATTGGCCGCGAAGAGGGGAGTGCCGTCGGGAGCGCGGTCGATGATGCCGGGGCCACCGGGGGCCGCGGTCGTGTCGTCGGGGGTGTAGACGAAGCTCCAGTCCACCTTCGCATCGTTCACCGGCTCGCCGTTCGCGCGACGCGGCACGGCGGTCAGGCGCACCACATCGCCGGTGCTCACGTTCGTTTCCTTGATGGCGGCGTCGATGCGTGCCACCGGGCTCGCGGCGACGGTGTAGCGCTTCTCGCCCGTGACCCCTTCGCTCGAGGCCGAGATGGTCACCGCGCCAGGCTTGAGCGCCGTCACGTTGCCGAAGCGGTCCACAGTGGCTACGGCGGCATCACTGCTGCGCCAGGTGGCCGTCAGTCCGGGTCGCGGCGTGCCATCGGCATGGCGACCCTTCGCCACGTGCGCGATCATCGTCCCCGTGTACAGCCGCCCGTTTTCGGTGGCGGCAATGTCGAGCGCGGTCAGCGTGGGCCACGACACCGTCACCGGAATGTCCAGTGCCACCGACGCGATGCCGCGCCCGGTGAATGCCGTCGCCGTGACCTTGTACGAACCGGCGCGGAGTGCGACCAGCCGGCCGTCGAAGTAGCGCACCGCCTCGCGCGGCCCGCCGACCCGCAGCGGGGCATCGGCCATGACCTTTCCAGCCGAGTCGTAGGCCGCGATCTTCAGCGAGACCGTGTCGCCCGCTTTCATCGTCACACGGGCGGGCTCGGCCACCAGCCGTGCCACGCCGGCGACGTACTGGGCCTGCAGGCCCGTCGACAGGGTGAGCAGGGCACCGACAGCTGCGGTGACGTGGCGAATGCATCGCGCTACGTTCATGACACGAACTCCCCGGGACGGGTGAAAGACCGCGGAAACCGCGGGTGCAGAGTCTGTCTCCATCGGCGCCGGCTTCGGCGGCGCAACGAGCAATGATCATGGTCCACGTGCATCCCCCCCGCAAGCCGAACAGCTCGCTGCCGCTCCTCGTCGCCCTGACGTTGCTCGGCACCGCTCCGATCACCGCCCAGCAGGCCCCGGTGGCCCGTCGCGCGGCGGCCTCATCAGCGGTGAAGAAGCAGGCCGTGGCCGCACCCACGGCGACCTACTGGCTCTATGTCGGCGCCGAGTCGGCTGACCGCATCTATCGCGTGCGCTTCGGACCCGGCGGCGCGGTCGTGGAGAAGACCATCGGCATCGGCGAAATGGCCGCCGAGATGGAAGGGCCGCACGGCCTCCAGATCTCTCCCGACGCGAAGTACCTGTACATGACCACCGGCCACGGGTCGCCCGATGGCAAGCTGTGGAAATACGAACTCGGGCCCGACACACTCGTCGGCCCCGGCGTACTCCTCGGCAAGTTTCCGGCATCGCTCGACCTCACACCCGACGGGCTCTACTCCTTCTCGGCCAACTTCAACCTGCACGGCGAGATGGTGCCGAGCAGCATCAGCGTGGTGTACACGCCCACGCTGACCGAAGTGGCGCAGGTGGAGACGTGCACCATGCCGCACGGCAGCCGCATCACCCCCGATGGCACCATGCAGTATTCCGGCTGCATGATGGATGACCAGCTGGTGGAGCTCGACACGCGCACCTTCGCCGTGGCGCGCCGCTTCTCGCTGAAGAAGGGCTCGGAAGGCCCGGTCACGAACGCCATGGCCGGTCACGACGGGCACGACATGCGCGCCATGGCCGGCACCGGCAGCACGCCAGCCGCGCCGGTGCAGATGGACATGTCGCAGGGGCACGGCATGACGATGTCGGCTACCTGCTCACCGACGTGGGCGCAACCGTCGGCGGATGGTGCGGTGGTGTTCGTGGCCTGCAACAAGGCCGACGAGATCGTCGCCGTGGATCGCGGGAGCTGGTCGATCACCCGTCGCCTGGCGACCGGTCGCGGTCCGTACAACCTCGCCGTCACGCCCGATGGCACACATCTCGTGGCCACCCTCAAGCAGGGCGCGATGGTCGAAATTTTCGATCTCGCCACCGGTGTCAGCGTCGCGAAGCTGCCCACCTCCGCAACGGTCGCTCATGGAGTGACCATCAGCACCGATTCGCGCTACGCCTTCGTCAGCAGCGAGGGGGTGGGTGCCGCGCCGGGCAAGGTGGACGTGTACGACATCCGCGCGCGGGCGAAGGTGGCCACGGTGGACGTCGGGCAGCAGGCGAGCGGCATCACGTTCTGGAAGATGAGCGCGAAGTAGCCTCGCCGCACCGCCGTGCGCACGTCTCGCGCGCGTCGCTCCGTCCATCCCGTACTCTCGATCCTGTCATGACTTCGAAATTCCGTTCCACGCTCTGGCGCGTGCTCACCATGCAGGTCGTCGCGCTCGGCTTGCTCTGGTGGCTGCAATCCCACTACGCCGCCTGATCGACGATGCATTGGATCAACTGGGCTGTCGTGGTGGCCTATCTCGTGATCGTCGTCGGTGACAGCCTGCGACGCACGCGCGGCACGAAGAACATCGAAGGCTACTTCCTTGCCAATCGCAGCCTGCCCTGGTGGGCGGTCGGGCTCTCGGTCATGGCCACGCAACTGTCGGCGATTACGCTGATCGGCACCACGGGGCAGGGCGCCACCGACGGGCTGAAGTTCGTGCAGTTCTATTTCGGGCTGCCGATCGCGATGGTGATCCTTGGCGTGACACTCGTGCCGTTTCTGCACCGCGCGAAAGTCTACACGGCCTACGAGTTCCTCGAACGCCGGTTCGACGCGAAGACGCGCTCGCTGACGAGCCTCCTCTTCCTGCTCTCGCGCGGCATGTCGTGCGGCACGATCATCGCGGCGCCGAGTGTCGTACTCTCATCGATTTTCGGCTGGAACCTGGCGTGGTGTGTGGCACTGATCGGCGTGCCGACGGTCACCTACACGGTGCTCGGTGGCGTGCAGGCCGTGGCCTGGGCGGACGTCAAGCAGATGTTCGTCGTCGCGGGCGCCATGTGTTCCATCATCGCCGTGCTGATCCTGCGGATGCCGATACCGCTCGACGACGCCCTGCACATCGCCGGTGCGGCGGGCCGTCTGCAGGTGTTCGATTTTTCCTTCGACCTGTCACGCACGTACACGTTCTGGTCGGGCATCCTGGGGGGCACGTTCCTGATGCTCTCCTACTTCGGGACCGACCAGAGCCAGGTGCAACGCTATCTCGCGGCCAAGTCGGTGGACGAGGCGCGCAGTTCCCTGCTGATGAGCGCCTACTGGAAGATTCCGCTGCAGGCGCTGATTCTTCTGACGGGTGTGCTCGTGTTCCTCTTCTACCTGTTCACGCCTGCGCCGCTGCTCTACAACCCGCGGCATAGCGCGGTGGTGCAGGCCAGGGAGCCGGCACTGTTCGCTGACCTGCAGGCGCGCTATGCCAGCGCCATCGCGCTCCGGCAACAGTCGGCGCGGGACGTTGCCGCGATCCGGCACGGAGGCGATGCGGGCGCGATCCGCGCAGCGATCGAGCAGTTCCGCACCACGGAGGCTGGTGTGACGTCGCTCCGCACCGAGGCGCTCGCGGCGGCCGCCCGCGTCACCGGCGAGGCATCACGCGACGTGAACTACATCATCCCGCGCTTCGTCGTCGAACAGCTCCCGCTCGGTCTCGCGGGCCTGTTTCTCGCAGCGGTGCTCGGCGCCGCGATGGCCAGCGTCGCGGCTGAGCTGAACTCGCTCTCGACGGCCACGATCATCGATTTCTATCAGCGCTGGGTCCGACCCACCGCCAGCGACGCGCATTTTCTGATGGTGTCGAAGGTGTCCACCGCCGTGTGGGGCGTCTTCGCCTGCGTCGTGGCGACGTACGCCGCCACACTCGGTTCGCTCATCGAAGTCGTCAATCGCTTCGGCAGTTTCTTCTACGGTTCCATCCTTGGCATCTTCCTGCTGGCGATGATCCCGCGCGCGCGCGCACTCGGTGCATTCATCGGGCTGCTCTGTGGGATGGGGGCGGTGGCCGCCGTTGCGATCTGGATTCCATCCGTCAGCTTCCTTTGGCACAACCTGATCGGCGCCGTCGTCGTGGTGCTCGTCGGACTCGCGCTCAGTGCCTTCGGTGCGGGGCCTCGGACTGCAACTGCGACTGCGACAGCAACTGCGTGACTGCAATCGCAGAACTGATTTGCAGTCCAGCAGCTCAGAACGCAGCCTCCGAATGAAGCTCCAGTAGCGCACCGGTATGAGGATGCACGAACGCGAGCCGCTCGGCGTGCAGCAGCAGGCGCTCGCCATGCTCGGGTGCCGAGCGACCGTAGAGGCGGTCGCCGAGGATCGGCGCGTCGAGGCCGGAGGGATGTGCGCAGTGCACGCGCAGCTGATGCGTGCGGCCCGTGTGCGGAACCAGCGCGAGGCGCGTGCGTCCGTCGCGGCGCTCGAGCACGGACCATGCCGTCACGGCCGCCTTGCCATGCACCGGATCGTGGATCTGCCGCGGGCGGTCGTTGATGTCGGTGCGCAGTGGCAGGTCGATCCTGCCCGACTCGCCTCGCACTTCGCCGTCCACGCACGCCACATACCGCTTCGTCACCTCGCGCAGCGAAAAGAGCCGCTGCAGCGCCACGAACGTCGCCTGATCCTTCGCGGCGAGCAGCAGGCCCGACGTGTCGAGGTCGAGTCGGTGTACCACCATCTGGCCTGAGACGTCGGGATAGCGCGCGCGCAGGCGCGTCACGACGCAGTCCTGCAGCTGACTGCTCCGGCCGGGGACCGTCAGCAGCCCATGGAGTTTGTGCACCGCCAGCAGGTGTGCGTCCTCGTAGACGAGCGTCGGCTCCGATGCCGGGATCGAGGCCGCGCCGAACACCGGAGGCGCGTCGAGCGGCAGCCCGTGCAGCATGTGTGCGAGAATCGGCCCGCACTTGCCATGACAGGCCGGATACAACGAGCCCGATCGCCGGTCGCCGGAACGTGGCGGTGCACCATACCACACTTCGGCCAGCGCCAGCGGCCGCAGTCCGCGACGGTACGCCTCCGCCAGCAGTTTCGGCGCCGCGCAGTCGCCCGCACCGCCGGGAGGCTGCGACGGCGCGAAGATCTCACGAAGCGCCCGCACCTCACCCGTCGCGTTCACGAAGTGGTAGCTCGCCTGAATCTGCGCCAGCAGTTCGCGCGATCGCGCCGAACGTGCGTCGTCCAGGGTGCGGAGCGCGAGTACCGTGTCGCCATCGGAGAGGTCGCGCTCGAGCGTCGCCCGTTCGGCGGCCAGCCCGCGCATCTCGGCGTCGCCGCTGATCCAGACGGCGTCGCGCGCATCTCCGTCAAAGGTGGGCGGCGCCCAGCCCTCTGCCTGCCAGCGTCCGTCCAGCATCCCCGAGAAGGCGCGCAGATAGCCCACCGTGCCGTCAGGGTGCTGTACGACCAGCACGCCGAACATCTTTCCGTTGCCCGGCAGGTCCAGCCGCCAGGCGCTGGCCGCGTCGGACGCGAGGCACCCGAGCATCTCGACGGCCGCGCGGAGCGCGAGCGGGTGTACCGCAGCGCGGTCGAACGGCGTGGGAAATCGCGTCGGCAGCTCGTGCACGGCGGGCTGCGGGTCGAGTGTGATCATGCCGATCGGCAAGGCAGGGTGGCGGACATCATCGCATGCTAGCGGCAATCCGTTCGCCCCTCCAGCTTGCGGCATGCCGAACCGCTCCAGCCCGATGCACGGTACCGTGTTCCACATCCTATGATCCGCAGCCAATCGCTTCGCGTCCTGCTGGCGCTCGGGCTTGGCCTCGCCCTTGGCATGAGCATCGCCACCAGCGAAAGTTTCGCCGCGCCCGTGGCCGTGGCCGACACCATCGGGACGCTCTGGACGAATGCTATCCGCATGACGGTCATCCCGCTGGTGGCCGCGCTCACGATCGTCTCCGTGGCCGGTGCCGGTGCCACCGCCGATCTTCGTCGCGCGATGACTCGCGCCGTGATCGTCTTCGTGGTGCTGCTGGTGAGTGGAGGTGTGCTGGCGCTGCTCATCGGTGAAGTGGCCTTTGCCGACTTCACGCTCCCCGCCGATGTTGCCGCCCGCATCCGCGAGACGGCGGCGCCGGTGGGCAGCACGCCGAAGTTGCCCACGATCAGCCAGCGCCTGATCGAGATGGTGCCCTCCAATCCGGTGAAGGCGGCAGCCGACGGCGCCCTGCTGCCGCTCGTCGTCTTCTCACTCGCGCTCGGCTTCGCACTCAAGCGGATCGCCGAAGACCGGCGTGAGGCGGTGCTGAACGTCTGTCGTGGATTGTCGGACGCGCTGCTGGTGGTGGTGGGGTGGGTGGTGACGGCAGCACCGATCGGCGTGTTCGCGCTGGCGTTCGCCCTCGGTGCGCGGCTCGGTGTGTCGAGTGTGGGTGCGCTGGCCCGCTACATCGCCACGCTCTCCTTCGTGCTGGCGACATTCACCGTGCTGCTCTACCCGGTGGTGGTGCTGCTCGGCCGGGTGCCGTTCCGGCGCTTCCTTGCCGCGGCGGCCCCATCGCAGGCGCTGGCGGCAGGATCGCGTTCGTCACTGAGCGCCCTGCCGATGATGATCGCTGCCGCGCGCGACAAGCTCGGGCTCGACGCCACCGCCAGCGGGTTCGTGCTGCCGTTCGCGGTGTCGATCTTCCGTGTGAACGTGCCGATGGCGTGGGTCGTCGGCGTGATCTTCCTCGGCAAACTCTACGGCGTCGAGATCGGAGCGGCGACGCTGGCCACGGTGATCGTGACGTCCACACTGCTCAGCTTCAGCGTGCCGGGCATTCCGTCGGGCAGCCTGTTCATACTCGCGCCCGTGCTGGTCGACATCGGCCTGCCCGCAGAAGCCGTCGGCATCCTCATCGCCGTCGATGTCATCCCGGACATCTTCAAGACCACCGCCAACGTCACGGCGCACCTGACGGCGGCGGTGCTGGCCAGTCCGGAGCGATCGGCGTAGCGTTCCATCCACCGCCGGATGCGGTCGATGCCGTGGGCGCTACGGCGTCACGAAGAAGTCCACCACCAGCGCCTTGTCGATGGACGGCCCCGCCATCGCGACGAATGCCTTGTGCGCCGGGTGCGGCAGGTAGACGTCGCGACCGACGGCGTCGGCAAAGGTCACCACGAAACAGTGCGTGAACCCGTTCGCCAGATTCTCAGGGCTCACGTTCGTGCCCCACTCAAAGCCGCGCACCTCACGGATCTGCGCCGGCAGCGCTGCGAACGCCGCCTCGATTTTCGCGATCTCGGCACGGGTTGCGGTCGGCTTGAAGGCGAAGAGCACGACATGGCGCAGGAGCGGCGCCTGCGCGACGCTCATGGGCGTTGCCGTGCCATCGGTGCGTGCACTCGGTGCCTGCGCCGTCAGGCGCATCGGGAGGACGGCGCAGAGCGCCGCGGCGAGCAAAGGGATGCGCACGATTCGGCCGATGAGCATGAGGGAAAACCGCGAGAAGCGTCGATGGTCAATCCTTGAAGCTACTCGGCACACCCGTGACTTACACGGTTCAAGGACTCTGACCCCATGAACCGACCCCTCAACACAGGCCATCGTCGGCGGAACGAGACAGGTATGTCTCAGATCCGTGACACAGCCGCCCCCCCCGGAAGCGAAGTTGAGACAGGGCCGATGTCCGGCTCTCCCGTTCACTTCTGCTCCCATCCTGCAATGCGTCTCCGCACTTCGCTGCCGCTCGCCATCGCCGTCCTTGGCCTCGGCGCCTGCACTGACAACCGCACGCCCGTCGCCGGGCCCGGCGGTGAAATTTCCGCCCGGGCCGACGCCTCCGACCCGACGCCCAACACACTGTCGCTGACGAAGATCGGTGGCTTCAACGGCGGACAGGCGCTCGCGGCCGAAATCACGGCGTACGACTTCGTCAGCAAGCGGTTGTTCGTGGTCAACGGCGCACTCGGCTCCGTGGACGTGCTCGATTTCCGTAACCCCGCGTCGCCGGCGCTGATCACCACGTTGGCTGGTGCACAATTCAACGGTGCCGTGAACAGCGTGGCAGCCGATAAGGGCATCGTCGCGCTCGTGATCGAAGCCGCCGACCGTCAGCAGCCTGGCCGGGTCGTGTTCCTTCGCGCCACGACGCTCCAGATCGTGAGCCAGGCCACCGTGGGCGCAGGGCCGGACATGGTCACCTTCTCCCCATCGGGGAAGTATGTGCTGGTGGCGAACGAGGGCGAACCGAATGCCGATTACACGGTCGACCCGGAAGGCTCGGTCAGCATCGTCGACGTGCAGAACATCAACAACCCGACGGTGCGCACGGCGACGTTCACGAGCTACAACAATCAGGCTGATGCTCTCCGCGCGCAGGGCGTGCGCATCTACGGCCCGGGCGCCTCGGTCGCACAGGACATGGAGCCTGAGTACATCACGGTGGACGACGCCGAACAGACGGCGTATGTGACGCTGCAGGAGAACAATGCCGTCGCGATCGTCAACATCGAGACGGCGACGGTCACGAGCATCGCACCGTTCGGGTACAAGGATCACCGCACACCGGGTGAAGGGCTCGACCCGAGCGATCGCGACACGTCGAACGTTCGCATCCGCAACTGGCCGGTGTTCGGCATGTATCAGCCCGACGCGATCGCGTCGTACACCGTCAATGGACAGACGTATCTGATCACCGCCAACGAAGGCGACGCGCGCGAATATCTCGGCCGGCCCGGTTTCGTCGAGGAGGCGCGTGTCAGCACCCTGTCGCTGAATCCCGCGATCTTCGCCCCGGCCGCTTGCAACGGCCAGCCGTGCCGCAACGCCGGCGCCCTCGGTCGCCTCACCGTCACCAACACGCTCGGTCGCAATCCATCGACTGGTCTCTTCGATGCCGTCTATGTGCTCGGCGGCCGCTCCATCAGCATCTGGCAGCCCAATGGCACGCAGGTGTCGCGCGTGTGGGATTCCGGTGACCAGCTCGAACAGCTGACCAAGGACCGCCCGGACTTCAACGCCAGCAACACCAACGCCACGCTCGACGATCGCAGCGACAACAAGGGTCCGGAGCCGGAGGGTGTCGTACTGGGCAAGATGGGCGAGAAGACGTTCGCCTTCGTTGGCCTGGAGCGGATCGGCGGCGTGATGGTCTACGACGTGACGAACCCGAACAGCCCGACCTACGTGACGTACGTCAACACGCGCATCGGCGGTTCGGGTGGCGATCGCGGTCCGGAAGGCATCATCTTCATCCCGGCCAATCGCTCGCCGAACAAGCGTCCGCTGGTCGTCGTGGGCAATGAGTCGTCGGGAACGACCGCGGTGTTCCAGGTCGAGATCCAGTAGGATGCTCGGTCACCAACGCGCCGGTCCCTCCTTCGGGAGGGGCCGGCGCGTTGTGTTTTGAGCTGTGTCGTCGCCCCGCACCGACTCTCACGCGCCTGATGTGCGAGGCAGCACGTCGTTCGTCCTGCCAGGCGAGTCTACGCCCGCGGTGATTTCCCGTGCCACGCGCACTGACTCGACACCGAACTCCGTCTACGTCAAATGACGTATGGATGGCTGATGAAGCCGGGGAGATCATGGTGTGACGCAGATCCGCCGGCACGCACCCCGCCGAGCACTCACTCTTTCGTGGACGGCCCCATGTCATCGCGCCTCGTACGGAGCACCCTCGCGGCCCTTCTGCTGACCATTGCGCCACTCGCGGTGCAGGCGCAGGACTCGATACCCGCCGGCCAGCGCGACACGGTGACGAAGGACTCCTTGACGGTCATCCGCCTGCGTGACGGCTCGGTCCTGTACGGACGCATCCTGACCGAGGACCCTGACCGTCTCCGTGTGCGGACTGTGGGTGGCCTCGATATCGACATCCAGCGTGCCCAGGTCAGCTCGATCGACCGGACTCGCGGTCGGCTCGTCGGCAACGAGTTCTGGGCCGAGGATCCCAACGGGACACGCCTGCTGTTCACGTCCACGGGACGCGCACTGGGCAAGGGTGAAGGGTACGTCTCGGCGTATTACATCTTCTTGCCGTTCGTCGCCTACGGCGTCACCGATCGCTTCACGATCGCCGGTGGCACCCCGATCGTGCCGGGCCTGATCGGTCGCGCCTTTTACCTCGCGCCGAAGTTCACGATTGCCGAGAGCGAGCGGGCTGCGTACTCGGTCGGTGCCATCACGTTTGCGCTGACCAATGATATCGACGCCGGCACCGTCGGATTGGCGTACGGGGTGGGGACGTGGGGCAACCGGGACAACGCCTTCACTGCAGGTCTCGGCTGGGGATACTACTGGGGCAGTGGCGGCAGCGACGTGACCAGCGCGCCGGTACTCGTGGTCGGCGGTGAGAGGCGCATCAGTCGCCGGGTGAAGCTGGTGACGGAGAATTGGGTCTATACCGGCGCGGTCGACAACGGTGGCCTCTTCAGTGGCGGATTCCGGTTCATTGGCGACCGATTGACGAGTGATCTGGGTCTGATCGGCGGCATCGGGACGGGCAGCGCAGGATGCTGCATTCCGAGCGTGAATTTCGTGTGGAATTACGGCCGGAAGCGGCGCTGATGCGGGGGGACCATCCTTGCAGTCGCCACCGAACTGACTCGGAGTCGGCCGGAAGGAATGGGATTGATGCAGGCCTCATTCGTCCCGCTGCGATCGAGTTCCATCTGCACACGGACTCGGAGTTCCATGAACACGGGCCGTCGCTGATGAGGCCCCGCCACATGCGCTGCGTGCGGCGCGGTGCCCGTACACGCGGAGGGGATGCACGACGCGTCGCCTGGGTTGGGATGCCGCGAGCCCACGTGGCGGTGCGCGGCCGGCCCATCCGTCATGCGACGCAGAGATGCGTGTCGCCTGTGGCGGTGGGCAGCTGTGTCGGTCACGTTCGCGCGTGGCATGGATGCTGCCACGGTGATCCGTGAATCGGCTTGGCATCACAAGCGATTTGCAACCGCATCGATCAGAGACACGGGCACACGCACACCCGCTGTGATCAAGGCCGTCGTGGATGACGCGAGCTCAACTTCAGGCGAATGAAACTCTACTCCGGTGCTCCGTTCTGGCTGATCAAGAATGGGATTCACAGCACGAGGCCAGCGCTCACCGCTGCTGCACGGTGCGATGTGGTCATTTGGGGCGCTGGTGTGACCGGGGCACTCATCGCCGACCGCCTGAGTCGTGACGGACTCGACGTCATCGTCCTCGACCGCCGTGTATCGGGCGCAGGTAGTACCGCCGCCAGCACAGCCCTGATTCAGTACGAGATCGATCAGGAGCTCGTCACGCTCGGCGAACGCATCGGCTCGGCAGATGCTGCGCGCGCGTATGGCATGTCCGTCACTGCCGTCGAGCGACTTGGGAGCATATGCCGCGAGCTTGGCGCCGGCGACTTTCGCTCGAGGCAGAGCCTGTATCTGGCTTCCACGCGGCGGGACGCGGCGCGGCTGCAACGAGAGACGGCAGCCCGGTCCGCGATCGGCATTGCCGTCAGCTGGCTTTCGAGAGACGAGGTCGAATCTGTCTATGGATTTTCGTCATACGGTGCAATCCGGAGCGAGCTGGCAGGGGAGGTCGATGCCCTCGCACTGACGCGCGGCCTCCTCGAGCGAGCAGTGTCGCAGGGCGCACGCTGGTATGAGCAGACCCATGTGCGCGGGTATGAGGAGCGAGCGGATGGAGTGCGGGTGCTCACGAGCGGCGGAGCGACGGTCGATGCACGATACGCGGTATGTGCGACCGGCTATGACCTGCCCTCGTATTTTGGGATCGGCAGCCTGGCATCACTGCACAGCACCTATGCCCTCGTCACGGAGCGCATCCTGGATGCTGCGCACTGGCACGACCAGGTGCTCGTGTGGGAGTCCGCGCGCCCGTACTGCTACATGCGCACCACCGCCGATCAGCGGATCATCATCGGTGGCGAGGATACACCATTCGAGAGCGCACGTCTCCGCGACCGCCTGCTCCCTGGCAAGATCGAACAGCTCGAGCAGCGTCTCGCCAACTTGCTGCCGGCCGTGCGCACGGAGACCGCGTTCGGCTGGGCCGGCACCTTTGCCGAGACACCCGACGGCCTGCCGTACATCGGCACGCTCGAGAAGTTTCCCGGTGTGCTGTTTGCGTTGGGATACGGTGGGAACGGGATCACCTTCAGCGTGATCGCGGCCGAGTTGCTTGGCACAATGTGCTCGAATCGCGAGCCCGACGGCGCCGATCTGTACCGCCTGTCGCGATGAGTCCGGATCGCTGCGTATCGACGATTGCGGCCAAACTCGGCCACGCGACATCCCGCGTGGCGATCGGGCTCGTCCGCGCATGACCGGGGCTCAGCAGGTGCAGAACGAGTCGTGGATGCGTCTCGCACTCCGTGAGGCAGAACTCGCGCTTGCCGAGGGGGAAGCACCGATCGGCTGTGTGTTGCTCGACGACGGCGGTGCGGTGGTCGGTGCTGGCCGGAACGACATGCGGCGAACGGGGATCGCAACGGGGCACGCCGAGATCAATGCCTTCCGTCAAGCTGGCAAGCGTGTCAGCCCGGATGCTCGCATCGTGATGGTCTCCACACTGGAGCCATGCGTGATGTGCACGGGAGCGGCGATGGAAACAGGGGTGGCGAAGGTGATCTTCGGGCTTCGCGCACCAGCCGATTCCGGGACGGGACGGGTGAACCCGCCGTCCAGTCCGGGCAGCACGTCACCAGCAATCGTTGGTGGCATTCTGGCGACCCAGAGCCGCGCGCTCTTCCAAGCGTGGCTCCGCATGCACGAGGGAGACGCATCACGCGCTGGTCAGCGCTCCTTCATCGAGCAGTTGATGGCACTGACATAGTCGTGCCTGAGACTGGCACCTGATCGGTGGATGCGCCCGCCGATCAGGCACCCAGCTCCTTCAGTGCGGCAGCGAGGCGTGTGCGTCGGCGGTCTCACGCTCGGCACGGTCCGCCGGCTGCCACGCCCGATGAATGATTTCGTTCACTGTCGGTAGCGCCGACTCGTCAACCGCATGGCCCTTCTCCTTGAGCAGCTCGACCACCGCCTGCGGAATCGCATGCGTGAGCGCCATCGACAGCTGCGCGTGATCAGCCAGATGAAGCTCGGCGATGGCCGCCACGTCAGCCTCACCGAGCGCGAGCGCCGCGGTGTTGAGCATCACGTACCCGATGCAGGCGAGCGAGACGGCGGTGTAATCGTCGCGCAAGTCCTTCGGCAGTTCCTCGCTGCGAATCAGGTCGACGACGGCCGCACCTGCGCCGAGTACCGAAGACACCGCAGTCTTCACGGTCTTCGCGAAACCTTGCCCGGGCTGTTCGTGCTTTTCTGACCACCGAGTCAGGACGTCGATGTGTTTCTCGCAGACGCTCTCGGCCGAACTGAGCTGCGCGCGGAACGGGCTTTCACCCAGCGACTTCAGTTGTCCGACCAGCGCCTGCTGAATGTGCTTCTCCAGCGCGAGCATGTCGGTGACGTAGGTCACGATCAATGCCTTCGAGTCGTCCACGGTCCTGTGTTGGGTCATTGTAGGTCCTGTCGCAGTGTGGTCGTGATGGCGAAGGCATCCATCGGGAAGCAGCGCGCCAAACAGCGCAGCGCTGCGTCCCGACTTCCACTCCCGCTTCGTTGCCATCATACTGGGCAATGAATGTGCCGTGAGACTACGGCGTCCGCACAGGTATTCGTTGCGTGGAATGCGGACTGTGCACACTCACCTGATGATGCGCACAGCGTCCTGCTCGATTCACCGACGGCGCAGCATTGCACGCAGGTGACCGTCGGGTCTGGCCCCAACCTATCGACCACCAAGGGACGCTTGAGGTTGCCGTGACGCCGTGCTGACGACGTGATACATCGCACTTTGATCCCGCAGCCGTATTCGTGACGCAACTCACGCCATCGCTGGCATCCCGTCCAGCAACTTGTCGAGCGTGATCGGATATTCCCGAACGCGCACACCGGTCGCATTGTAGATCGCGTTGGCCACCGCCGCTGCAACGCCGCAGATACCAAGTTCGCCCACCCCCTTCGCCTTCATCGGCGATGAGAAGGCATCGGTCTCATCGAGGAAGATCACATCCTGATGCGGCACGTCGGCGTGCACCGGCACCTCGTAACCAGCGAGGTCGTGATTCACGAAGAACCCTCGCCGCTTGTCCACCACGAGCTCTTCCATGAGGGCGGCGCCCACGCCCATCGTCATGCCGCCGATGACCTGACTTCGTGCGGTCTTGGGATTGAGGATGCGTCCGGCCGCGCACACTGCGAGCATACGACGTACGCGAATCTCGGCCGTCGCGGCATCCACCCCCACCTCGACAAAGTGCGCGCCAAACGACGACAACTCATTGACCTTGGCGAGGTCACCAAACTCAATCGTGTCCTCGGCGATCAGTTCCTGATCGGCAGCGGCCTGGCCGAGCGGGACGATCCGGGTGCCGGATCGAACGTTCCCATCCGCGAACACCGTGTCGGTTCCCGTGATGCCAAGTCTTTGTGTCACGAGGTCCCGCAACTTCATGCAGGCTGCGTAGACGCCGGCCGTGGACGAGTTCGCGCCCCATTGTCCCCCGGATCCGGCCGAGATAGGCATCGTCGAGTCACCAAGCCGCACGATGACCTTCTCCAGCGCCACTCCCATCGTCTCGGCAGCAGTCTGCGCAATGATGGTGTAGCTGCCAGTGCCGATGTCCGTCATGTCGGTCTCGACGGTCACCACGCCAGCGCGGTTCAGTCGAACGCGTGCGGCCGAATTGATCACCGGACTGGGTCGGAAGGCCGCAGCAACACCGTGACCGATCAGCCAGCGACCGTCGCGGGTCTTGCCCGGCTGCGCGTTCCGTCTGGTCCACTCAAACTTTTCAGCACCCGTTCGGAGGCACTGAATCAGCGAGCGCCGCGTGAATCGGCGGTCGGGATTTTCGGGATCCACCTGCGTATCGTTCTTGATCCGGAACTCGATCGGATCCATACCAAGCTTCTCGGCGATCTCGTCCATCGCGATCTCGAGCGCCATCAGTCCCGTCGCCTCGCCCGGCGCGCGCATCGCATTGGCTTCCGGCAGGTCAAGCACCGTGAGGCGCGTTGCCGTCATGCGATTCGCACCCGCATACAATCGCCGCGACTGCAGCACGGCGCCGTCGGCCCCTCCGCTGGGCAAGTCGCCCGACCAGCTCTCGTGGCCGATTGCCGTGATCGTGCCATCGCGCATCGCGCCGATGCGAATTCTCTGAATCGTGGCTGGGCGATGTACGGTGTTGTTGAACATCAGTGGCCGCTGCAGCGAGACCTTGACTGCCCGGCCGACGGCTTTCGCGCCCAGTGCTGCCAGCAACGCATCGGTGCGCAGGAAGAGTTTCCCACCGAAGCCGCCGCCGATGTACGGCGAAATGATTCGCACATCCGCTTTCGGTATGCGGAGCGTCTTTGACAGGTCACTCGCGCACCAGTCAATCATCTGGTTTGACGTCCAGAGCGTGAGCTTGCCATCACTCCAGGAGGCAATGGAGGCGTGTGGCTCAATCATCGCATGCGCGTGATCGGGTGTGGCGTAGCTCGCGTCCAGCGACACCTGCGCAGCGGCAAACGCGCCGGCAAAGTCTCCTACGGCCGTGTCAGGCGGTTCACCGCTCAGCGTCGGTGGGCGTGTCGCCGACTTCTTTCCCGCCTCGAGATCGAACGAGCCAATCGCCTTGATGTAGCCCACTCGCACGAGCTGTGCAGCGGCGCGAGCTTGTTCGAACGTTGTCGCGATGACCAGTGCGATCGCCTGGTGATAGTGTTCGATCTCCGGGCCGCCGAGGAGTTTCGCCGTGTTGCGTTCTGCCTTGTCCAACGGTCCTGCAGAATCTGCCGTCACGATGCCCAGCACGCCTGGAGCGGATCGTGCGCGAGTCAGATTCATGGACGATATCCGACCCTTCGCAATGCTCGAGCCTACGACATAGCCGTACACCGGAGCGCCCGGCACGTCCGTGCGCTCATACGCGTAGGGCGCCGTGCCCGTCGTTTTCAGCGGTCCGTCTACGCGATCGATCGACTTGCCGACGACTTTCAGCTGGTCGATCGGGTTTGTGGTGGCGGGCTTGTCGAATTTCATCGCGTCGTTTCCTTTGCCTGGGCCAGGACAGCAGCTAGCGTGCGTTCAACGAGTTTCAGCTTGAACCTGTTCTCCTTCGTTGGTCTGGCGTCGGCGAACAGGCGCGCCGTGACTGCCTGTGCACCGCTCGGCATCGCGGAGTCAGCGGACGCGACGCGCCAGGGCTTGTGCGCCACTCCGCCAACTGCGACGCGACCGGTCCCATCAGGCTGTACGATCACACCAACGGAGATGAGCGCGAACGCATACGACGCGCGATCGCGCACTTTCTGATAAACGTGCGTGCCGCCGACCGGTCGAGGCAACGTCACGGCCGTGATCAGCTCGCCAGGCTGAAGGGTCGTCTCGATATGTGGCGTGCTCCCCGGCAGACGATGCAAGTCCACAATAGGCAGTCGTCGTGTCGCGCCGTTTGGTCGCACGGTTTCGACCGTCGCGTCGAGCGCGCGCATTGCCACTGCCATGTCGCTCGGATTCGTCGCGATGCACGCATCACTGACCCCAACCACCGCCAGATTGCGGCTGAATCCGCTGATCGCGCTGCACCCGCTGCCCGGTGTGCGCTTGTTGCAGGGCTGATTGGTGTCGAAGAAATAGGGACAGCGCGTGCGCTGCAGGAGATTTCCCGCGGTGGTGGCCTTGTTTCTCAGCTGTCCCGATGCGCCGGAGAGCAACGCGCGAGACAGCAGGCCGTAGTCCCGACGCACACGTTCATCGGCGGCGAGGTCACTGTTGCGTACCAGGGCGCCGATACGCAAGCCGCCCTCCGAGGTTGCTTCGATGTTGTCCAGCGACAGCCCGTTCACGTCGATCAGATGTGTCGGCGCTTCGATCTCATGCTTCATGAGGTCGAGGAGATTCGTGCCGCCGGCAATGAATTTTGCACCCGGATGTCTGACGGCGGCCGCGGCAGCCTCGGCCGGTGTGCGTACACGCTCGTATGCGAAGGGCTTCATGCGCTACTCCGGGCGACGTCAGTGATGGCATCAGCAATGTTGGAATAGGCAGCGCAGCGGCAGATGTTGCCGCTCATCCGCTCACGCAGTTCGCTTGGCGTCAACGACGCACGCGCCATCAGGTCCCCGCTGACGTGACTGGGAACGCCAGCTTTCAGCTCCTCCAGCATCGCAACGGCCGAGCAGATCTGTCCCGGTGTGCAATACCCGCACTGGTATCCGTCATGCTTGACGAATGCCGCCTGCATCGCATGCAGTTTGTCCGGTGTACCGAGCCCTTCTATCGTGGTGATCTGATCTCCTTCGTGCATCACGGCGAGCGTCAGGCAGGAGTTGATGCGCCGGCCAGCAACGATGACCGTGCACGCGCCGCACTGTCCGTGATCGCAGCCCTTCTTCGTGCCGTTGAGGTGGAGATGTTCACGAAGTGCATCAAGCAACGTGGTACGCGTGTCGAGCTCGAGCGCGCGAGTGGTACCATTTACGCGAAAAGTGACCTGTGCGACCGGAGCGGACACTGCTGCCGGTTCGATAGCACTTGCCGTGCTGAATGGCAATTGTGCGGCTGCTGCCGAGGCGGCACCGAGCACAAGAAAATCACGTCGCGACAGCTCAACGTCATCAAAGGCTTCCATGCACGGTCTCCGAACGAAACGTAGTGTCGCACAATTGCTGCTCTCGTCGCACTGCGAATGCAGGGCGATGGGAACAGGGCACGAGGGCAATCGCAGGCGAGTTGCGAGTTCATTCGTGGTGCACGCAAACGGTGGGCCGCAGGACCGTGGCCGTTCCGCTCGCGCAAGCTTTCATCCCACGTGCCTGTACCGATCGACTCGGCGTGCCGGACTGTGCAGCGGATCGATCAACCGCATCGCGAAGCTTCAACGCAGCGTGTGAAGTCGACGACTCCGCGCATTCTCCCTCAGTACTTCCGTTCGCACCCAAGGAGCAACGTCGTGACCAGCGTGATCGCCTGTGAATTCCTCCCCCTGGATGGTGTGATGGAGGCGTCAGAACAGTGGCAGCCCTCTTTCGGCAGCCCGGACCTCACGGACACATTGACCGCACACATTCTTGGCGCGGAGGGCACGCTGCTGGGCCGGGTGACATATGACCTGTTCGCTGCCTACTGGCCGCTGCAGACGCAGAACGAATTCTGGATTGCCGACAAGCTGAACCGCGAGCCGAAGACAGGCCCTTCAGTTCAGGTGTCTTCCTCCTGCGCTACCTGGCCGAGCCGAAAGCGTAGACGTGCCGACTACGAAACTCCAGACGCCGCGACGCGAACGCTCGCCTGCGCGATCATCCAATTCTCCTCCGCCGGAATGACGAACACACCGGCGCCAGACGTCGCATCGGAAAGGTCGGACTCGCCGGAAGCCCGCCGATTCCTGTCGGGACACAGTGTGACACCGAGGAAGCCGAGCGACGAGCAGATTGCCGACCGGACACGTGGGCTGTGTTCACCAATGCCCCCGGTGAACACCAGAACGTCCAGCCCAGCCATGCTCGCGGCCATCGCCGCAATGCCCTTCCGCACATGGTGGACGAATACGTCGAACGCCAGCCGGCAGCGCGGGTCGCCGGCATCCATGCCGTCCAGGACGATGCGCATGTCACCAGTGGTCCCGGAGAGTCCGGCCAGCCCTGACTGCACCTGCAGCAGCTGGTCGAGTGTTGCGACGGTGTGACGACCGCTTTTCAACAGATGCAGCAGGATGCCGGGGTCGATGGCACCGGAGCGATGAGCCATCGGCAGTCCGTCCAGCGGCGTGAAGCCCATCGTCGTGTCGACCGACCGCCCGTCATGAACTGCCGCGAGCGAACAGCCGCTGCCGAGGTGGCACGTCACGATCCGTGAGCCAGCAGTCGGGCGATCGCACAGCGCGATGGCGCGCTGGGACACGTACTCGTGATTGATGCCATGAAACCCGAACCGGCGAATGCCCTGTGCGATCCAGTCAAACGGGCCAGCGTACGTATACGCCGCAGGCTCGAGAGTCTTGTGGAACGCGGTATCGAAGACCGCGACGTGCGGTACGTCGTCGCCGAAGAGCAGAATGGTGGCCCGTACGACGTCGATTGCCAGCGCGTTGTGCGCGGGCGCGTGTTCAGACGCAGCTGCAATTTCGTCCAATATCAACGGTGTGATGAGTGCGGCGTCACGGAGCCTGGCGCCGCCGTGCACGATCCGGTGACCGATGACAACGATGGGCTCTGCGGTTGTGAATGCTGGATCGACACTCCCGCGCAGCACCGGCGCGAGCAGCTCGCCAAGCACACCGGCATCGCCACGCGCTTCAGCCGCCCAGACCCGGCCCTGCGGCGCCCCAGCCGCGCTCGGTGCGGACGGGATGTCGAACGCCGCAGCCTTGAGGCTGCTCGAACCCGCGTTGAGTGCCAGGACCCTCATTGCAACCAACGCCAATCGCGCACATCCGGCATGTCGTCGCCGTTGGCACGGATGTATTCGTGGTGCTCCGCGAGTCGCGCTCGGCAATAGGCGACTGTGGCGGAGCCCGCCGTCGTCTCCGCGACATGCGGCAGGCGCGCCAGCACGTCACACACGAGGTGAAACCGATCGAGATCATTGAGCACGGTCATGTCGAACGGCGTGGTCGTAGTTCCCTTTTCCTTGTAGCCGCGCACATGCAGGTTGCCGTGATTCGTCCGCCGATATGTCAGTCGATGGATCAGCCACGGATAGCCGTGGAATGCAAACACGATCGGTCTGTCAGTGGTAAACAGGGCATCGAAGGCATCGTCGCTCAACCCATGCGGGTGTTCGCGTTGCGGCTGAAGTGTCATCAGGTCCACGACATTCACCAGGCGCACGCGCAACGCGGGCAGGCGGTCGCGCAAGAGTGCCGTTGCCGCGAGGGCTTCGAGCGTCGGCACGTCGCCCGCGCACGCCACCACCACGTCAGGATCGCGTCCGGCATCGGTGCTGGCCCACTCCCAGACGCCGATGCCGGCCGCGCAGTGGCGCTCCGCCGCTGCCATGTCCAGGTATTGCAGCGCAGGCTGCTTGCCCGCGATGATCACGTTCACCTGATTCCGGCTTCGGAGACAATGATCCGTGACAGACAGCAGCGTGTTTGCGTCAGGAGGGAGATAGACGCGCACCACGTCCGCCTGCTTGTTCACGACGTGATCAATGAAACCTGGATCCTGATGGCTGTTGCCATTGTGGTCCTGACGCCAGACATGGGACGTCAGCAGGTAGTTCAGGGAAGCAATTGGCGCCCGCCACGGGATACCTCGCGACGTATTCAGCCATTTGGCATGCTGATTGAACATGGAGTCGACGATGTGGATGAACGCCTCGTAGCAGGAGAATACGCCGTGCCGTCCCGTCAGCAGATAGCCCTCCAGCCAGCCTTGGCACATGTGCTCGCTGAGCACTTCCATCACACGACCGTCGTGCGCCAGGTGGTCATCGCTCGGCAGGATCTCGGCCACTGATGTTCGTGCCGTCACTTCGAAGACGGCATCCAGCCGATTCGAGGTCGTCTCGTCAGGGCCCATCAGCCGAAAGTTTGCTGCCCGGGCGTTCATGCGGATCACATCGCGCAGGAATCGACCCATGACGCGTGTCGCCTCGTCGAGGCCTGCGCCGGGCGCAGAGACGGATACCGCGTACTCCCGAAAGTCGGGCATCTCGAGGTCGCGAAGCAGGAGTCCGCCGTTGGCGTGCGGATTCGCTCCCATGCGCCGCGGTCCGACTGGTGCCAGCGCCGCGAGTTCCGGACGCAACGCGCCGTCCGCCTCGAAGAGCTCCTCGGGTCGATAGCTGTGCAGCCACTCTTCGAGCAGTACCAGATGCTCCGGATTCTCCGCCAGTCCGGCCAGCGGAACCTGGTGCGAGCGCCATGATCCTTCCATGTGTTCGCCATCCACCGTCGCTGGCCCGGTCCACCCCTTCGGTGACCGGAGAACGATCATTGGCCATTGCGGCCGGGCCTGATTGCCCAACGCTCGCGCGTCGTCTTGGATCGCCCGGATTCGACGCATGACCGTGTCCATCACCTCGGCCATCAGCGCATGCATCTGTGGCGGGTCATCTCCGCTGACGTAATGCGGTTCATAACCGTAGCCGCGCAGGAGCGATGTCAGCTCCGACTCCGGAATCCGGGCGAGTACCGTCGGGCCGGCGATCTTGTAGCCGTTCAAGTGCAGAATCGGCAGCACGGCGCCATCGCGCGCGGCGTCCAGGAACTTGTTGGAATGCCAGCTCGCGGCAAGCGCGCCGGTTTCCGCCTCGCCATCGCCAATCACACAGCACACGACCAGATCCGGGTTGTCGAAGGCCGCGCCGAAGGCATGCAGCAAGGCATACCCGAGTTCACCGCCCTCGTGAATTGATCCCGGTGTTTCCGGCGCCACATGGCTCGGGATGCCCCCCGGATATGAAAACTGCGTGCACAGCGCGGTCAATCCGTTCAGGTCACGCGACACCGCCGGATACACCTCGGAGTACGTTCCCTCCAGATACGTATTGGCCACCACGCCCGGACCACCATGCCCGGGCCCGGCGATGAAGATCGCGTTGACGTCGTGCTCACGGATCACACGATTCATGTGCGCGTAGATGAAGTTCAGGCCAGGCGTCGTACCCCAGTGTCCCAGCAGTCGGGGTTTCACATGCGCCAGCGTCAGTGGCTCACGTACCAGGGGATTGCCGCGAAGATAGATCTGGCCAACGGAAAGAAAGCTTGCCGCGCGCCAGTAGGCGTCGATCAGGAGTAGCGTCGTGTCGCGTGTGAGCGCGGGATCCGCCTGCTGGTGCACAACAGTTGTCACAGTCGACTTCCGGAACGGGTTGGTTCGCCACGGAGGCGATGTGCGCATGCGAGGAGAGCGCAGGCGCAGTGTGACCAGGTGCGGTGAAACCGGCTGCCGTGCTCGTGTGCGCAGCGCCTGCACTCCGGTCGCATGCGACGAAACTATAGCCAATTGAACGGTGACGACGGAGATCTGTTGCCAATCGCGATCAATACGGGCAGCAGTCCATGATGCGGCACGGTCCGTGCTCCGTCAGCATCATGTACAGCAGAGGTCAGCGCACCTTGCGCAGCGACCTCGACGTACAGCATCCACACAACCGAGGTCTTGTGAAAGCCCAAACAGCTCAACGAATCGTGAGCGTGGTGTTGCCCCTTCTGGTCGTGATGACGAACACACGATCGGCAGGCGCGCAGGTTCGACCCATCATCCGTGACACGACAGTACAGCGTTCTGGCGCAATGCCCGCGCCCGCTGGCATGCCGGGCATGATGGCAGGCCCGCACCACGCGCTGGCGATGGCCTACGGCGACAACCTCGCAACGTTCGCTCGCGCCGTGCATACGGATGCGAGTCGGTCCAACATGGTCAGCACAGAGCTCGCAAGACCGGCGACTGCTGAAATGCGACGGAGCTTCGATCAGATGAAGGCGCACCATCAGGCCCAGATGTCCACCGTTGGCACCACGATGCGTATGCCGATGGCGAAGGATTCCGCCGCCGCCATGATGCGCCCGGCTCGACCGGACGCCATGGTACCAAAGCCAATGCCGACACCGACGCGCGCCGATTCCATGCAGCCAATGAAGATGGGTGACATGCAGGTGCAGATGGCCGCCATCGAAAGCCACCTCGGCATGCTCGAAACCGAAGTCAGGGGCAGCGCGCCAAACGCCGCCAAGGTTGCCGAGCACGCCTCGGAGATCCTGAAACTGTGTGAGTCGCGCATGCGCTCGCCAGCCGATTCCGCTGGCAAGATGGTCCGGCCGGACGCGCGCTGAGTCGAGTGGTGCAACGGTTTCACGACGGGATCTTGACGTGATACTTACCTGATGGCTGACGCGACCTGGCACTCGCGGGAGATTGACGATGTCGCCCGCGAGCTCGGCGCGAGCACGACAGACGGTCTGACTGGCGCTCTTGCGGCTGCGCGGCTGAGTGAGCACGGCGAGAACGTGCTCCAAAATGCGCGCCAGCGTTCCTCGTTCGCGATAGTGATACACCAGTTTCGCAGCCTGATCGTCCTGTTGCTCGTGGTCGCCAGTGGAATCGCCTTCGCCCTCGGCGACACCACTGAAGGCGTTGCGATTCTGGTGGTGATCGTCCTCAACGCGCTGATCGGGTTTGGTACGGAGTGGAAGGCCGCGCGTGCGCTCGAGTCACTGCGCACGCAAGCCGTGCCTGTGGCTCGGGTCCGTCGCGACGGCAACGAGGTGGAGGTTCCGGCACGCGAGCTGGTGCCTGGTGATCTTGTCCTGCTCAGTGCCGGAGATCGCGTTCCCGCAGATGCGCGAGTGACCGAATCCGTCGAGATGCAGGTCGACGAGTCGTCGCTCACCGGCGAATCACTCCCAGTGGCGAAGACGACGGCGGCGGTGGCTGAGGGCGGTGCTGCGCTCGGCGACCGGAGCAGCATGGTGCACATGGGCGCCACGGTGATGGCCGGTCGCGGCACCGCGCTGGTGACAGCGACAGGTGTCGCCACTGAGCTTGGACACATCGGGTCGATGCTTGGTGACGTGAGTGATCGTGACACGCCACTGGAGACCAAGCTGTCGCAGTTGAACCGCTCCATCCTGGCAATCGTGCTGGTGCTGAGTGCGGTGATCGTCGTGGCGGGCTGGCTCCGAGGGAACGAGCTCCTTCGCATGCTGGAGGTCGGTGTCTCACTGGCCATCGCCGCCGTCCCTGAGGGATTGCTGGCTGTCACGACCATGACGCTGGCCGTGGGTATGCAGCGCATGGCGCGCATGCGCGCCCTGGTGCGAAGCCTCCCTGCCGTTGAGGCGCTTGGCTCGACCACAGTGATCTGCACCGATAAGACCGGCACGTTGACACAGAATCAGATGACCGTCCGCGTGCTCCTGGCTGGCGAACAGCGGGTCGAGGTCACAGGCAGTGGCTACTCGACCGATGGTACGCTGCGGAACGGTGATCAGGTGATCGACAACGGTGCACTCACCGTCGCCGATGATCCCGTCGCCCTCGCCATCCGCATCGGTGCACTCTGCAATGACGCCACCGTCACGCGCAACGCTGCCGACGTGAAGGTGCTCGGTGATCCAACCGAGGTGGCGTTGATCGTGCTGGCCGAGAAAGCCGGCATGGCACATGCTGAGCTCGAAGCGGCATTTCCACGAGCCGGCGAGCTGCCGTTCAACAGCGAAACAAAGCGGATGCTCACGCTGCACCGTGGCGCCGACGCGTCACGCGTCGTGTACGCCAAAGGCGCACCGTCTGCGATGCTCGACGTGAGTGCCTGGGTGCTCGATGCGCAGGGGCGCTCAGCGATGACCGACGCGAACCGCACCCGCTGGCGTGAACGGAACGATGAATTGGCGGGCAAGGCGCTGCGCGTCCTTGGACTCGCCTATCGGCCGCTGACAGATGCCGACGGCGCGGACGTCGCCGCCCTGGCGGCTGATATGACGTTCGTGGGACTCGCGGGTATGATCGACCCGCTCAGCGATGGCGTGAAGGAAACGATCGATACCTGCCGCAGCGCCGGGATTCGTGTGGTGATGATCACCGGAGATCAGCTGGTCACCGCCACGGAGATCGCGCACCAGCTGGGCCTCGATGTCGGCGTGGGCGGCGATGCGATGCGGGTCGTGCACGCCAAAGAGCTCACCGGTCTCGACGACGGCGGCTGGCAGAAGATCGTCTCCGACACCTCCGTGTTTGCACGGGTGACGCCAGAGCACAAGTTGCAGATCGTGGGGGCATTGCAACGTCAGGGTGAAGTGGTGGCGATGACCGGGGATGGCGTGAACGATGCACCGGCGCTGAAGACTGCCGATATCGGCATTGCAATGGGTATTCGCGGGACCGACGTCGCCAAGGATGCCGCCGACATCGTCATCACCGACGACAACTTCGCGACCATCGTCGGCGCGGTGGAGCAAGGGCGTGTCATTGTCAGCAACATTCTGCGTTTCATCCGGTACCTCTTCGCGTGCAACTTCGCCGAGATCCTGACGGTCTTTGCGGCGATCATGCTGGGGTGGCCGTTGCCGTTGGCGGTGTTGCAGATTCTGTGGCTGAACATGGTCACCGATCTGTTCCCTGCACTGGCACTGGCGATGGAGCCTGCTGCGGATCACGTGATGAATCAGCCGCCGCGCGATCCGCGCGAGCCTTTGATGACTCGGTCGATCGCCTGGCTGATCGCATGGCAGGGCATGCTGCTGGCGGCCTGCACGCTGGTGGCCTTCCGTGTTGGATTGCGGTGGTACGGCGACACAGGCACCGGGCTCGCGCATGCGGTGACACTGGCATTCATGACCCTGTCGATGGTGCAGATCGTGCACACGCTCAATGCCCGTTCGCAAACCAGATCCCTCTTCAGCCGCAGCGTACTCAGGAACAAGTGGCTAGTGGCGGCGATTGGTTTCAGCGTGGCCGTGCAGCTGACTGCGGTGCAGATGCCCGTCCTGCGGCGGGTATTGGGCACTGTCCCCCTGTCGTGGCAGGACTGGCAGCTTGTCGTGGCGTGTACGACGGTGCCCCTCATTGTCGTAGAGTGCGTGAAGCTGATCACGCGAGCGGCCGCGCGACGGGTGCCATGAGCCGCCCCGGGAGGGATCGCTTGCTCTGCTCCTCGAGGTCGAGGTCGAGGGCGTTGCGGCACGCGAAAAGGGCACCAGATTGGCGCTCCCGACGGCGACGACGCTGGCTCAGTCGTACGCCAGCGCGGCCGCCGTCGGCACCCGCATCGCGCGCCGCGCCGGCCACGCAGACGCCAGCAGCGACACCACCACCGCCAGCACCAGCCAGATGCCGACACCCGTCATGTTCGGCACATACGTCACCGGCACACGCAACATGATCCGACTGAAAGCGTCGGCCAGGAACACACTCATCGGAATCGACAGCGGAATCGCCAGCGCCCAGCTGAGCAGCGCCACCGTCAACCCTTCCACCTGAATCATGGTCAGGATGGCCGAATGCCGTGCGCCGATCGCGCGCAGCACGCCGATCTCCCGCGTGCGTTCGAGCACGGCAAGCCCCATGGTCGACGCCAGGCCGAGTCCGCCCACCAGCAACATCAGCCACCCCATCGACCCGAGGAAGTCCACCACCATCAGCAGGTGATCTTCCGTGCTCCGCCGTGACTCGGCGAGCATGCTACTCGATGACACACTGACGCCACGATCGGCAAGGGCTGCCCGCAGCCGCTGAATCAGGTCGAGCTGGGCGACTTCGCCAGGGATCGCGCTGCGCACCACCACCGTGCGTACTCCGCCACCGTGCGCCAGCAGCGCCTCACGCGGCGCGTACGCCGATGGTCCGGGCGTCGATTCGACCAGTCCGACGACCGTCCATGGCTCTGTCGCTGCATCGATGGTCAATCGGACCGTGGCACCCACCTGCAGCGCTCCGTCAGCGTGCTGCGCGCCACGATTCACCACCAGCGCACGTGTGTCACCTGCGCGCAGCCAGCGCCCATCGAGCACCGTGGGGCTCAACATCTGCGTCCCGGCCGGCGCGGCGGTGACCGGAATGGAGTTGCCGCTCAGCCCATCGCCATGATCGATCGTGGCACGGGCGCCGGTCCACGCCTCCGCTGCCGCCACGCCGCTCACTGCGCGGACCATCGCCTCGAGCGAGTCGGCCACCTGTGGTTCGGACACCCGCAACGAAAAATCATAGTGCTGTGTGTCGAAGATCGCACCGGTGGCGCCGAGCACGGACGCGCGAAGGTTGAGCGCGCCGAGGAACACGGCACCGCCGCTCGCCAGCGCGAGCAGCGTCAGTGCCATCCGCTGTCGGCGACGGAACGCGTTCCGCAGAGAAAACAGCAGTGGACGTGACAACCCGCTCACTCGGTACGCGAGTCCATCCGTGTTGCCGGCGTCGGAAATTCCAACGTCCCGCAGCGCATCGCTGACCTGAATTCTGCACCCCCGCCAGACGGGAAACGCCGCCGCGATCACGGGCAGCAGAATGCCAACCATCATCTGCAGCGCGATGACCCACGCCGGCACGGCATGGCCGGCAATGTCGAAGTTGAGCAGCTCGGCTTTCACCGCAGCGTATTGCCGGCCGGCGACGAGCGCAACCGGCACCGCCAGCGCCACCGCTGCGACACCGAGCACCGCCGCCACCACCAGGTACATCGCTGCGATCTGATGCCACCGCGCACCGATCGCCTTCATCACACCGATCTCTCGCGTCTGACCAGCGAGCATCGCGCTGACGAGGTTCACGACCAGAAAGGCGCTCAGCACGAGCGCCATCAGCGCGAACGCGCCCTGGGTGTAGAGCAGCGAATCCATCTGTGCGGCATGGATGTGTTCCCCTGGCACCGGCACGTCCACGTCGAACACTCGACGCCCTGATGCTTCGGCGGCTGCCCTGACCGCGTAGGCGATCCGGCGCACACCATCCTGATCGAGCGAATGATCCGACACGACCAGCTGCAGTTCGTTCATCGCCGATGGTGCGCCCATCCGCTCGAGCGTGGCCTGCGACACGAAGCCGTACAGTACGTGTTCCATCCAGCCGGGTGCGAGCGTCACGTCGCGCACGATGCCACGCACTGGCGTCGCTACCGAACGTCCCGCACCGAAGCCCAACTGCACATCTTCACCGACAGATGCGCCAGAGAATGCAACGGACGACGTCTCGATCGTCAGCGAGCCGTCCGCCGGTGGCCACTCACCCACCTTCGGCAGCACACGTCCGATACGGATGGCCGTGAAGTCTTCGACGGTGAACAGCACCGCCGACACATTCGCCCCTGCAACCACCGCCCGCGCCGACGTCACCCGCCGCGCCTGCACATCCCGCACGCCAGGCACACCGCGCACGCGGGCGAGCAGCGCCGAGTCGACCAGATCGAGGCGCAACGTGGCGGCCGCCGGGTCACTGGCGTGGAATCCTTCGGTCGTCGCGACCTCCACCAGCGCCCATGCGTTCAGAATCACGCCTGAGCCCGCCAATCCGACAGCGATTGCGACAATCACGAGCAGCGTGCGCCCTTTGTGCATCAGGAGGTCGGCGGCGGCCTTCCGCCACCGCGGGCTAAGCATGTGCCAGCGTCGACGCGTCACTGAGGATGTGGCCATCCGCGATGGTGATGGCGCGTCCGGCGAACCGCAGGGCGGTCGTCGCATGGGTCACCAGCACCAGCGTGCGGCCATCGCGCACCAGATTGGCGAACAGTTCGAGCATCGCCTCGGAAGTGCGTGAGTCGAGATTGCCGGTGGGCTCATCGGCCAGCAGCAACGGTGGATCGTTGGCCAGCGCTCGTGCAATGGCCACTCGCTGCTGCTGCCCACCGGAAAGGCGCGACGGGAGCTTGTCGGCCTGGTCCGCCACGCCGAGTGAATCGAGAATCGCGATGGCACGCGCGCGACGTTCACGCGACGGCCAGCGATGACAGAAGTCCATCGGCAACATCACGTTCTCGGCCGCGGACAGCGTCGGCAGCAGCTGAAAGAACTGAAACACGATGCCCACAGTGCGGCCGCGCCACTCCGACATCGCGGCTTCACCCAGTTGATGCACGGCCGTGTCACCGACGATCACTTCGCCACTGCTCGGTCGGTCGATGCCGGCCATGAGGCTCAGCAGCGTGGACTTGCCACTGCCCGATTCACCGATCACCGCGACGAACTCGCCGCGATCGATGGTCAGGGAGACCCCGTCGAGCGCCGTGAAGGCGCCGGCGGCGGTCGGATACTGCTTGCGCACGCTGCGAATCTGGATCAGTGGCGCGGTGGCACCCGGTGTGGTCTGAGTCATGGAAGGAACGTACGGAAGGCGGGCACCCTCGAGGGTACCGTTCACCGGGGTCGTGCTGCCGTTCGGCGATCCGGCACTCGGTTGCGGCATCCCATCTGTCTATGCTGCCATCGTATCGTCAGCGCTCACACTCGGCGCTGCAGTCGTGTCCATTGTCCCACGCCCAGCGGCCCGGCCGTGAAGGAGTCTTCGATGTTCCGTCGTTCACTTGCACTGCACGCGATCGCCGCACTGCTTCCCATCGGACTGCTCGGGCAGCACGGCGGTGGAGGCGGGACGGCGTCGCGCAGCCAAACGACCGCGCCGACTGAGGCAGCGCAGTTCGCATTCCTGATTGGCCAGTGGGAGGTGACCGTCACGCCCAAGGTCAACAGCCTGGCGGCGCGGATTCATGGTTCCCCGACGTATGTTGGCACATGGAAGGCGTGGTGGGCCTTCGACCGCTTCGGCGTCGAGGACGAATTGCGCATCATGGATCGGTCCGGCAACCCGAACAACCTGACGCACACCATGCGGTTCTACGACGCAGCGCAATCGCGATGGACACAGACCGCCCTCGACGTGTACCGCGCGCGATACGTCACTGCTGTCGGCGAGATGACGGGCCGTGAGTTGGTGATGACCAGCACGGGCAAGGACGCCGAAGGCAAGTCGTACATGCAGCGGGCACGCTTCTTTGACATCACGCCGACCAGCTTCCGCTTTCAGGCAGATCGCATGATGAGCGGCGAGCGCACCTGGGACACGGCGGTGCTGAAGATCGCCGCGCGTCGCGTGGCCGCCGTCGCACCGCGATGACTCTGCCGGCACCGCCCCGTGACGCAGCACCACGCGCAGGCCGCGCGTGGCTGTGGCTGCAATTCGTCATCGGGTGGTTGCCGGTCTGGGTGATGTACACTTTCCTGATACTGGCGGCGCACGGCGGACCAGTGGTGCGCGCGGCCGTCCACGGTGGTCGCGCGATCGCCGCCGCGGCGCTGCTCGGCCCTGTCGTACTGAAGCTCGTCGACCGGCTGCCATGGCCGCGCCAGGTGTCGGCCGCGTTCGTACTGACACACCTGGTGGCAGCGGCGCTGTTCTCCGCTGCCTGGGTCGCGTTGACGGGGTTGATCGAGACGCTGTTCAGCGGGCAGCTCTATCGCTTCGTCACTGCGGGGCTTGGGCCATTTCTGGTGCTGGGTCTCTGGCTCTACGTCGTGGTCACGGGAATTCTGTACGCTGTGCGTGCGACCGCGCGCGCCGGACGTGCCGAGGCGGCGGTGGTCGAGTCGCAGCTTGCTGCACTCCGCTCGCAGCTCAATCCGCACTTCCTGTTCAATGCACTGCACACCGTGGTGCAGCTGATCCCACTGGACCCCGCGCGCGCGTCTGATGCCGCCGAGGCGCTGGCGGCGTTGCTTCGCACCGCGCTGGAGGAGGACCGCGATGTCGTGCCATTTCGCGAGGAACGGGCCTTCGTGGAACGGTACCTCGCGCTGGAACACATTCGCTTTGGTGATCGGCTGCGGATCACGTTCGATGTCGACGCTGCCGCGCTCCATGTGCCGGTGCCGGCGTTCACGCTGCAGACCCTGGTCGAGAATGCCGTGCGACATGGTGCCGCGCCGCAGGTGGACACCACGCACATCGCGATCACCGCGCGCTGCACTGGCGATGCGCTGGTGTTGACCGTCACCGACACTGGCGTCGGCATGCCTGGAGGTACTTCGGCGCTCGGCACGGGGACCGGTTTGCATCGCCTGCGCGCGAGACTCGAGGCGTTGTTCGGCGATCGCGCGCGCCTCGAACTGACCTCGGGGGCCGGACCCGGATTCAGGGCCTGTGTCGTCGTGCCAATCAGTCCTTCGGACGCCGACTGACATGAATCCCAACGTGCGTGTCCGTACACTCGTTGCCGACGATGAACCGGTGGCGCGAGCTGGTTTGCGACGCCTGCTGAGCGGCTACGAGTGGATCGAGGTGGTCGGTGACGCCGTGCACGGGCTGGATGCGGTGCACGCGATCAACACGCAGCTGCCGGATCTCGTCTTTCTGGATATCCAGATGCCGGGACTCCTCGGGACCGAGGTGCTCACACGCATCGTGCATCAGCCAGTGGTCGTCTTCACCACCGCCCATGCACAACACGCCGTCACGGCATTCGAGCTCGGCGCCGTCGACTATCTGCTCAAGCCATTCGGCGCGACGCGACTCGCCACGACGTTGGATCGGGTGCGCGCGGCACTCGGTGAACCCGCATCGCACACGGCGCTGGAGCGCATCGGCGACGTCTTCGGCACTGGTCCCATGACGCGGCTGTTCGTGCGGGTTGGGGGCGCGATCGTGCCGGTGCCCGTTTCGGTGATCACGTGGTTCGAGGCGGATGGAGACTATGTCACGGCCCACACGGATCGCGGTCGTCACGTGTTGAACGTATGCCTCGGTCAGCTGGAGGCGCGGCTGGATCCGAAGCGTTTCGTGCGGATTCACCGGGCGCACATCGTGAATCTCGACGCGGTGATCGCGTTCCGTCGGCACGGGAAGGGGGGCATGAGCGCCGAAATGCGTGGAGGAACTCAGCTGGCGGTCAGCAGGAACAAGGCACAGGAACTGAGACGGTTGGGGGTCTAGGGGCGAACACCGTCGGCACTGGCCAGCCCGTACACGAGGTTGGCCGCGACCATGTCTTCCATCGCGTTGCCCATCGCCTTGTAGACGGTGATTTCGTCTGACGTCAGACGACCTGGGCGGAGCCCGAGCGCCAACGCGCCCAGCGTGGTGCCACGCGATGGGTCGAGGCCGGCGAGCTCGCCGCAACCCACCGGCGCCGGCCTGAACGCATCGAGTGTCTCGACGAACAGGCGATGCCGCTCCACCAATTCAGCCGGCAGCTCTCCACGCGACGATTGATGCCCGACCGAACAGATGTGTGCACCGGGCTTGATCCAGTCGGCGTCGATGACGGGCAACGGTGCGCTCGTCGTGAGGCAGACGACATCCGACTCACGCACTGCCGCTTCGAGATCGGCGCGGGCCTCGGCCAGCACGCTGCTCGTCGCCAGTGCTGTCGCATGCGACGGGTGTCGCGAGCAGACGTTGATGCGCTCGAACTCCCTGACGACGGGGAGCATGCGAAGGTGTTCGCGCGCCTGGACACCGGCGCCGACGACGGTCGCAATGCGCGCGTCGGGGCGACTCAGCTGGCGCACGGACACCATCGCTGCCGCCGCCGTCCTCGCACCGGTGATCCCGGCACCGTCCATCACGCAGACGGGTGCGCCAGTCTCCTCGTCGTACAGCGAGATCAGTGCCTGATGGCTGGGCAATCCCAGCGCATGATTCCCCTCGAACACGTTGACCACCTTGACCGTCAACCGCATCCCGGGTCGCCAGGCTGACATGGTGAGCGAGTAGCCTCGGTCGCCCAGCCTGACCTGGGGGCGCGGCGGCGCCTGCACCTCGCCCCGCTCCAGCCAACCGAAGCCGGCTTCGAGCGCGTCGATCAGGGCGAGGGGAGCGAGATGCGCCGCGACGTCAGCGGCCGTGAGCATCAGGACCGGCTTCGCGCCGTCGATGAACGTGAAGCCTGCAGGGTGCTCCGCGGACGCGGCGGAAGGCACGGGGTTCCCCGGGAATGTCGTCATCGGCCGAAGCTCGGGGCGACCGCGTGGGTGCGCAAGGGCAATGTGGCCGGCCGTTGCAGTGTGCCATATTCCGCGCGGACAGAGGCAGCATCAATCGTCGCCTGTCGCTGGGGCGCAGGACCTCGTCAAACCGTGTTTCCAGGGAGCTCGTGTGCGGATCACCGGAATCAAGGCGTATCGCGTGGAACTGCCGCTCCACGAGGGCAGTTACAAGTGGTCAGGTGGCAACTCGGTCGATGTCTTCGACTCGACGGTGGTCGAGCTGTCGACCGACGCGGGGATCACCGGGTACGGCGAAGTCTGTCCACTCGGACCCGCCTACCTTCCCGCGTATGCCGCCGGCGCGCGCACCGGCATCGCCGAGCTGGCGCCGGGTCTGCTCGGGCACGACCCCACAGCGCTGGCCAGCATCAATCGCCGCATGGACCAGCTGCTCCGCGGGCATCCCTATGTGAAGACCGCGATCGACATGGCCTGCTGGGACATTCTCGGACACGCCACCGGCCAGTCGATCGCGACGCTGATGGGTGGGCGTGTCGGTGAGTCGGTGGCACTGTATCGCGCGATCTCGCAGGACACACCCGACAAGATGGCGGCCAAGGTCGGCGCGTATCGCGCCGAGGGGTACACGAAGTTTCAGCTCAAGGTGGGTGGCGATCCGGACACCGATATTGAACGGATCAAGGCCGCCGCCGCGCAGTTGCGAAGCGGAGACGTCCTGATTGCCGATGCCAACACCGGATGGACGCAGCATCAGGCCATCCGCGTCGCCGACGCGGTGCGCGGCGTGGATGTCTATATCGAACAGCCATGTCTTCGGTATGAAGAGTGTCTGGCCGTCAGGCGTCACACCGATCGACCCTTCGTCCTCGACGAAGTGATCGACGACATCATGATGGTGCTGCGCGGGCACCAGGACCTGGCGATGGACGTGATCAACCTGAAGATCTCGAAGGTGGGCGGCCTCACGAAGGCGCGACAGATTCGCGATCTCTGCCTCTCGCTCGGCATTGCGATGACGATCGAGGATTCGTGGGGTGGCGACATCATCACCGCGGCGATTGCCCACCTGGCCCACAGCACGCCACCGGAGCTGCTCTTCTCGACGACCGACTTCAACAGTTATGTCACCGTCAGTACCGCGACCGGTGCACCGCAGCGCATCAACGGAACGATGGCGGCATCGACCTCCCCCGGGCTTGGCATCGTCCCGCGGAAGGACGTCCTCGGCGCGCCGGTCTTCGCTGTCTCATGAGTGACGCCGTCACACGTCAACGGAGCAGGGCAGCACGATCCGAACCACGGGACGCCCCGTGCCAGGGTCAACCGTGAGCGGGCCGTCTGCGACCACGCGTCAGACGCCGATGGCGTTGTTCCTCGGCATCGGCGCTGTGGCGAACTTCCTCGACACACTCGGTGTCGGCTCGTTCGCGACGACGACGGCAGCGTTGCGGCTCGGTCGCCTGATCGACGATGATCAGATTCCCGGAACGCTGAACGTGGGGCACTCGACGCCCACGATGCTCGAGGCGGTCCTGTTCCTGATCGCGCTCGGTGGCCTGATCGACATGCCGACGATCGTCTGCATGGTGCTCGCCGGCGGCATCGGCGCCTGGTTCGGCACGGGGATCGTGGCGGGTTGGCCGCGTCAGAAGATCCAGCGGGCGATGGCGATTGCCCTGATCGTCACCGCCGGATTCATGGCGCTGCGGATGACAGCCAACCTGTCATTGAGCGAAGGGACGATTGGCCTGACGGGAGTTGCGCTGCTGATCGGCGTCATGGCCAGCCTGGTCATTGGCGCGCTGACCAGTCTCGGCATCGGCAACTACGCGCCGACCATGGCGGTCACGTTCATGCTCGGCATGAATCAGAAGGCCGTCTTCCCGATCATGGCGACGTCGGCGGCGGTGATTCTGCCGGCGGCCGCCATTCGGTTCTACCGCTCGGGACGCTTTGATCGGCGGGCTGCCGCCGGGTTTACCATCGGTGGCATTCCCGGCGTGCTGATCGCGGTGTACGTGGTGAAGGAGCTGCCGCTGGACGCGGTGCGCTGGATCGTCGTGGCGGTGCTGCTCTACACGTCGGTGACGTTGTGGCGGTCGTCGCAAGCGGCGCAACGCCAGGTGGCCTGATCGCACGCGCTGCCGACGCCGGATCTGAATCCGGCCGGACGTGAAGTCTGCTGATATACTAGGCCGATGACACACCCCCTGCAGCTTCTGCGTGGCATGGCCTTCGCCCTGCCCGTGCTGCCGGCAGCGCGTCATGGAGCCGGCCCGTCAGGCCGTCAGCATCGGCGAGACGTACGACGTCCTCTTCGCACCGGGCGCGCCGGGCGACTACCGGCTCGAGGTCCGGCTCGCGTCGGGCAAGCTGCTGGCGCAGCAGCCGATCGGCGTGGTGGCGCCGCGCCCGTGCGGCGGGGGGTGACGCTACCCTCACTGCGAGCGCAGCGAGCTTCCAAAAAACACCCGACTGCAGCAAGTGATCGTTATACAGCGCCGCGCGCGATCGTCGGCCGTCGCGGAAACGGAGCTTCGACGCGCAGCCCTTTGACCAGCAGACGAATGCGACTGAAATCCTTATCGCGCGTCACGAGGCACCATCCGAAGTCACGCGCCGTGTGTGCCAACAGCAGATCATTCTGATACGTTGGCCCGATGGACGCTGTCGCCGCGCGTGCAAGCACGCCGCCAGTCTTCGCCCACGCCGCTGCACTCGGCGCGACGATGCGCCCACGCCGCTCGAACGCGCCCAACAAGTCGCGCTCGACCAGGCGCCGCGACGAGTCCGTCCGCGCGCCGGCCAGCAACTCGCTCGCGACGACGCTCGACAGCGCCGTGTGTGGCAGGGCCCATTCCAGGAATTCCTTCAGCAGAAGCATGTCCGCCGGTCGGCGTAGCGCATCGATCAGGACATTCGTGTCGAGCGTGTAGATCATCCGGCTCGGCGACTGCGACCGGCCGGCGCGAAGCCTCCGTCGGCAGCGACACGATCGAGCGCGCTGAAGACTTCCGCGCGAAACACGACCAGATCGAGGGCCGCGTCAATGGCTGCGGTCTCCGTCAACGCGCCGAGCGCGGCTTTCGCCGCATCAAGCTTGCGCTGATCGACCAGAATGTTCTTTCGCTTGCGCACGACGGTCGCGCTGCGCGCGGGGCGGCGGGGCTTCGTCATGAGGACCTCAGGAATCGGAGACTCTCCGAACCTAGCACTTTATACAGTTTCGGACAACAAAATGGCTGTATGATGTTCCAACTCAACACCATTACTGGCGCCCGAACAGTGCTCTTTGGCTATCCAGCGGGTCGCATCTTCGGCGTCAGTAGCCGGTCGCGTGACGGCCGCTACTGGCTGTACGCGTTGTCGCCCGACAGCAGCGCGAAATTCGACCCGGCGTGGGTGTTCGATGCGGTGGACGGCAGCAAGCGCAAGCTGTTCGACGAAGGCGCCTCGGTCGGCCGCCCGCAGTTGTCTCCAGACGGCCGCCTCGTCACGTACACGGTGCGAAGCGGGTCGCGACGCGGGCTGTTCGTCCGCCCGTTCGGCAGTGCGCGTGTGCCCATCGCCGTGGTGGAGGGCTACGTGGCCTTTCATGCGTGGAGCGACGACGGTCGCTCCATCTACTTCGTGCGCGCCAACCGCACCATCGAAGTGGTCGACGTGAACGCCAACTGTGAACCGGTGGGTCCGCCGCGCGTCGTGGTGCCCACGTCGACCGTCGAGGGTATGAGCGACGTCTACAGCAGCGTGCGCTTCACACTCCTCCCCGGTACCCGCGAGATGTACGTGAGTCTCAACGGCCAGCGGGCTCGCTCGCTGATGGTGCTGCAGAACTTCGCGGCGTTTGCGGCGCGTGGGCGGTGACGGCGGCCTTCCGCACAGCCTCCTCCCGCCTCGCCACCGCCCTCGCCGGCCGCTACCGCCTCGAGCGCGACCTGGCGCCAGTGGCATGGGAGGAATAGCGTAAATCAAATACCAAGTATTATATTTCCGAGCATGATCGACCGCCGAATCCGCGAGCACGTGACGAACCGACTGCGGACAACGCCGGCCGTTATCCTGTTGGGGCCTCGCCAGGTGGGTAAGACCACGATGGCGCGCGAGATCGCGCAGACGTACGGTGACACCGCACGCTATCTGGATCTCGAGCGCACCGCCGACCTGCGTCGGCTCGACGACGCCGATGCGTATCTGCGCGCGCAGCTGGGGCAGCTCATCATCATCGACGAAATCCACCGGGCACCCGGGCTCTTCCCGGTGCTGCGCGGCATCATCGATGAGCGCCGTCGGCAGAAGGATCGTGCTGGCCATTTCCTGCTGCTGGGTTCCTCCTCGCTCGACTTGCAACGACAGGCCGGCGAATCGCTGGCCGGACGCGCGTCCTATCTCGAGATGACACCAGTGCTGGCACACGAGCTGCCGAGCGCTGGTGTGGCAACGCGCATCAGTGTGGACCGCCTCTGGACGCGCGGCGGGTTCCCCGAGAGCCTCCTCGCGCGATCCGATGCGGACAGCACGACATGGCGCCAGGATTTCGTGCGCAGCTATCTCGAGCGCGATGTCCCGATGTTCGCGCCGCGTATGCCCACGGAAACGGTGGGGCGCTTGTGGCGCATGCTGGCCAACGGGCAAGGCACACTGCTCAACCACGCGCGCCTCGCGTCCAGCCTCGATGTGTCCGCACCGACCGTGGGTCGCTACATCGACCTGCTGGCCGACCTGCTGTTGGTTCGTCGATTGCAGCCGTGGAGTGGCAACCTCGGGAAGCGGCTGGTCCGTTCGCCCAAGGCCTATGTACGCGACAGCGGTGTCGTGCACGCCCTGCTCGACCTGTCGACGCTGGACGACATCCTCGCGCATACGATTGCGGGTCCCAGCTGGGAGGGATTCGTGATCGAGAACCTCATCGCGGCGGCCGGACCGTTGCGCATCCCCATGTTCTTTCGCACGGAGAAGGGCGCGGAAGTGGATCTCCTGTTTGAACGGGGAGGTCGCGTCGAGATCGTGATCGAGATCAAGCGATCCTCGGCACCAACCGTCTCGCGCGGATTTCGCGTCGCCTGTGATGACCTCTCGCCGTCATCGGCATTCGTGGTCCACAGTGGCTCCGAACAATGGCCTATGCCAGACGGCGTCACCGCCATTTCGTTGGTGGAGCTCATGCAACATCTGGAGCAATCGTCGTGACCTCAGTCGAGCGCCTCACTCTCGCACCCGCACATCCTGCCGCTGTTCGATAGCGGGGAGGCCGGCGGGTTCCTGTACTACGTCATGCCCTATATCCAGGGCGAGACGATCCGTGAGACGCTGAATCGCGAGACGCAGTTGGGGGTCGAGGAGGCTGAGTCCGCGTGCCTGGCAGAGCATGACCATCCGACGGTCTGTTCCATTTGTTCGCTCGTTTCCTCAGTGACCGTTGCGACCGTTGGCGTCAACGTCAACCATCTGAAAGGTCACCGACTTCTTGCGGAAAAACACAATGATTGAATGAATGAGCCATCCCGAGTCATCCGCGAGCGTGTGAGTTCCTTCCGTAACTTTTAGGCCGCCCACGATGCGCCCACGTGTCGGCACGCGGTACACGAAGTGATCACCGGGAGCGGAGCCCGCGGTCCAGTTGTGTTTCTGAATGTCCCGGTATGCGCCATAGCGCCGATAGTCGACGGCAACATCACGCGCGGAAAATGACGCCGGAATGATCACCGACGCGAGGAGAAACAGGATTGTTCTGGCGGTCGCAGGCGCCCGCAACCGTTCGCCTGAGGCGTGTCGCATCCATGCGGCCGCGCAGACCGAGAATGCCATGAGCCCCAGGAAGACCATGATCTGACGGAACGTGCCGTGCCGTTGGCAGCAGACTTTGCCGAAATGGTGAACGGCCGCCGCGAGCGACACGAAGAGCGAGGCGAAGCACGCGAGTCCAAGAAAGGCGAGCAGGCGTCCTTCAGCGCGGAACGTTCGAGGCGAGGCGACGACTGGCCGCAAAATACCAAAGGTGGCCAGGCAGAAGAGCGCTTTCGTCGCGATGCCCAGTGCCACGTGCATCGGAGTCATGGTGACGCCATCGACCGACAGCAGTTCTACGACGGATCGTGAGGCGGCTTCGGACAGGGCGGGCAGTAGGTGATGGGCCAGCTGGCTGTCTTCAACCAACAGTTCTTCGGATTCAACTCTGCCGAATCGAACGGCAACCAACACCGCGATAGCCGCACCGAACGGGAGCGTCAGAGGGGCGACGACTCGGTTCGCAAAAAATGCAGGCGTCCGGGCCAGTCGATCCTTCAGGGCTTGCGCAAATACCATCAGGCAAAAAGCGGCAACCAGTGTCGCGCCGACTTCCGCCGACAACGCAACAACCGAGAGCGCCAGGGCGGCCACAAACGGCGCTCGTGCGCCATCGACTCCCACAATGATGAACATCCAGAGCACAGCGCAGACCCCAGCGGCCACGGGAATGTATGCAACGGAGCCCAACGGCCAGTAGAAGAATTCACTGACGGGATGTCCAACCAGCATCAGGCACCACAGTCCTAATGAAAGCAGGATCGCCTGTCGCCATGACGTGCCCGAGAGGAATGCTCGGCGGCCAGCCAGTGGTACCGCCACGACGCTGACGCCGAGCATCACCCAGAGCGCCGCCAGCATCGGCCCGATCAAGGGCGTACGAAGGGATCGCACCAGCTGTGCATAGAGAAAGATCAGCAGCTCCGAAAACGGGCGCGGGCTCCAACGGAGCAATCGGGATGCAAGCGAGTCCCAACCACCCCGGGCATACACGTCCACTGTTTCGAACTCATCGAACCAGCTGCCAAGCGGGACGAGTCCGAAATAGGCCGTCAGGATCACGGAGAACACGACAAAGGCGAGGACGACGAGGGCGCGCATCAACGGGCGAGGCCCTTCCGAGTCCGGTGCTTCAGACATGGTTCAGGTGCGTGAGGTTACGCAGCAGGATGACACAGGGCAAAGACGTTGGCGGCCACGCGGACGGCAGACGTTGCGCGAAGGTGCCGGCCGCGCGATCCAGCACCCAATATGTCGCCGCCATCCTTGCCGGCGATGTAGGCCAGCGTCCCCTTCGGGCTGAGGCCGGCGGCACTCACCGATCCGACGAGCGTCACCGGGTCGCCGAGTACCTTGAGCGAGGCCGCGTCGAAACGCGCGGCGGTGAGCCTGGCCAATGAGGACGTGAGGGGGGAGCGCTGGCGCGGGACGGGGGGCTGACCGGGGCAATCTACCGCTGAACCGGAGGGACGTTGCTCTTGCTCTTTCCCGTGGCCTTCGTCGTGGCCCTGCTTGGAAACCGCCGCTGTTGCCCGCGAAATCTTGGGGCGGACGTTGCCGCGTACATGGCAAAGACGCAGTTGGGTGTGGATGATGCCGTGCGCATCACGCGCGAGATCGCCGACGCGCTCGACTACGCGCATCGGGCCGGCGTAATCCACCGCGACATCAAGCCCGACAACATCCTGCTGCACGACGGGCGTGCAATGGTGATGGACTTCGGCATCGCGCTCGCCGTCAGCGCCGCGGCCGGCGGTCGCATGACGGAGACGGGACTGAGCCTCGGTACGCCGCACTACATGTCGCCGGAGCAGGCCACCGCAGAGAAAGAGATTTCCGGGCGCAGCGACGTGTACTCTCTGGCGAGCGTGCTGTACGAAATGCTGACCGGTCAGCCGCCGCACCTGGGCGGGAGCGCGCAGCAGATCATCATGAAGATCATCACCGAGGAAGCGGCGCCGGTGACGACGCACCGGAAGAGCGTGCCGCCGCACGTGGCCGCAGCGGTGGGGAAGGCGCTGGAGAAGCTGCCGGCCGATCGCTTTGCGAGCGCGAGGGAGTTCGCGGCGGCCCTCAACGACCGCAGCTTCACCACGGAGGCGAAGTTCGTCTCGCGGTTCAGCCTGGCGCTGACGGAGGCGCCGCTTGCGGAGCGAGGTCTGTCCGGCAACCCGACCTTCTCACCCGATGGCAAGCGCATTGCGTTCACCTCCGGTACGGTCAAGCGCTCGCTGCGCATCGTTGCCGGGGAGGCGGTCCCGTGCTCGCGCTGACCGATTCTTTGGTAGGTCCGGTCGGGGTAAGCTGGGCCGACGATGGCTACATCTACTACGACGGCAATCTCCAGGGCGACGGCCTCGCGCGCATTCGCGAGACAGGCGGCAGCCCGGAGATCGTGACGGTTCGCGACACCAGCCGCAAGGAGGTTGCGCATTATCACCCCTCGGCGTTGCCCGGTGGCCGCGATGTGCTCTTCTTCGCGCTGGGTGTACGGTCGGTCGGCGTGCACGATACCCGAACAGGGAAGCACAAGATGATCACCCGCGCTGTGGCGGCGCGATACGTGGAGACCGGCCATCTGCTCACGGTCACCGAAGATGGCTCTCTCCTCGCAACGCCCTTCGACGTCGATCGCCTAGAGTTGCGTGGGGAGCCCGTGCTGTTGGCGAGTGGGATCAACAAACGAGGCAATACCATTGATTTTGCCGTCGCACGTGACGGAACGCTCTTGTACGCCGAGGGAGCGGATCAAACCGCGGCGAGCGAGTTGGTGTGGGTCACGCGATCCGGTCTGGTGACCGCGGTGGATTCGTCGTGGCGTGGGTAGGCGGTCCGGTGCGCCGTTGTGCGCGATGCGCCGTGGAAAACTGGTGCATCGAGTTGCTGGCGAAGGCGGTGCGGTAATTTTAATTGACCATAGTCATTGACTATAGTCAACAGTTTCGTAGCTTCTGACCCATGTCAGCAAAACCCACCGAAACCATCGCCATCTCCGAGTTCAAGGCCACCTGCCTGGCGGTCCTGGAGCGCGTGCGCCGGACCGGCACCTCGATTGTCGTCACGAAGCGGGGGGAGCCGGTGGCCGAGATCAACCCGCCGTCGCCAGCGAGCACGGGTGAGCGGTGGCTTGGGTCCATGCGCGGCACGGCCACCATGACCGACGATCTGATCGCACCAGCCAGCACCACGAAAGAATGGGACGCGTTCGGCGCGTGAAGCTGCTGCTCGATACCCATATCTGGATATGGGCACTGCTCGACCCGGATCGGTTGTCGCCTGCGGTCCGCGCGGCCCTCGCGTCGAGCGAAAACGAACTGTGGCTCTCGCCGATCAGTGTGTGGGAGGCGCACCTGCTCGCCGAACGCGGTCGGGTGCGGATCGATTCGGCGCCAGCCGAGTGGGTGGAGCGCATGGTGCAGGCGCTGCCGCGCCGTGAAGCCGCCGTGACGACCGACATCGCGGTCGCCAGCCGTCGGCTCGTCCTTTCCCATGAGGATCCGGCCGATCTTTTCCTCGCCGCCACCGCGCAGGTGCTGGGGCTGACGTTGGTCACCGCCGACGCGCGTCTGACGAGTTCCACGGAGTATGCGGTCATGGCGAACTGATGACCACCGTGCAGTCGCGCCTCACCGCGGCCCTGGCCGACCGCTACCGCCTCGAGCGCGAACTCGGCGCCGGCGGCATGGCCACCGTCTACCTCGCGCACGACATCAAGCACGAGCGCGACGTGGCCATCAAGGTCCTGCATCCGGATCTCGGCGCGGCACTCGGCAGCGAGCGGTTCTTGAGCGAAATCCGCACCACGGCGCGATTGCAGCATCCGCACATTCTGCCGCTGCTCGACAGCGGTGAGGCCGCCGGCCTGCTGTACTACGTCATGCCGCTGGTCACGGGCGAAACGTTACGCGCGCGTCTCGAGCGCGAGAAGCAGCTCCCGATCAGTGACGCGGTCCGCATCGCCCGGGAAGTGGCCGACGCCCTGCACCACGCGCACACACTCGGCATCATCCATCGCGACATCAAGCCAGAGAACATCCTGCTGCAGGGCGGCCACGCGCTGGTCGCCGACTTCGGCATCGCGCTCGCCGTCCAGCAGGCCGGCGGCGCGCGCATGACGCAGACGGGACTCTCGCTCGGCACGCCGCAGTACATGAGTCCCGAGCAGGCGATGGGCGAGAAGACGATCGACGCGCGATCGGACGTCTACGCGCTCGGCGCCGTCGTGTACGAAATGCTGACCGGCGAGCCGCCGTTCACCGGACCGAATGTGCAGGCGATCGTCGCCAAGGTGCTGAGCAGCGACCCCGAGCCGATCACCACGATCCGGAAGTCGGTGCCGGCACATGTCGCGGCCGCCGTCCACACGGCGATCGAAAAGCTCCCGGCCGATCGCTACGCGAGTACGGCGGACTTTGCGTTGGCGCTGGGCAACACGAGCACCACGCACACGTCGTCGCGTTCCGGCGCGCACGCGAGCGCCAACACGTCGGGGCGCTGGCGGACGCTCGCCCTGGCGGCGTCGGGCGCGAGCGTCGCGGCCATTGCCGCGATCGGGTGGATGGCCACGCGACCGTCGCCGGCGAGCGGACCAACGGAATACGACGTGGTGTTGCCCGACAGCGCCGCGATGTCGCTCGCGACGCCGTTCGCCGTGTCGCCTGCGGGCGATTTCGTGGTGTATCCGGCGGTCGCGGATTCGGGACGCACCGTGTTGTGGTATCGCTCGCTGATGGACGGCACGACACGTCGCATCACCGGCGACGGCAGTGCGTCCGCGCCGGCCATTTCGCCCGATGGGACGTCGCTGGCCTACGTCGTGATGCGCGAGGGAGACGTCGGCGCCGCCTCAAGTGGATCCGACAACGCGACGCCGTGGATCGAACGAGTCCCCATCGCCGGTGGCAAGCCCACGGTGCTCGCGCGAGCGAAGTCGATCGTGCAAGTGTTCTGGCAGGACGCGCAACATCTGGTGTCGACCGAGGATGCTGGAGTCCGTGCGCGCATCGTCGATGTGGATGCGGGGGCGTCGGTCATCCGGTCGATCGGTTACTGCCTCAATGCGTCCCTGCTCGACGACCGGACCTCACTCATGTGCGGCGGCGGCGGACAGAAGTTCGCCGGGCGCGTGGTGATGCAGCCCGACACGACGAGCGTCGTTCAGTACGAAAGCTTCAGCAGCGAGGGAGACAGTGCGCTCGTGCACGGGTCGCAGTTCACCGTGGTGGACCAGCGCTACCTGGTGTACGTCGCACAGCAGGGCGACCTGCTCGCCGCTCGGTTGGATCTCGCGACGAGGAAAGTCGGCCGGCCGGTACGTCTGGAGTCCGGGCTCTCGCTGCGCGACTACACCGCCGCCGCCAGTTTCGCCCTCTCCGCGTCCGGCACGTTGGTGTACGCGACCGGTGCCAACCACGCCGTGGGGCACCTGGTGCGGCAGGACGAGCGCTCGCTCGACACACTGCCAGTGGGGCGCGCGGCCTTTCTGCTCTGGCGAATGAGCCCGGACGGACAGCGCTTGGCCGCCACGGTCGATGTGCTCGACGGGCAGGAGCTGCGCGTCTACGATCTCCGGACCGGGAAGTTCGACGTGCTGATGAGTGCGGACGACATTCGCCAGCCGATCTGGAGCCCCACGGGTGACCGCCTCCTGTACGCGCTGACGCGCCAGGATGGAGCGCAGGATGTCTACGTCCGCACGCTCAACTCCACCGCGGTGCCACAGAAGCTGTTTGGCGCCACCGCGTTCGAACCATCGGCCTGGTTGCGCGACGGCCGAGTGTTCGGCACGGACTTCATGTCGACCAGTCTGTACTCGATCACCATCGACCAGCGCCCCATCACCATCGACACCGTGATGCGCGGCGTCACGTTCGCGGAGCCGTCACCCGACGGCAGGTGGATCGCGTACATGCAGAATGACTACAGCTCGCTGTCGCTCGAGCGGCTGCCTCCCGACGGCAAGCGATATCGGGTATTCGGGGGGGCCGACGACCCGCATTGGCTGTCGCCGACCGAGCTGGTCTTCAGGACGTCGGAGGGGCAGCGGTTCGAGCGCACCACGATCACTGCGTCGGCGGAGAACCCGGTCGGCCCGGTCCGTCGGTGGCTCGATTCCGCCCGTGTGCTCGGCACGAACGGCTTCTCGTCGCAGCTGAGCGTGGACGGCCGCGTCATCTACCTGCAGGCCGACATCGAGGCACCGGTGCGGTCGCTGCGCGTGGTGCCGAACTGGGTGGCGACGATGAAGCGTGCGGTGGACGAGGCGAACAAGTGAGCAGCGATACGATCGACCGTCGGCGCATCGCCCTCGCCGTCGGCTGCCCTTCCTCCCCCCATTCCCGGCACATGCGCACATCCGTGATTCACACATCCGTCGCACGACTGACGGCGGCGATGCTGGTCGCGGTCACGACCTTCACCCGTCCGGCTGCCGCCCAGGCCGGCGGCGCGCCGTACGACATTATCCTGCGCGGCGGCACTGTGGTCGATGGCACCGGCGCACCGCGCTATCGGGCTGACGTCGCGATCACGCGCGGACACATCACCCGTGTCGGCGATCTGTCGCGGGCCTCGGCACGCATAGATATCGATGTCCGCGGCCTGTTCGTCGCACCCGGGTTCATCAACATCCACAGCCACGCCAATCCCGCCGTGCTCGCCACGGCGGAGAATATGCTCACTCAGGGCGTGACCACGGAACTGCTCAATGCCGACGGTGCCGGCCCGGCCGATATCGGTGCGCAGCTCGACGGGATCGCGAAGAACGGACTGGCCGTGAACATCGCGGCGAGCGCCGGCTTCAACTCGGTGTGGGCGAGCGTCATGGGGCCATCGGACAGGCGCCCGACGCCCGACGACATCGCGCGCATGCGGGCCCTGATTCTCGCCAACCTCACGCGTGGCGCATTCGGGATATCGGCGGGGCTGGACTACAAGCCCGCGTACTTCGCGACGGTGCCTGAGGTCATCGAGGTGCTGTCGCCCGCGCGACCGTGGCGCACCTTCTTCCCCAACCACGATCGCCTCGCCCCCGAGTTCGGATTCAGCTCGCACAAGGGAATGGAAGAGACGATGGCGATTGGCGACGGGACCGGGCTCGTGCCGGTATTCACGCACATGAAGGTGCAGGGGCGCGAGCAGGGGACGGCCGACGATGTGCTGTCGATGATGCGCAAGGCCACCGACGCCGGACGCTGGGTGGCGGCCGACGTGTACCCGTACCTGGCCGGCCAGACCTCGCTGGCTGCGCTGATCATTCCGGGGTGGGCACAGGATGGCGGGACGGCGAAGATGCGCGAACGGTTCGCCGACCCGGCGCTGCGCGCGCGCATCATCACCGAGGCCGATGCGGCCATCACGGCGCGTTTCAACGGCGCCGAGGGGATCGTGCTGAACCAGACCGGGCGCAAGCTGTCCGACATCATGCGGCAGCAGGGAACGACGTCGCCCGGTGCGGCCGTGGTGAAGGTGCTGGAGACGGAGTTTCCCTCGGCCATACTGTCGTTCGGCGCCGAAGCCGACCTGCGCAAGATTCTGCAGTATCCCTCAGCGGCCGTGGCGTGCGACTGCGGCGCCTGGACCGAGACGCGCGCGCATCCGCGCGGCTTCGGGACGTTTCCGCGCATCCTCGGCGTCTACGTTCGCGAAACGAAGACGCTCACCTGGGAGGCCGCAGTGCGGAAGATGAGCGCGTTGCCGGCGTCGATCACCGGGATGGTCGATCGCGGCGTCATCGCCCCCGGGATGGCGGCGGACATTGCCGTGTTCGACACGGCCACGGTGATCGACCATGCCACGTATGAGCGGCCTGACGCGAAGTCCGAGGGCATCCGGCTGGTGCTGGTGAACGGCGTGGTGGCACTGCGGGACGGTGTGGTGACCGGCGAGCGCGGCGGCGTGGCGTTGCGTCGCACCGGGCAGATGCCCAGCCGCCAACTGCGCCTCGAGGCCACCAGGCGCGTGCGGGTGACCGGATCGCTGCCATCGGGCGCGGTGCCGTCCGCTGCCGGTGCGGTCGGGGCGCGCGTGGTGGTTGACGTGGTGCATCGCGCGAACGCGCGCGCGGCCACCGGGCGCCTGCGCGTCACCACGGCGGCGGGCGAGGTGATGGAGGCGGTGTCGTTCGGCACGCTGCAGCCGGGACCCAACTGGGCCTCTGTGACGGGACGACTCCGTATGGGGCGCGACGAGCGTGCGTTCACGCTGATCGTCGATGGCGCGAATCCGCTGGCGGACGGCGCGCCGGCGACGCTCGTTCTGCACGTGGAAGGGATGGCACCTCTCGGTGGGAAGGTCAACGGCACGACGGAGATCAGCACTCGATGAAACAGATCAGGAGTCGCATCAGGCCTCACGCGGTCGTGCTGGCCGCGATGATCGGCGTGTCGCCGATCGTCGGCGCACAATCGTCGCGCGCGGCGTTGATCACCCGCCTCGATTCCATCGCGTCGGCTCCGGTGAAGAGCGGGGCGGTGTCCGGCATCGCGGTGGCCGTGGTGCGAGGACGCGACACGCTGCTGATGCGCGGGTACGGATTCGCCGACATCGAGAACGAGGTGCCGGTGACACCGGCCACCGTGTTTCGCATCGGCTCGCTCACGAAGCAGTTCACGTCGGCTGCGGTGATGCAGCTCGTGGAGCAGCGCAAGCTTTCGCTGGACGATGACCTCTCGACGTTCCTCCCGGACTTCCCCACGCGCGGGCGCCGCATCCTCGTGCGGCACCTGCTCAATCACACCTCGGGCATTCCCAGCTACACCGACATCGGTCCGCGGTTCGGCCGGGTGGCGCGACTCGACCTGTCGCCCGATTCCCTGATCGCGATCGTGGCGAACGACTCGCTGCAATTCGAGCCCGGCGTGCAGTTCTACTACAACAACACCGGCTACTTCATGCTCGGCATGGTGCTGGAGAAGGTCACCGGCACGAAGTACGGCGACTATCTCGAGAGTACGATCTTCAGGCCGGCCGGGCTCGATCAGACCGTGTACTGCGACGCGCGACGCCTCGTTCCGCGTCGCGCGCACGGATACGATCGGGCACCCGCAGGGCTCGTGAACACCGACTATCTCAGCATGCAGCTGCCGTATGCCGCCGGCTCCTTCTGCTCGACGGTTGGCGACCTCGTGTCATGGACGCGGCAGCTGGCCGGCGGGCGCGTCGTGACTGCGAACTCGTTCCGCGAGATGACGACGCCCGTGACGCTGGCCAGCGGACGCCCGATGACCTACGGCTACGGGATCGGGTCCGACACGGTCGGCGGGCGGCAGGTCATCTCCCACGGCGGCGGGATCAACGGATTCGCCGCATTCCTCAGCTACGTGCCGCGGGACTCGCTGATCATCGCCGTGCTGTCGAACACCTCGCCGGCGCCGTCCGGTCCCATGGCTGACGCACTCATGCGCGCGGTGCTGGGCATCGCGCCGGCGCCGGGGCCGGTCGCGCCGCAGGATCTCGCGGTGTCAGCGGCCGAGCGGGCGCGGTATGCCGGTGAGTATGCATTGGCGATGCCGGACGGATCACGGCAGGTGGTGCGGGTGCTCGAGCAGGGTGATCAACTGATGGTGCAGACTGCGGGTCGGCCACCCGTGCGGATGCGCAGCCAGGGCGGTCATGTGTTCGTGTCCATGGATGGAATTCGCATGGCCTTCGACGTGAGCGGCGAGCGCGCTACGGGGTTCATGCGAGGCACGGGATCGCGGCGGCTCGAGGCGGTGCGACTGCGGTAGCCGCTGCCGCACTCTTTCCCGTGCTCCGTGACATTGTCGACGACGGATGGCGGGTCGGGCCGCTCCAGCCCGTCGAGTGCCAGTTCAAGGGGTCAGTTCAAGGGGTCAGTTCAAGTGGTCAGTTCAAGGGGTCAGAGTCCTTGAAGGCGGGCGAGTCCAGTTCAAGGGGTCAGAGTCTTTGAATGCGGGCGAGTCAGTTCAAGGGGTCAGAGCCCTTGAATGGAGTCCTTGAATGTCACGGAGATCCGTACCACCGCGAACCTGCAGCACGGGCACCTCCTGCCGCTGCACGACTCCGGGCGGCTCGGCTGGAACGGGCGAACGCACGTGATGCTCACGCCGTCGCTGCTCGCCTTCGATCCGAGCGATGGCCGACAGCTGGGGGTAACGCGACGAGTTCATCGAACGCCCCCGCGCCGGTGAGGCATTTCAAGTTCTTGACAGGTAACGACTTAGGATCGTGTCACGAATTGGCAATTGGATTGACAATTCATGCACCTCGTCGTATCCTCCGCGTGTGATCACCCGAGACGCCGCCACCCGGCTCGCCGACCTCGCGCGATACTACCCCGTCGTCTCCGTGACCGGCCCGCGCCAGTCGGGCAAGACCACGCTCTGCCGAGCGACGTTTCCGCGCCTGTCGTACGTGAGTCTGGAGCCGCTCGACGTGCGCGAGTTCGCGACCGCCGACCCCCGCGGATTCCTCGCCTCGCTGCCCAACGGCGCGATCATCGACGAGGTGCAGCGCGCCCCCGATCTGTTCAGCTATCTGCAGACGGAGGTCGATCATAACCCCGCGCCCGGTCGCTTCATCCTCACCGGATCACAACAGCTCGGGCTGATGGCCTCGGTGACGCAGTCGCTCGCTGGACGCACCGGATTGCTCGAACTGTATCCGCCCAGCTGGGCGGAGCTCAAGCGATTTCCGTCGGCCCCGACCGAGCTGTTCGAGGTCCTGTGGACGGGCGCCTATCCGCGCATCTTCGATCGCGCGATCCCGCCGCACCAGTGGCTCGCCGACTACGTGGCGTTGTATGTGCAGCGCGATGTGCGCCAGCTGCTCAACGTCGGCGATCTGCGCGCGTTCACCACCTTCTTGCAGCTGTGCGCCGGCAGCACCGCAGGTGAAACCCATCTCTCGCGCCTGGGCGCCGACGCCGGCATATCGCACAACACGGCGAAGGCGTGGCTGTCAGTCCTCGAGGCGACCTATCTGCTCTTTCGTCTGCCCGGCTGGCATCCGACGTTCCGCAAGCAGGTGGTCAAGTCGGCCAAGCTGCATTTCGTCGACACCGGTGTGGCGTGTTACCTGCTGGGCATCCGCGAGCCGGACCAGCTGCGCACCCATCCCCTGCGTGGTGCGCTGTTCGAAAGCTGGGTCGCCGCAGAACTCCTCAAGCGCGGCGCGCATCAGCAGCTGCAACGCGAGCTCCATCACTACCGGGACGCCGCAGGCCTCGAGGTCGATCTGGTGTCGACCGATGCGAGCAGCGTGACGCTCATCGAAGCAAAATCGGGGGCGACCATCGCCACTGACTTCACCGAAGCGGTCGACCGACTCGCGCGTGGTGTGAAGGGCAGCGCCCATGAGCGCCCGATCGCCACGCGGGTCATTCATGGCGGCACGGCGCGACAGACACGCGGCCACACGCAGCTCCTGCCGTGGCACGAAATCGATCAACTCACCTGGACCGATGCGGACGGCCATACATGACTGCAGCACAGACGAGGACGTCGCCGCCATGAGCCCCGAGCAGGCGGTGGGCGAAGAGGTGGACGGCCGCAGTGATCTCTACTCGCTGGGCTGCGCCCTGTACGAGATGCTGGTCGGCGAGCCGCCGTTCACCGGGCCGACGATGCAGGCGGTGATCGCCAAGCGATTCGTGCAGACCCCGACCGATGTGGCCGCGCTGCGCGAAGGGGTGCCGCGGTCGGTGGCGCGCGCAGTGCAGCAGGTGCTCGCACGCGTGGCCGTGGACCGACACGAGACCGCCGCCCTCTTCGTCACCGCGCTCAACGAGCGCGAGCCCAGCTCGGCCACGCCCGTCGCTCCGGCGCAATCGCTCGCCATTCTGCCGTTCGAGAACCTGAGTGCCGATCCGGACAACCAGTACTTCGCCGACGGCATCGCCGACGACATTCTCGATGCGCTGGTGCAGATCGACGGGCTGCATGTGGCCGCCCGTGCCTCGGCCTTCTCGTTCCGCGGCAAGCAGGACGCACTGGCCGAGATCGGAAACACGTTGCATGTGGCGACGGTGCTGCAGGGCAGCCTGCGTCGGTCAGGCAATCGCATGCGGCTCGCCGTGCAACTGATCTCCGTGCGCGATGGCTATCATCTCTGGTCGGAGCGATTCGACCGTGACCTGGTGGATGTGTTCGCGGTGCAGGATGAGATCGCGGCGGCGATTGCGGAGAGGCTGCGCGTGACGTTCGTGGCGCCGGCGCAACCTGCCGGCAAGGCGACCACCGCGGAGGTCGAAGCCTTCGAGCTGGTGGCCAAGGGGCGCGCCCTGCTGGCGATGCGCGGTGCCAGTCTGTTGGAGGCACGCGCCTGTCTCGAACGCGCCATCGCACTCGACCCGCAGAACGCCGACGCCTACGCCGTGCTGGGCGAAACGCTGCGCAGCTTCGTGACCTACGGTCTGATGCCGGTGGCCGAGGGGCGCCCGCTGGCGAAAGCGGCGCTGACGCGAGCGCTGGAGCTCGATCCGGATCTCGCCACGGCGATGGGGGCACTCGGGAACGTCAGTTTCAACCTCGATCACGACCCGGCGGCCGCATTCGTCTGGTGGGAACGGGCACTGGCGCTCCAGCCGCGTCTGTCCGAGGTCCGCGTGCTGTACGCCATGAATGGGCTGATCCTGCTCCGTCACGACGACGAACGCGGCATGAGCGAGCTGGCCCGTGCGGTCCACGACGATCCGCGCAGCGTCTTTTGTGCCTGCCTCAACAGCCTTGGCCTCCTGGCAACCGGACGGTCTGCTGACGCGGTCGCGGAGGTGGAGCGCGCCTGCGAACTGGCTCCAAGTGCCTTTCTGCCACTCTATCTTCGGGTGCTCATTCGGACATGGGCCGACGACGCTGATGGTGCGCTCGCGGCCGCGAAGCGGGCGTTCGCGGTGATCGGCCGCAGTCCGTGGGTATTGTGCGGCCTGCCGATAGCGTATGTGCAGCGCGGTGAGCAGGCACTGGCCGAGGCGGTGTATATCGAACTGCAGGCACGGGCGCAGACCGAGGAAGTGTCGCGGTTTGTCGTGTCGATCGCGGCCGATGCACTTGGCCGCACGGACGAGGCCATCGCGTACGCCATCGAGTCGGTCGAGCGCTGCGACAACACCGGACCGTATTGGACACGCGCCCCCTTCTTCAGTGATGCACTGCGCGCGCACCCGCGGTATCAGGAGCTGTTGCGGGCGATCGGGTTGTGAGCGGGCGCGTTCTCGCCAGCAAGCCGTCTTGATATCCGGCTCGATGCCACCTGCGTCGGATCGCGCCGCGGCAAACCGCTCCGGACATTGGGACACTCGCGCTTCCCGGACCCAAAGCATGCTGCACGCCCTCCGTCGTCCACTGATCGCACCGACCGCACCTTCGGTGCGCACATGAGCGTTGGCAGCGTCATGGACCGCCTCTCCCGTGGCAGCACGCGTGGAACGGTCAGTCCGTCTCGCCGGAGTGTTTCATCACGCTGCCGATCTTGGGCAGCACCGAGACGATGCGACCGAGGATCAGGATGGTGAAGGCCACTGCCACCAGTCCCTGCGCCACGCTCACGACCCGCGCCCAGCCGATCGGCCGGATGTCGCCGTACCCGATCGTGAGTTGCGTCACGACGCTGAAGTACATGTCGTCCATCCATCCCGTGGAGCCCACCAGCGTGCCCGGCATGGTGGAGTAGACGATGCCGAAGCAGGCGAGCAGCTCGAGATAGTTGAGAAAACTCAGGACCAGGGTGCGTACGGCCGACGAAATCACCAGTTGCTCATGCGTGCGCAACTGGTCGAACACCAGCCCGGCGTATTTGCGCTGCAAACTGCGTGAGATCATTCTTGGTGTATGTCCAGCCCAGCCCGGTCCCTCCCGGTCGCCTTCGTCGCACCGCTGGCGCCGAACGGCATTCCGGCGGCCGAAGTGGCTGCGTCACGAGTCGTTGCCGGAACGCCGTGGGGAGCGTGGTCGACCTGCGCAACTGCGCGCCTGATCCGACATGAACCGAGCTTACGTCCAATGAACCGATGCCTCGCGCTGGGACTTCTCGCTGCAGTCGCCGTTCCGGGCCGGATCGCCGCGCAAGGGCGCGAGACCGACACGCTCAGCACCGCGTCACCTCTCGCGCGCCTTGCGTATCTCACGCAACTGGATCGTCTCGACGACACCCGCAGCGACGATGCGCGTTGCAGTGCGGCGGCCTCCCTGAACGCGTTCGTCCTGCTGGGCGGCAGCACCGACTCGGTCGCGCGCCTCTTCGGGCTCCCGCTCGATCGCACCGTCGGCACCGCCCACCGGGTACAGGAGCGGCTCTACCTGCACGCGGATGTCGATGGCGTCGCGGGAGTGATCGGATCGACGAAACCCGTCACCGACGCGTCTGGTGCGATCGTGACGTCCCGCCGGTCGGCGGGCGATGAATTCCATCGCGTCCTCGATGTCCTCGCGTTGCGTGCGGAGCCCCTGTTCGGGCTGACGCTCGCGTCCGTGGCGGAGCGCGACCGCGCCGTGAACGAGTATCTGCGTCGTCACGCAAACGCGGTGTTCATCGTCGGTGCCGATGCGGATCTCAGCAGGGGAGCCCGCCCGAGCCGCGCACCCACTGCGCAGTCAGCCAATCACTACATCGTGCTGGCACGCGTCGGAGGCACGTGGCAGAAGGTGGACAGCTGGTACCGCCCAGGCCAGCGCACGGTGTCGCAACTGACCGAGGCCGAGGTTCGAGGCTTCCTGCATCGCACCCCCGTCACACCCTGGGGCATCACGCGCATGCCTCAGGGTGCACTACGCCTGGCGCAGGCCGGTTTCGATGGGCCACCCGAAGCGCGTGACCTGATGCGCACTGCGGCGCAGGCGATGGCGCAGGCGCGCCGCGCGGCGACGCCACTGGCACCGCTCGATCTCTTCCGTCTCGAGACGGTGAAGGATCCGCGCGTGTCGCCGGATGGGAAGCGCGTGGTGTACGTGCGACAGAGCTACGACATCATGCGCGACCGCGAGGTGACGCAGCTCTGGCTCGTGCACGGTGACGGCACCATGCATCGGCGCCTGACGGCCGGCGACGGGAATGATCGCGCACCGCAATGGACGCCAACCGGCGATGCGGTCATCTACCTCTCGACGGTGGATGGCACGACGCAACTGTTCCGACGCGACGTGAGCAGTGAGCAGACGGTGCGGCTGGCGAAGCTGCCGGCGACACCGGAGTGGTTCGCCGTCTCGCCCGACGGGTCACGGATCGCGTTCGCGATGTTTGTCGCGTCGCCGTCACACGTCCCGGCGAGCATGCCCTCGGCACCACCTGGCGCCACCTGGGCGCCGGGCGCGGTGGTCGCAACCGACGTGCGATACCGCAGTGATGGTGCGGGTCTGCTGCCGAGCGGTCGCGCCGAGCTGTTCGTGCTGCCGTCAACCGGCGGCGCGGCGCGGCAGATCACGTCGGGCGGTGTCCTGCAGTACGGCCGTGCGTACGGCGCAACGCCGGGGATCTGGACGCCCGATGGCGCGGCACTCATCGTCACCGCCAACGGCAATCCGTCTCCCGACCTGACGTCGCGCTCGTCGGATCTGTTCGAGGTGCGTGTGGCGGATGGCGCGGTGACGCCGGTGTTCCGCCGCCGTGGCACGAATCGCTCGCCGGTCGTGTCTCCGGACGGCAAGTGGCTCGCCTTCGTGAGTGTCGCCGATTCCGGCCACGCCTGGACGCAGCCGCGGCTCTGGTTGATCCCGCGCAGCGGCGACACGAAGCCGCGACTGCTGTCAGCAACGTTTGACGCAACGGTGGACAATCCGCAGTGGCTCCCCGATGGAAATGGCCTGCTGTTCCTCGCCGATCGCCAGGGTCGGGCGGGACTCTGGCGCATCATGCTCGATGGCTCGACGGCATTGATGGCCGACTCGCTCGCCAGCGATCTCGAAGCCTACGGTGGTGGGCAGGCATACTCGCAGAGCCGCGGTGGAGCGCTGGCGCTCACGCGAGGCTCACCGACCTCACCGGGTGATGTCTGGTTTGCTGCCACGGCAGGCGCACCGACGAAGAAACTGACCGCCGTGAACGACGATGTCCTCGCCGAGCGGCAGGTGGGGCAGGTGGCGTCGTTCTGGGCGACGTCATCGAAGGACGGCCAGCGATTCCAGTCGTGGATCATCACGCCACCCGGCTACACGCCGGGGAAAAAGTATCCGATGATCCTCGAGATTCACGGCGGCCCGTTCGCGGCCTACGGTGATCGCTTCGACATCGAGAAGCAGTGGATGGCCGCGCAGGGATACGTGGTGCTGTACGTGAATCCCCGAGGCTCCACCAGTTACGGCGAAGCGTTCGCCCGGATGATCGACAAGGCCTATCCCGGTGACGACGCCGATGATCTGCTGACGGCGGTCGATTCGCTCGTCTCGCGCGGTATCGCGGATCCCGCGCAGCTGTACGTCACCGGTGGCAGTGGCGGTGGCCTGCTCACGGCCTGGCTCACGGCGCGCACCACGCGCTTCCGGGCTGCGGCGGTGCTGTACCCTGTCATCGACTGGACCAGCGAAGTCCTGACGGCCGACAACGGCGCACACTTCCAGGGCCACTGGTTGCGCGGCACACCGTGGGAGAACCCGACGCACTACTGGGCGCAGTCGCCGCTGTCGCGCGTGGCCAGCGTGCAGACGCCGACGCTCGTGATGGGTGGCGACGCCGACTATCGCACGCCGTTCGGGCAATCCGAGGAGTGGTTCACGGCGCTGCGACTGCGCGGCGTGCCGACGGAGCTCGTCCGCCTGCCCGGTGAACCGCATGGCGCACGGGTCCGGCCGAGCCACCACATCGCCAAGGTGGCGTACATCACGGACTGGTTCACGCGCCATCGTGACACGCCCTGCTGCGCCCTGCCGGCGGCGGCGAACACCGCGGCGCTGACCGCCTTTGCCGACTCCGCCGCGCGCGGAGATTTCGGCTACGTGGATGCCCTGCACGTGGTGCGCAACGGCGTGCCGCTGCTCTCGCGCACCTTTCCTCGCAGCTACGAGGGGGTGTATGCGATGAAGAAGCCGCCGGGCGTGTTCAACTATCAGGACCCGAACTGGCATCCCTTCTATCAGGGTCGCACGCTCCACACCCTGCAGTCGGTGAGCAAGAGCATCGTGTCGCTGGTCTACGGCGTTGCGATCGCCCGAAAGGACATTGCCACCATCGATCAACCGATCGCACAATTCATCCCGGCGCACGCGGCGGCGTTCCGTGACTCGGTTCGCCGGAAGATCACGATCCGGCATCTGCTGACGATGACGTCCGGAATCAGCTGGCCCGAGGGGGGTGGCTACGGCAGTGATGACGACATCACGCAACGTATGGAGAACAGCAGTGACTGGGTGTCATTGGTCCTCGCCCAGCCGATGGAGACCGCGCCTGGCACGACGTACCAATACAACGATGGTGCGGCGGCGCTGCTGGCCGAGGTGTTCCGCGGTGCCACCGGTGTGGACCTGCAGGTGTATGCCGAGCGCCATCTCTTCACACCGCTCGGTATCACGCGCTTTCACTGGAAGCGATCATCGGGCGGCCTGACCGATTCCGAGGGTGGCCTCTATCTCGAGCCTGCGGATCTGGCGAAGCTCGGCCAGCTGATGCTCGATCAGGGCATGTGGAACGGCACCCGGCTGGTGAGTGCGGAATGGGTGGC
>JANOCB010000070.1:0-56642 GCA_031411975.1 Gemmatimonadaceae bacterium
CCCTCACCACGCACATGCAGCCGACCTTCGATGTCAGCGTCGGGCAGCCGCGGTGGTCGGCCGACGGCTCAGCCATCTGGTTCACGTCCAGCGATCGCGTCTACAACACGCTCTACCAGTACAACATCGCGGCCAGGACCTACGCCAAGATGACGACGGACCTGATGCTGCAGGGCATGAGCGTCAGTCGCGACGGCTCGAAGATGGCGTTCGTGATCGATTCGCCGACATGGCCGAGCGAGGTGTACGTGTCGGACGCGTCGCCGGCGCAGCCCAAGCGGATCACGACCACCAATGCGTGGCTCAGCGAACGCGCGCTTGGCCGGACGCGCGTGATCTCGTGGAAGTCCAGCGATGGCAAGCCGGTGGAGGGGATCCTGCTGCTGCCGGTGGACTATCGCGAGGGCACGCGAGTGCCCACGATCGTCTCGGCGCACGGCGGCCCCACCGGCGCGTGGACGAATGGCTTCAAGGGTGGCACTGGCGCGCCCGGCCAGACGTGGGCCGCGCGCGGCTGGGCGGTGCTCTATCCGAACCCGCGTGGCTCCACCGGCTATGGCGAATGGTGGATGCGCGCCAACACCGGCGACTGGGGTGGCGGCGACTATCGCGACATCATGACCGGCACCGACGAAGTGGTGCGCCTGGGCGTGGCCGATCCGGAGAAGCTGGCGTTCGAAGGGTGGAGCTACGGCGGCTACATGACCAGTTGGGTCGTGTCGCAGACGTCGCGCTTCAAGGCCGCGATGATGGGCGCCGGGCTGCCGTCGCTGCTGTCGATGGCCGGAACCACCGACATCCCCGGCTACATCAACACCTTCTTCGGCGACCCGCAGTACGACGGCTCGCTCGTCAACCCGAACATCCGCAAGTATCTCGAGCGCTCGGCCATCAGCTACACCAGCCGCGTGACCACGCCGCTGCTGATCCTGCACGGTGGCAACGACGAGCGTGTGCCGATTGGCCAGCCGATGGAGTTCTATCGCGCCCTGAAGGATCGCGGCAAGGCGGTGGAGCTGGTGTTCTACCCGCGCGAGGGACATGGGTTGTCGGAGTACTACCACCAGGTCGATCGCATGAAGCGCGAGTACGAGTGGATCGCGCGGCACACGCTCGCGACGCCGCGGACGACGGTGCAGCCGTAGTACTCAGTCTGTCGGGGAGCCGCGTGTGTGGAGGCGGCCTCCCCGACAGCGCCCGGCGCCCGGATTTTGCTGTTTGGGCAATTCGGTGACGCACTTCGGTCGCAATTCAACGGCCCGGAACCGCAGAGCACCGTGCCGGCGCGCGATACCGTGGTGGGGATCACCGCGGTGGGGATCGGTGCCCTGTCCCCGTGACGTCCCCGTGACCGCGGTGGGGATCGGTGCCCTGTCCCCGTGACCGCGGTGGGGATCGGTGCCCTGTCCCCGTAACCCCGTGCCAACCCCGTGCCGGCACGCGATACCGCAGTGGGGATCAACGCAGTGGGGATCGGTGCCCTGTCCCCGTAACGTTGTCCCCGTAACGTGCAGTCCGCCGCAATCATCAATTGTCGGCATTGAGTGCACTGTCACCGACCACGCGAATCGTCGGCAATGAGTGCACTGTCACCGACCCCGGAGCCAGACGCTCACTTCCCCGAACCGCGCCCTCCGTCCAGCGCGAACGCGACCAGCTCCGCGCGCTCCCCGCCGCCGGTCGCGATCACCACGTACTGCACCCCGTCCGCCGAACGATACGTGATCGGATTCGCATAGCCGCGTCCCATCGGCAGCTCGTACTGCCAGAGCACGGACCCGTCGCGCGTGTCGAGGGCATACAGGACGTTGCCGCCACCCGTGGCGAACAGCAGCCCGCCCTGTGTCACCGTGCCGCCTGGTGCTCCGGCCACACCGAGCGGCGGCAGTGTCACGTCTCGCAACAGCGGGTGCTGCCGGATGGAGGGCGTGTCGCCGAACGTCACATGCCAGCGCGTTGCCCCCGTGTTGAGATCGATCGCCGTCATGGTGCCGTACGGCGGTTTGATGAGCGGCAGCTGCTCAGGCGGCGCATGATCCGCGCGACCGGAATCAGGATCGGCAGTGACGCCAAGACCGCTCGCCGCCAGATCGGCGGTGTACTCGTACCCGATCGTGTCGTTCGGCACGCCACGCGTGATCCTGTACAATGCCGGACTCTCGGTCGCCTTCACGAAGAGCGTGTGTGTCACCGGATCGTACGACGTGCTGCCCCACCCCGCGCCGCCGATCGAGCCCGGCATCGTGATCGTCCCCTGCTCCGACGGCGGCGTGAAGATCGGGCCACTGCGGTAGCGCTGAAACACCTCGAGGGCTCGGCGACGCAGTTCCGGCGTGAAGTCGATCAGGTCCGCCTCACTCACCTGCTGGCGCGCAAACGGCATCGGGAGCGTTGGCATCGGCTGCGTCGGTGACGTGCGTTCACCGGCCACGTCACTCGCGGGCACCGCACGCTCCGGGATCGGCCACACCGGCTGGCCCGTCACACGATCCAGCACGTAGATCCAGGCGGTCTTGGATGGCACGGCGACGACGTCGCGAGGACGTCCCTGCCAGGTGATCGTCGCCAGCACCGGAGGCGCGGGCAGGTCGTAGTCCCACAGGCCGTGGTGCACGACCTGATAGTGCCACACCCGCCGCCCTGTCCGCACATCGAGTGCGACCACCGACTCGGCGAACAGGTTGTCACCCTTCCGGTCCCCGCCATACCAGTCGTTGGTAGGCGTGGAGACCGGCAGGAACACCCAGCCACGTTTCGCATCCACGCTCATCGGCGCCCACACGTTGGTGTGCCCCATGTAGCGGTACGAGTCGTTCTCCCACGTGCGCCAGCCGAACTCGCCAGAATCGGGGATCGTGTGGAAGCTCCACAGCCGCCGTCCCGTGCGCGCGTCGAACGCCTGGACGTCGCCCGGCGGATCACTGCGGTACCGCAGGCGGTCACCAACGCCGTTGCCGACGATCACCACGTTGCCCCACACCACCGGGGGTGAGGTGTTGGTGTAGTGCGCGCGATTCACCGGCCGGCGCAGCTGGGCGGTGAGGTCCACCTCGCCGCCACGTCCGAACGACGTGATCGGCGTTCCGGTTGCCGCATCGACGGCAATCAGCCGATATCGCGCATTGATGAAGATGCGCCGACCCGCGCCCGGCGCGGTCCACGTGGCGACGCCGCGGTGCACGAAGCCCGTGCCATTCGACGGCTGGCCCATGCGCCAGACTTGCGGGTCATATTTCCACAGTTCGCGACCGGTGCGCGCATCGAGTGCCGCTACCGCTGCATACGGCGTGGAGACGTAGAGCGTATCGCCGATCACGATCGGCGAGGACTGAAAGAGGCCGGGCCGCGCCGCCTTCTGCCCCGGACCTTCCGACACGTTGCGTTCCCCCGTCTGCCAGCGCCACGCGGGCTGGAGTCGGGAGACATTGCTGCGATCGATCTGTGTGATCGGCGCGTAGCGCATTGCGCCGGGATCACCACTCGGCGTCGGCCAGTCGGTGCGCTGGGCAGTGAGCGCGGGTGCCGCCAGGATGATGCTGCAGGCGAGGAGGGCGCGACGGACGCGGGACGCACGGGATCGGAGGGGCATGACATGGAATGTGCCCCGACGTCGGTCACGTGGGCAGAGGCCCTGACCCGGTTCACGCACCCGAACCCCTTGAAGCGACCCACTGAATCATCTTGCAGGCAATCGGAGTTCCGCTTCGTTGCCGGCCCATACCTCGGTGACAGCCAGCCCGCGCGCATCAGCCGCTCCAGCGAGAATGCTCGAATTGCAGCAATCCTGATTCTTGGTGAGAGGCCGGCCACACGCCACCACCGTGGCACCCCCAAACGACAAACGGCGCCCCGAGAGGCGCCGTAAGTCGTTGCAAAATCCCCATCGGGACGACAGGATTCGAACCTGCGACCCCCTGAACCCCATTCAGGTGCGCTACCGGGCTGCGCTACGTCCCGTCACTGCCAGCCCAAACCCGCGGACCGTCAGAACAGACTTTAATCTTAACCCCGCGACACCGACGCTTCAATCCGAGTCGCAAATCTCCCCCGGTCCGACGGGGCTCGCCCCACGAATCGGGAACGGATCCGCCACCGATCACCGCCGGACCGCCACCTGCCCGCCTGTCCGAGCCCGGTACGCCACCACCGCCGGCGACACCGGCCGCACCACCGTGTCCGTCAACGCCTCCATGAACCGCACCAGCGCCTTCCGCTCCGCTACCGTCAGCCGCAACGGATCGGGGGGCAGCGTCTGGTTCTCCAGCGCCACGCCAATGCCGGCGCCGCCACCGCGATTGTAGAAGTCCACGACCTCCTCCAGGGTCCGGTACACGCCATTGTGCATGTACGGCGCCGTCAGCGCCACGTTGCGCACACTGGGCGTCTTGAACGCATGCAGGTGCGGCGCACTGCGCGTCAAGGCAAACCGGCCGCTGTCCGGGTCCACACGCCCCCCACGGACCACGGCCGAGGACGGAACGCCCAACACCTCGACCTCACTCTCCTGGTACGCCGGCGGAACGGTGCCATTGAACAGCGGGGCGAAGTGGCAGGTGCCGCACTTGGCCTTGCCCATGAACAGGTTCAACCCCTGTCGTTCCTCCGCCGTCAGCACCGCCGTCTCGCCCCGCAAGGCACGATCAACCCGCGAGTTCAACGCCTGCATGGAGCGGATGTACGCCGCGATCGCAAAACGAATGTTGCGACCGCGCACCGACGAGTCGCCGTCGGCGGGAAAGGCGCGAGCGAACCGGTCACGGTACGATGCCTCGCGTGACAGACGAACCGCCGCCGCATCGATGCTCCCATGCATCTCCTCGGGATTCCGGACCACGTCAGTGATCTGGTCCTCGAGATAGGTCGTGCGCAGATCGTAGAACGACCCCACCTGCAGGCCGGCATTGATGATCGTCGGCGCATTCCTCAGCGACGTGGCACCACTGCGCGACGCCGACCGCGTCCGCCCATCGGTGAAGGCCAGCGCCGGATCGTGACAGGTCGCACAACGAACCTTCCCGTCATCCGACAGACCGGACTCGAAGAACAGCGCACCACCGAGCGCCACCCGGTCCGGCGTGGCACGATCGGTGTTCGGCGCGGCGAAGGCGTGCGCATCGAACGCGCCGACCTCAAACAACGTCGCACTCTCTGCGCGCCATCCCCGGCGCTCGTCCGGCACACCGATGTCGAGCGCCGTTCGCGCACGCACCAGTGCATGGGCGAGCGGATTCGCGCCAGCCGTGATGAAGTCGAGGCGGTCGAACCGGTCGAACGACTCGGCGCGCTCCAACAGCGCTGACGCCGACACGAAGGCGCTCTCCAGTGTCTGCCACGCCTGTGGACCGAGTGAGCCACGATAGCCGCTCAGCGCCGAGCGCACGCCGTCGAGGGCGGCCACCGATTCACCAAGCGACAGGAACGCAATCGGTGAGTCGAAGCCAGTGACGCCGAGGGTGACAACGCGGGCGACCTCGATCCTGGCCGCATCCCACAAGCGATCATCGGTGATGAGCTGCTTCGCGGCCGTCGTGCGCAGCCGTGTGACGTACGCCTGCAGATTCCGTGTTTCGTTCACGACCTGCGTCCGGTCGGCTGCATCGGGCTCAGGAAACAGCAACTCCTCGATGACCTGAAAGCCTTCCGGCGGGAAGACGGCCTCGGGCCCTTCCTCATCATCCACGCGCGGCAACGCCGGGCCGTTCATGGCGCGTGTCGTGGTCGGCTCGTAGTACGCCGCCAGAAACTCGATGCGCTTGAACGCCAGACGCGCCTCACGGAATTGCGCCTGCGCCGTGGCGGCGGACGCCGGCGTTGGACGCGAGGCAAGCTGCGTCACGGCCGAATCAAGGCGCTGCACGCGAGAGTTCAACGTATCGATGCCGGCCACCCACATGTCACGGGCCACCACCGCTGCCGCCGACGCCAATGGCGGCGGCACCACGGTTGCAGGTTCGGGCGTGCGACAGGCTGCGATCACGAAAATCATCAGGGCACCGCGTACGGCGCGAGCAACGGCAGGTCGTGGCGCGAACGCCACGACCCGCCGAACGTCATGCTGCCACATCATCAGCGCGGCAGTCCCTTCACCAGCACCATCATGCTGGCCTGGTTCTCGGTCGGACGCAGCGTACCACCGTCAACGCCGAGGTACTTCGTCCCGCGCCACGAGTGCGGCTGCAGCGCCACCAGGAAGGTGTTCTCGTTGCCGGTTTCGGTGGACACGTCGATCATTGCGCCGTACTCCCAGCCCGCCTTGCCCTCGGGACGTGCGCCCGTGCTGTTGTACAGGGCCGCGTCAGACTGCGTGCGGCGGTGATCCAGCTGCAGCACCGGACGCAGGACGCGCGTGGCGATGTTGTACTGGTACACGTAGGCATCGTGCGCCTCGTCACCGTAGCCGTTGTCGTCTTCCTGGACGTACACGTGGTTGGTACCGACCACGATGTTGTCAGGATTCTGGAAGAGAGCCGCAGGGCCCGTCCGGTCATCGCCGTCCAGCACGAGTTCGAGCGTGCCAAGCAACGGATCAGTCGCGTTCATCGTGAGGCGATACACCCGACCGTACTTCGTGCGATCGTTCGCCGCATTATTGCCCGTGTTGTTCTGTCCGGTCACGGCGAAGTAGAGCTCGCGACCGTTGCCGCCTTTGCGGTAATCGATGTCTTCGACCCGACCGAACTGGATCGAGCGCAGCGTCGCCGTGGCCTGATTGATCTGACGACCGGTGAGCGTCTTGTGATTGAGGATTTCACGGAACGCCACTGGATAGCTCTGGCCCACGACCATGTCGCGCTCCCGCGTCACATCGTTGGTCCGCGCCATCGTGTAGAGCTTGCCGTTGTCCAGGTCGCCCACGACGCTCGACAGGTACATCGCCACCTGACCGCCCTCGGCACCCGAGTCATCGTCGCCGATCATGACGACAGTCCGGCCTGGGTAGGCCACAGTCGGCAGCGGCACCGCGTTTTCGGTGTTCCAGCGACCAAAGCCGGTCAGGTAGGTCGGCGTGTTCGGCAGGCCGGTCGGATTCACCGCCAGGATCTGCGACTCCTCGTTGCTTTCGCCTGCCGTGAGGAACAGCGGTCCGAAGCCATGCTCCGCCGGCGTCGCCAGCGTGGCCGAGCAGAGGCGATAGCGGCCGGCGGTCGAGTTCACGACGTAGTCGCCACGCACCGGCTTGAAGGCGGCATCGAGCGTGACGCGCGAGACCGCGAAGTTGTCTTCGTGGTTCGTCAGCATCGTGAAGGTACCGTCGGTGTTCTTGATCAGGGCGGCGCCGTCTGCGGATCCACCGAACACGAACGACGGCGACTGCGGCAGCACGTCGTCGCTGCTGATGACGCTATAGATGTCGATGCCGGGGACCAGGCTCCGGATGAGGCTTGGCGTGACCGACTGATTCGTCAGTGCGATGGCGGTCGGACGGCCGCCGACGACGTCACCATCATCATCGGAGCACCCACCCAGTACCGTCGCCAGCGCGCCTGCGACCACGGTTCCTGCGATACGGAAAGACATGCCCTTCATTGTTTGTGCACCCTTCGGGTGAATCACCCGGTGAAGAAAGCGTCGCTCGCCGGTATCAGGTGGATGCCGGAAGGCCGACAACAGCGCCGGGGGAGGGCGGCTCGTGCTGTCGCACAGGAGAACGAAGCCGTCGTCCGAAAACAGTCGGCGACGAATACGTCACGGCTTGGTCCCAGAGTGAGCGCGCACGCGTTACACGTTTGCGACCGGACTCGCACGCGCGCAGTTTGATGCATCATGTCACTCACACGCACCCGCACACGCACCGACGTCGCCGCCATGCAGACCAGCGAACAGACCGAAGCAGTGCCCGTCAGGGTGGCCCACGACGGCGATCTGTCAACAGCGGTGTGCGGTGCGCTCTGTTCGCGTCGTGCAGCACTCGCGGCGCTCGCCACCGCCGGGGCTGCCGTGCTGCTTGGGGCGTGCTCGTCCGACGGCGCGACGCCGCCTGCCGCCGCGGGAGCGGTGACGATCACGGCTGCACAGGTCGTCATCCAGCTTGATCTGTTGAACGGCTTGCGCAGTCCCGGATCAGCTTATCTGGTGGGCGGGCTGAACCTGATCGTGATTCGGCTGGCGGGTGATGAGTACCGCACCTTCTCGAATGTCTGCACGCATTCGGGGTGCGGCATCAGCGTGTTCGAGACCCAGCGGCTCAAGTGCCAGTGTCACGGCTCGGAGTTCGACATCGATGGGCGCAATGTCGCCGGGCCTGCGCCCTCTCCGCTGCAGCAATTCGTCACGACGCTGAATGGCAGCAGCCGGACGCTCGTAATTCAGCGGCTCGGCTGAGCGAGCGCCGCGCTACCGCTCAGGCCGGTGGCTGACCACTGCTGCCATGCGACTTACCGGCGCGCCGCCCGCAACGCGTTCAGGATCACCGCCACGTCGATCGCCTCCTGCCCTAGAGCCCCCATCGTCGGCGTCAGGAACCCCGCCGCCGCGAACACCATCCCCACCGCCGACAGCGCCAGCCCCACCCAGATGCTCTGCATCGCGATCCGCATCGTGTCCTGACTGGCCCGAACGGCATCGGCCACCCGTGTGATCTCATCCACCAGCAGCACCACATCGGCCGCCTCCGCCGTGATGCCGCCGCCATGCCCCGCCAGCGCAATCCCCACCTCGGCCGTGGACAGCGCCGGCGCATCGTTGGTCCCATCGCCGATCATCACGACCCGCTCACCCTGCGCCTGAAACTCGCGCACGATGCTCACCTTGTCCTCAGGCAGCAGGTCGCCACGCGCATCGGTGATGCCCAGTTCCTTCGCCACCACCGCCACGTTCGCGGTGTGATCGCCACTCAGCATCACCGTGCGCGTGATGCCAAGCTCGCCAAGGTCGCGAAAGAACTGCGGCAGGCCGTCGCGCAGCGAGTCGGCGAACTCGATCGTGCCCGCCGGTGCATCACCCACGGCCACGTACGCGCGCAACCCATCGCCACTGCCATCCAGCGTGTCCAGATCACCCGACCTGGCAGCCGGCAACACCTCACGCAGCCACGCCAGCGATCCTACGTGCACCTGCACTCCGTCCACCATGCCGACGATGCCCCGCCCTGCCACCTCACGCACATCCGTGGCATGCGGCAGTGCGCCGACGATCGACTCCGCGTGCTTCACCAGCGGACGCGCCAGTTGATGCCCGCTGCCGAAGTCCACCGCACCGGCCAGGCGCAGCACGTCGAGCTCCGTGAACCCATCCAGCGGACGCACCCGCTCCACCGCCGGCTGCCCGCGCGTGAGCGTTCCGGTCTTGTCGAACACCGCCGTCGTCACCCGCGACAGCGCTTCGAGCGCGCCGCCGGTGCGGATGATCACCTGGCGACGCGCGCAGCGGTTGATGCCACCGATGATCGCGATCGGCGTGGCGAGAATCAGCGGGCAGGGTGTGGCCACCATCAGCACCGACAGCACCCGGTCACTGTCGCGCGTGAGCACATACGTGATCACACAGATCACGATCGTCACCGGCGTGAACCAGACCGCCGCCTTGTCGGCCACACGCTGCAGCGGTGCCTTGCTGCCTTGGGCGTTGCGCACCAGCTCCACGATGCGCAGATACTGACTCTCTCCGGCAATCGCCGTGGCCTCCATCACCAGCGGCCCGTCCACGTTGGCGCTGCCCGACACGACGAGTGATCCGGCCACCACCGGTATCGCCAGCGGCTCGCCGGTGATCGCACTCGCATCCACATGGCTGCGGCCACTCACCACATGCCCGTCGCAGGGGATCAGCTCGCCCGGCCGCACCAGCAGCTGGTCGCCGACCTTCACACGCTCCGCCGGCACGTCACGCACCGTGCCATCGGCATCACGGATGTGTGCCTGACGAGGCGCGGCCTGCTCCAGCGCCGAGACGGCGGCACCCGCGCGACCTTCGGCATATCGCTCCAGCGCGGCACCACCGGTGAGCATGATCACCACCACCAGGCCAGCGAATGGCTGGTAGAGCACCGCCGCCGAGACGATGGCGATGATCGCGACCACATCGGCGGCGAACTCGCCGCGAAACATGTCGCGCACCGTCCGCCACGTGGGCGGCGCGGCCGTGAGCACCAGCCCCACGAACCAGAGGCGCTGTGCCAGCACGAGGCTCTCGGCACTCCGCTGAAACCAGATGGCCGCACCGGCAATCAGGAACAGCAACGCCGCAATCGGAATCCGAAGTGCGACGTGCCATTGGGGCGACTGCGTCAACGCAGAACCTGCGCGGCGCGGCCGCCCTGCTGCAACAGCACGTCGAGCACGAGGCTGATCTGCTCTTCCCCACGCGCACGCACCACCACCAGAATCTCGTCATTGGCGGGTGGCGGAATCCGCAGCCGCCAGTCGGATGGCTTGCGTTTGGTCAGGAACGATGCAATCACGCCGATCAGCGCGCCCAGGGCCACGGTGATCATCGGCGCGAAGAGCAGCGCGTACGCAAACGGTCCCGCTGCCGCGAAGCCCGGCCACGCGATCAGCACGAACGCCACGAAGGCGCCACCGCCAAGACCGAGCAGCCCACCGATGCTGGCGAAGCGCCAGAGCGGCCGCATGGCGCGGCGCTTCCCTGAGTACAAGCGATCCGCCGCCGGCTGCGTGACGATCACGTCGATCAGGTCACGCGGTACACCGAGTCGGGCGAGCGGCGGCAGGACCGCTTTCACTTCCGTCGGTGACCCGACGTACGCAAACACCGGCGTGGTCGGCGGACGCCGCAGGGTCGGATGATCGATGACGGCATTTTCAGCCGTGCTCATGGCCTGGCCTCAGCCGCCGGTGCACCCGGCGCGGTGGACGGTGCAGCAGCCGTTGCCGACTCCAGCGTCTTCAGCTCCGCCTCGGTCCATGGGCCGGTGCGCGCCTCGTGCTCCTTGCGCAGCGACGCTACCGTGGACGCCGTCACCGCCGGCGCCGCATTCGGGCTCCACTGCCGGATGTACGTGATGACGTGTGCGATGTCGTCATCACTCATCGACTCCTTCCACGCCGGCATCGCGCCGTTGTACGTCACACCCTTCACCTTCACCGGGCCACTGAGACCGTGCAACAGGATGCGCACCACAGTCTGCTCCGGCCCGGTGACCCACTCACTGCCCACGACCGGCGGGAACGCGCCGGTCACACCAAGACCGTTGCTCTGGTGACACGCCGAGCAGTTCGCGCCGAAGATGCGCTTCCCCTCGGCCACGGCATCCACAGGGCCCTTGGCAACGGTGTCACCTGCCGCACCGGCAGTGAGACCGACCTGTGCGTACTCCACATGGGTCTGTGTGTCGAACGATCCGCCGCGACGGCCGATGTACCAGCCGGCCCAGAACACCATGGTGGCCACCGTGACCCACAGAAACCACGGCACACGCTCGTACCCCTCGGCCGGATCGGCGAGCTCACGCACGATCTGGCGATGGATCTGCTCCACGTCGGATTCGGCATCGCCGAATGCGCCCCGTTCACGCGACGTCGGATCGCTCATGGCATCGTGTGTTCGCTGCGACCACCCAGCGAACGATCGGTGGCCTCGGCGCCGGTGGGCACCGGATACGTGCGCTTCAGTGACTTGAGATAGGCCACGAGTGCGTCGGCATCGGGTGTCGGCACGATGACCTTCCCCGCCGGCAACTTGCCGCCGGCCACCGAGTAGAACGTTTCGCCCGGCTTGATCGACGTCGAGTCACGCACCTCGTACAGGTACGGGAACGCCGGCATGATCGACCACGACATCAGCGACCGCGGATTGAACAGGTGTGTGTGATGCCACTGATCGCTGGGCTGGCGGACGCCGATGTTGATCAGGTCGGGACCGGTGCGCATGGTGCCCAGCTGGTGCGGCTTGTCGTTGATGTAGTCGGCCGGCACGGTGGCACGGGGGCCCCAGCCACGCTCCTTGTCGGAGGTGTAGACGGGATCTCGCACCTGCTGCGAATGGCAATACACGCAGCCTTCGCTGATGTAGACCTCTCGCCCGCGCGATTGCTGCGCGGTGTATGGCGACAACTGCTTCGGCGCACGCACCTGCCCGATCATGGTGTTCGGAATCACGACCAGCAGTGAGGTCGCAAAGATGATGATCGCCAGCACGCCGGTAAGGAGCAGCCAGATACGCGTCACGCGGCACCTCCCGAAACGAACGTCGCCTTGTCACGACGGGTGATGATCGGTGCAACTTCATGGAACGGCGGCAGCCCCTGTCTGGCCTTGGCGCCGCGGAACATCAGGTACACATGGTACGCGAACACGCAGTGCCCGATGGTGAGCAGCGTGCCACCGATGGAACGGCCGATCAACCCCGGCATCATCGCCTGCACCACCTGCTCCCAGGTGCTGGTGGGATCGCCCATGGCCACGCCCTGCACCATGCCCGCCACCGTCAGCGGCACGAGGTAGACGATCTGCCCGATGCCCACGCTCCAGAAGTGCCACGAGATCAGCTTCTCGCTCACCCATTCGCGGCCCAGCAGGCGTGGCAGGATGTAGTAGATGCTGCCGAACATGATCATCGTCACGAAGCTGTACAGCCCGAGATGGGCGTGGGCCACCGTGACGTGCGTGAAGTGCGTGAGGCGGTTCACTTCACGGAACGCCATGAACACACCCTGGAGCGACACCAGCGTGTACGCCACCGACCCGAACACGATGAAGCGCAGCGTGGGGCTGTAGCGCAGTGCACCGAAGCGCTTGTTCAGCGTCATGTGCTGGTTCACGCCGACGGCCATCACGGGGATGATCATCAGGCCGCTGGCCACCACCGACGTCGTGATCATCCACGTCGGCAACGGGCCACCGATGAGGTGATGCATGCCGTTGAGCGAATAGAAGAAGCCGAGCGTCCAGAAGCCAAGCAGCGACAGCTGGTAGCTGTAAATGGGGCGGCCGAGAATCTTCGGGATGAAGTAGTACGCCGCGGCAAGGCAGACGGGGGTGAGCCAGAGTCCAAGGGCGTTGTGGGCGTAGAACCAGTTCACCGCCGCACTTTCCACGCCGCTGAACGTGGGCCAGTTGCCGACCAGGAAGATGATCGGGAACCAGACGAAGGCGGCCATGATGTACCACACGCTCACGTACAGGTGCTCCACTTCGCGCATCGCGATCGTCGAGAGCAGGCTCAGTCCCACCAGTCCGCCGCCGATCACGAAGAACGGATCGGCCCAGTAGCGCGGCATCTCCAGCCACTCCAGACCATCACTGTAGCCGGCGAGAATGCCGCAGATGCCCAGCACCATGCCGATGTTCCAGAAATACAGCCCGGCTTCAGCGGCCTTTGGCACGCGCAACTCGGTGTGTACGAGGCGCGGGATGATCCAGACGCTGACGGCGAGCATGGCGCTGCTGGCCCAGCCGTACGCCATGGCATTCAGGTGCGCGCTGCGGATGCGCCCGAAGGTCAGCGCGGCGTTGCCCACCAGCCAGTCGGGCATGTGCAATTTGAAGCTGGCGATGAGTCCGAACGCCGAGCCGACGATGAGCCAGATCACCGAGAACGCGATCGCGCGCAATGCCACCTGACGGCTGGAGGCGTCGGCGCGCAGACGGACATCGAGGTTTTCCATGTCGGTGATGGGCGAGGCCAGGCCGATCACGCTCGGGGACAGCGTGACGCTCACTGCGCCCCTCCCCACAGGCCTGGGGTTGCCGACGGGCGCGGCGGCCCGAAGTTCTCGACGCGTTCGGCTCGCTGCGACGCGGTTTCCCACGGGCGCGCCACGTTGAAGTCGTCGTCATCCAGCGGCAACAGGGCCTGCTGGTTGATCCGGTCGAAATGGCCGCGGTGCCAGGCCCAGACGAACACGGCCGCCGTGATCAGGCCGAGGATCGTGATGGCGAGCGTGACGGTAAGCGACGACGGGAGCATGTCCTTCCTCGAGCGCGCCGCGCGCATTCACGCCGATCGGTGCACGCGGCGCGGCGCACGGATCACCCGACCGCACACGACGGCCCGGCAACTGGCTTGCAACTTCACGGAAACGTAATCGGACCACCTACTCTCCCAAGTCGCTCATGCGCGGCGGTGTTCCCGCTGGGTGTGCCGCACCGTGGACCCGCGCGACGCGGGTCGCGAGCTACTGGCTGAGCCGCGTGCGGGCCCGCGCCACCAGCGGCTGCAGAAACGGGTCGGCGTCCTTCCACTCGGTGGCGAGGGCGCCGCACCACTGCTGCGTCCGCGCTGGAGTGTCGGCCAGTTCGCAGAGCTGAACGAGCGCCTTGGCGCGATAGGCAGGCTCGATCCAGGCGCGGTTCGGACTGTTGGACTCAGTCACGCGAGACAGCCAGACCCGGGCCGAATCGCGCTCGCCGACGGCATGATACGCGTCACCCAGCATGTACGTGACCTGGTTCAGCGAGCGCTGCGCTTCAGAGGCCAGCGGGGTGAGCAGGCGGAGCGCGTCGCGAGCGCGACCTTCCGCGCGCAGTACGCTCGCCTCCACCATCACGAGATCGGGCGATGCCGCCGCCGGCAGGTCGGGTGACCCCTTCGCGATGGCCGCGCGGAACGCGTTGAGTCGGGCACGCGCCGTCTTTGCGTCGGCAATGACGGCGTAGTCGAGTGCGAGGTTCACGTTCGGACGATCCACCATGCGCCAGCGATCCACCCCCGACAGCGCCCGATAGGTGCCGATGGCACGCGCCGCGCCGACGGTGTCGCCGATGTACCATGCCCGGTCGAAATACCGCTGCCGGTTCGCATCGCCACGCCACATCCGCTGCTGCGCGGTGTCGGAACCGGCCAGTCGTCGCGCTTCGGCAGAATCGCCGAGCGCCCAGCCAGCCGCGAAACGCCCGCGCATGCTGAGCGACCAGGCCACCGCGCGCAGGGCGCGATCCTCGGCGGGGATGGTCTTCGCCACCGCGAGTTGCTGTCTCGCCAACACCTCGAGCGCCGGCCAGTCGCGTTCGAGCGCCAGCCACGTCATCTCTTCTTCGTCGAGCACGGCGATCTGCTCGGGTGCCGTGAAGCGCTTCCGCATCACCGCGCGCACGCCACGCGCTTCATTCACGCGTCCGCTCCCGTATGCACCCCACAACAGCCACGGCCACGCCTGCATGTTCGACGAATCCACCGCGACGTACCGTGCACCGAACTCCCGCACACGCTCGAAGCGCCCTTCCTGCAGCGCCACGTTGGCCAGGTTGTTGAGCGCAATGCGATTGCTGGGCTGCTCCACCAGGATCGCTTCATAGGCGACCGTCGCCCGGGCCGGATCTTTCTCCACCTCGGTGAAGTAGGCCGCTTCGGCCAGGCCACGCTCCACCGGCGAGAGGCGCTGACGCAGCCCGTAGGCGCGTGTCAGCGCGGCCTTGCCCTGTGCCATCTGTGTGTACGAACCACCGCCGCCACTGTTCAGAAGGCGGACACCGAGCCGTCGCCATGCCATCGCGAACGTCGAGTCGAGCGCCACCGCCTCCTCGAGGAGCGCGATCTCCTGCTTCGGATCGGCCCTGAGGGTCAGTCCATCCCCGACCCGCAACGCCTCGCTGTACTTCCGGAGCGCGTCGAGCGACGTGGTGGTGACCCGTTCCATCGGGGGGAGCGCAGTGAGCACGGTCTGTGATTCACCGAGACGTTCACGCATCCGCCGCGCCAGTCGTCCGATGGCGGCGATCAGCTCATCCTCCGACGCGGCAGTCTCCTGCACCGGGCTTCGCTCGGCGCCATCGGACGGCGACACGAGTCCGGCGCGCACCAGATACGTCTTGCCCACCTTCTGGATGCGCCCCTCGACCACCACCGGCACCCCTTCACGCTCGGCAATCTCGCGCGCCAGCCTGGCGTTCACGCGGGCGGCGGTGGGTTGCTGCATGCGCTGCAGTGCCGCAGCAGTGGCGGCCGGTGTCATCACGGTGACGATCTTCGATTCCTGCAACTCCGAGCGGAGTGCTTCGGAGAGCAGATCACCGAGTGTGGAATCGGCGGTGCGATTTTCCACGTCGGCGACGATCACGATCTGCGGCGCGTCGAAGGCGGCGGCCTCGGGGCCGTTGCGTCCACCGGACACCGCCACACCGACTCCCACCGCCAGCGCAACGGCCAGACCGACGCCGAACACGCGCGTGCCGACGGCGCGCGGCTTCGCGACGGGCACGACGACCGGGATCGGCTGCGTGACGGTGCGCGCGCGAACGACGGGCTCGGGCGGCAGGGGTGTCGGCTCCGATGAGAATCGCTGCTGCTCGAGGGCATCGGCCAGCGCATCGGCCGTGGGCCAGCGATGTTCCGGGTCCTTCTCGAGGCAGCGCATCACCACATCGGAGAGCCCAAGCCGCACGGGCGCCACCTGATGCAAGGGCACCGGCACCTGCGACACCTGCGCGACCAGCATGCGCGCCGCGCTCGGGTCGGTGAATGGCGGCTTGCCGCTCAACATCTCGTAGGCCACGCATCCCAGCGCATAGATGTCGGCGCGGGCAGCCACGGTGGGATCGCCGGCGGCCTGCTCCGGCGACATGTAGGCCGGGGTGCCCACCGCGAGGCCGCTGGTGGTGAGACCGGTGGAGTCCGACACGGCCGCCGTGAGCGCCTTGGCCACGCCGAAATCGGCCACGACGGCGTGCTGCTCGTGCAACAGGATGTTGCCCGGCTTGATGTCGCGGTGGACGATCCCCTTGCGATGGGCGGCGCCGAGCGCCCGGGCGACATCGGCGAGGATCGGCAGCGCATCACGTGCCGAGCACACCCCACGCTGAATCCGCTCGCGCAACGATTCGCCTTCGACGAACGGCATCGTGTACCAGAGCAGCCCTTCCGCCTCACCGGCCGACAGCAGCGGCACGATCAGCGGGTGCTGCAGACCGGCGGCGAGTTGCACCTCGCGGCGGAAGCGTTCGCGATTGACACCGGCGGCGAGTTCCGGCGTGAGCACCTTGATCACGACCGATCGCCCCAGCGCCAGCTCGGTGGCAAGGAACACACGGCTCATGCCACCGCCGCCGAGTTCGCGATCGACGCGATACTCGTCACCGAGGGCGAGCTCGAGATGTTCCTGGAAGGATGCCGACACGGAAAGGATTGGAGGCTCCGGTTGAATCTATCCCTTTGACACGAACTGGACTACAGCCGTTTACTGCCCACTGTTCCGCGCGCCCACGCAATCGCATGCCCGGCATTCGCCACGCGCCAGCCGCGATTGCGCGACTCGATGGTCGCATCCTGATCCTCGGCCCGAGTGCCGTGTGCATGAAGTGTCCAGCGAGGAGTGTCGCGCCGTAGCGACCCCCGCCTTATGCTTCGGTTCTTTCCCCCGTGACGACCGATTGAGCCCGCTGCTCGAGGACTTGCGCATGATGCGTTCGAAGACCGCCGCCGTACTGCTGGCTCTGTCTCCCCTTGCCGTCGGGGCGCAGACTCCTGCCCAGGCCGCTGTCGGGCCTGAAATCGCCTCCCTTCAGATCCTGCCGCAGGAGCGATCGATGCGCTCGCGCGACACGATGCGGCTGCGGGTGAGGGCGCTCGACGCCTCTGGCAACGACGTGCCCGGTGCCGTGGTGCGGTTTCAGCGCGCAGGCGGTTTCTTCGAGGGGGACGTCTCCCCCGAAGGCCTCGTCCGTTCCGGCTCGACGGGCACCCTGCCGCTGGTGGTCTCCGTCACGCAGCCGGGGCGCCGTCCCGTCATCGAGCGACTCGAGATCAGGATGGTCCCGGGCCCTGCCAGCCGGATCGACGTCACCACCCCCGTCGCCACGCTGGCACAGGGCCAGCGCATGCGCTACCTGGCCAGCGCCTTCGACGTCGCGGGCGACAAGCGCGACGATCGGGTGCTCTGGACCAGCAGCAACCCGCGCGTAGTGCAGCTCTCACGCGATGGGCTGGCTGCAGCCATGGCACCGGGCACCGCGACGCTGATGGCCACCGCCGGTACGGCGAAGCAGGAGGTCGTCGTCACGGTGCCGACACGGCGCATCGCGTCGCTGGAAGTCTCTCCGTCGTCAGCCGATGCCCGAACCGGCGACGTGATCCGTTTTGTGGCGAAGCCGAAGGATGCCAGCGGCAAGCCGATCGACGGCCTCACGCCCATCTGGAGCTTCAGCCCCGGTCAGGGACTGATCGGCACCGACGGCGGCTTCGTGGGCTACGAACAGGGTACCTACACGATCACGGCCAGCTTCGGCACGCAGACCGCCGAGGCCACGGTGACGCTGTCCGCACGCGACGTGCGACGTCCGCTGGAAGTGGTGGGCCGCGCACCGCGCAGGCGCTTCACCACCGAGGAAGTCTGGCTGCACCCCAACGGCAAGGTGGCCTACCTCGGCTCGGGCAGCGGCGGTGACCTGTTCTACACCCTCGACATCAGCAATCCGGCCAACCCGATCGTCGTGGACAGCATGGTGATGAACACGCGTCGCGTGAACGACCTGATGACGAACGCGGAAGGGACGGTGCTGGTGAACACCCGCGAAGGTGCCAGCGACCGCAAGAACGGCATCGTGATCAGCAGCCTCGCCGATCCGCTGCACCCGGTCAAGATCGCCGAGTACACCGAAGGACTGACGGGTGGCGTGCACTCGGCATTCGTGTACACGCAGCCGAAGTACGGCACGCACGTGTATGCCACGAACGACGGCACCAATGAACTGAACATCATCGACATCACCGACCCCACCAAGCCGCGGGAAGTGGGCAAGTACCGCGCACCGGGCCCGAACGCCGGTGGCGCGCTGCACGACATCGACATCCAGGACGGCCTGGCGTACCTGAGCAACTGGAATGAAGGGCTGATCATCCTCGATGTCGGCAACGGCATCAAGGGTGGCTCGCCGATGAGTCCCGTCGTGGTGAGCCAGTACAAGTATGACCTGAATGATCTCTACCGTCAGGTGGAACTCGCCGGCGGCCCGGGCTTCATTCGCGGCACGCACACCGCGTGGCGTCACAAGAACTACGTCTTCATCGCCGACGAAGTCTTCCCGTCGAGCGGCGTGCAGGGGGCCAAGGATGCCTCGGCGGGTCGTGCCTACGGCCGCCTGCAGGTGGTGGACGTGTCGGACTACGCCAACCCGAAGTCGGTGGCCTTCTACGAGCCGGAGTACGGCGGCGTGCACAACATCTGGATCGCCGGCGACACGCTGTACATGGGCGCCTACAACGCCGGATTCCGCACCTTCGACATCAGCGGTGAACTGCGCGGCGACCTGCGCGCGCAGCAGCGCGAGATGGCACACCTCAACACCGCCGACATGGAGGGCTTCGTGAAGAACAGCGCGATGACCTGGGGTGTGGTGGTGCGCGATGGCCTCGCCTACGTGAACGACATGTACAACGGGCTCTGGATCGTGCGCATGAAGCCGAAGCGAGGGATCACACCATGAGCAGTCTGGCGGCGATCGCAACGGCAGTCGCACCAGTCGCCCGCGTGATCCGCGCGGGCGTGCTGGTGTGCGTGCTCGCCGCCGGCACCGTGCTGCAGGCGCAGGCGAAGGCGATGACCGCATCACCCGCCCCGTGGCTGCCCGAGAAGACGTACACCATCGCGGTGGCGTCGGAAGGCACCGACGAGATCGCGATCATCACCTTCGGCCCGGCGGGTGCGAGCGTCCAGCAGAAGATTCCGATCGGGCTGAACGCCACCGATCCCGACGGCCCGCATGGGCTGGCCGTCGCGCCCGACCGTGCGCACTACTACGTGTCCACGGCGCATGGCACACCGTACGGCAGCTTCTGGAAGCTGCGCGCGCGTGACCACGCCGTGGTGGGACGTGTGCAGCTGGGCAACTTCCCCGCCACCGCGCAGCTCACCCCTGAAGGACATCTCGCCTTCGTGGTGAACTTCAACCTGCACGGCGCGATGGTGCCAAGCGACGTGAGTGTGGTGGGAGTGGACGACATGGTCGAGCTGACGCGCATTACGACCTGCACCATGCCGCATGGCTCCCGCATCAACCGTCAGGGCACGAAGCACTACTCCGCCTGCATGATGGACGACATGCTGGTGGAGATCGACATCGCCACGCTGGCCGTCAGCCGTCACTTCCTGCTGACGAAGGGCAAGGAGATGGGCATGCCGGGCGCGCCGGCCGGCATGGGCGGCGGGGCCACGCACGACATGTCGGGGCATGGCATGACGGCGCCAGCCGCCGGAGATCCCACCTGTTCGCCGACGTGGGCCCAACCGAGTGCCGACGGCAGCCGGATCTACGTGGCATGCAACCGGACCAGCGACATCGTCGAGATCGATGCCGCGACCTGGAAGGTGTTGCGCCGCATGCCCTTCGGCGCCGGCGTCTACAACCTCGCCGCCACCGCCGACGGGACGAAGCTCATCGCGACGAACAAGCGCGATCAGTCGGTGAGCATCATCGCGCTGCCGAGCGGGCGTGAACTCGCGCGCATTCCGACGAGGCGAAAGGTGGTGCACGGCGCGGTGGTGTCACCCGACGACAAGTACGTGTTCATCTCCGTCGAAGGGATCGGGTCGGAGCCGGGGACGGTGGAGATCATCGACCTGGTCACGCTGAAGACCGTGGCGACGGTGGACGTGGGGCAGATGGCGGGCGGGATCGACGTGTTGCGGTAAGGCTGCTTCGTGGGAAACGTGTGGTGGGCAATTGCACATCGAGAAACTGCACATCGCAGAACGGCACAGCCGCTGAACTGCACCACCGCAGAACCGCGTCAGGACTTCCGATCGCGAGGCGACAGTCGCCGCGATCATCAGCGTGGATGGACCGGGGGGAACTGCGAATGCCGCACGCAGTTCCCCAGACTCATTCTCTGCATGGCACGGAAGCCCGCCGGAAACACTCATGCCCGCGTGCTGTTCTGCGGTCGTGCTGTTCTGCGGCAGTGCAGTTCTGCGTTTTGCTGTTCAGCTGTTCAGCCGCACCCGACAAGAGACCATCAGCCAAGCCCGACCTGTGCCGCGAGCGCCGGCACGAGATCAGGGCCGAGCGCTTCAAGTGCGACACCGTCGCCGGTGTGCCGACCCGTCAGGTGAAACGGGGCGAGATCGAAGAGCGGCGCCAGGCCGCGGAAGGTGAAGCTGGCCACCCGGCGATCGGTGTTCTGCCGCACCAGGTCGGCGAGCAGCATCGCCGTCAGCGGCCCATGCACCACGAGCCCCGGATAGCCTTCCTCATCGTGCGCATACGGCCGGTCGTAGTGGATGCGGTGCGCATTGAAGGTCAACGCGGAGAACCGGAACAGCAGGCGTGCATCGGGCGTGATCGTGCGCGTCCAGACCGAGTCATCCGGCGGGGTGAAGGCCGTCGGTAAGGGCGCCGGCACCGCCGCCCCCGGTTCACGATAGACGATGTCCTGCTCCTCCTCGATGCACAGCACGCCATCCTGCACGAAGCGGTAGCCCACCGTCACGAACGCCAGCGAACCGCTGCGACCCGTCTTGAGCACCGCATTCAGGATCTCGCCCTCTCGGGTGGCGCCCACCCCCAATCGCAGCGGGTGATGAAACGCCATCCGCGAGCCCGCGAACATGCGACGTGGAAACGGAATCGGCGGCAGGAAACCACCACGTTGCGGATGCCCGTCGACATCGAGCGTCGACTGCCAGGCATGCGGCAGGAAGTAGCACCACTGCCAGAGCGGCGGCAGCGGACTACCAATGTCGATGCTGGTTACCCGGTCATCGAGCGTCGCGGCCACGCGACGCGCCTGCTCGGGGCACAGGCCATCGTGCACGGTCTCCGTGCGGCCAATCCACTCGCTGAAATCGGGAGGGGGATAGATCATCGCTCAGTCGTGGTTCCGGTGCGCCTGCATCCGCGTCGGCGAAAGATAGCCCGCGCCGGAGGCACCGGGGAAAAACCGGGTTAGACTATGTGCAGTTCATCACCCGAGCGGCGAGGCAGACGATTGAACGCACGTGACCAGGCGGCAGACTCCGGGGCCGCAGCAGGCACCGTCATTGGCGACGCGCCCCGACCGCTCGACGGGATCCGCGTCATCGACGTCGGCAACTTCCTCGCCGGCCCCTACGCGGCGGCGATGATGGGGGAGTTCGGCGCCGAAGTGCTGAAGGTGGAGCACCCGATCGGCGGTGACCCGATGCGACGCTTCGGCACCCCCACCAGTCGCCCCGATGCCACGCTCAAGTGGCTGAGCGAAAGCCGCAACAAGAAGTCGGTCACCATCGACCTGCGGCAGGACGAAGGGGTCCAGCTCTTTCTGCGCCTCGTCGCCAGGTCGGATGTGCTGATCGAGAATTTCCGTCCAGGCACCATGGAAGAGTGGGGGCTGACGTGGGAGGCACTGAGTGAGGCGAATCCACGCCTGGTGATGCTGCGTGTGTCGGGCTACGGACAGACGGGGCCGTACCGGCGCCGCTCGGGCTTCGCGCACATCGCGCAGGCCTTCGGCGGGCTCAACTACCTGGCCGGCTTCCCGGGCGAAACGCCGGTGCTGCCGGGAACAGTACCACTTGGCGACTATATCGCCAGCCTCTACGGCGCCATCGGCATCATGGTCGCCCTCCGGCACCGCGAGAAGACCGGGCGTGGCCAGATCATCGACGTCGGCATCTACGAAGCGATCTTCCGCATGATGGAGGAGATCGCCTCGGTCTACGGGGTGTCGGGCAAGATCCGCGAGCGCGAAGGCTCGGGCAGCTTCGTGGCGGCGCCGCACGGCCACTTCCGCACCAAGGACGACCGCTGGATCGCCATCGCCTGCACCACCGACAAGATGTTCGAACGGCTCTCGGTCGCCATGGGCCAGCCGGAACTGTCGTCGTCAGGTCTCTACGGTGATCAGCGCACACGACTGGCCGCACGCGATACCGTCAACGCGATCGTGATCGACTGGGTCGCCTCGCTCGACCGCGACGAGGTCCTGCGACGCTGTCTCGACGAGGAAGTCCCGGTCGGCAAGGTGAACAGCATCGCCGACATCTTCGACGACGAACACTTCGCCGCACGCGGCAACCTGGCCCACATCCTCGACGCCGAACTGGGCGACATCGTCGTGCCCGGCGTGGTCCCGACGCTCTCCGCCACTCCGGGCCGGATCGACACGCTCGGGCCCACGCTCGGCAATGCCACCGACGCGGTCATGCGTGAACTACTCGGACTGACCGCGGCGGAATTGCAGCGACTCCACCAGCACAAGATCATCTGATGGCCACCACCACGAGCGCGTCAGGCGCACCGAGTGAGCTGCCGCTCGCCGGCATCCGTGTGATCGACGTCGCCACCGTCATTGCAGCGCCCTACTGCGCCACGATCCTCGGCGAGTTCGGCGCCGACGTCCTGAAGGTGGAGCACCCGGTCGGTGGCGACGCGCTCCGTCGCTTCGGCACGCCGTCACAGCGTGGTGACACGCTGGTCTGGATGAGCGAGTCGCGCAACAAGCGCTCCGTCACGCTCGACCTGCGCAAGCCCGACGGTGTGAAGGTGTTCAAGGAGCTCATCACCAAGACCGACGTGCTCTGCGAGAACTTCCGCACCGGCACGCTGGAGAAGTGGGGGCTGGGCTGGGATGTGCTCCACGCCCTCAACCCGCGACTGATCATGCTGCGGGTGACCGGCTACGGTCAGACCGGCCCGTACAGCGATCGGCCCGGCTTCGCGCGCGTCGCCCATGCGGTGGGCGGGATTGCATACCTCGCCGGCATGCCGAAGGGCACACCGGTCACCCCCGGCTCCACGACGCTCGGCGATTACATGACCGGCCTCTACGGCTGTCTCGGTGTGCTGATGGCGCTCCGTCACCGCGATCTCACGGGTGAGGGACAGTACGTGGATGCCGCGCTCTACGAGTCGGTGTTCCGCTGCACCGAGGAACTGGCGCCGGCCTTCGCGATGTACGGAACGGTGCGTGAACGACAGGGTTCGTCGCACAACGACTTCGCCTGCCCGCACGGCCACTTCGCCACCAAGGATGGCAAGTGGGTAGCCATCTCCACCGCCACCGACAAGCTCTTCCGCCGCCTCGCCATGGCCATGGGCCGACCGGAGCTCGCCGCGTCGAGCACGTACGGCGAGCAGAAGACGCGCCTCGAACACCGGCACGACGTGAACGAGATCGTGCGTGACTGGTGCGGCTCACTCACGCGTGAGCAGGTGCTGGAGAAGTGTTATGCCACCGACACACCCGCCGGACCGCTGAACAACATCGCCGACATCTTCGGTGACCGGCAGTTTCATGCGCGACGGAATCTCGTCGCCATCGACGATCCCGACACCGGCGAATCGATCATCGTGCCCTCACCTGTCCCCGCTCTCTCGGAAACACCGGGCAGCATCAGAAGCCTCGGCCCCAAACTCGGCGAGCATACCGACGAGGTGCTGTCGGAGGTGCTCGGCATGAGCGCCGAGCAGATCATGGACCTCCGCGCGAAGCGTGTCATCTGAGCGTGACACGATCACACCGCCGGGCTGACGACGGAGTTGACGCATGACGGGAATCCTCGACGGGCTGCGTGTCATCGAAGGATCGGCATTCGTGGCCGCGCCGCTTGGCGGCATGACGCTGGCGCAGCTCGGCGCCGACGTGATCCGCTTCGACCCGATCGGCGGTGGACTCGACTACGGCCGCTGGCCACTCACGAACGACGGCGCACACAGCCTGTTCTGGACGGGGCTGAACAAGGGCAAGCGCAGCATCGCGGTGGACTTTCGCCATCCGCGCGGGCAGGAACTGCTCACGCAGCTGATCTGCGCCCCGGGGCCCGATGCCGGCATCTTCAGCACGAATTTCCCCGCCAAGGGGTGGCTCGCGTACGACACGCTGCGCACGCGGCGCGCCGACCTGATCATGGTCAACCTGCTCGGCCGTCGCGATGGCGGCTCCGAGGTGGACTACACCGTGAATCCGGCGATTGGTTTTCCCGCCATCACCGGCCCATCGGATTCGCGGCTGCCCGTCAATCACGTCTTTCCGGCCTGGGATGCGATCGCGGGCACCATGCTGGCCACGGCGATCCTCGCGGCGGAGCGACACCGGGCCCGACGCGGCGTGGGTCAGCTCGTGACGCTGGCGTTGAAGGATGTCGGGCTGGCCATGCTCGGTCATCTCGGCATGCTCGCCGAGGTCATGGTGAACGACACCGATCGCGGGCGCTACGGCAACTATCTGTACGGCGCCTTCGGTCGTGATTTCGTGACCGCCGATGGCGAACGGGTGATGGTGGTGGGTCTGACCGACATGCAGTGGAACACGCTGGTGAAGGCCACCGGCATTGCCGAAGCCGTGGCCGCGCTGGCTGCGCGCAGTGGCCTCGACATCGGTGACGAGGGAAACCGCTTCCGGTTGCGTGAAGAGATCGCGTCGTTGCTGGAGCCGTGGTTTGCTGTGCGCACACTCGCTGCAGCGCGCACGGCACTCGACGGCGCACGCGTGACGTGGGCGCCATATCGGAGCGTGCGAGAGGCCATTGCCGAGGATGCAGACCTGTCGGTGGCCAACCCCATGTTCGCGCTGTTGCATCAGCCGGGGGTGGGTGACGCGCTCGCCGCCGGATCACCACTCGACTTCAGTGCGGTTGCGCGTGTCCCGGTGGCACCGGCACCGGCGCTGGGCGCGCACACCGACGAAATCCTGCTGGACCTGCTGGGCCTGAGCGACGGTGACGTCGCACGGCTGCACGACGATGGCATCGTGGCCGGACCGCAGGCCTGAGATCAATCAGAACCGACACAACGGAGACGTGACGTGAAGCTTCCGAGGAATTTCTACAAGCCGCTGGCCATCGGCGCCCCGCTGCCACTGCGCGAGCTGCCCACGCGACCTGAGCGCGTGATCCACTTCTTTCCACCACACCTCGAGAAGATCCGCGCCAAACTTCCCGAGACGGCGAAGCAGGTGGATGTGCTCTGCGGCAATCTCGAGGATGCGATCCCGGTGGATGCGAAGGAGGCGGCACGCGCGGGATTCATCGAGGCGGCCAACGCCATCGATTTCGGCGACACGGCGCTCTGGGTGCGGGTGAACTGCCTCAACAGCCCGTGGATCCTGGACGACATCGACCAGATCGTGAAGCACGCCGGCAACAAGCTGGACGTGGTCATGATCCCGAAGGTCGAGGGGGCATGGGACATCCACTTCGTGGATCAGTATCTCGCGCTGCTCGAGGCACGGTACGGCGTGACGAAGCCGATCCTGATTCACGCGTTGCTGGAGACGGCCGAGGGCGTGAAGAACGTCGAGGCCATCGCCAGTGCGAGCCCGCGCATGCACGGCATGAGCCTCGGCCCTGCCGACCTGGCTGCGTCGCGTGGCATGAAGACCACGCGGGTGGGCGGCGGGCACCCGTTCTACGGTGTGCTGTCCGATCCGGTCGAGGGCGAGTCGCAGCGCGTGTTCGTGCAGCAGGACCTCTGGCACTACACCGTGGCGAAGATGGTCGATGCCTGCCAGTCCAACGGCATTCGCGCCTTCTACGGTCCGTTCGGTGATCTCAAGGACGAGACGGGCTGCGAGGCACAGTTCCGCAACGCCTTCCTGATGGGATGCAGCGGCGCGTGGTCGCTCGCACCGAATCAGATCCCGATCGCGCGGCGCGTCTTCAGCCCCGACGTGAAGGAAGTGCTGTTCGCCAAGCGGATCCTCGATTCCATGCCCGATGGCAGCGGCGTCGCGATGATCGACGGCAAGATGCAGGATGACGCAACCTGGAAGCAGGCCAAGGTGATCGTCGACCTGGCGCGACTCGTGGCACGCAAGGACCCCGAACTGGCCGCGGCGTATGAGTTCTGAGTCGAAGACACGCCCCGGCAACTTCTTCGAGGACTTCGCGGTCGGGCAGGAAATCGTGCACGCGACGCCGCGCACCGTGACGGAAGGCGAAGTGGCACTCTACACCGCCCTCTTCGGCAGCCGGTTCGCCGTGACGTCGTCGGATCCGTTCGCCGTGGAGGTCGGGCTCGACGGCGCACCCGTGGACAGCATGCTGGCGTTCCACGTGGTCTTCGGGAAGACGGTCCCTGACATCTCGCTCAATGCCATCGCGAATCTCGGCTACGCCAACGGCCGCTACGGGGTGCCCGTGTATCCGGGCGACACCCTCTCCACACGCTCCACCGTCATCGGCGTCAAGGAGAACAAGGGCGGCAAGACCGGTGTGGTGTACGTGCGGTCGTTGGGGGTGAACCAGATGGGAGAGATGGTGCTGGATTACGTGCGCTGGGTGATGGTACGCAAGCGTGATGACGAGGCACCGGCACCGGTGACGGTGGTGCCGGACCTCGCCACAGCGGTGGATGTGGCGGATCTGTTCGTGCCGTATACGATCGAGCCCGGCGGCTACGACACCGAACTGGCCGGCAGTCCGTTTCTCTGGGACGATTACACGGTCGGCGAGAAGATCGATCACGTCGATGGCATGACGATCGAGGAGGCGGAGCACATGCTGGCGTCGCGCCTCTTCCAGAACACGGCCAAGGTGCACTTCAACCAGCATGTCGAGGCCGAGGGACGCTTTGGGCGCCGCATCATCTATGGTGGCTACATCATCAGCCTGGCGCGGGCGTTGTCGTTCAACGGGTTGGCCAACGCCATGAGCATCGCTGCGATCAACGGCGGCCGGCACACCGCACCGACGTTCGCCGGCGACACGATCTATGCGTGGTCGGAAGTGCTCGACCGCATGGTGATCCCCGGCCGCACCGACGTCGGCGCCCTCCGCATTCGCACGGTGGCGGCCAAGGACCACGCCTGCGCAGATTTCCCATACCAGATCGCACCCGGCACCTATGACCCGGTCGTGGTGCTCGACTTCGACTACACCGTCCTGATTCCCCGCAGAGGCTGATGCGCCAGTACAAGTTCCTCGCCACGGAGGAGACGCAGGAAGCGCTTCGTCTGGCGCGTGGCGTGTGGCACGGTCTCACGATCGAGGAGGCCGCGGTGACGGTGCACCTCGTCACGGGCGAAGCCGTGCGCGTGGAAACGGAGCCGGCCGACGTGGAGGATGCGTTCGAAACCTTCCGGCTCAACGCCAGAGTCGATCCGACGCCGGTACCACCCACCGATGCCGCCGGTGAATTCGGGCTCGGTCGCAACGACGTCGTTCTCTTCACCGGCGCGACGTGGAGCATCTCCGACCCCGAGGCCCTCGGCGTGGAGCTGCGGCAGGGTGCCGCGATGCACTTCAGCGGGCATCCCGGTCAGATCACCGACGATGCGGAGGTCGTCTGCCTGACCACCGATGCCATCGTGGTGGCCACCACGACGGGGACCGGGCTGTTGCTGCGCGTAGGCGTGAAACCGGGATCGGTGGACGTGATCTCCGATCAGGAGCGGATCGCCACCTTTCTGCTCGAACGCGGCTACTCCAGCACCTGAGCGCGCCGGGGCGCCAGCACGACCAGTGCCACACCACCGAGAATTGCAGCGCCTGCGCCAGCGAGTCGCGCCGTGAGTGGTTCCGACAGCAGCAGCACACCGGCCAGCGCCGCGATCACGGGCACCGACAGCTGCACGGTGGCAGCCGTCGTGGCGCGGAGGGTGCGGAGCGCGGTGTACCAGACGGCGTAGCCCACGCCGGACGCCAGCGCACCGGAGGCGATCGCATAGCCGATGCCATGCACGTCGAGCGTGCGGCTGTCGCGCAGCAGGACACTCATCACGATCGTGAGCGGCACCGCACGCGCGAAGTTGCCGGCGGTGGCCGCGATCGGATCTCCGGCCCCCTTGCCACGCAACGAGTACACCCCCCACGCCGCGCCGGCCATCAGCATCATCGCCGCCGCCAGCCATGGTGGCGCCGAGAGGCCGGGCAGCATGAGGGCGACGAGGCCAGCGTACGCGCAGAGCAGTCCGCTCCACTGTGCCAGCGACAGTCGCTCGCCACGCGCGACACCGATCGAGATCATCGTGGCCTGCACCGCCCCGAAGAGCAGCAAGGCACCGGTGGCGGTGGTCAGCTGCACGTAGGCAAACGAGAAGGCGGCCGCGTACACGAAGAGCGCGACGGCCGAGGGCCAGGTGCCGCCCGGCCGGTGGGTTCCGCGGCGCACCGTGACGATCAGGAACAGCACCATCGCGCCCGCAATCAGGCGGATCGAGGTGAAACTTCCCGGATCGATGGCGGTGCGTGTCAGCGCGAGCCGGGCCAGAACGGAGTTCCCGGCAAACGCCACCAGCGATACGACCGTCAGGAGTACGATGCGCGGTGCGGCGGCGGCGGGTGTACCGGCTTCAGACGCCAAACTGCCTCAGGTGGTGATCGAGATGCTTGTAGCCAAGGGTGCCCCACTCAGCGGGCGTCAGCGGCCCGAAGAGCGGATGCGCCTGCGTCCCGGTCTGCCCCTCGAGGCGTGCGATGAGCTGCTTGAGCTGCGTGCGCTCCGTGTCGAACGGCTCGGGCTTGCGCGCCACCATCTCCGGCGCCGTCGGCGCATTCTTCGGGAATGGCAGCACGTGGAGGAAGAGCTGCTTCACCGGAAATCGGATGAGCCACGGAAGCCCCTTCGGCTTCACCGACAGCTCGCCCAGCGCCATCCGATAGGCATCACTCATGTGTGCCAGCATCTGCGACGCGGTGAAGCGTCCCCAGCGTGGCACCTGCTGCTCGTTCAACTGATCGAGGCGCGCCACGATGGCGGCGCGATCGGCGGCGTTGCGGAGTGTCGGCATCAGTGCTCGCGGTGCCGAGGCATCAGTGCGCGATGCACTCGATCTCGACCTTGGCATTCAGTGCGAGGCCGTTGGCTCCCAGCGCACTGCGGGCCGGCCGCCTGTCGGCGGCAAAGTAGGTCACGTAGACCTCGTTCATCGCGCCCCATTCCTTCATGTCGGCGATGAAGACGGTGCACTTCACCACGCGATCGAACGACGAGCCGCTGCGGCGCAGCACGGCACCGATGTTCTCCATGGTCTGTCGCGTTTCGGCCTGGATCCCACCGGGGACCACGGCGCCGCTGCTGTCCGTGCCGATCTGGCCCGAGAGGTACAGGAATCCGTTGACCCGCACGGCTGGCGAGAAGGGTCGCGCGGGGCCGACGGTGGTCGTCAGGTACTCGGCGGGCCGCGCGCCGGTGCAGGCGCTGAGCGTCAGGCCCAGCAGCCCCATGATCATCCGGCGGACGCGGGTCGACGGTGTCATCAGCCCCTCAGACCCTGTGGTGATCGGCACGCCAGACCTTGATGCGCTGCTTGATCTGCTTGGTGTCGGTCACCTTGTCGGTGAGCACCCACCGGACCAGCTCAGGCACCTCGGCATCGCTGGCAAAACGCAGCGCGATCAGCTGTCGTGCGCTGAGCTCATCGGCGCGGTGCCGCAGATCCTCGGGGAGGAGGCGGGCCATGCGCAACTGCTCCTCGAGACGGATGACGCGATCCTGCGCCTTGAGCGGAAAGCTGCGCGTGTACCAGTACGTACCGAGCAATCCGAACGCACCGAGCATCTGGAAGTGGGCGTCGGCCGACCGGGTCGAGATGGCATGCCAGATCGACCACACCACGAAGACGATCGTGCAGATGCCGGTGACGTAGTGGAAACCCGGCACCATGCGGGCGTGGTTGGCGAACGACTGTTCCGGTTCAGCACTCATGGCGACCTGACGGGTGATGGAGGTGAGGCTGCAATATCACCTCCAGCCACGTCCATCAGCAGTGGCGAGGGCGCACCAGCGCCCCGTGCCACGGCGTCAGGTGGCCGACTGCGCCGACTCGACGCGCTCCCAGCCAAGCCACGCCTCACCTTCGCTCAGGGTCCGGTAGACCATGAACCCACTGTCGGTCTCGGCGGCGAGCGTGGCGTACATGCGGGCCATGCCGAACGACACGTCGGACTCCGCGATGAACGCCGTTCTGGCCTGCCCATGGTCGGCACGAAGCCGAGCCGTCAGTGTCACGATACGTCGGATGTCCTCGGCCGTGAGCTGCATGACGGCGCGGCGCGCGTCGAAGCACTGTGCATAGCCGAAACATCGTTGTGAGGCGAGTTCGTTGAGCACGGCCACCATGTTCTCGAGGCGCAGGTCGCCCTCGGCAGTGACGGTGACGCGCTGCGAGGCGTGGTCGACGACGAAGTGAATCGGCATGCGTACGCTGCTCCGATGGCGGGCATCCGTCCTGCACGAATCAGGACGGCCTCTGCTGAATAGACGTCGGCAGCACACCTGCGCAAGGGCAGCGCAGTGGCAACCCGGACTGCATTAGTGCGCACTTACTCGTGATGGCACAGATCAGGACCAGACGAGGTGGAGACGCACTGACAGACGATACCCGCATCCGCTGAATAATGCGAGCCCGGTCCAGGAATAGTCTCACCACGAACCTTGTTGTGCTTCATACGATCGGAAGCACGATTCCGTTGCACTGCTTGATGGACACGGTTTGTGATGTGTCACCGCTGCCAGTCTCAGGCATACAAATACACCTGATCGCTACTAATCAGCGACCCTCGACATTTGAGCGATCTCATCCTCCGTCGGCACGCGACAGGGACGCGCGTCGCGTTCAAGGCACCGCGTGCGGGGACTCCGGGTTGATCGACCTCGACCGCGCGACCGCCCGTCACCAACGGGGGGATCAGCTGGCAGGAATGCTCAGCTGCTCGACACTGCCATCCAGACTCGTGCCATCCGGCAGCGAGACGAAAAGGTGTCCGTCGGTGACAGAGAGTGCGTAGCTCATCCGGCGGTCGAGCCGCTCCACGAGGGCCGTGATCAGCTCCCGGTCGATCGCGCGAACGGCGATCGCCTCCGCCCGGTGAATCCGTTCGCCGGCGAGCTGACGCAGGTAGATCACCGGGGCCTTTTCGATGTAGACCGCCACCCGCGGCGCGGCCTTGCTGGCCTTGTGCAGCCGCGCCGCATCCGGAGCCCCCACCTCGATCCACGCCTTGATCGTCCCCGTCAGGTCGCGAACCGTGATGGCCGGTTCGTCGGGATCGCTGATCCCCCGCGAGAAGTTGATCCCCTCGGCGTACTCGAGGCAGTACGCCAGCACCCGGGTCACCAGCCGCTCTTCGGTCTCCGACGGATGCTGTGCCACCTTCAGCGACAGCGACTCATACACGCCGCGGTCAACGTCCGCGAGCTCGATCGTGAAGTTGAACAACGTCGCGGTCAGGGCCACGGAACATCCGGTCAGGGAACGCCACGCGACTCAGCGGGCGGAGAAGGCGAAGGTGGAATATGCATGCGCCCTGGGCTGACGCTGATACTCCAGTCCCAGACTGTGCACCCGCCACTCGAGGAGCCCGATCGGTGTCCGCACGCCGAGCCCCAGTTCCGTCTCGCCGAGGAGCATGCGCTTCGCCACACGGCGGCTTGGCGAGAGGAGCGTGCCATCGAGGAACATGTTGCGGACGATCAGATGCTGACGCGCGCCGGCACGCAGGAAGAGGCCCCATGGCACCGGCTCCAGCGAGGCGCCGGTGTTCCACGGCGACGGGGGACGCACCCCCGCCACCACCTGCAGTGATCCGGTGGCATCGGTCGCCAGCGTGCCGAGCCGCGCCCGCCATTCCGGCGCCACGATGAACCCGAGGCCCGTCAGCTGATGGCGGAGCCGAACCAGGTCGTGCGCGCCTCGATACGTCACCATGACGGCCACTTCGTTGGGCAGCTGCGCATCCCAGCCGGTCGGCGGCCGGAAGCGCAGCAACCGATGCACCGCTTTCTGCCCAGGTTCCGCCAGCGAGGCCTTCCCCGTGACCCCCAGACTCACGCTCAACGAGCTGAGACTGTGCAGACGGTCACGCTGTACCCCGAACTCCGCACCCAGCCACCCGGCATAGGGACGCTCGTTCAGCGTTCGAACGCGAGGGTCGAGCTGCGGCGTGTATATCGCCTGCGTTCCCGCCACGAACATCATCCGGCAATTGCGCGCCACGGCTTCGACTGTGGTGCACTGCTGGTTTTGCCCGAGAATCCGTCGGGCGAGCCGGCTGTCACTTGGCCAGACCACGGCGATCCGTGTGCCCTGTGTGTACTCACGATCGGCGCGCCGCTTCGGTGGCTGCCAGAAATTGAAGGAGTCGTTGTCGAGATCCACACGCGTCAGCACCTGCGCCGGCAGACACGCGGGCCAGGCAACGCCGAGCACCATGATGGCGGCTCGCACCCGGCGTGTGCCCGAGCGTGCTCGTGTGAAGATCATCCCCCATACTACGCGACGTGCCGCCATCTGCATGGCGGCACGTCGGAGGATCGTATGTGCCGTCTAGCGCAGGTTGGTGCCGAAGAAAGTCAGCGACTTCTTCCACGCATCTTCCGCAGCGGCGGCATTGTAGGCCTGGCCCGACGCGTTGGCGAAGGCGTGGTTGGCGTCGGCGTAGACATTGATCGTCACGGTGCGGCCGCCGGCCTTCAGTGACCGTTCCATGGCACGCACGCTGTCGACCGGGATCCCCTTGTCGAGTCCACCGAACAGGCCAAGCACCGGGGCCTTGAGGCGCGCGAGCTGCGCGGGGTCGGTGATCGGGGCGCCGTAGTACATGACGACCGCCTTCACGTCGTTGCCGCCAACGAGGCCGGTGCGAAGTGACCAGTGACCGCCGAAACAGTAGCCGACGGAACCGATCTTCGTGGCACCCTGCGACTTCAGGTAGGCGATCGCCGCCGCGATGTTCTGCTCACCGGCGCCGATGTCCTTCATCGCCGTCTGGTACAGCACCATCGCGGTGTCAGGCGTCGTCGCGACGCGCCCGAAGAGGTCCACACCAAGCACGGTGTACCCTTCGCCGGCGTAGCGATCCACGATCGCCTTGATGTTGCCGTTCAGGCCCCACCACTCGTGCACGACGATGATCGCGCGACCATTGCTGGCGGCCGCGCCGGCCGGCTTGGCCATGTAGCCATGCAACATGCGACCGCCGACGGTGCCGTACATGACGTCAGTGCCGACGATCGCCGAGCGCGGTGCGATCAGCGCCGCTGGTGTGGCGGTCGGGGTCTCACGGCCGTGGGCGGCATGCATCGCCGTGGCGTAGTCGGCCTGTCGCGGGGCCTGTGCAAGCAGCGGCGCGGCCGCTGCGCCAAGAAGACAAATCGATCGAAGAAGTCGCATGGGAAGTCCGTCACGAAAAAGTGGGGAGCGCGCTGCCGCGACTCCGAGTCGCGATGCCCCGACGGGGGGTCGCACTGCTGCGCAAGGTAACCCCCGGCAGTGCAGCACCGTTCCCGCCGCCGGGCAGATCCGTGACACTCACAGCGCAATACTAAAGCATGAGATCGCCACACCGCGACGTGTCATCCGCCACTGGCGATGGTTTCCAGTGCCTCCCACCGCTCGGCCAGTGCGGCGAGCTCGGCATCCATTCTGGCGAGGTCTGCCGACGCCTGCGTCACGGCCGCGCCGTCCCGCAGGAACGCCGGGTCGGCGAGCTTCGCGTAGACGGCGGCCCGCTCGGTTTCACGCGCGTCGATCAGCTCCGGCAGTGCGGCAAGCTCCTGCGACTCCTTCCAGCTGAGCTTGCGCTTCTTCTCCGCGCGCGACGCCGCGGCGACGGGCGCCGTCGATTTCGCGGCCACCGGTGCCGCGGTGATGGCGGGACGTTGCCGCAGCCAGTCGCTGTAGCCCCCGGCGTACTCGCCGATCCGCCCCTGCCCTTCGAACACGATCGTGCTGGTGACGGCGTTGTCGAGAAAGGCGCGATCATGGCTCACCACCAGCAGCGTGCCCGTGAACTCGAGCAGCAGGGCCTCCAGCAGGTCGAGCGTCTCGATGTCGAGGTCATTCGTCGGCTCATCGAGCACCAGCACGTTGAACGTCCGCGTGAAGAGGCGGGCGAGCAACAGCCGGTTGCGCTCACCGCCCGACAGCGCACGCACCGGTGTCCGCGCGCGGTCAGCGGCGAACAGGAACTCCTGCAGGTAGCCGTGCACATGCTTGCGCTGTGCACCAACCTCAACGAATTCGGCGCCGTCGGCAATGGTGTCGAAGACACTGGCGTCTTCGTCGAGCTGTTCGCGCAGCTGATCGAAATAGGCGATCTCGATGTTCGTACCGAGCCGGATGGAACCGGCGTCGGGTTCGAGCTGACCGAGCAGGAGCCGAAGGAGTGTGGTCTTCCCTGACCCGTTGGGTCCGATCAAGCCGACGCGATCCCCCCGCATGATGGTGGTCGAGAACTCCTGGACGATGGGCCGCTCACCGCGCGAAAAGCTGACGTTCCGCGCTTCTGCCACCAACCGGCCCGATCGCTCCGCTTCCTGCGCATGCATGCGCACGTTCCCCACACGATCGCGGCGCTGTCCACGCTGCACACGCAGTGCCTCGAGGTTGCGCACGCGCCCCTCGTTGCGTGTGCGGCGCGCCTGAATTCCGGTCCGGATCCAGACTTCTTCCTGCGCCAGCTTGCGATCGAACTCCGCCCATTCACGCGCCTCGACCTCGAGCGCGGCTTCCTTGCGTGAGAGATACGTGTCGTAGTCGCCGGCCCAGTCCACCAGCTTGCCGCGATCCAGTTCCACGATGCGCGTCGCCACGCGGCGCAGGAAGGCGCGATCGTGCGTCACGAACACCAGCGTGATGCCGCGCTCCACGAGATACTCCTCCATCCACTCCACCGCATCCACATCGAGATGGTTGGTGGGCTCGTCGAGCAGCAGGATGTCCGGTTGCCGCACGAGGGCTCGCGCGAGCAGCGTCTGTCGCTTGCGGCCGCCCGATGCATTTGCGAACGGCATGTCGGGATCGAGCGAGAGGTGCTGCAGCACGGTGGCAACCCGTGTGTGCACCTGCCAGGCGTCGGCGGCATCGAGGGCGTGATGAAGCCGGTCGAGTTCCTTCAGGGCCCTGTCGCTCGCATGGCGCGCCACTTCGAGACTGGCGTGATGGTACTGCGCCAGCAGCGCACCGGCGTCGCCCAGTCCCGCCGCCACCACCTCGAACATCGTCCCACCGACGTCGTCGGGGATCTCCTGCTCGAGCCGCGTGACACTCAGCCCGGTGAGCCGTACCACGGTGCCTGTGTCGGGCTGCAACGTGCCGTCGAGCAGCTTGAGCAGCGTGCTCTTGCCGGTGCCATTGCGACCCAGCAGGCAGACACGCTCACCGCGCTCCATGCTGAAATCGGCATGCGACAGCAGTGCGGGTCCACCAAACGCGAGACTGACATCCTGCAGGCCCAGCAGCGACATGACGCGGGTTCGTTCGAGGGAAACGGATTCGTCTCCCCAATCTAGTCTCGCGCTGGTCCTGCCAGCCGCTGCCCCGACGCTATCGCCTCACTGGAAACGGTCTCGACGCCGGCAGGTCATCGGCGAATTTCCACGGTGCGGTTCCGTCCCTCGTCAGCGGAAGATTTGCCAGTCGCGCCCGCACCATCGCCATCGGCATCGAGCCGCCCAGCAACACACCATCGTGGAACTCACGCTCGGTCATCTTCTTCGACGTCACGAGCGCCTTGTACATGGCGCGCATCTGGAGCCCGCCCAGCATGTACGCGGCCTGGTAGGTGGGGGAGTAATTGCCGGCGAAGCTCCGGCGCACCTCGCCCTCGGCGTTGGCCCGCTCGAAGTTCACCGTATCGACGAGAAACTGGATCGCCTGATCGGGGGTCATCTTGCCGAGGTGGAAATTGAGCGAGAAGATGATCCGCGCACTGCGATGCATCCGCCAGAACAGCGCACCGACCCGATCCTCCGGCGTCACATGAAAATCGTGATCGTAGAGGAACATCTCCCAGTACAGCGCATTGCCCTCGTTCCAGAACGGGGTGGCGAACAGCCGGCGATGCGGGTTGTAGCGCGCCGCCATGAAGCCCTGCAGGTGATGGCCGGGGTTCAGTTCATGGAAGACCGTGGCATGCGAGAAGTGCGGATTGTTGCCGCGCATGCTCATCCGCTTCTCCTCGTCGGTCATCTCCTCGGTGGGATAACTCACGAGGATCTGTTCGCCGCCCAGAAAGAAGGGTGAGATGCGCTGCCGCTCCGGAGGAATCATGTCCATGCGCCAGTCTTCCTTCGCCAGCGGCGGAATCGTCACCCAGTCGTGCTGCGCAAAAAATTCTTCGGCCTGACGGGCCAGTGTACGGATCAACTCCGGCTGCTTTCCCGGCTCCACGTAGCTGTCCTTGACCTTCTCCATCGCCGCCTTCCAGTCGTCGCCGAAACCCATCTCACGTGCGGCCTTCCTGATTTCGCTCAAGCTGAACGCGTATTCGCGCTCGGCGATGGCAATGAGCTCCTCGGCGGAATACGGAATCATCTCGTGACGCAGGTCGGCGGCGAGCCCAGAGGCCCCGATCGGATCACCGATGATCGGTCCCGTGTTCGCATCGGCGGCAGGCGCTGCACCTGGGCGGCCAGCAGCCACGGTGGCGGGTCGCGGGATACCGACCACACGCTCACGGATCGTCGCCGCATACCGGGTGAGCGATTCCGTCAGCTTCTGCTGCGGATTCTCGAGCCACCAGGTGAAGCTCGGATCGTAGCCGGCATGAAAGCGGTACCAGCTGCCCATGGTGTTGCGCAGCTGGTCGAGCTGATCGGCCGCGCGATTGGCGACGGTGCGCGAGACCTTCGGTGCGATGGCACGCTGCCGACCGCTCCCGGAATCTGAACGCGCTGAAGGCTCGAACAACAGGCGCAGGCTGTCGACCTGCTTCACCACGGCGGCCACGCTGCGCGCCACCTCCTGCGGCTGTGGCGTGACCAGATCGCGGCGCGCGTCATGGAGCGCGAGCAGCGTCTCGCGAAATGGCATCAATGGCGCCGTCTCGGTCCGCTGCACGTCCTGGCGGTCGGCGAGGTCCAGCTCGTAGCGGAGATGATTGTCGAGCAGGACGTAGTCGATCTTCCCTTCCTGCGACAGCCGCTCGAAGTCCAGCGCGCGGAGGCGGGTGCGCCACGCGGTGTAGAAGCCGCGCAGACGCGTGCGCTGTGCCGGTGAGTCGTAGGCATCGTAGCGACGGTTGAGCGATTGCTCGTCCAGCGCATACCGCTGCACCACCGCAGCCAGCTCACTGCCCTTCGCGGTTGCCAGCGCCGTGAGATCGGGCACAGAGGCGAGCGGATCAGCCGGGAACGGTGCCTTCGGTGCGGCCTGCGCCTGCATCGCGCTGACGATGCCACCCGAGGCGAGGAGGAGCGCGCTCGCAGCGCGGCGGAACACACGGGTCGGACCGGTCACGAGCGGCTCCACGTTCAGTTGGTGTACGCGGCGACGGCACGCACCGTCGCCAATGCATGCCGGCGATGCCATGCATCGCCGGACACCGCTACATGTCGGGCGTCAGCATCAGGTGTGCGCGCGGCGTGCCTGGATTCATCAGCCACGGTCCCTTGCCCGGGGCCGACGACAAGCCGGTCGTCGCACTGGTCGCGCCCGGCATGTAGAGCACGAAGAGCGGCTTCGACTGCGGGGCCATTCCCGTTGCGACGTCGAAGTCGCCCTGCGGTCCGGTCAACGAGTAGAGCGCCGCCGGCGCCGTTGGCATCCGCAGCTTGCCCTGCCGCACTTCAGCGAAGCGGATCGTGTCGACTCGTGTCCCGGGCGTGCCACTGGCGCGCAACTGGCGCCCACGGGCCATGAACGGTTCCATCGAGGTGGCGTAGCAGGCCACGTGGAAGCCGTCCTTGGTGGGGTCATCAGCCAGACACCGCATGCCGTTCCGTGCCTGCCGCAGCACCTCGAGCTTGCCCACGGTGCGATATCCCATCACGCCAGCGCCTGCCCGCAGCGTGGCCGGCAACGGCAGCACGGCAGCGGTGATCTGGTCCGCCTCCGAAGGAATCGTCTGCGCGGTGGCCGGAAGCGCCAGCGCGAAGGTGGTCAGGACAAGTGCCAGCGTGCGCATGGAGGGACTCGGGCGTCGGGAGGGGCCGGCGTCATTGCAGCCGGAACAGGTAGCTGAGCTTCACGAAGAATACATCACGGTTCGGCTGCAACTCGCGGGTCCCGCCGGGCCGGTCGGCGCGCGAGGTGTTGCCATACCCGAAAAATACCACCGTGCCCGGCGTCGGCAGGTACGAAAACAGGAAGTCGAGTCGCCCCCGCAGCCGGTCGAAGGCCACGGCACGCGTGAGTGACCCGTCGCCGGCGCGGAAATAGACCGGCAGATTCGTGCGTGAATCGTCACGCAGCGAATCCTGCTGCAGCTTGGCGACCTCGCCGATCACGCGGACGAAGACCTGTCGTGTCACCTGATACTCCACCCGGACACGAGGCACGTTGCGGGTGAGCACCCGCGTGCCGTCCGTCTTGCGATTGTACGACTCGTAGTTCCACGTGCCGGAGATCCGCAGCTGGTCCGTCGGGCGGACGTTGAGGCCGACGTTCGCGATCCCGATCAACGCACTGCTCCATTCGGGGAAATTCTCGTCCTGCCCAACGAGCAGGAAAGTGTTGAAGGAGAACCGCTTGAACTCCGGTGTCGCGCCCGAGACGACGACGTCCAGATTGTTCAGGTTCGGCGTTCCGCGATACGACACCGTGTCGGTTCCGGTGGGTGTCGATGCGAGATAGACGTAGTTCGTGTACAGATCCCGATCGTACGAAAACCGCTCGAGCAGCAGCTGCGCACCAACCGACCATCCCCCCCGCAGGCGGGCATTGCCGCGGAAGTGCAGTTTTTCGTCCTGCACCGGGCCACCACGCACGAAGTCGTCGTAGCGGAAGCTGTTCAGCCAGGCGATCTCAGGCGTGATGGCCTCGACCACGGAGCCGGGCTTCCGCAGGAAGGTGAAACGATTGGTGAAGTTCACGTTGGCAATGCCGGTGCGCGCGATGAATCCGCTCTGCGAGTCGAATTCCGGGGCAATCCCGTTCACAGCGTACTGCGCACCGAATCGCCGCCCGTTCACGTTGGCCGACAGGTTGAAGAGCGGCGCGCTGGTGGTGACGCCGGCTTCGCGAGTGATGCTGTTCGCATACTGCCCCTGAAAGCTGACGATGCCCCGCACCAGGCGGCCATCGAGGGCCGCCACCCGGTTGAACTGGCTGCCATCCATCTTGTCGGTGTAGACCAGACCGATGCGACTCTGCTTGCCGATGTCGCGCTGCACGCGCAACACGTTGAACACCGGCGACTGGTTGCCATCGAAGCTCGCGTCGCGGTTGTCCACGGCCGACAGCAACCCGATGTCGAAGCCATTCACCTTCCCCGTCAACTTGGTCGCGGCCACCGGTTGCGTGATGCGCCGGGTGTAGATCAGCCGGCTCGGCGCGGTGAACTGTTCCTGACTCTCCAGGAAGAACGGGCGACGCTCCGCGAAGAACACCTGCACGCGCGGGTCGTAGGTGAACTGGGTCGCATCGGCCTCGACCTGCGAGAAATCGGGATTGGCCGTCCCGGAGAGCGTCAGATTGCTGGTGATGCCCCAGCGCACGCTGCCCCCGAGTTCCGGACGGCTGCCGCCGTAACCCCAGCCGCCGGTGGACGGTGCGCCGAGCGCCGATGAGGTCACCGTCGGAATCATGTCGACCGTCAGACCGCGCGAGAGATTGCGCAGCGCATTCAGATGTCCCGACTGCGCCAGGAAGCTCGCCCCCCCACGCGAGGTCGGCGCCCAGGTTTCTTCATGGCCGGTGGCCTGCACGGTGCGCACCACGTTGAGCTGCCACTTCTGCTCATCACCGGCGCCATACCGCAGGCTCTTGAACGGAATCTGGATCTCCACCTCGAACCCGTAGTCGGTGACGTGGCCTTTCGATTTCCAGACGTAGTCGGGAGCCAGGTCCGCCGCCTCCCGGGTGCGGACGATGCCCCCCGAGAAGCCGCCCCCCTGCACCGTGCCAGTCTCGATCATGACGCCATCACTCTGGATGCCGATCGGATTCACGGCAAACAACAGGGCCTGGCGGCTGTCGTTGTATGTGCCGAGGAACAGCTGGATGTTGTCGTCGGCGCTGATCTTGTCGCGATCCGCGAGGTTGTGCCGCACCGTACCCGCCGGTGCGTACGCGCGGATGCCGATGTGCAGCGCGGTCGCCGTGTAGAAGACGAACACTTCGGTACTGTCGTTCGCCGCCACACCATCGGTCGGGAAGTACTGCGAGAACCCCGTCAGCAGCGCCGCCTTGCGCCATGCCGGCTCGTTCAGCACACCATCGACCTCGATGCCCTTCTCTTCGCGCGGTGTGGTGATCGACAGCGCACCGGCACGACCCGAGTAGACCTTACCGGCATGTGGTTCGCCTGTGGCGAGGCCGATGCCGAACGCGGCGAGAGCGAGCAGAGGTGAGAACACCGGCGAGGAGCTGAGGAAGACGGCCACGATCACACGCCGGGAGCGTTGCGGACCCGCCCGGGGCAGTTGCGACGTTGCCGACAGGACGCGCCTCCGGCAACATTGGTGTCACTACAACGGCCAAGTGCCGTGACACGCTGAGCTCTTTCACCAAGGACTGCATGCGCTGCCCTCATGGTTCCCTGCTGCGCCACGCGCTGCTGGTCCTGCCCCTGACGCTGGCCTCGACGTCGAGCCTGGCCGCCCAGCCCCGCCGCTCCGTGACCGCGGCCGACTACGACCGCGCGGTCCGCATGCTCGGCTCGACCGTCTCGCCGATGGCGGTCGGCGGTACGGCGCCGGGGGTGTCCTGGCTCGCCGACGGCCGCTTTTTCTATCGCAGCGTGCGGCCGGCGGGTGCGGAATACGTCCTCGTCAATCCGCGAACCAGGTCACGGGCGCCACTCTTCGACCACGCGAAGCTTTCCACGGCGCTCGCTGCGGCCGCCGGTGGCTCCTTCGTGGCCACGGCGCTCACCCTGCAGTCGCTGGAGCTCTCCGCTGACGGGCAGTCGGTCATCTTCACCACGGGAGCCCGCCGCTTCCGATGTGACGTGTCCGGGGCTGCCTGTGCTGTCGCCGCAGGTCAGGCGGCGGCGCCGGCGACCCTGCGCGGGCTGGCGGTCACGTCGCCCGACGGCAAGCGCGCCGCGTTCATCCGCGACTGGAATCTCTGGGTCCGCGACATCGCGACGGGTGCAGAGACGGCGCTGACGACCGATGGCGAGAAGAACTTCGGGTACGCCACCGACAATGCCGGCTGGGTCACCAGTGATCGGGCCATCCTGCTCTGGTCGCCCGATTCGAAGCAGATCGCCACGCAGCAGCAGGACGAGCGCAATGTCGGCGACATGCACCTCGTGCAGACGAAGGTCGGCCACCCCGTGCTGCGCAGCTGGAAGTACCCGCTGCCGGGCGACAGCGTCGTGGCGATGGTGCATCGCGTCGTCATCGACGTCGACACGAAGGTGACGGTCCGGCTGAAGATGCCCCCCGACTTCCACCGCTCCACGCTCGGTGACGACATCTCGATGAGCGATTACGCCTTCAGCCCCGACGGCTCGAAGCTGGCGCTCGCCTCCACCTCGCGCGATCACAAGCAGACGATCCTGCGCCTCGCCGACACCCGTTCCGGCGACGTGCGCACCGTGTTCGAGGAAACGGTCCCGTCGCACTTCGAGTCGATCAGCGGCTGGCGCGTGCTCTGGAACAGCAACGAGGTGGTCTGGAACTCGCAGCGTGACAACTGGAGCCAGCTGTATCTGTACGACCTGAACACCGGCGCACTGAAGAACAGGATCACCACTGGCGAGGGGCCGGTGAGTTCGATCGCGCGCATCGACGAGCGGACCCGCACGCTGTGGTTCGGAGCACAGGGACGTGAGGCGGGACAGGATCCGTACCTTCGGCATTTCTATCGCACCTCGCTGACCGGTCGCGGCGCAGCGGTGTCACTGACGCCGGACGACGGCGATCACGCCATCCAGCTCTCCCCCGATGGCCGCTGGATCGTGGACACGTGGTCGCGTGCCGACCTGCCGCCGCAGACCGTGCTCCGCGACGCCAACGGCAAGGTGGTCATGCCGCTCGAGACGGCCGACATCTCGAAGCTGCTCGCGCATGGCTGGAAGCCGCCGATCCTGTTCAGCGTGAAGGCCGCCGACGGCGTGACCGACATCTACGGGCAGCTGTTCCGCCCCACCAGCTTCGATTCCACGAAGAAGTACCCGATCATCAACAACGCCTATCCCGGCCCGCAATCGGGCAGCGTGGGTGGCCGCAGCTTTGCGGCAGCGCGGGGCGACAAGCAGGCGCTGGCCGAGCTGGGCTTCATCGTCGTGAGCATCGACGGCCGTGGCAGCGGACCGGGGCGCTCGAAGAGTTTCCACGACGCGTACTACGGCGCGATGGGTCGCGACAATACCCTCCCTGACCAGGTGGCGGGCATGCAGAACCTGGCCAAACGCTACCCGTGGATCGACATCGACAAGGCGGCGATGTGGGGCCACTCCGGTGGCGGCTTCATCACGGCCGGCGCGATGTTCCGCTACCCCGACTTCTTCAAGGTCGGCATCTCCGAGTCAGGCAACCACGACCAGCGCAACTACGAAGACGACTGGGGTGAGCGCTATCAGGGTCTGCTGGTCCGCGGTCCGAATGGCAGCGACAGCTATGACATCGAAGCCAATCAGACACTGGCGAAGAACCTCAAGGGCAAGCTCCTCCTTGCGCACGGCACGATGGACAACAACGTGCCCCCCGACAACACGTATCTGGTGGTGGATGCCCTCATCAAGGCCAACAAGGACTTCGACCTCCTGATGTTCCCCAACGCCGGCCACGGCTTCGGCGCCGCCTCCAACTACATGATGCGCCGCCGCTGGGACTATTTCGTGCGCTGGCTGCAGGACGCCGAGCCGCCAGCCGGGTACATCATTCGCTGACGCCACGCCCGACTGCGGGCGCACGAACTGCATGACGCAGAAGCGCAGAGAGGCGCAGACGGCGCGGAATCGCCCGCTGTCAGAACAGCTGGTGAGTGGCTCGGTATGACGTGGACACCCGTGCCGCATCCAACCATCTCAGCGCCTTCTGCGCCTCTCTGCGCTTTTGCGTCATGCAGTTCACGTGTGCCCGAGCTTCCAGCGCAGCTGTTCTCGCGTGATGCGATGCAGCAGGACCGCCGCCAGCGCCGCCAGCGACATCAGGGCGTCTCTCCGGTGCGCACCGGCAACTTGCGCTGCATCCAGTCCTGAAAGGAGCCATCGTAGAGCTTCACGTCGTAGCCCAGATGGCGTGCGATGAAGTACGTGGCGCTGCCACGGTAACCCACCCAGCAGTACGTCACGACCTGATCGCCGGGGCGCACACGCTCTGCGAACAGCGCCGCCAACTCCGCGCGCGGCCGGAGCACCGAGTGGTCAGCGTCACTGAACATCCACTCCCATTCCAGCAGCTTCGCGCCAGCCAGATGGCCCGTGCTGGGCAATCCGCCGCGCACACCGTTACCGGTGAACTCACCGGGTGTGCGGGTATCGATGAGCGAGAGGCCGGGCTTGTCGAGGCGATCGGTGAGCCAGTCGGCGTTCGTGACCAGCGCCTCGCGTGGACGCGGCGTGTAGCGGGCCGGTGCCGGGCTCGCGACATCCGTCGTCACCGCGCGCTGCTCGCGTTTCCACTTGCGCAGCCCGCCGTCGAGGAAGGCCATGCGATCGTGTCCGAGATAGTCGAGCGTGAACAGGAGGCGCGTCGCCATCGGGGCTTCCTCGGCATACACCACCACCCGACTGGCGTTGGAGATTCCCGCGCGTTCGAGGGTGGCGCGCAGCGAATCGACCGGGGGCAACTCACTGCTGACCGTGCCGTTCGCCCGCACGAAGGACCGATACCAGATCCTCCGGGATCCGGGGATCTGCTCGCCGCGGGAGGCGGAGTCCTGCACCACGTGGACCAGCACCAGATCGCGGTCACCGGCGTGGGCGGCGAGCCAGTCGGTCGAGACGACGAACCCTGCATCCTGGGCCGGCGCGGCCGGAGCCTGCGCCACCAGCGAACCGGGCACGCCGGTAACGAGTGCGAGCGACAAGACGGTGAGGAATCGCATGAAGGCGGTCAGCGGGAATGCGGGTACGAGGTGCGGGGACAGCGGGTCAGGGACGGTGGAATATGCACCGTCCTCCTGCACCGGAGCGGCCGTCCCTCGGCGGGACGGTCCGCAGGCGGGGGGCGCCCCTTGCTGAACCCGTGCCCCGTTGCTTCCGTTGGCGCCACGACACCACCGGCCACCGTCCGCACAAGGGGAATTTCATGCTCGAGTCCACGATGATGGATTACCAGCTCACCATCCCGTCGATCCTCGAGCGGGCGGTGCGCATGTATCCCGACACCGAGATCGTCTCGGTGATCCCGGTGGGGGTGAATCCGGAGACGAAGGCACCCATTCCCGGTGTGCATCGCACCACCTACGGCAAGACGTACCCACGCGTGATGCAGCTCTGCAACGCGCTCACCGCCGCCGGGGTGACGTCGGGTGACCGGGTCGCGACGATGGCGCTCAACACCTATCGGCACTACGAGCTGTACTTCGCCGTCCCGTCGGTGGGTGCGGTCTGCCACATGGTGAACATCCGCCTCCCGCTCGAACAGATCGCGTACATCCTGAACCATGCAGAAGACCGCATTCTCTTCATCGAGAATGTGTTCGCCGGGATGATTCCGCTGATCCGCCAGCATGCGCCGAAGATCGAGACGATCGTGGTGCTCGGGCCGGTGCCGGGCGGTCTCCCGGCCGGCGCCATCGACTACGAGACGTTCATCGGCGGTCAACCCACCACGTTCACGTATCCGGCCATCGACGAACGCCAGGCCAGCGGCATGTGCTACACCAGCGGCACCACGGGTGCCCCGAAGGGTGTGCTGTACAGCCATCGTGCGATCGTGCTGCACAGCCTCGCGAGCCTCTCGTCGGAACTGCTCGGTGTGAACTCGCGGGAGGTGATCATGCCGATCGTGCCGATGTTCCACGTCAATGCGTGGGGATATCCGTACACCTGCACGATGACGGGGACGAAGCAGGTGTACATGAGCGTCTTCTCCGATGGACCGACGATCGCGCGGATCGCGGCGGAAGAAGGGGTGACCACGTGTGCCGGTGTGCCGACGATCTTCCTCGGTCTGCTCGACGAAATGGACCGCGCGAAGGCCGCCGGCACCCCGCATCTGGTGCCGGCGTTGCGGATGCTGGTGATCGGCGGGTCGGCCACGCCGCGATCGCTGATCGCCGGCTTCGGCGACCGTCACGGCATTCACGTGAAACCGGCGTGGGGCATGACGGAAACCACACCACTTGGTACCGCCAATGCCGTGCGTCTCGGCGACATGCCCGACGATCCGGAGCAGCGCTACGACCGCATGTGCAACACCGGCCCGATGGCACAGCTGGTGGAGCTGAAGCTGGCCGACGAGGCAGGCACGGAGATTCCCTGGGGCACCGGCGAGTCCGGGCGCCTGCTGGTTCGCGGGCCATGGGTCACCGGCAGCTATTACCAGAACCCCGACGCCACGGCGGCCACGCAGGTGGGCGGCTGGTTCGACACCGGCGACATCGCGACCATCGATGCCGACGGCACCATGACGATTCAGGACCGCGCCAAGGACCTGATCAAGTCGGGAGGCGAGTGGATCAGCAGCGTGGACCTCGAGAACGAGCTGATGGGACACCCTGCGGTGCGCGAAGCCGCCGTGATCGCCGTGCCGCATCCGAAATGGGATGAGCGTCCGCTCGGCGTGATCGTGCTGCGCGCCGGCTCCGAGCCGGTCACGAAGGAGGAGTTCGATCGCTACCTGCTGGAGCGTGCCGTGGCCAAGTGGCAGCTTCCCGATGCCTACGAATTCATCGAGGAGATTCCGAAGACGACGGTCGGCAAGTTCCTGAAGCGTGCCTTGCGTGACCGGTTCAAGGATTACGTGCTGCCGACGGCGTGACGCAGGCACGAAGGGCCCGGACGGTGACGCCGTCCGGGCCCTTCTGCCATCCTGCAGGTGTGACTCGTCGAACCTTCACATCATCGGGCGCGACTGTGACCAGAGCCCGCGAGTGAAGTCGGGGAACTGCACCGGCATGCTCCCTTTCTGCACCGACAGTGCGCTGAGCGGGTCGGGCGCGCTCCACGACGCGGCGTCGTAGACGTCCATGTCCGGGGTGAGCCCTTCGCGCATCACCTGGATCAGCCGGTACGCCATCACGAAGTCCATGCCACCGTGGCCACCAGCGCGGGCCTTGGCGCCGAGTTCGCGCCAGAGGGTGTGTTCGTACTTCGGCTTGTAGCCGTCGATCGGCCCCCAGCGCTCCGGCCCCTCACCCTCGATGTAGATCCGTGCGGGATAATCCTCGAAGATCCCCTTCGTGCCCTGGATCGAGTTGATCCGCGAATAGGGTCGCGGACTCGACACGTCGTGCTCGAGGCGAATCGTGCGGCCCTTCGCCGTCTTGATCAGCGAGATGTTCAGGTCACCGGCCACGTACCGTTCCTGCCACTTCGGTGAGTTCTTCGGTTCGTGATCCTCACGCCACTTGGTGAGGCCCATCTCGGGGGTGCTCATCGACACGAGGTACTCGAACCGGTCGCCACGATTGATGTTCATCATCGCGGCAATGGGCCCGAGCCCATGGGTCGGGTACAGGTTGGCGTTGCGCAGCGTGTGATGGGCTCGGCGCCAGAGCCCTTCGTCACGATTCTCGAACAGGATCTCGCGCAGGTCGTGATTGTACGCGGCCCCGCCATGCTTGATCTCGCCGAAGGCGCCGGCGCGCACCATGTTCAGGATCAGCAGTTCGTTGTAGCCGTAGCTGCAGTTCTCCATCATGATGCAGTGCCGGCGCGTCTTCTCGGACATGTCGACGAGCTTCCAGCAGTCCTCGATGGTGTACGCCGCCGGCACCTCGGTGGCGGCGTGTTTGCCCGCCTTCATCGCGGCCAGGCAGACCGGCACGTGCCACTGCCACGGCGTGGCGGTGTACACGATGTCGATGTCGTCGCGCAGCACGAGCTGTTCGTAGGCCCGCTCACCATCACTGAAGCGCGCAGGTTCGTAGGTATGTCCGGCGTCCCGCATCTGCTTCACGGCGCGGTCCAGCTTTTCTGGCACGGTGTCGCAGAGTGCCGTGATCCGCACGTTCTCCACGCCGAGCAGTTCGTGCAGCACCGAGCGCCCTCGCAGTCCGGTGCCGACGATCGCGACTCGAACGACATCGTGCTTCGCGAATGGCACGCCGAGCATCGTCGCGGCCTTTCGTTCAGGCTGCGGCAGCACGATCGGCGTGAGTGGCGCCGGTCCGGCTGCGGCTTGCGCACCCGTTGGTACGCCGAGTGCGAGGCCGGCACCGGCAAGCGCGGCACCCTTCAGCAGGTCGCGGCGCGAGGGATCGTTCGGAAGTTCGGACATTGGCGTACGATGACGGAAATGGTCAGGATCGGGCGTCGTCGGCCCAGTGCGAGGCGGCGGGCCCGGCTGCGGTGGCAAAGAACATCGCCCGCGGCGCAGCGGCGGGGAACTCCTGCCGGTATGCTGACGCCCAACGCGTCTCGAACCCGTCCGGCCCCGACGTGACGGCCGATGCCGGGAGCAGCGCCCAGACGCTCCCGCCGAAGCCAGCACCGAAGGCCGAGGCGGCGATTGCCCCCTGTTCCCGTGCGAGACGGACCAGCCCGGTGGTTTCGGGAATCTGGTTGCCCAGCCACGCGTCGGCGGCCTGCTGCGACCGCGCCGTCACCTCCGACAGCGCGCGCCAGTCCTCCACCGAAAACGCCGCAGCTGCCGCAGGTATGAGCGTGTACGTCTCCAGAAGGAACTGCTCGAGTCGCAGCCCCAGCGCCTCGGCGCTGAACGCCGGGGTCGCGATGGTCGGGAGCATCGCGCGCAGGGCATCTGCCGCACGGTCGTCGCTCTCCACGGCGGCGGCGAGCGAACGGTCGGCGCGCCCCGTCTGCGTGTTCCACGAGGCCAGCAGGTGGCGCACCATCAGTGACACGCGATTGTACCGATCGCGCGCCCCCGCACTCTTTTCGGCAACGATCCCGCAGTTGCCGATCACGAAGCGATACGCGTCCGGCAGCCGGTAGGCACCAACCCGTCGCACCGGCATCCACCGGTAGTCGACCACATGCCCAGGCTGGGAGCAGAGAATCGCCGTCTGGTCCTGACTGCCACCGAGCGTCCCGACGCCCGGCAGACCGGCCAGTTCACGAAAGGGGCCACCCATCTCCATGGCACCTAGGTACGCGGCGAGATCCTCCCGGGTGCTGATGGACGTGCGCCACGGCAGGGAGTCTTCCAGTCGATTGACGGCCGCGATGGACTGAAAGACGCTGATCATCAGCGCCGTGGAGGAACTCGCGCCCGCCGCCTGCGGGAGATCGCTCACGAAGGCCAGATCGACACCCGTGGTCGCGTCGGGAAAGTTCACGCCGACGCGCCGTGCGACCGTGGCGACGTAATTCGACCAGTGTCCGTCGGGTGCGGTGGCCTCTGGTGACAGCGACAGTTCGCACCGCACGGTGGCATCGGCGGGCGAGCCAGCGGACACCGGATCGAAGCCCCAGACGCGGATCCGCCTGTCGGCGCGCGGCGCCGCACGCACGCAGAACCCACGGTCCACGGCCGTCAGCAACGAGCGGCCGCCGGCATAATCGGTGTGCTTGCCGAATACCTCGATCCGACCCGGCGCCCAGGCCGTCGTTCGCGGTTCGCGGGCAGCGCCCATGGCATCGAGCGCGCGGTCGCAGTGCAGCAGGAACGCCGCCTTGGTCGCCGCAGTCTCGGCGCTGAATCCCGCAGCGTGCAGCAGCGAGCGGAACACGTCCTGTGGTGCCATCAGAGATGCACCGGGCGCTGCTCGAGCACACGCGTCACGCTCTCGATGTCACCACGCGTGGACAGGTCGAGCACCCCTTCCGTACTGACCACGACCTGAAATCGCTCGCCCAGCTCCGTCATGGCGATCCGCACCGCATCCTGGAGTTCCAGCTCGTTCCGGAGGCTCGGCTGCACCCGACGGCATGCCTCGTAGATCACCGGCGTGAACGACCAGAGATTCATGCTCACCAGCGAGCGCGCGATCAGCGCGTCATAGGTGGCCTGATCCGGCTTCTCGACGATCGACGTGAGACAGCCGTCGGCGTCGAGCTGCAGCAGGGCAAACGCACGCACCCGATCGGCGGGGATGTTGCTGTTGGCGATCAGCCCGGGCAGGTCGAACCCGACCACGCCGGACCCACCCACCGCCGCGAGCTCACGACAGGCGCCCACCGGATAATAATTATCACCATTCATCACTAATACGGTGTCGCGTCCGGCGAAGACTTCGGCCGCCGCCACGGCGCCCGCCGTACCGTTCGGCGTGGCCTGCACCGCGAAGTGCACGCGCACGCGCTCCAGCGGCACCGAGGCGTAATACTGCCGGATCGCATCGTGCTCCGGTCCGATCACGAGGCAGACATCGGTGATTCCGGCGTCCGCGAGTGCGCTCATCGCGTGGTCGAGGAATGGCCGTCCGACGGGAATCATCGCCTTGATCCCCGCGTCGGCCACCTGCGCCTGCGTGGCGTCGAGGTGCGCGCTGGTGTCGGCTTTCCGCATGCGTGTGCCGAGGCCGCGCGCAAGAATCACCGCTTTCGTCGTCACCGCCATGACCACCCTCTGCCCGCGGAAAAAATGAAGTGCACGACGCCGGAGAACCGGGCTGTCGGTCCGTCCGTCGGCACGCGGATCACGTGTACCGCACGCCGCTACCCAGCGCGCAAGGAAACAGCCGTCCCGGCCGGCCGCCATGTCCCGATCGCAGCCGAGGTCGACGCCTCCGTTGACACCACGAGCGAGGGTGGCAATGATGCACGAGGCTGCCACCAGACCACTTTCCTCCGGCAGTCGCTTCCGACCGCCCCGGCGTCGTGACCTCGCTTCGCACTCCTCTCGACATCCCCGATCCACACGACGTCCCGTCCGGCCGCGGAATCCGCGACCGGGGTCTCGCTCGTGGCCGGGCGTGGCTCTGGTTTGCCTCGTATTCGGTGATGCTTCTCGTCGCCAGCCGCTTCGGCGACGGCAGCACCGCCAATCTCTATTCCACGCTCGGTTCATTCGCGTTCCTGCCGCTCAATCTCGGCGGCGCCTACTGGCTGTTCCGCGCGGCGGCCAATGAGACACAGGCCGAGGGGGAACGCTCAGGGTTGCGCCTGCTCGGTGTGATGTACCTGGTCACCGCGGTCGGCAACGTGATGTGGGCCCTCGACACATGGCGGGGCATCGACCCGCGCTTTTCGATCGCCAATCTGCTCTACATCGCCGCGTATCTGGTCGGTATCACGGCGCTGACGCGTTTTCCGCTGGGCCCGAGCGGCACGCTCGAGGTGCGGAAGTTCGCACTGGATGTGGCGTGCGTGATACTCTCGGTTGGTGCGCTGATCTGGACGTTCATCATCTCGCCGATCGACTGGGGGGGCGTGGACCGATCGATGCTGGCATTCAACGTCGCCTATCCGGTCACCTCCATCCTGCTGCTCGCCCTGCTCTGCCGGCTCATCATGCGGCAAGGGGGCAACGCGCAGCACAACGATCTCGCGATCATCGCCATCGCGATCTTCGCGCAGTGCACGGTCGATCTGATCGTCGAACTCGACTTCCGCAACACGATCACTGACAATACCGCCTGGGTCGCCGCCATCGGACCGGCGCTGTACGTCGCCATCGTGTTCGGCGCGGAGCGACTCTCCCGGCGCACGAGCACGGGCCCGGCGTCGGCGCTCGAGCCGTTGGTCAATCCGACGAATCTGCTCCCGTCGATTGCCGCGATCTCCGTGTATGCCGTACTGATCTGGGCCGTCGAATCCGATCGCCGCGCTCCGCTTGGGGTATTGCTCACCGCGGCGATCCTGCTGAACATTCTCTTCCTGACGAAGCAGACCCTCGCCGCCCGCGAGAATGCGGTGCTCGTTCGGCAGCGTGCCGAGGCCGAAAGTCGCGCGCGATACGAAGAACTGGCGCGCGAAGGGCAGAAGCTCGAGGCCATCGGTCGGCTGGCCGGTGGCATTGCCCACGATTTCAACAACTTGCTGACGACCGTACTGGCGAATAGTGAGTTCGCCCTTGCCAGACTCCGTCCTGGCGCCGCGGGGCATGAAGAGGTCAGCGACATTCACGGCGCGGCGTTACGGGCGGCAGAACTCGTGCGACAGCTGCTCGCGTTCAGCAGGAAGTCGATCATCGCACCGGTACTGCTGCAACCGGATGAGGTGCTCCGTGACATGGACCGACTGCTCCAGCGTCTCGCCGGCGATCAGTGTCAGCTCTTGCTCACGATGCCGCACGATCTCGGCACGGTGCGTGCCGACCGCAGTCAGCTGGAACAGGCCGTCGCGAATCTCGTCACCAACGCGCGCGATGCGATGCCAGACGGTGGCGTGATCGTGATCAGCGGCCGCAACGTGGCCCTCGATCACACGAAGGCAACGACGCTGGACGTGCCCGCCGGAAACTACGTCGCGCTGTGTGTGCAGGACAGCGGAACGGGCATCGCACCCGAGATCCGCGGGCAGATCTTCGAGCCGTTCTTTTCGACCAAGCCGCGCGGCAAGGGCACCGGGCTCGGGCTCGCCAGCACATACGGCATGATGCGGCAGAGCAACGGCGCCGTCGAAGTGGAGACACCGACTGGCGGCGGGTCCCGGTTCACGCTCTACCTTCCGCGGCAGGCGAGCGTCGTTCTCCCGACGCTGCCGCCGGCGCTACCCGTCACACTCCCCGCCGGTTTGCCGCGGCCAGACGGCGAAACGATCCTGCTGGTGGAGGATGAAGCCGACGTGCGGCAGGTCACCCGCCGCATGCTCGAAGACGAGGGGTACACCGTCCTCACCGCAGCTGATGCGCACCGTGCGCGCAACCTGCTCGACGCACATGGTCACACCATCGCCATGCTCATCACCGATGTCGTCATGCCTGGCGGGAGTGGTGTGCACCTCGCGGCCGATCTCCGTGCACGCTGGCCGGCGATCGCCGTCCTGTTCATCTCCGGGTACTCCGACAGCGATCTTCCGGAACAGGGCGTCCCTGCCGGAGACCTGCTGCAGAAACCGTTCACCGGGGCGGCATTGCTGGCGCGCGTGGCCGCGAAACTGCGCGTGAATCGTCCTGCTCCCATCGTCGCCCGTAGCCGGTGATGACGGCGACGAGGACGGCCAGCACCAGCGCCCATCCGTAGGTGTTGTGCATGCCGATCGTGAGTGCGGTCTGCGGCGGCATGCCGAACCGCTCCGCGCCGGCGCTCGCGCTGGCGGCGAGTATGGTTGGCAGAAACCACGGCAGCAGGAACGGCCAGGTGCACACAGTCAGATCGAGCAGATTGGCTCGACGGTAGCGCGACAGGCCGAAGCGTTCACCGGTCTGACGGGCGAATGGTCCGGTGGCGAGAATCGCGACGACACTGTGCGTCGTGAGCAGCACGGCACCACTGACCACGCCGACGATCCACCACTCACCCATCCGCGCGCTGGTTGCCTGCCCTGCCGCAGCGCGTACCAGCCGGTCGAGTACATCGGTGGCTTGCAGCGTCCCCACCAGCGCGACCAGCAGCAGCGTGAACACGCTGACGCCGATTGCGCGCTGCATGCCCTCCAGCACCAGTCCGGTGGCGCCGAACGTCCCCGGTGCAACATGCAGCAGCGCCGACGGAGTGATCAACTGCAGCATCACACCCAGCACCATCGCGGATGCTGCACCGGTGAGCAGCGACTCGATGAGATGCCGCCCGCGCAGGAGCATGAGAATCACGAGCGCCGGAGACAGTGCCATGACCAGTGCGAGTGGCTGCGCCTCTACCACGAGGCTTCCGTCGTAGTGCACGGTCGGCGGTGCCGTACGCCCACCCATCGCCGCCGAGACGACGAGTGCCAGCAGTCCCGCCGGCAGCACGTACCGCAGCCGGCTGCGCACCGTGCCGCCGATGTCGGCGTCCTGCGAACCGCTCGACGCGATGGTGGTGTCCGACACGGGTGAGATCGAATCGCCGAACGTTGCGCCTGCGAGAATGGCACCCATCAGCACCGCTGGCACCGCCGCCACGGGCCCGCCGGCCGGATACAGCAGCGGCCCCGCCACCAGGATCGTTCCGAAACTGGTGCCGGTCGCGGTGGAGACCAGCGCACAGATCACGAAGGCCGCCGCAACGTAGGCGCCACCGGTGAGCCCCATGCGCTCCGCAAGCTGTGCCAGCGCCGCCACGAAGCCGCTGGCACCGATCACCGTGCCGAGCACCCCGGCAAACAGCCAGGCGCACAGCATGATCATCACCAAACGCTGGCTCATGCCATCGAGCATCGCGTCACAGTACCGGGCCCGATCACGTGCCAGCAGCAGCCCGAGCATCAGCGCCCCGAGGAGGACCGGCCAGAACCCCTTCTCATCGGGGGCACCGGCCGACGCCAGCGCGGCGACGCCGGCGAGGAAGGCGGCGAACGGTGCCAGGGCGCCCAGCACACCGCCATGAAAGGCCAGTGGTGCGGCAGCGGCGGCGGAGGGCGTGGTCGTGGACATGTGGACGGGGAAACTCGCGGTCGGCTATCGTTCGCGCCATGCCACCCGCCCCTGCGCCAGACGCACCGCCACCGGACGACGCCTTCACGCTGTTCGACCTGCGAATCGAGGTCATCGCCACCGACCGACCGATGGTCTGCAATCATGCGGCCGGCGACTGGTTCGAACTCGTCGGCGAGAACCTGCGATTCCCGCACGGCCAGAGCTTTCCGCTCTACCCGCTGGCGGCCCTGCTGCCGCTGCTCCCCGCCAAGCAGCGCCCCACACATCGCAACGACTGGATGACCACCGACGCCGACATCGCCTGTCCCGATCCCCACTGCGGTGGCCGTTTCCGCATCACGCGAACCGGGACCACCACCTTCCGGCACGCCGACGTGACGCTCGTGCCGCTGCCGCCCACACCAGACTCCCACGCATGACCGCGCTGCCGCAGGTGGCCCTCGCGCCCGACTACACGATCCCCCGACTGATCAAGGGCGGGTGGCAGCTCGCGGGCGGTCATGGCGCCGTGGTGGCGGATGCTGCCATCGCCGACATGATGGCCTTCGCCGACGCCGGCGTCACCGCATTCGACTGCGCCGACATCTACACCGGCGTGGAAGAACTCATCGGCCGGTTCATCGGTGAGTGGAAACGCGCGCGCGGCAGTGATGTGCCACCGATCCGCGTGCACACCAAGTGTGTGCCCGATCTCGACAAGCTGCCCACGCTCACCCGTGCCGACATCGAAGTGACCATCGACCGTTCACTCCGCCGACTCGGCGTGGAGCGCCTCGACCTCGTGCAATTCCACTGGTGGGACTACGACATTCCCGGTGCGCTTGACGCGGCCCTGCATCTGCGCGACATCCAGCGTGCCGGCAAGATTCACCATCTCGGCGCCACCAACTTCGATACGCCGCTTATCGCCGCGATGCTCGATGCCGGTGTGCCGCTGGTGTCGCATCAGGTGCAGGTGTCGGTGCTCGATGCCCGCGCACTCCGCGACATGTCGGCGCTCTGCCTCGCACGTGGCGTCGGGCTGCTCTGTTATGGCGCGCTGGCGGGGGGATTTCTGCACGAGCGCTGGCTGGGGGTACCGGAACCGGTGCAGCCACTCGAAAACCGGTCGCTGGTCAAGTACAAGCTGATCATCGACGACGTGGGTGGCTGGGCGCTCTTCCAGCGCCTGCTGCAGGCGCTGCAGACGATTGCGACGGCACATGGCACGACCATCGGTGCGATCGCCATCCGTCACGTGCTCGACCAGCCCGCCGTTGCCGCGGCCATCGTCGGTGCGCGCAGCACCGCACACCTCGGCCCGACGCTCGCCGCCGTCACCCTCACACTCACGGCAGACGAGCACACGCTGCTCGATGCCGTACTCGCCGCACGCACCGGCCCGGTTGGTGACGTCTACTCGCTGGAACGGGAAAAAGGTGGTCGGCACGCTTCGATCATGCGCTACAACCTGAACACGGCGTGAGTCGTGACAGGCGCGTCAGGCGAGAGGCTGGCCACCATGCCGCATCGTCAAGCGCGTGATCGCGCCGCCGGCACTCGCCAGCAGACACCATCCGCTCGCCAGCAGTGACAGCGGCGCGGTGCCGACGGCGCGTGCCGCTCCGATCCCGATGGCAAGCAAGACGATGGTCACGACCATGACCGCACCCATCACGCGTGCCGCGCGGGTTGGCGTGCGCACCGGCATCCAGTAACCGAGCGGCGCGAACCAGAGGGTGAGCCACAGCACCGAGAGCATCGGCGCACTCACCGCACTGGCCGGCACCACGGTCTGCAGCAGCGTCCAGCCCAGTGCCGGCGACAGTTGCATCACGGTGGCATGAACGCTCGCTGGTGATGCGGTGTCGAACCACTGCACCGACCAGACATCCGACGCGACGCTGCCACGCAGCTGCACGCTACCCTTCCCGCCCCGGCTGAAGGCACCGGCGCTCACGAGTGATGGCGTGCAGAGCCCCCAGCGCGCCGCCACCAGATACGACGAGAGCGAGACATCGGGCCCAACCTGCGCCAGCAGCAGGTGCGCACGGGTGACGGTGGGATCGATCGTCATCATCGACGGATCGTGCACGAACACGATCGGCACCGCGTGGCGACGTTCGTCCTGTCCCTGCACCGTCACCGTGGCCTCGTTCCGCACGGTGCGTGGCGCGGCCACGATCACCGGCCCGCTGCCGGCGTGCGCGACAGCCACACCGTTGACCTGCGCCTCACGCGCCGCGGCCGCGAACCACCCATACCCCGGTGTGAACGGAAGTGGGCTGGCGGTGACCGATCGATCGGCTTGCACAGGCAGTGCCGGCGACATCGCGGTCGCTGATCCGAACAGCATCAGGCCGCAGGCAACGATCCAGCCCGCGCGCAGCATCCGGGCCGTTTCCGGCTCCGGTGACAGCAGCACTGCGAAATACCGCGCGAAGACGGCGCCGATTGCCGCACCGATCGTGTTGCTGATCAGGTCTGCCA